>JBDHAD010000043.1:0-25431 GCA_039588215.1 Gemmatimonadota bacterium
CTGTCACTCGCACCGGAGTACCTGGGGCCCCTGTCGCGTGGTGAGCCGTTCCTGTGTGACGACGTTCGAGCCGATCTGCGGTTGGCGCCGATCCGGCACGAGTTCGAGGCCGGTCCGTGCCTGGCGATCGCGAACTGGCCGCTTCGCCATTCGACGGGTTTGCGTGGGATCATCTGCCTGGATTCCGCGACCCCGCACGCTTGGACCCGCCACGAGCAGAAGGCACTCGAGGAGCTCGCCGACTACCTCGCGATCGTGTTGAACGAGGCACTCGCGGAGGCGGCCCGCGAGGACGCGCAACAGGCGCTGTTGGAGAAGGCCAGGGACCTGGAGCGTTCAAACTCCGAGCTCGAGCAGTTCGCGTACGTGGCGTCGCACGATCTACAGGAACCCCTGCGTATGGTGGCCGGCTACACTCAGTTGCTGGCCCGGCGCTACCGTGGTCGGCTGGACGAGGAGGCCGATCAGTTCATCGAGTACGCCGTGGAGGGCGTGACCCGTATGCAGGGTTTGATCCAGGACCTCCTCGCCTACTCGCGAGTGGAATCAATGGGCTCTGAATTCCGTCCCGTGACGATGTCGGACGCGCTGGACTGGGCCCTCCTCAACCTCGAAACCGTGATCGAGAGCACCGGCGCGAAGATCACGCATGAGGAGTTGCCGGCGGTGAACGGAGATCGAACGCAGCTGGGACAGTTGTTCCAGAACCTGATCGGCAACGCGATCAAGTTCCGGGGCCAAGATCCGCCGGAGATACGCGTGGGGGCGGAGAGGCGCGGCAGAGAATGGGTCTTCGAAGTTCGAGACAACGGCATCGGCATCGAGCCCGAGTACCGCGACCGGATCTTCGAGATCTTCCAACGGCTGCACCCGTCCAGCGAATACCAGGGCACGGGCATCGGGCTCGCCGTATCCAAGCGGATCGTCGAGCGGCACGAGGGCCGAATCTGGGTGGAGTCGGCGCCCGGAAAAGGCTCGACCTTCTTCTTCACCCTCCCGGTCGCCTCGATCGCCGCCGCCGCGTAAGGGGGGGTGAGCCCGACCGAGCGCAGATGAGCTATATTGTCTCGGCAGCGGAACCCCCAACCGGGCGGCACCGGACATGACGAAGCGCGCTACTTCATGCAGTAGAACCACTTAGGTGGCGCTGGGTCACTGCACCCCGGCCGTGCGGGCGGAGGCACTCCAATTGCGCCACAAGTACCCCGCAGCGCTGTATCTAGCCCCCAGAGAGGAGGCAGTCGTGGCAGACAGTCTCACCGTCACCGATAACCGGACCGGAAAGACCTACGAGCTTCCGATCACCTACGGCACATATCCCGAGTACGGCGCGTCCATTCGGGGAGTGGAGCTGCGCCAGATCAAGGTGTCGGAGGACGACTTCGGACTGCTCGCGTACGATCCGGGCTTCACGAACACCGCGTCCTGTAAGAGCTCTGTCACGTTCATTGATGGTGAGCGCGGCATCCTCCGCTATCGCGGTTACCCGATCCAGGAACTGGCCGAGGATTTCGCGTTCCTCGAGGTAGCCTACCTGATCATGCACGGGGAGCTGCCGACCGAGGGCGAAGAACACGCCTGGGTCGACGAAATCAACCATCACACGATCATCCACGAGAAGATCAAGAAGTTCATGGAAGGGTTCAAATACGATGCTCACCCAATGGGGATGTTGGTGAGCACCGTCGCGGCCCTTTCGACCTTCTATCCGGAGGCGCGGCAGATCGACGATCCCGATGTGCGAGCGCTGCAGATCAGACGACTCATCGCAAAGATGCCGACGATCGCCGCCTTCGCCTACCGCTCCAGCGTGGGCCTGCCCTACGCCTATCCGGACAACGGCCTGAGCTACACGGGCAACTTCTTGAACATGATGTTCAAGATGACGGAGCGGAGATACGAGCCGGATCCGGTGCTGGAGAAGGCGCTGGATATCCTGTTCATCCTGCACGCCGATCACGAACAGAATTGCAGCGCGAACGCCATGCGCAGCGTGGGCAGCTCGCACACGGATCCGTACGTTTCGGTGGCCTCGGCGGCTGCCGCCCTGTACGGCCCGCTGCACGGCGGCGCGAACGAACAGGTGCTGCGCATGCTTCGCGAGATCGGCAGCCTCGACAACGTGCCGGCGTATATCCAACGCGTGAAGGACGGCGAGTTCCGGCTGATGGGCTTCGGGCACCGGGTCTACAAGAACTACGACCCGCGGGCCAAGATCCTGAAGGACATGGCTCAGGACGTGTTCGAGCTTACCGGTAGGAACCCACAGCTCGACATCGCACTCGAGCTCGAGAAGATCGCGCTCGAGGACGAGTACTTCGTCAAGAGGAATCTGTACCCGAACGTGGACTTCTACTCGGGGATCATCTATCAGGCGATGGGATTCCCGGTGGAGATGTTCCCGGTCCTCTTCGCCATCCCGCGAACCGTCGGTTGGCTCGCTCAGTGGCAAGAGATGCTGGAGGACGGTGATCAGCGCATCGCGCGTCCGCGCCAGGTCTACACCGGCGCCGATGAGCGCAGTCCGGGATCCACGGTCGGCGGAAAAAAAAAGACGATAGCGAGGCCTGAAGAGACCACCGCAAGCGTCGGATAACGCGCGGGCCGCGCAAGGCCGGGGAGGAGCCGGCACCCGAGCTTCAGGGCGCTCAGTGCATCACCGCTTTGAGCGCCCTGAATTCGTTCAGGACGCAGTCCAGGCACCGTGAGGTCAGCAACTCGGGACGCATCGCCACCGATGCGAGCAGGAGAAGCCGGGCTACGCGGTGAGGTGCTGGTGCCATCGCGGTCTCCGAACGAGTCTGAAAACGCCGGCGAGTCTGCGATCCGGTTGCCATCGTTCCCCCTCGAATCTTGAATTCGATTCGCGGAAGCCCGAGCGAGCGGCGCTGCGTGTCAATGCGTGTTCAGCGGTCGGCTCGAGCTCCCACGAACCGTGCCTCGCTTCTCTGTCCCCAGGGTACCGAAGAGGAGTCAAGTGAGGGTAAAGCGATCGTCGCCCCTCGACATGACTTCAGTGCGGGAGTTGGAACCGGTCAGAGGTACGTGACGAGCGCCATGTAGATCAGGCTCTCCTGACGAGGCGCGTAGGGCGGCTCTGCGCTCACGTCACCGCCGAACCATCGCGCTCCCAGGTCGAGCGTGAACCGATCACCCAGCCGCCGCTCGAAACTCGCTCGGAAGATTCGATTCCCCGAACGGGTGTCGACGAAGATGCCGACCCGGGCCCGTCCGTCCTGCTGGAGTAGCTGGGCACCCAAGTGCGCGTCGTGCTCGAAGGATGTCATCGCGTCGTCGCCCCGCGTGTCGAGGGCGTACTCGGCGAACAGGCTGAAGTAGTCGGCGACGGCGTACTCGAGGCCAGCAACCCCCGCCCCGTACCGTCCTCCTGCGGACGTTCGGGTCATCGCCTCCACCTTCCACAGCCACGCCCCCGCGGTCCACTGGAGCTCCGCCCCGGTCTGGTCCGTCAGCTCGTAGTGCGGGATCAGGACCTCACGCGATGCAGCTTCTACCACGCCCAACCGAAACCTCGGTTCCCGGCTCGTTCCCGCGAAGTGAGTCAGGGCCACGTCGAGGTCACCGATCGTGTGTGCCCAACGGATGGTCCAGCCGACATGGCCACTGCCAGCCTCCGACTCGTAGCTCGCCGACCCTTCGTCCACCGCGTGCGGTGACCACAGGTTCCCGGCGCGTCCCACGAATTCGCGCTCGCGGAAGCCGGGGAGGAGGGCGGCTTCCACGACGCCCCAACCCTGGACCAGCCCCACGCCGATCATCGGCTGGCCGAGCTTCTCGTATCCGTCGTAGGCGCCGACCGGCGATCGCTGGTTGATGATGTCTACCACGTTCGAGGACTCCGTAACGCCCCAAAACACCTCCCGGATCCCGGCGTATGCGAACCACTCATCCCATACACCCGTCCAGGCCAGGTCCCGGAGATCGAACCGGGTTCGCCCATCGCCCAAGAGATCCACGCGCAGGAAGGGCTCGACATCCACGCGATGCGTGCCGTCGCCCCACTCGACACCAAACCGAGGGCGAAGCTCGAGGTCCAGTTCGGAGCTGGCGCGGTCCTCGGAGTGCCCGAGGCTTCCAAACGCGCGCGCCCCGACGACCACCTTTCCCTGCCACTGTCCGCGCACGACGTCTGCGCCAAGCACGACCTGGCCGACCACGACCGAGGCGATGGAGAGGAGGCGCGATGCGGCCCGAAGAGAGCTTCGTCGCATGGCTCTACCGAGCCCGATGCAGTGCGCTGCGGTCGAAGTCGCGCTCGGACAATCCAGAGTCGAACTCGTACTCCTGCCATACGATCGTGGTGCTCTTCCCGGTCTGGGAATTCACCATCTCCATCTCATCCGGCCGCCAATGCTGATCATAGCGCTGATAACCACGCAATCGAAGCGTTTTGAGACGGTCGCCATCCGGGTCGTAATACTCGATCTGGAGTACGCGGTACGCTTCCCGATCGAACCACACCAACTGCCGGCTATAACCGGAGCTCGAATCGAGCGGAACGCGCTCGACGACCAGACAAGCCTGCTGATCCAGGGTGTCCTCCCCGTGGAACCGGTACCGGTATTTCCCCACCTCCTGGGACCCGATGTCCTCATATGCGAACTCGCTCCCCATGAACGAGCCGGACTGGCTGCTGGTGGCGATTCGCTTTACTCGCTTCAGGGCCGGGAGATAAAGCCACTGATCGTCGCTCGCGCCCGGATTGGCGTGGGTGAGGAGGGCGGTTCCGCTCAAATCCCGTGGCCGGTCGAACACGAGCAGGGTACGATCGCCGCCGGCCATGCCCTCCAGAATGCGAATCCTCATCTGCCGGACCCGCTCTTCGCCATGCCGGTTACGGAGCACCATCGTCAACCGGGCACGGAGATCTCCGTAGCCACTCGCCCTCCGATCTGCCTCGACGGCGATCGTGCGACCCCGATCCTCCGGACTCTGGGCGAGGGAGGGGCCCGGGACGGCGAGAGGAAGGCTCAACGCCATCAACCACACGTGTTTGTTCATCGTGTCGTCTCCTGCACCTGTCCAGTCCTCTGCCGCCGACGCTCCAGGGCCGGCCAGGCGAAGGCCAGAATCGAGGGAAACGCGAACAGGTCTGCGCACACCGCCGCGACGGCGCTTACGGTGGTCATCAGGCCAACGAGGAAGAGGACCTCGAACTGAGAGCCGATCAGCAGGGAGAAGCCCCCGCCCACGACCAGGCTCGTCATCAGGATCGCAGGACCCGCGTCGCGCAGGCTCTCTACCAGCGCCTCAGGCACACCCCATCCAGCCTCGATCGCCATCTTGAAGCGCCCCAGGAAATGGATGGTGTCGTCCGCAGCGATGCCGAACGCGATCGAGAAGACCAGAATCGTCGATGGCTTGAGGTCGAACGAACACAGCCTCATGACGCCGAGGAGGACCAACAGCGGAAAGAGATTCGGAACGACCGCCAGCAGGCCGTACCTGAGGGATCGGAACATGTACACCATGATCCCGGTGATCAGTACCAGAGCGATGACGATACTCGGGAGGAAGCTCTCCAGGATGCGCGCCTGGTAGGACTGAAGCAGATAGACCGTCCCCGTGGGAACCGCGCTCCCCACCGGTGGCGGGTCCTCCGCCAGATACCGTTCCACTCGCTCGAGGAACGGGAGGATCACGGTCGATCCCTTGTCCAGCACGCTGACGATGATCTGTGCTTCGCCGTCCGATTGGTGGTACACGACCTCGGCGAAGTCCGCGTCCTCGAGCGAGGCCATGAAGAGGAGCTGGCTGGACTCCTCGGTGGATTGTGGGAGATCGGTTCCGCCGGCCTCGTCTCCGACTGCGGCGCCGCGTAGTTGTCGGACGAAGTCGGGGAGAGCGAGGCTGCCGAGCACGAGCGGATCGCGCTCCGCGAACCGCTGAAAGCGCTCCATCCACCGAAGAGCTTCGGGATCATGAAGCTCCCGCTCGTCCGTCTGGGTGAGGTAGAGAACGACCTGGAATAGTCCGAAGCCCTGGGCCTCGACCCACCGCAGATCACGAATGAGTCCCGAGTGGGGTCTCAGGTCGTCGAGCAGAAGCGTGTTCGTCCGCAGAGTCAGCCCCGCGGCAAGCCCCGCCACCCCCACGAGCGAGAAGGCGGCGATCACGTGCCGGGACGGTCGCATCGCGAGCGCCACGGCCCACTCGACGGTTCGCTCCAGCCAGCGGAAGCTCAACCCCCGATCATCGAGTCTTCGCTCCGGACACAGGCTGAGCAGGACCGGGAGAAGCGTCATGCCGAACCCGAAGGCGAGCAGGATCGCGACGGCGGTGAAGGCGCCGAACTCCATGACGATCCCGATGCGCGTCCCAACGAGGCTCAGAAAGCCGACCGCGGTCGTCAGCGATGTGTAGAGGCACGGCGTGGAGAGATGCGTGAACGCTTCCACCACGGCGTCTTTGCCGTCTCTCCCGTCGCGCCGACCGCTCCGGTACCGGGCGAGCAGGTGGATGGAGTCGCTCACCCCGACGACCAGGATGATGATCGGGATGAAGCTGGTGAGAACCGTGATGGAGATGCCCGCGAAGCCCATGAACCCGATCGTCACCAAATACGCGGGGATCGCGGTCGCTACGCAGAGTGCGATCTGTCCCACGTGGCGGAAGAACAGGAAGAGGATCACGAAGAAGAGCACGAACCCCCCGCCCAGAAACAGCATCTGATCGGCTTCCAGGTTCTTCGGGAGGCGCGAGCGAATGACCGGGATGCCACCTAGAGCGAGCTCGATCCCATCGCGGTCCAGCGTCTCCAGCCGTGCCGTTAGAGCTTCCTCGATCTCGCGCCGGGTGCGGTCATCGGTGTTCTGATCACCCAAATAGCCGTGGATCGCGAATGCGGTCTGATCCGGATTCCACAGGTAGCCGCGGTACAGATTGTCGTCCCGGTACCTGCTCAGGATGTCTCGGACGTACTCGTCGCTGAGACGGGGCTCCTCGATCAGGGCGTGGACCCTGAGCCCTGTCTCACCCTCCACCTCCTCCGCCTCGGCGACCGTCACACTCCCGATCCAGTGCACGTCCTCGAGCCCCACTTCCTCGAAGTGCCGCGCCGCGCGTTGCAGATCGCGAAACAGATCGACTCCGGGAGGGCGGGCATCCCGCCAGACGAGCGAGAAGCGAGTGTCTTCCTTGGAGAACGCGCCCTTGTAGTGGTCGAACGTCTCCCGGGTCTGGCCGCGAGCCGGAAAGAGCTGCTCGATCGTGTAATCGACCCGAACCCGTCTCGCGCCAGCGAGAGACGCGGTCAGCAGGACTGCACAGCCGATCAGGACGGTCGGCCGGTGCCGAACGAGCCAATGGAAGTAGCGGTCTCGACCGGCGCGCATGGCTTTACTCCGTGCCCTCAGTCTGTGAGATTAGGGCGGCCCCGACGTGCTGCTGCCGGCCGGACGCCCCCGAGGCTGCTGCGCAGGGGCCCGAGGCTGCTGCGCAGGGGATGGCCGCGAGTTCCTCGTGCAGCCTGAAGAGACCCGCCCGATACGCGTCTACGTCGCCACCGCACTCTCCGAACAGGTTCCGTACGCGCGTCGTGTCGAATGATCGTCGCGTGCCGTCGATCGGCAGGCTCAGACCCCTCTCCGAGGTCGCGCGTCCCAGTGGAAGTGGGGACCACCCGATCGCTCGCGTTCTCCGCTCGAAGGCCGGGACCCGATCCGGATGTAGCGTGAACAGCAGCTCGAACTCGCCATGCGGGCCGGCCAGCATCATCCAGGCGGGGATGCCTGCTTCACGGGCGACCTCGAGCGCGGCGGGGTGCAGGCATTCCTCCACCGGCAGGTCGAGGCGGAACCCCGTTCCGTTGACTCGCATGAGCTCGTCGAGAGTCGCGACCACCCCGTCGCTCGTGTCCATGCACGCGGATGCGACGGGTCCCAAGGTGCGGCCCTCGCGCAGGCGGGCTCGCGGCAGGAACTCGAGCGTGTGAGATGAGAGGGCGATGGCTTCCCCGGCCGGATCCGGTCGATCCATCAGCTGCAGGAGCGCGAACGCGGCCCCCAGACCGAGCGGTCCCGATGCGAACAGCAAATCCCCGGGTGCGCACCCACGGCGAGTCAGCGGTCGGGGCGTCTCGACAATCCCGATCGCGGTCGCTCCCATGTGCAGCTGCGCTCCGGAGTTCGTGTCACCTCCGAGGATCGGAATCCCACCCCACTCGCAGGCATCACGGATGCCTTTCTGGAGAGCCGCCAGGAATCGCTCCGACGCGTCGGACGGCAGCGTCTCGCTGAGGAGGAGACCGAGGGGGCGAGCGCCGGCCGCCGCGAGATCGCTGGCGTTGACCATCACGGTCATCCAACCGATCAGATATGGATCCCGGTACAACCCGGTCTCGATTTCCTCCGCGATGTCGTCGGTGGTGAGCGCAAGCACCACATCCGTGCCTGGCACGCGCAGGAGCTCCGCGTCGCTCTCGTGCCGCGCGTTCAACTGGTGTGGTGATCGCGTGAAGGTGCGGGCCAACCTGTCGACGAGCGCGATCTCTCGGACCGTCGAATCCGTAATCATCGTCCGGCCCTCACGCTGCGACCCGAAGGAGTCGCGGCATGACGCAGTACGAGGCCTCGCGGGCGAACACGACCTCTCCATCGCCCTCGAGCGCGAACGGTCGCTCGCTCCGGACGGCGAGCCTGCAGGCGCGCCATGAGCGGGCCCCGACCTGCCCATCAAAACGACCGCGTGCGAGCCCGAACAGCGCGAGCAGGAGTCTCGGGAGCGAGAGATCCGAGAGGAGGTGCACATAGAAGTGCCCGCTCCCCGGCTCGTGCGGCGAGTCGTACCGCAGGGCGCCGGTGAAGTGCGGGTTCTTCACGATCCCGAGATTCGCCACCCGCCCCCGCACCGTATGCCGGCCGTCCAACGTCAGGATCAGGTCCTGCGAGCGTCGGCGCAGGAGCGTGTGAATCGCCGCGTACGCGATTGCGGCTCCGGGAGCGACGCGCTTCAGGAACTGGAGGAGTCGGTCGGGCCGGTTGAAGAAGCCGTTCGCCTCGGCGGTGGTGCCGATGCTCGAGTTGATGATCCACGGCCGACGCCGGAGGTGACCCGCCTCGTCCCGATACGTGACGAGGCACACGTCATTCAATTCCGCGCCCCGAAAGTCGAGACGGCACGGAGTGCCCGCGATCTGGCGTTCCACGCGCATCGGCTTGTGAAAATCGTTGCTCGAGCCGAGGCCGATCGCGCCGAGCCGCACGCGACGCAGGTCCGTGTCGGAGATGTGCTCCACGAGACACGAAGCGAGGAGATTCACTGTCCCATCCCCGCCCGCCGCGACGAAATCTGTCTCACCGGCCGCGAGGTGCTCGGTGACTAACCCTCGCACCTCTTCCGGATGGCGTACGATCGCTGCGCTGAACGGTCCGAGGATCTCCCGAACACGCGGCTCGATCTCCTTCCATCTCTGTAGTCCCTTTCCGCCACCAGCGGACGGATTCACTACGACGAGCATGATTCCCTCTCTATATCTGGGCTCGCTCGGGTCGGACCCGCATGGCGAGCGCGTAGGCTGCGTAGAAGACGGCCAGGGCCAGTGTCCAAGACGGCTTGTGAAGCACGGCGACGCCGGCGAGAAGGAGGATGTACGCGTGAACCACCGGCTCGATGGCTCGGTGAGCGTCGCTCTCGAGGCGTACCCGGTGGATCCGCACCTGTCCGACGAGCGTGGCCATGGTGCCTGAGGCGAGGAACAGAAACGCGGCGATCGGTGAGCCGGTCCCGGCGTGCCCCAGGGGCGCACCAAGGGTCGCCACACCCGCTCCGAGCAACGCGAGCAGTGCGAAGCCATCGCTGATCCACGCGGAGAGCCGGGTCCCGTACACGACCGGCAGCGTTCGGTACGCTGCCGCCCGATCTGCCGAGATGTCCTTGAAGTAGCCCGTGAGGACGAAGTTCGCGTACCCGAAGAAGACCAAGATCAGGGCCCCCGGAAGGGCTGCTGGAATAGGATCGAGGTGCGTCGACGCGAGCCAGGCCGTCCACGACGGCGCCTGCGGACCTGCGGTCCCGGACGCGTACCCGATCAAGAGCAACAGCGCCACGATGACGGCGTTGTAGAACGGCCCGGCCCACCACCGGCGCTTGAAGCTCGTATAGGTCGCCAAGCCCGCGATCGAGAGCACCACGAGGGGCAGATTCCACGCGTGGAAGGAAATGAGGACGGCACCGACGCCGACCAGACCGAGAGCGCTCACGATCAACACGTCTCGCCGCCGGATGCTGCCGCGAACTAGCGGCCGATATGGAGCCGAGAGCGAATCGGTATCCAACTGAAAGCAGTCGGTGAGCGCCTGTCCGAACCCGTACGACAGGAAAAAAACGATGCCCAGCATCAACGTGCTCCCCAGCGGGAGCCGCGGCGCCAGGGCCAGCCCGGCCAACCCGGTGATCCCCGATACGAAGAGCAGGTACGGTCTCATCGTGACCAGAAAGCCACGGAAAAAACCGATGCTTACCAGCGGGAACGCCTCCGGTCGCGTACGCATGGTTACGCGACCTCCAGTCTGCGCGCTCGCTCTGGCGCCGCTGGCGAGCCTGCGGGCACTGCACTGTCACGCGCGACGATGTCATCCGCGGCCGCTCGGGTCGCTTCCCGCCACAGCCACCAGCCGCGGCGCAGCGCGTACGCCCCGCCCGCGACGCAGGCACCATTGACGGCCAATTCGAAAAGGCCGGCCCCGGAGATCGGGTAGTACATCCCCTGACGTCCGTAGAACGTGAGGTCCAGGATCCCCAGGTAGAGGCTCATCGCGCCTGCGGCGACGAGGAAGAACGGTCCCGCCTGCCTGCCCCTGAACAGTGCGATCGCTGCCGCGATGAGAGTTCCCGCGAACGCGGCATCCGCAGCAGGAAACGCCATCTCGAACTCGTGGAGTAGGCCCGCTTCGGGGCCCGCATCGACGATGCCGGTGAAGAAGAGAAGCCAGAACGCGATCACGGCCGTCGCACCCGCCAAGACCACCCAGCCCGCCCGACGCTCGACCGCTCTTCGCCTCTCTTCCACTCGTGGTCGCTCGTACAACATCGGCTTCACCTCCTTTGACGCTGGACCAAGGCTAGTCCGAACCAGTCAAGCGACGGTCAAGCACGCGCCGACCCCGATCGGCCGGTGGCTATCTGGTTGGTGTTAATTGACTTGACGGGCTCTTGAGGATGTGTGTCGCACATTCAGGCAGACGGGCGACCGACTATTCGGACGCGCGCGCAGACGCCGCAGGAGGCGGCCCAGAAGCGAGAGAGACCTCATGCGAATCGAGGGAAGGAGAACGGTGATCACGGGGGCGTCCTCCGGCATCGGTATGTGGCTCGCGGCCGCGGTGGCGGAGAAGCGGGGAGCTCTGGTGCTCGCGGCCAGAAGGCTGGAACCGCTGGAACGCGTGGCCGAGCGGCTACGCGTCTCCTTCCCGGACGCGCCGGCTCCCGTGGTCTTCCCGTGTGACGTCAGAGATGGATTTGCCGTCCGCCAACTGATCCGCTTCGCCCGTGAACGAGCCGGGGGTGTCGACATTCTCATAAACAACGCGGGTGCAGCACTGTACGGCCTGACCAGCCGCACATCACCGGACGATTTCCGCGCCCAGTTCGACACCAACTTCTTCGGCCCGCTCTACGCGGTGCTCGAGGTCATTCCGGAGATGGAGCGAGCGGGTGGAGGCATGATCGTCAACGTAGCGTCCGTGGCCGGACTGTACGGCGTCCCGTACCTGGCCGCGTACGGCGCGAGCAAAGCGGCTCTGGCCGTGCTCGGCGAGAGCCTTCGGGCGGAGCTCGCCACGTCCGGAATCCGAGTCCTCAACGTGTACCCGGGCTACACCCGGACGGAGATCTTCGAGCGCGAGAAGAGGGTGGGAGGCGCTCGTCGGCCTCCCGGCCGGTACACGCCCGCCGACCGGGTGGCGCTGGCGATCGTTCGTGCGATCGAGGCGGAGAAGCCCGAGCTCGTTCTGTCCACCGAGGGCAAGGTCCTCGCCCGCCTTCGGGGCGTCGCACCACGCACCGTAGACCGAGCCATGCGGCGTATCGCGTCACGCCTGAGAGTTCGAGAACCACGCTCGAAGGCCGCCTAGAGAGGGTGACAAACCATGAGCAAGCCGAAGTTACAGATCATCGTGCTGTTTCAGAATCTGGGCGAAGAGCGCGCGTACTACGCCCGCAGTCCCGCACCACCACTCTCCGGGATCCTGCTCGCCGGGCAGACTCCGGACATCGTAGAGGTGGAGGTGCTCCACGAGATGGTGCGCCCCATCGATTACGAGACGGATGCGGATATGATCGCGCTGAGCTTCATGGACTTCTGCGCGCCGCACGCGTATGAGGTGGCTGCCCGGTTCCGAGCTCTCGGAAAGACCGTCGTCGCGGGCGGGCGCTATCCCTCGACGTTCCCGCAACACGTGCTTCCGCATTTCGATGTCGTGGTGTCGGGCGAGTCCGAGACGGTGTGGCCGCAGGTCGTGAGCGACTTGGTGGCGGGTGTGGCCCGGCCACTCTACGTGGCTCCGCCCGCCCTGCGGCTGGAAGACATTCCACCCCCGCGTTATGACCTGGTCGAGCCGGTCTTCGATGTCCCGGTGGTGACGGAAGCGACACGAGGGTGCCCCTTCAGCTGTACCTATTGCGCGCTGAACATCCAACCGCAGCCCTATCGTTGCCGCCCCATCCCCGATGTCATCCACGACCTTACGGCCACGTCGACGCTCTCTTTTCCCAAACGAAAGATGGCGATGATCTACGACAACAACCTCGGTGGAGACATGAAGTACGCGAAGGCCCTGCTCCGTGAGGTGGCCGAGCTCGACCTGTGGGCGCTCGGGGTGCAGTTCAGCTTCAACTGCTTGTATGACGACGGTTTCGTGGATCTGCTCGAGGCAGCCAACTGCACGATGGCGTTCGTCGGCCTGGAATCACTGAACCAGCCCAGCCTGCTGTCGGTCAACAAGCGTCACAACCGCGTGGAGGAATACCGCGAGCGGTTCCTCAAGCTGAAGGAGCGCGGGATCTTGACGTTCACCGGGATGATGATCGCCCTCGATGAGGACACTCCGGAGTACTACGGACAGCTACCCGCCAAGCTGGAGGAGGTGGACCCGAGCGCGATATTCCTCTCGATCTCGATCCCGATCCCCGGGACGCCCTTCCATGATCAGGTTGCCGCCGAGGGACGGATCACCGATCCGAATCTGGCGCATTACGACGGCGATCACCTCGTCTTCGAGCCACGGACCGTCAGCCGCGAACAGGTGCTCGAGGCCTTCGGGCGGATCATGCGCGGCTTCTACTCCTGGCCGAGCATCGGCCGGCGCTGGTGGAGGCTGGTGTCGACGTTTCTCGCGGGACGGGACCCCTACCGTCGATTTTTTCGAGCCCTGTTGATCTCCTCGATCTTTCTGAAGCTTTCCGTCTTCCAACGGGATCGGGTGAAACAAAAAGTCTCCCGGATCGTCCCCTCACCCGGCCACTGACGCGACGGAGCCGATATACGATCGACGCAGGCGCGGATTGGTGCTGGGAGGCCGCGCCCTCGCTTTGACCGGCTGGCGGCGTGACTAGGCATCGGCTCCGATTGCAGTACTTTGGTGTCTTCATGCTTGGATCGGTGTACTCGCTTCCGCGAGCTTCTTTTTCATTTGACCCGACACAGAACACACGAGCGGACCGGACTTCCCATGTACGACTTTCTGAAGGCCCTCGGAATCGAGGAACAGAACCCCGGCGGTTTCGCCGGCGAGTGGATCGGCGGCGGCGACGAGCTCGAGGTGACGACCCCGATCGACGGCTCCGTCATCGCCACCGTGCGACAGGTCACCGAGGACGAGTATGGGCAGATCGCGGCCAAGGCCCATGAAGCCTTCCTGGCCTGGCGACGAGTCCCGGGTCCGAAGCGCGGCGAGATCGTGCGGCTGCTCGGGAACCGTTTGCGAGAGCGGAAACACGAGTTGGGACAGCTCGTCACCCTCGAGATGGGGAAGATCGTCGCCGAGGGCGAGGGCGAGGTTCAGGAGATGATCGACATTTGCGACTTCGCGGTCGGTCTGTCTCGCCAGCTGTACGGGAACACCATGCAGTCCGAGCGGCCGGATCACCGGATGTTCGAGCAATGGCACCCGTTGGGCGTGGTCGGGGTGATCACGGCGTTCAACTTTCCGGTCGCGGTTTGGAGCTGGAACGCGGCGATCGCCGCCGTGTGTGGCGACTCGACGCTTTGGAAGCCATCCAGCGACGTTCCCCTGTGTGGGATCGCGGTCACCAAGATCGCGGAGCAGGTGTGCCGAGAGAACCAGGTCGACCCGGCGATCTTCTCGCTCACCGTCGGTCGTGGGGCCACGGTCGGGGAGCGGCTGCTGAAGGACCCGCGAATCCCGCTCGTGTCCTTCACCGGCAGCACGAAGATGGGACGCCGCGTGGCGGAGGTCGTCGGAAAGCGCCTCGGGCGCACGATCCTGGAGCTCGGGGGCAACAACGCGATCATCGTCACACCCCACGCCAACATGGATCTCGTCCTCCCCGCCATCTTGTTCGGCGCGGTCGGCACAGCCGGTCAACGATGCACGAGCACGCGCCGAATCATCGTGCACGAGTCGATTCGTGAGGAGCTCACCCGACGCCTGTGCAAAGCGTACGAGGGCGTTCGAATCGGGAACCCCCTCGACGCGAACACGCTGATGGGACCACTGGTGAACACGTGGGCGCTGAAGGATATGCAGAAGGCGCTCGAGCGCGTGAACGACGAAGGCGGACGGATCCTGTCGGGTGGCGAGCCCCTCGAGGGCGATGATCACCCCGGTGGTCACTATGTCAGCCCCTGTATCGTGGCTGCGGAAAACGAGTACGCTATTGTCCAGGAAGAGACGTTTGCGCCCATCCTGTACATCATCGGATATGGGCGTCCCGACGCGACGCCGGCTGAGGCGGTGGAGGAGATCGGCGATGCGGTGCGGATACACAATGATGTTCCGCAGGGCCTCTCGTCTGCGATCTTCACCGAGCACATGCGCGAAGCGGAGTGTTTCCTGTCGCATCGGGGGAGCGATTGCGGCATCGCGAACGTGAACATCGGGACGAGCGGGGCCGAGATCGGCGGCGCGTTCGGCGGCGAGAAAGAGACGGGTGGGGGAAGGGAATCGGGTTCGGACGCCTGGAAGGCGTACATGCGCCGGCAAACGAACACGGTGAATTGGAGCCCCGAGCTGCCTCTGGCTCAGGGCCTCGAGTTCGGCTGATCGTCGGCTGACCCATCGCGTACGGCCTGCGGTCTCTCCTCGGCCTCCACGCCGCCCGCGCATTTCGGTCCCGTGGTTGGCGGGGAACGTCCTCGCGTCTGAGTGGTCTTACCCAATGGCCGCCGGTCGATCGGACCGCCGGCACGCCCCGCTGGGAGAGGAGGAACAGGTGAGTCTGGCACGCCGAATGTTGCTGTTCTCGGTGGGTGTCTGTCTCCTGCTCGGGCTCCCCGCGCTCACGGCGGCTCAGACGTCGAAGGAGGACCTAGAGGGTCCGGCACAGGTCGCGGAGGGCGAGGCCTTCTCGGTGACGGTCGACAATCGAGGCTTCCGGGACGTGGTCGTCTACTCGGTGCGAGGTGGCATCCCGATCCGGCTGGGCTTGGCCAACTCGCGCCGGACCTCGAAGCTGCGCACGAGCTGCGGCTCGCTGCTCAATCGCCCGAACGACTTCATCCTTCGGTCTATCGCGGGCGAAACCGTCGAGCTGCGGGGCGAGCCCATCGCTCGGTGCGATCAGACCATCAAGATCGTCATCTACCCGATCGGACTCGACTACTCCACCGTTTGGGTCTGGTAGGGGATCCGGTCGGGCTGAACCGAGCTCTCAGGGACGCGTCTTGCGCCACGACCGACACCGGCACGATCGCGATCAGCCCCAGGATGGTCACCACCACTCGGCGCAGCGTGTACGACATGCAGATCTCCTTTCGGGCGTGTGGCACGAAGCTCGGTCCTCGGCTCACGCCGTGTATCGCTCGGCGAACGCGATCAACGCGCGCTCGAATATCGATGCCGGTGGCAACACGAGCCCCGCCCCGATCTGTCCCACTCCCGGCTCGCGGTGAGCGATCCCCGTGTTGACTCGTGGCAGGATGCCGAGCTCCACCACGCTGCGGATGTCGATCCCCGTCGGCGATCCGCGAAAGTCGAGTGCCGGGATCGTGAAGTGATCGTGCTCCGCGACCGTGATCTCGTACATCTCGAGCGTGGCGTTCAGGGCATCCCTCGGTGTCCCACTCACGAAGCTGACGATCGCCGGAGCCGCCGCCATCGCGAACCCACCGATCCCGACAGTCTCGGTGATCGTGCTGTCCCCGATATCCGGATTGGCATCCGCGCCGCTGAATCCGCTGAAGTAGAGCCCTTCGGGAGTATCCGCCGGCGCGGCGAACCAGTCGTCTCCGAGCCCGCTCACCCGGATCCCGAAATCGGTGCCGTTACGGGCCATCGCGGTGACGACGGTGCTGCCCTCGACGCCGTGCGCGGCGTCCGCCATGGCCTTGCACGCCGCCATCACGGGATTGAGCACGCTCAGCGCGTTCTCGCCCAGGAATCCGAGCACCGCCGACTTGACGGCGCTGTCCGCCTCCAACCGCGCGATGAGCGGGGAGAGGGACTTCAAGAACAGCAGCGAGCCGGCCTTGTTGCGATTGTGCCCCTCGTCACCCATGTGAAGCGCTTCGGCCAGTAGCGCTCGCATGTCGAGACCCCCGCCGGCTTCGAGGGCACCGGCGAGCAGCGGCCCCATTTCGTCGTTCATCCACCGGAGCTTCTCGAGCACGTCCGGGGCGTAGGCCCCATACCGGAGAACCTTCCCGTAGCCTTCATTCAGGTTGGAGTACGCGCGGTTTCCACCCTCGGCATTCTCGACGACGTAAACAGCCATCGACGCCGACGTGACGCCGGCCATGGGCCCCACCGCCTGGTGATGGTGGCAGGGTTCCAGCTCGACATCGCCGCTCTCAACGAGCGCGATCGCCTCGTCCTCGTCCTGGGCGAGGCCCTCGAACAGAAGCGCCCCGATCACCGCCCCGCGCAGCGGTCCCGATGCGCGCTCCCACCCGATCGGTGGCCCGGCGTGGAGCAGCAACCGGTCGTGCATGCCGGGCACGACCTCGCGCGCTGGCGCCACGGTCTGGAGCGTCGGCCTGGCAGACATCATGCGCTGGACGGCCGTCTGATTCGCGGTCGCGATCTCCATGTATCGTCCTCTCTGGTGGTCGCCCGCTGTCAGGCCTTCGGCTTCCCTCAGCCCTTCAGCTTGTTCAGTATGGACATGAGCTTCTCGTCGCCCCCGGCTGGGGGGCGCCACTCGACGTGCACGGCTGTAGCCCCCTGATCGAGCAGGCTGTCGAAGAAGGTCCGCACGCCCAGATTGACCGCCGTCACCGCCTCCCGTAGGACGTGCAGGTCGACCTCCGAAAGCTCCGCGGGGGTTCGAGGCGGGGGAGCGCCGGTCGATCCGATCGCGGCGCCGGTGGGCGAAGACACGCCGGCCGTCGGGTCATCCGCTGTCGGATCTTCCTCCGTCGGGCTCGCCTGTTCCGCGCCCAGCCGCCGTGCGGCGAAACGAACGGCCTCGCCGGTGTCCGCGAAGATTCGGGCCCCGGCCTCCGTCAGCCTGTCGATCTGCGCGGCCAGATCCTGCGGGTCCTCATCGGTCCCGATCACGATTGCCGCGAACTCGATGTCCGCCTCGCGCCGCGCGAGCTCGATCGCCGGGGCCAACTCGGCCGCGGGGTCGGGGTGCGCGCCATCCCCCAGCACCACGTCCAGGAGGATGAGACCCGTCTCGGGGTCCTCGGACTCCTGCGCGATGCGACGGGTGCGGAGCTCGTTGTCCATCATGGGGTGCAGACGGCCGACAGTGAACTCGTCCGCACCCAGATCCAGGATCGTGTGCTCGCGGCTACGAGTGGGATCGGCCAGGAGCCCGGCCCCCTCCAGCGCTACGTTCGAGTGCAGCGATGGGAGCAGAGCGCGCGCTACGTGGGCCGCCTCGAGCGCGAGCGTGCCACCGGCGAACAGCCCTCGCAGATACCGCGTTTCGGCTCCGACCGGCATGGCTTCACCACCGTCGGACTCCGACGCGTGCAAGTGGATCCCTTCGGGCATTCCTGAGCCGGCGAGCTGGACCGCCAACTCCGCGCATTCGGCGAGGCTCCCGGCGAAGCGGACCGGCGACGCTTCACTCGCGCCCGCCGGTGGGCGATGACCCAGGAAGTGGACGATCACCGGCTTCCCAGCCTCCGATGCCGCCGACATGAGCGTGTCGGCTACCCCGGCATCGGGCGGTTTGGAGACGAGCACGATGACCTCCGTCTCGGGATCGCGGCTGAGGAGACTCATCGCCTGCCGAGCGGTGAGCGCTCCCACCTCCGCGTGCAGATCGCGTCCGCCGGTACCCACCGCGTGCGAGATTCCGCCACCCAGGGCGTGAATCCGGCTACTGATCGCCTGCAGCCCCGTTCCGGACGCTCCGATGAGACCGATCGAGCCACGGCGAACCCGGTTCGCGAAGCCGAGCCCGGTTCCGTTGATGATCGCCGTCCCACAATCCGGCCCCATGAGCAGCAGCCCCCGACGGGCTGCCTCACGCTTGAGCGAGATCTCGTCGGCCAGCGCGACGTTGTCGCTGTAGAGAAACACGTGCAGCCCCCGCTCGAGCGCGTCCCGAGCGACCCCCGCCGCGAATCGCCCCGGCACGGAGACGAGGGCCCAACGGGCCGAGGGGAGTCGCTTGACGGCGGAAGCCAGGCTGCGGGGATGGAATTCCCCGGCGTCCCCACCCCGACGACTTGCCAACAACTCGTCGATTTGTCCAAGGGCATGGGTCGCGGCGTCCTCGTCATCGGCCTGAACCACGATCACGAGGTCATCGGGGCCGTACCGGGATGCCGGGTCCGGGTGCAGCCCGCTCGCCGCCAGCAGCGCCGCATTCTCAGCCGTCCCCATGACCGCCGCGGCGTCCCGCACACCCGGGAGTTGCGCGAGTGCGGCGTGCAGCTGCATGAGCACGATCGAGTCGTGGTATACGCCCGATCTGATCTCGGTGCGAAGGACGGTCATCTCATCATCTCATCGGCGGCCACCGTGCTCGCGTCGGTGGCCACCGTGCTCGCGTCGGCGGCCACCGTGATCTCATCGGCGGGCACCGTGCTCTCATCGGCGGGCACCGTGCTCTCATCGGCGGCCACCGCGGCGATGAAGCCGGGCTCGGGCTGGAAAACGGTACACGAAACGCCATCGGGGCTTCGTCGCGCGCCCCAGAGCCCCGCTCCCGTAGCCTTCGCCGTCGCCTCGGCCGAGGTCCAGCCAGCGAAGAACAACTCCGCCTTCGCGTTCTCCGTGGGGGCTCGCCGGATCGCCCGGTACTCATCCGCAGAAAGCCAGCGTCGGGCGATGGCATCCATATGCGAGATGGGGCGAACCCGCTCGACATCAATTCCCACCGGCCCTCGTGGGCGGACCGCGATCAGCAGAAGATCACCGGAATGCGAGACGTTGAAATGGAGGTCCGATCTGCCCGCCCGCGCGCCGCGATCGGCGAGAAGCGGCTTTCCGGCTCGTCCGTACCTGAATTCCAGCTCACGAGGGGAAGCGTCCGTGTATCGAGAGAGAACGAGGCGGAGGACCCCGCGTCCCACGGAATACCGTCTTCGATCCCCGCTGGATCGTAGCCGGCCACGCGTGGCCCGCTCGTCCGGTGAGAGCGTGTGTCGGAGGCTCGCGATGCTCTCGGGAGAATGCCGTAGCGACGCGCACCACACGTGGACCCCGCGGCTGACGACCATCACACGCATGCCGGGTATTCGCTCGCGAGTCAGAATCTCGATCACCTCAGATCTCGGGGCCACGAAGTCTCGGTGAATAGTCCGTGCGGGTCGGTAGATCTGGCAACCATCGCGCACCCCGCTCGCTGTCGTGAAGTTGCGCGGCTCCCTATCTTGCCGCCGGCGGATCACCATACCGGGTCGCCACGCAGCACGAAGCCTTACTTGGTGCGGAGGAGAGGAATGTCTCTCAAGGCGGACGGGTTCACGCTCCTGGAGCTGTCCATCGTGCTCCTCGTCATCACGGTGCTCGCCGCTATCGCCTGGCCGGTGTACTCCGGATTCAGAGAGCGGGCACAGATCGCGGCGATGCAGGCCGACCTCAGGAACCTCGCCACGACACAAGAGATCTACTTCAGCGACAGCCAATCCTACGCGTCCGTCGCGGCGGGGCTGGACCAAGAAATGTCGCCGAACGTTACGGTATTCATCGACAGCGGAACGACGACCGGATGGGGCGGTACGGCTACGCACGCCGGGACCCTGGTATCGTGCACCATCGCCAACAGTCGGGAGGGCTATCGGCCGCCGACCTGCGATGAACAGGTGAAGCTGAAGATCCTCCAGCCCCGCCCGGGGGCGCTGATCCGCGGAGACGAGGTCGTCGTGTCCCTGGGTGCCGCGGGAGTCAGGCTCGCGAGTGGAAGCGGGCAGAGAGGCGCCCACCATCACCTGTACATCGACCGCGATCCATCACCACCCGGAGAGGTGATTCCGCGTGGCGTATCGGACATCGTTCACCTCGATCCCGGAGAGATGGAGTTTCGGCTCCGGGGACTGGCCCCCGGTGATCATCGCGTGGTCGCCGCGCTGGCCGACCAATCGCACAGCCGCCTGGCGGGCGTACCGATGGATTCGGTGCGGTTCTCGGTGCGGCGGTGACCCTGAGGAGTTCTCTCCTATGGCGGATCGACTCATACTACTCGGTGCCACAACCGTCCTGCTGAACGGGTGTCTGCTCGCGGCCGCCGGTGGGGTCGGTGGCGGGATCTACTTCACCAACCAGGGCGTGGAATCGATCGTGCCGGGCGGCGTGGAGGCGGTCGCCGCGGCGACCGAACGAGCCTTCGAGGACTTCGACCTCACCCGAACAGAGCTACGGATCGACGACGATGGCCAGACGCTGCGCGCGCAGCCGTCCGAGGGCGGCGACCCCGAAGTCACCGTCACGATTCGGCGGGAAGGTGACACCTCATCCAGGGTCGAGGTGAAGGCACGCAATAGCGTCGTGACCTGGGACAAAGACTACGCGCGCCAGGTCATCGAGAAGATCGTGGACTACGCGCACTAGCGACTCCCCGACCCGGTGCCGGCCGGTCATGAGTCCGGCGCTGAAGCAACGGTCGCGGAGAGGAACAGGAGGCGCATGATGGACGAGGAACTGGTCGGCACGGTGACTCACTACTTCGCGAAGCCCGAGGTCGGCGTCATCAAGCTGGATGCGACGATCTCCGTCGGCGACGTGCTCCACTTCATCGGGCACAGCACCGACTTCCAGCAGGAGGTCACCTCGATGCAGGTCGAGCACGGTCCGATCGAGACGGCCGCGGCCGGGTCCGAGGTCGCGGTCAAGGTGGCGGACCGCGTCCGGGAGCACGACCAGGTCTTCAAGGTTTCCTGAGACGAATCGACAACCGCGCGCAGGCCCACGACGCCCGCCGCACCATCCACCCTCCCAGGCCCGGATCTCTCAGTCCGGCGCTCGGTGTCGGGCGTCCAACACCCTGCACCATAACGCGTTGTCAAACAGCCACTTGACCGGTACCTGACCCATTCCTCCGACCTTCCTTCACAAACACGGAGATCACACCGCCGCCCAAAGCCGGGCGCGGTCATTGATCGTCCACCGAAGGGAGGTACATCATGAGGCGGTTCATCGCCCCCATCATCCTCATCCTGGCCCTGACCGCGTGCACCGACCGCTCGCCGCTGGGACCGAGCAGCAACGCGAACCCAGAGCGAGCGGGGTCACCGGCGCTCGACGTGCTGACCTGGAACATCTACGTGGGCGCTCAGGTGCAGGATCTGCTCCTGATCCAAGATCCCAATCAGATCCCGTTCGAGGTCGCGCGCATGTTTGGGAAGATACAAGCAACGAACTTCGTCGAGCGTGCCGAAGCGATCGCGGACCAGATTACCCACGCACGCCCCCACGTCGTGGGGCTCCAGGAAGTGACCTCGATCCGCATGCAGTCCCCGGGCGACTTCCTGGTGGGGAATCCGACTCCGGCTACCACGCCCGTGCAGGACTGGCTGAGCATCTTGCAGCAGGCACTCGCTGACCGAGGCGCGGATTACGTGGTGGTCGCGACCGCGACCAACTTCGACGTCGAAGTCCCGATGGTGAACTTCTCGACCGGCGGGCTGGATGACGTCCGACTCACAGATCACGACGTCCTGTTGGTACGCTCGGATGTCCCGTGGTCGAACGCGCACGCCGGCAACTACGCTGCGGTGCTCCCGATTTCACTCGGTGGTCTGACCCTTCCCAAGCCCAGCGGCTGGACCTCGGTGGACATCACGCTGAAGGGGCTCCCGTATCGGGTCATCAATGCTCACCTGGAGGCGGCCGATCTGGCGCCCGGGGTCCTGGATCCGCAGCTGGCGGCTCTGCAATACGCTCAGGCGTCCGAGCTGCTGGCCATCGCGGACGCATCGCCGTATCCGGTGGTACTGGTGGGTGACCTCAACACCGCCGCGGACGGAACCACGACGACGACGTATCAGGACATCCTGGCCGCCGGGTTCGTGGATGCCTGGACGATCGGTCGCCCGAGGGGGCTGGGGTACAGCTCCGGACAGGACAAGGACCTGCGCAATCCCGTTTCGAAGCTCCGTCATCGGATCGATTTCATCTTCTATCGTGACGAGCGGACCCGGGCTGGAAAGAGCTTCAACGGCAGCGCCCACGTGGAGTTGGTCGGTGAGGAGCCGGGCGACAAGACCGCGACCGGCATGTGGCCGTCCGACCACGCCGGTGTGCTGGGCGCCCTCCGAATCGCGCCGGGTCTCGGACGCTGACGCCACCATCCGCCGCGTGTTCCCATCGCTTCAGACGCCGCCGCCCTCCTGACCCCGGGGGGGCGGCGCGCCATCAGCCCTTGACGCCCGGCCTGTGCGCTCTAGTGTAACCTCGGTGCTTATCGCCAGTTGGCAGAACAAGTGCCGAGGAGGTTCAGCATTCCTTCCTTGCGGGATCGTCTCCGAGAAGCGCTCGCACCCATGTATGTGGTCGAGCAGAAGGTCGCCAGCGGTGGCATGGCGTCCGTCTATCGGGGCTACGACCCATCGCTGGACCGACCCGTCGCCATCAAGGTCCTGCGCCCGGAATTGGCCACGGCCCGTGGCGCGGAGCGGTTCCTGCGCGAGGCTCGCCACCTCGCGCACGTGAGCCACCCCAACGTCGTCGCCATCCACGAGGTCGGAGAGGCCGCGGGCCTCTTCTTCTACGTAATGGACTTCCTGGCGGCGCCCACGCTCGCGGAACTCCTGGAGAGCGGGCCTCTGTCGCAGGACCAATCCATCCGGGTGGCAGTCGACCTGCTAAAGGCGCTCGAGGCGGTTCACACGGCCGGCCTCGTCCACCGCGATGTCAAGCCGGCCAACGTCTTCGTGACGGATGACCGCGTGCTTCTGGGTGATTTCGGGATCGCCAAGACGCTCGACGCGAAGGGTGCGGAGCCGTTGACGACCGACGGGCAGGTCGTGGGCACGCCTGGTTACATGGCGCCCGAACAGGATGTCGGTGACGAGGTGACCCCGCGCTCGGATCTGTACGCGGCGGGTCTCGTGCTCTTCCAATGTCTGAGCGGGATAGCCTTCGGAGAGGTGGACACCTTGCCCGGGGACGTCACCTGGTCCCGCGTTCCGACCGAGCTCCGAAGGCCGATCGAGCGGGCCCTCGCTCCCGATCCGGCCGATCGGTGGCCGGACGCGGGTGCGTTTCGAGAAGCCCTCGAGGCAGCGGCTCCCCCGAGCGGCGCGGCGGCCACGGCTCCCTCGTTCGCCCGTCGGCGGTGGCCCCTGGTGCTCGTGTTGCTGGCGGCGGCCTCGGCGGCGCTGGGGATCGCGTTCTCGCGCATGGGTGGACCGGAGGCCATCGAGATGTTCGCATGGCTGCCCTGTGACGACCTGAGTGCGGAAGGCGATCAGGCCTACGTCGCCGACAACCTGGCCGAGGAGATGAGCAACCGCCTGTCGACCATCCCCGGGTTGACCGGCGTGCCGAGACCGACGGCCTCGGCCATCAAGCAGCTCGGAATGAATCCCGAGGAGATCGGGGACTATATCAACGTGGGCGCGGTCGTCGAATGCACCGTGCTGAGGGAGGGTGACTCGATCGAGGTCGACGTCCGGCTGTCCGACACGCGCACGGGGGATACGCTCCTGGTCGAGCGCTACGAGGGGGCGTGGCCCGAAGTATTCGCGATCCAGCAGGAGATCACCGGTGACGTGGCCGCCGCACTGCCCGGCATCGAGGCGCCGACCACAGCCCCGCTGACGCTTCCCAATCTGGAAGCCTACGACCTCTACCTGCTGGGGCGGCACCGATGGAGGGAGCGCACCGGACCCGCGCTGAGCCAGGCGGAGGAGTGGTTCTGGAGCGCAATCGAGGCGGACCCGACCTACGCCCCCGCGCACGCCGGGCTGGCGGATGTCTACGTGGTCCTCACCGCGCGCGGCCTGCGTGGGGTTTTCCCGGACTCCGCGTTCCGCGTCGCGCGCCAGCACGCGGAGGACGCGATCCGGCTCGATAGCACCTTGGCCGCGCCGTTCGCCGCGCTCGCCGAAGCCAAGCGGGCGTACTTTTGGGAGGATTGGGTCGAGGCCGAGGATGATTACCTGCGAGCGATCGAGCTGAACCCGAGCTGGGCCGACACTTACCCGTGGTACTCGCTCTACCTCTCGGCCATGGGGCGGCAGGATTCGGCGGTCGCCGTGGCGGAACTAGCGGTCCGGCTGGATTTCCTCTCGCCCAACATGACGACCGGGTTGGCCCGCGCTCACTTTTACGCGGGCGACTTCGAGCAAGCGCTCGCGTCCGCCACGAGGGCCTTCGAGCTGGATTCGACGTTCACCGAGGCGCTGCTCTGGCAGACCGCCGCACTACTCGGCACCGGTGCGCGCGAGCAGGCTCTGGCGCTCCTCCAGGCCGCCGAGACCCATGCGGCAGCCTCTCCCCCCGCACCGCTCTACCAAGCCCTGCTGGCGTACGGGTTCGCGGCGGCCCGCGAGCCCGATCATGCACGGGCCATCCTAGCGCGCCTGCCCGCATCGCCCGAGGCCGTCGAGACGTACGTCTCGCCCTTCTGGATGGCCGTCGCGTACGCGCACCTCGGGGAGACGGACCTCGCGTTCGAGTGGCTCTCGGCCGCCTATGAGTGGCGCGATGAGTTCATGGTGCTCCTGGGAGTGAGCCCGTTCATCGAGCCGCTGCGAGGCGATCCTCGCTACTCGGCCATCGAGGACAGCATGTCCGTCTTCATCGGCCGTTAGCTGGAGGCGAGCCCATGATCCGCTGCCGAACGCTCGGTCCGCTTCAGATCACCATCGACGACGAGCCACCACCGCCC
>JBDHAD010000044.1:0-27961 GCA_039588215.1 Gemmatimonadota bacterium
CGTCGCAAGAAGAAGACGCTCAAGGAGGCGCGCGGCCAGTTCGGCGGGCGCTCGAAGCTGTATCGAACCGCGAAGAACTCGGTCGAGCGCGGCTGGGCCTACGCCTACCGCGACCGGCGCCGGCGTAAGCGAGACTTCCGCCGTCTGTGGATCGCTCGGATCAACGCGGCGGCGCGGTCGAACGGGTTGTCTTATTCGCGTTTCGTGAGCGGCCTCAAGAACGCGGGGGTCGAGCTGAACCGGAAGATGCTCGCGGATCTCGCGGTCCGTGATCCCGCAGCCTTTACGGAGCTCGCCGAGGTCGCCAAAGAGCACGCGCCATGAGCCCCGTCGGCACGTCCCTGCTCGATCGCCTGACGGAGATCGAGGAGCAGGGGCTGGCCGCGATCGGGAAGGCGGACAGCGCTTCCGAGCTGGAGGCAGTCCGCATCGAGTTCTTGGGCCGCAGCGGCTGTCTGGCGGATGCGTTCGGTGGGATCGGCACCGTCGAGCCGGAGTTACGACCGCAGGTTGGCCAGCGGGCCAACGCCGTGAAGCAGGCGCTGACCGCCGCCCACACCCATCGCGTAGGGGAGTTGGAGCGGACGACAGGTTCGGAAGGTCGAGCCGATCACGACCTGACTCTGCCCGGTCGACGCCGGTGGGCGGGGGCCGTGCACCCCATCACACGGGTGATCGACGAGATCTGCGACATCTTCAGCGAGCTCGGGTTCACGAAGATCCGGGGTCCCGAGATCGAGTCGGTGTGGTACAACTTCACTGCGCTGAACATCCCGCTCGATCACCCCGCCGCGGACATGATGGACACGTTCTATTTGGACGAGGGCGTGGTCCTGCGCACGCACACATCCCCCGTCCAGGCGCGCGTGATGGAGAACTTCGAACCCCCCGTCCGCGTGGTCGTGCCCGGGTTGGCATACCGTCGTGACTCATTCGACCCCTCTCATGCACCCGCCTTCGAGCAGATCGAGGGGCTCGCTGTGGATGAAGGCATCGACTTCATCGAGTTCCGCTCGACGATCGAGCACTTCGTGCGACGGTTCTTCGGGTCCGACACGCGCAGCCGATTCCGACCCTCCTTTTACCCGTTCACCGAGCCGTCCGCCGAGGTCGACGTCTCGTGCACGGTCTGCGCCGGGAGTGGTTGCTCCACGTGTAAGCGAACCGGTTGGATGACGATCATGGGAAGCGGGATGGTGGACCCGGCCGTGTACGAGAACGTGGGTTACGATCCCGAGCGGTACACCGGATACGCGTTCGGGATGGGGCCCGCCCGCATCGCCATGGTGAGACATGGAATCCCCGACATGCGGCTCCTCTACGAAGGGGATGTCGGCTTTCTGGAGCAATTCGCGTGAACATCTCCGTGAACTGGCTCCGGGAGTTGCTGCCGGGGCTTTCGGAAGGGGTCGAGGAGCTCGCACACCGCCTCAGCATGACGGCGGCGGCGGTCGAGTCGACCGACTCGTTGGGGGGCGCCCTCGAGGGGATCGTCGTGGCTCAGGTGCTCGAGGCCGACCCGCACCCCAACGCCGACCGCCTCACGCTGTGTCGGGTCGACTCCGGTCGCGAGGAGCCGATCGACGTCGTGTGCGGTGCGCCGGTCGTGGAAAAGGGTGCCCTGTACCCCTACGTGCCCGCCGGCGCGACCCTTCCGGGCGGATTCCGGATAGAGAGCCGGAAGATTCGCGGCGAGATGAGCCACGGCATGCTGTGCTCCGAGGCGGAGCTGGAGCTGGGGCGTGACAAGGGCGGGATCATGCGGCTGCCGGACGGCCTCACGCCGGGGCGGCCGCTCGCCGAGGTCCTCGGGCTGCCGGACGTTCGGCTGTCTCTCGATCTGAATCCGAACCGCGTCGATCTGGCGAGTCATGTCGGAGTCGCGCGTGAGCTGGTGCGCGAGGGTTTGGACGAGATCGTCCTACGCGACGTCGGTGGTCCGGGCTGGACTCCCGATTGGCAGGATGGAGAGCGCGAGGCCTCGGCGGCGGGCGTGAAGGTCGCGATCGATGCGCCTGACCGGTGCAGCCGGTATCTGGGCGCCGTGATTCGCGGCGTCACCGTCGGCCCGTCCCCCGCCTGGCTCGCGGGACGACTCCTCGCGATCGGGGCGCGTCCCATCAACAATGTGGTCGATGCGACGAACTACGTGTTGTTCGAGCTCAACCAACCGATCCACGCCTTCGACCTGCAGACGTTGGGCGGGTCGGAGATCCGCGTTCGGTCGGCGGCGGCGGGCGAGCGACTCCTGACATTGGATGGCGAGGATCGGGCTCTGGATCCCTCGGTCACCTTGATTGCCGACCGCGACCGGCCGGTGGCACTCGCCGGCGTGATGGGCGGAGGAGAGACGGAGGTCACGGATCGGACGAGCGACCTGTTCATCGAGTGTGCGTCGTTCGAGCCGGTGAGCGTCCGCGCGACGGGCCGCTCGCTCTCTCTCGGAACCGACGCGTCGTACCGCTTCGAACGTGGTATCGACGAACATGGGCTCGAGACCGCCTTGACGCGGTGTGTGGAGTTGATCCTCGCGGTTGCGGGTGGCGAGGCGGACCCGAAGGGGATCCGGGTGGGGGCGGCGGTGCTCGACCTCCCCGTCATCCAGCTTCGACCCTCGCGCGTGAAGCAGGTGCTCGGGATCGATCCCGGGCCGGACGAGCTCGAAGGTCTGCTCGCGCCGATCGGATTCGAGCGCCAGGAAGCTCTCGAGAATCCATCGCCGCGCACCGAGACGAGTGAGCGAGAGCTCGTGCTTCGCTTCCAGGTCCCCGGCTGGCGGCGTGATGTGACACGCGAGATCGATCTTGTCGAAGAGGTGGCTCGTCGCTTCGGGTTCGAGAACTTCCCGCACCACGATCGGCGGTTTCGTCCCAGCGTCGTGCCGGACGATCCGGCCTGGAGCCAGGCCGGCCGGGTTCGGGAGTTTTTCGTCGCGCGTGGGCTTCTGGAGGCGCGCAGCTTGAGCTTCATGCCCGAGGAGCACCGTGGGAACCGGGCCGAGGTCGCCGTGCCGAATCCGCTGTCGGCCGAGGAGAGCTTCCTGCGTGCGGAGCTTGTCCCGGTCCTGCTACGCCGGGCGGAGCACAACTTCGCGCGCGGTCGCCGCGCCATCCGCCTGTTCGAGATCGGGACGGTGTTCGGGTACTCGGACACGGGGCGAGGAGCGGGGAACGCGCGTCCCGCCGCCGACGGGACGGAGCGTTTCCAAGAGCGGCTGCGCGTGGGTGTGCTGATCAGCGGCGAACGGGATCCTGCCCACTGGTCGGCCGAGTCGGAAGATCTTGGCCTGTGGGACCTGAAGGGTCTCGCGGCCGAGGCAGCCGAACGCCTATGTAACGCGACCCTCGAGCCCGCGCCTGACGGCCGAGCGATAGCCGGGCGTGCCGATGCCTGGTTGGACGCGGAGCGCTTTCGACTGGCTCGAGACGGAGAAACCATCGGTGTGGCCGGTCGCGTACGCGATGCCGCTGTGGACACCCCGCCCTGGGGCAGCACGGTTTGGGCGATGGAGTTCGACCTCGCGAGCGTGGTCCTCGAGAGGACGACGTCGTACCGGGCGCTCTCGACTCTCCCTGCGGTGCGGCGCGACCTGGCGGTAACCGTGCCGCTGGGCGCCGAGGCGCTCGCGATCGAAAGAGCGATTCACGACAGCGCTTCAGAGCTACTGGAGAGCGTACATCTCTTCGATGTGTACGCCGGGGAGGGAATCCACGAGGGGAGACGGAGCCTCGCGTGGGCGTTTCGCTTCCGGGCCCAGGATCGTACGCTCACGGATCAGGAAGTGGACGCCGACATGACGGCGATCACATCGGCACTCGAGGAGCAGTTCGATGCCCGAATCCGAACATCTTGACGTGCCTGACAGGGTGAGCGATGTGGACGCGATTCTCGATCGATTGAGCGACGCCGCGGGCCTCATGGCCTCGGAGCTCGAAGCCGCCATGGAACGCGCGACGAAGTGCGAGGTCGCCTACGAGAAGCTCCGCGAGGCAATGGAGGGCTCGGAAGGGACGGCCGTGCCGGCCAACGTGGAGGAGCGTCTCGCGCAATTGAACGAAGAGAACCGACGCTTGCGCGGCGTGCTCGAAGAAGCCCGCGCGCGCGCGAGCCGAATCCGGACTCGACTCGAGGTCGTGGAGGACGAGTTATGAGCGCCCAGGATCGCAAAGCGGTCCGCGTCACGATATTTGGTGAGGACTACCAGATTCGAACCGACCTCGGTGAGGAATACACCCGAGAGTGCGCCCGCTACGTGGACGATGCGATCCAGGCGGCCCACATCGGGGGACACATCACCGAGCCGCACAAAGCCGCGATCCTCGCCGCGATGAAGATCACCGATGAGCTATTCCGAGCCCGGGCGGACGCCGCCGGGCTGGATCAGAAAGTGCGCGAGCGCCTGGCCGATGTCACGGCCCGATTGGAGGGTGCGCTCAAAGCGTAGGACTCCGCGCGCGGCCGTCGCTTGCGGTGCGTGAAACGGCCCGACAACTTTGATCGCGGCAACGTCGTCTGTGGTCTGCTGCAAACCTATGCTGGCGTGAGAGATAGATTGCGAGGGCTCGATCGGTATGCCGACGGATCTTCGCTTCGAGGCCGTGCCTCGATCGACACGTGCCGGTGGACGATGTAGCCACCGGCTTTTTCTGTTTTTGGGGGTGACGAATTTCGCGCCGCCCATCATTTGATAGATCGTTGAGGTGCCGAGATGAACGTTGAAACCGTCGCGCTGGTCGCGATCGCCGCCGCTGTCCTGGGCGCGTTCATCGGCGCTCTCGCGGCACGGGGCGCGATTCGACGGCATCGCGGTAAGGTCGAACAGGACGCCCGGGCAGTCCTGGAGGCGGCGCAGCGGGAGGCCGACGGCGTCCGGCGCTCCGCGGAGCTCGCCGGACGTGAGGAAGCACAGCAGCTCCGTGAGGAGTGGACTCGCGAGGCCGAGCGACGGCGGACGGAGGTCGAGCGCCTCGAAAAGCGCGCCATCGAGCGGGAGGAGCTGCTCGATCGGAAGCTTGAGATGTTGGACGGCCGCCAGGTTCGACAGGACGAGCGTCGAGACGGCCTGGAGCGCGAGAAGGAAGAGCTGGAGAAACGGACCGCCGGTCTCGAGGGTCGAGAAGGCGAGTTGCAGCGCAGGCTTGAAGCCCTTTCCGGATTGAGCCGAGAAGACGCCCGCCGGCAGCTGGTCAGTCAGATCCAGGACGAAGCGCGCGCCGAGGCCGCCCAACACGTGCGCGAGATGCGCGAACGAGCCAGGCGGGAGGCCGAACGAGAGGCCAAGAAGGTCATCTCGATGGCCATCCAGAAACTGGCCGTGGATCACTCCTCCGAAGCGACCGTGTCCGTCGTCGCGTTGCCGAGCGACGACATGAAGGGCCGGATCATCGGCCGCGAGGGGAGGAACATCCGATCCTTCGAGGCGGCCACGGGCGTGGATGTCGTCGTCGATGATACACCGGAAGCCGTGATCCTATCGAGTTTCGACCCGATCCGGCGTGAAGTGGCACGGATAGGGATGGAGCGGTTGGTCTCCGACGGCAGGATTCACCCGGGCCGCATCGAAGAGATCGTCGAGAAGGCGCGGGAAGATGTCAAGAAGTCGATGCAAGAGGCGGCCGAGGAGGTCCTGTACGAGCTCGGGATCCACGACCTGCACCCGAATCTGATCGAGGTGCTCGGCCATCTGAGATTCCGCACCAGCTACGGGCAGAATCAGCTCATGCACGGGCGCGAGGTGGCGTTGATCGCGGCGAACATGGCGTCGGAGCTGGGGCTGGACACCGCGCTCGTGAAGCGGATGGGACTCCTGCACGACATCGGGAAGGGCCTGACTCACGAGCAGGAAGGCAGCCACGTCGAGATCGGATACGAGCTCTGCAAGCGGTGCGAGGAAAGCGATGCGGTGCTGAACGCGATCCGGGCGCACCACGGAGACGAGCCGGCGCGCTTCCCCGAGACGTTCCTCGTAACAGCGGCGGATGCGATCTCTGGTGCCCGGCCGGGCGCCCGCCGCGAGTCCTTCGAGCACTACGTCAAGCGGCTCCAGAAGCTGGAGGAGATTGCCAGTTCCTACGAAGGTGTGGAGAAGGTCTACGCGATTCAGGCGGGGCGTGAGATCCGGATCATGGTCACGCCAGACAAGATCACTGATGAAGAGATGGAGCAGCTGAGCGAGAAGATCGCACGTAGGATCGAGAACGAGCTCCAGTACCCGGGGCAGATAAAGGTCGTCGTCGTACGTGAAACCCGCACGGTCGACTTCGCTCGCTGACGCGAGCGGGGCCGTCCTCGGAGGTTACATCATGGGAGCGAAGCTGATCGATGGTCGGGCGATCGCGGCGGAGATCCGAGCCGGCGTCGCGGAACGTACGGCTGGACTCGTGGAGGAAGGCGTGCGGCCCGGACTGGGTGTCGTCCTCGTCGGTGAGGACCCCGCATCGCAGGTCTACGTGCGGATGAAGACACGTGCCTGTGAGGAAGCTGGCATCATGGCGCGCGACATCAAGCCCCCGGCGGACATCTCGCGTGAGGAACTACTCGCCATCGTCGACGAGCTGAACGCAGACCCGGAGATCCACGGGATCCTGGTCCAGCTCCCGCTCCCGGACCACCTGGACGAGACCGAAGTGATGGAGCGAGTACTGCCGTCGAAGGACGTCGACGGCTTCCACCCGACCAACGTGGGTCGCGTCGCGAGCGGTGACCCGCTCGCCTTCAGGCCGGCCACACCCGCCGGGATCCAACAACTCATCAAGCACACCGGTGTCGACCCGACCGGCCGGCACGCGGTCATCGTGGGGCGTTCCAACATCGTCGGCATGCCAATGGCCGCGATCCTGTTGCAGAAGGAACCATGGGCGAACGCCACGGTCACCGTGGCGCACAGCCGCACGCACGACCTCGGAGCGATCACGCGCCAGGGAGAGATCTTGATCGTCGCGGTCGGTCGGCCCGAGATGGTGACGGGCGATATGGTCCGCGAGGGTGCGGTTGTGATCGATGTAGGGGTGAATCGCGTCGCAGACGATTCGACGGAGAAAGGCTACCGCCTCGTCGGTGACGTCGCGTTCGAGGAAGCGGCAGAGCGCGCCGCCTGGATCACGCCGGTCCCCGGAGGTGTCGGTCCGATGACGATCGCCATGCTCCTGCGCAACACGGTTGCGGCCGCCGCCCGCCAGCTCGAGATGCATGCGGGCGGGCCGGTGGCGACGGGATGAGTCCGGAACGACAGTTTTCGCTGTTCGAAAGAGGCTCACCGGAAGGCGCCGACCCGATCCTCGAGTCCGTCCGGGAGACCGAGGATTCCGGGACGGATCATTCGGAGCCGCTGCCGGACGGTCGAGACCCCGAGAACCCGATCCCGGTCTCCGCGCTCAACAGCGTGGTGCGAGATCTCCTGGAGGGCACCTTCCACCCCCTCTGGGTCCTCGGGGAAGTCACGAACTGGCGCGTGGCCGCGTCCGGGCACCGCTACTTCAGCCTGCGGGACGACCGCGGCCAGATTCAATGCGTGCTGTTCCAGGGTGACGCGCGGCGCCTGCCCACCGATCCCGAGGAGGGGATGGAGGTCTGCGCGTTCGGCCAGGTCTCGCTATACCCGCAGCGAGGCCGGTATCAGCTCATCGTGCGCAATCTCCAGGCGAAGGGGGAGGGGTTGTGGCGATTGGCGTTCGAGCGTCTCCGGAGAGCGCTCCAGGACGAGGGCCTGCTGGACCCCGCCCGAAAACGGCGGCTGCCCATGGTCCCTCGTCGGATCGGGATCGTCACATCGCGCAGCGGCGCAGCGCTCAGAGACATCCTGACCATCGTGCGGCGTCGTGCTCCCTGGACCAGCGTGCTGGTGCGGGATTGTCGGGTGCAGGGAGACGGTGCGAGCGTCGAGATATGCGGCGCCCTCGAAACGCTCGGGAGACACCCCGGCGTCGACCTGATCATCCTCACTCGGGGGGGTGGGTCGGTCGAAGACCTGTGGTGCTTCAACGAGGAGAACGTGGCGCGCGCCGTGGCGGCTTGCCCGGTTCCGGTCATCGGGGCGATCGGGCACGAAATCGACGTGACGATCGTCGACCTCGTCGCCGACTTGCGCGCTCCGACCCCCTCCGCAGCCGCCGAGATGGCGGTTCCCGACGGGGAGACGCTACGCACCCGGATCCGGCGCTTCTCGGCGGGGCTCGTGACGGGGCTACGACGCCGCGGGCGTGACGGCGCGAGGCGCAGCGCGCGGCTCGAGGAGCGGCTCCGCGCCTACATGCTGCGCCGGCTCGAACGCGACGGCGCGCGGTGGTTGCGGCTCGCGCAACGCCTGGATGCGCTCAGCCCGCTCCACACGCTTCGACGAGGATACGCGGTACCGGTTGCCCCTGACGGGTCCGTACTCCGTAACACCGGCATGTTCGAGGAGGGAGGAGAGTTTCGGCTCCGGGTGAGCGACGGAACGGTCCACTGCCGCTCCGATCGAGTCGAACCCGATGGGAGTGAATGATGCCCGAGCCTCTGGACGACTTCGAAGCGGCGCTCGCGGAGCTCGAGCGCATCGTCGCGGCACTCGACTCGGATGAGATCGGGCTCGACGAGGCCATGGCTCTTTTCGAGGAGGGGATCCTCCACGTGAGTGCCGCGAACCGCCTGTTGGAGGAGACGCGCGGAAAGGTCGAAGAGCTCATTACCGAATCGACCGGCGCGCCGAACGAGGTCGCGTTCGATCCGCCCGAACCCAAGGACGATTCCGGTGACGACGGGGACCGGTCCTGAGACCGGGACGTCTCAAACGGACCTCGCCGGAACGCGGGAGGCGGTTGACGCGGAGCTGGCGGCCTTCCTCAATGCGGAGCTTCGCGAGGCCGCACCGAGCGTGGCCGCGGCCCTGCGTCACGCCGTCCTGGGACCGGGCAAGCGGATCCGGCCCCTCCTCCTCGTGGCGTCCTACCGGGCCGCCGGGGGCGACCCGGGGGGCGCCCGGCCGCAGCGGCCAACGGCAGGAATCGCGTTGCTCGGGTGCAGTGTCGAGCTGGTCCATGCCTACTCCCTCATCCACGATGACCTCCCGTGCATGGACGACGATCTGCTGCGCCGCGGTCGCCCGACCCTGCACGTGGAATTTGGTGTCGAGACGGCGACCCTGGCGGGCGCCGCGCTCATGCCGCTCGCCATCCGGGCGATCGCGGTCGCCGGTGCGCGACTGCGGCTTGAGCCGGAGCGCATTGCCCGCCTGATCCGCGCCCTGACCGTAGCCGCAGGTGGATCCGGCATGGTCGGTGGCCAGCTCCGGGACCTGGAGGCGGAGGGACGAGCCGTGAGTCGAGAAGAGCTCGAGGAGATCCACCTCGGAAAGACCGCGAGGCTGATCGCTGCCGCGTGTGTCATGGGGGCGGTCGCGGCGGGCGCCCCGCGGGAGATGGAGCAACGGCTCGAGCGCTTCGGCCGGAACCTGGGGTTGGCGTTCCAGGTCGTGGATGACATCCTGGACGTCACCGGTTCGTCTCGAGAAATGGGTAAGGCCGGTGGAAGAGACGTAGCCCTGGGGAAGGCCACCATGCCATCGATCATCGGCGTCCGAGAGGCCAGACGCGTGGGACGAGATCTGGCGGACCGGGCGCGGCGTGAGCTAACGGTGCTCGAGCACGCAGACCAACTGCGTGCGATGGTGCACCTCGTTGTCGAGCGGAAGAGCTGAGGCATGCGCGTAGGCGTCGTCACAAACCGGTATTACCAGGGGATGGAGGCGCTCCTCGAGCGCCTTGTCGACGTGGCGGAGTCTCTCGGAATGGAGCTCTATTTCGAACGGGACCTGGCGAATTCGGTCCCGGGCTCCACGGGCAGGCTCGAGGAATCGCTGGACCAACTCGACTGGGTCCTGACGCTCGGGGGCGATGGGACCTTCCTGCGCGGTGCACGAATCGCCGGCCCCCGCGGCCTGCGAGTCCTCGGGTGCAATCTGGGCCGACTCGGGTTCCTGACCGTTGTCGCCCGGGAGGGATTGGATGAGGCGCTCGGGTTGATCGCCTCCGGCGTCTGCGGCGAGGAACAACGCCTCGCCTTGCAGGTGACCGTCCGTCATGAAGGCGAAGACCAGCCGGCTGAATCGGCGCCCAGCTTCTATTCCGTCAACGATGCGGTCATCCACAAGAGCGGAACTGCGCGCCTCATCACGCTCCGCCTGTGGGCGGACACTGAACCGATCGGTCAGTACAGCGCGGACGGCATCATTCTGGCGACCGCCACGGGTTCGACCGCGTACAGCCTATCGGCGGGCGGACCGATCCTCGTCCCGACGATGGACGGAATCATCGCGACGCCGATCTCGCCCCACACGCTCGCGGTCCGCCCGGTGGTCCTACCGGCGACGACGAAGGTCACGGTCGAGCTCCTCTCTAGCCACGATGATCTGGCCCTGACAGTCGACGGACAGCCAGGAACCGATCTGAGCGCGCGAGACACCGTGGAGGTCGCCTGCTCCGAGCACCCGGTTCGGCTGTTTCGACTCCCCGGCTACAGCTTCTTCTCGGTCCTAAGGCGTAAGCTCCGGTGGGGTGACGTGCGCCCGAGCGACGTGTAGCGCCGAGAGGGGCGAATTCAACCTATGCTGCGAGAGCTCCGCATCCGCGACTTCGCCGTTATCGACGAGCTGTCCCTCGAGCTCGGCCCGGGGCTCACGGTGCTCAGCGGAGAGACCGGGACCGGGAAGTCGATACTGGTGGAGGCCCTGTCGCTCCTCGTGGGGGAGCGGGCGTCCGCCGACTACATCCGCGCGGGGACCGACCGGGCGCGCATCGAAGGTCGGTTCGCGATCGACGGTTGCCCCGATATCCTCGAGCGCTGTGAGCGAGCCGGGGTCGAGGTGGACGATGGCTGGCTCGTCCTGAAGCGTGAGCTGCACCGGGAAGGTCGCCACCGAGCATGGATCAACTCCTCTCCCGCCACCACGTCGCTCGTTCGGGAATTGGGCGACCGCCTCCTCGACCTCCACGGCCAGCACGAACACCAGCGTCTACTGCACCGGCCGGAGCAGCGGAGGATCCTCGATGCTTTCGGAGGTGCCACCGATCTGTCGAACCACGTGGCGGAAGACTACAGGGGACTGCGAGCCGTCGAGGAACGCCTCGCGGAAGCGAGACAAAGAGCCTCGGAAGGCCGGGAGAAGGCCGATTATCTGCGCTTCAAGGCCGACGAAATCGAAGCGGCCGCCGTCGAACCGGACGAGGAGGATCACCTCGAGCGAGACGCAAGGCGTCTCACTCACTCCGAGGAACTGCTCACCGTCACGGGGGACTTGTACGATGGGATCTATGATGGGGAGGGATCCGTCGTGGACCGGCTTGGGCAGCTCGCCCAATCTCTGGCCGAGTTGACCCGCATCGATCCCGAGGGGCAGGCATTCGAGGAGTTGCACGAGACGGCGCTTCGGGCGCTCGAGGAGCTCGGTCGCCAGCTCGGCGAGTACCGGACGGAGATAGAGCACGATCCGGCCCGCCTCGGGCAGGTGCGCGAACGACTCGATGAACTGTATCGCCTGAAGCGTAAGTACGGTGAGAGCCTGGCGGAGGTCATTGCTGCCGGCGAGGCGGCGCGAGCGGAGCTCAGCGCGATCGAAGGGTGCGAGGACGAGATCGAGCGGCTCGAGGCGGAGCGCTCCGCGAGCACCGAGCGCCTCGATGCTCGGGCGGGACTCCTGAGCGAGGCGCGGGTCACCGCCGCACGACGGCTGGAGGAGACCGTCGGCCGATCACTCCCCGAGCTCGGTCTCGCGGGGGGGCGCTTCGTGGTCCACCTGGAGCCTCAGGAGGAGGTGACGCCCGGGGGCAAGGAGCGCGTCGAGTATCGCGTCTCCCTGAATCCCGGATTCGAGCCAGCGCCGCTCGCTCGGGTTGCCTCCGGAGGCGAGATGAGCCGTCTCATGCTCGCGCTCAAGACCGCCCTGGTGGAAGTCGACGAGGTGCCGATCCTGATCTTCGACGAGGTGGACGCGGGTATCGGGGGCGAAGTCGCCCATCGTGTCGCCGAGCGGTTGGCGGGGGTCGCGGGCTCCCATCAAGTGCTCGTGGTAACGCACCTCGCGCAGATCGCGGCGCGTGCCACGGCTCACCTCTCGGTCGAGAAGCTCACCGAGGGCGACCGAGCGCGGACTCACGTGCAGTCGCTCGAGGGCGGCGACCGGGTGCGCGAATTGGCTCGCATGTTGGGCGGGGATCCGGAGAGCGAGGTGTCACGCACCCACGCGGAGGAGCTCCTGGGGGCTCCGACCGTCTAAGGGCTCGCCCGTCGACCGTGGCCCGCTGCTGCCCTAGAAGATCTTGATCGGTGCCTGCATGGTCACCGCCACGAGCAAGGAGGCAGGGGTTTGTCCCCCGGACCCCGAGGCGGCCCGCCGCACCGTGATAGCGAAGCGCCAACTACTCACTCGGCGCTCGGCGCGCTCGAGGCGCTCTCCTGGCACGGTTTCCGGATCGTCTTCGGCAGCCGTGCGTCGAGGGCGCGGCTCGGGGCGCCTGGTGGCCTCGCCGGGCTCGAACAACAACGTGAAGCCGAATCTGGTGCGGCGCTGCTCCGATTCGATCTCGAGGGCGGTGGCGTCCTCGATCCCCGGGAGAGTCGGTCCGAACTCGTACCGGTCGACCCCTTTGTGCCACAACCCGTACTCCAACCCGAACCACAACCCTCCCGAGAGCTGGAACCGAGGCGCCAGACGCACCTGTACGTAGTCGCCCAGATCGCGGCCCACGAGCGCCTGTGTTCCCTCGAACGCGAACGGCCGATCCGGGGGGCGGATGCGCAGGGTTAGCTCATCGGCCAACTGGAGGCCGTACAGCCCCGCGACACTGAGGAAGAACCGCTCCCCGAGGGCGACGTCCTGATAGAGGGCGAACTCGACATCCAGCTGTCCGTCTCCGATCGGAATCCCGATGAAGTCAGAGGCGTCCTCGTAGGGAGGGAGGCTCGGAGAACCCGACGGCAGGCGGACCTTGGCTCCGACGCTCGTGCGAAGCCGGAGGAAGCGGACGTCGCTCGAGGGGGCCGCGTCTATTTGCGGCGTGTGCGCCCCCTCTGCGGGTGCTTCCGCCTCCCCGGCCTGGACAGGCAGGTTGTCGGCGGGCAGCTCGGCAGGTGGCTCGGCGGGTGGCTCAGCCGGTGGCTCAGCCGGTGGCTCAGGGGGTGGCTCAGCCGGCGGCACCATCTGGGGCGGAGAGTCAGAGGTGCGCGCGTAGGTGATCTGATCCAAGATGCCGAAGCGGGCTCCGACCTCGACCTCTCCAAGAGCCCAACCTCTTTCGCTCGCGCCCGGCACGGTGCCGGTGAGCGGCGCACCGGTGAAGAAGCGTCCCAGGTCCGCGGTTGTCGCCAACTCCGGGAGCGGGAGCGCCGGTAGGGTCACGTCGAAGAGACCGAACCCGGCCACGAGGGAGTCCACGAACGAGGTCATCTGCATGCCGGCGCTGCTCAACCCGGTCGGGATGAGCAGCAGCTCCATGATGCGGCGCTCCAGAGCATCCGCGAACACCGTCGCTCCGTTCCGGAACCCGATCGCCGTCGTCAGGTCGCCAGGCGCGAGCGTTCCTCCCGCGATCAACTCGTCGAGCGTCGTCACGGCCCCCCGGAACGTGGTGAAGAAGTCGGTCGGGATCGCGGTTGCGGCCGATAAGACGGTCGCGGATGCGGAATCGAACGCAAACGAAGGCTCGACCTCGGCGAACGCCAATGGGACGCGAGCTTCAAGGCTGATCCGATCCATAAGACCCAGCTCGAAGCCGAGCTCGAGCCGGCGTATCTGCGAGTTGATCGTCCCGAACTCGAGGTTCCCCATGGAAAACGCCTCGGGGGTGATCGGGGCGAAGCCCAGCGCACCGGCGTCGGAGTTGAGTCCATCGATCAGCGAGCTCGCCCCCGGGAACAGGCGGTTGGCGAGTGGGCCATCGAAGTCCCGGAACAGAGGCTCGCGATCCCCATCCGCGATGTCCGGGCCGGGACTGTCCTTGGCAAACTGCGAATCCCAGTTGAGCAACGATCCCGTAAGGTCGAACCACAGCTCACCCTGGGCGGGCAGCCTCGCATCGCGGAACTGGCCCGCGAGCTCGGTCGGCGACACGAGCGCGGCGGGAATCACAGAGGCGATGAACAATACGCGGAGTGCCGCCCGCCCGAGCGGGACGGACCCAAGGTGCGGCGGCCGCGGGCGCCGCGCGAATCGGCGTAACCGAGTGTCGGGACGGGAGCTTCGGGGCTGCATGCGGCGAGTATAGACCGGCGTGGGCGCGCGGGCGACCCCAAGACCCCCTGCGGGGGTAGAGAGTGTCTGCGCGAGGCCGATCCCGGTCTTTACCGGTGGGCGAAAACCGATTACGCTTTCGTCCGTTCTGGCGCCGTGGCCGAGTGGCTAGGCAGGGGCCTGCAAAGCCCCCTACTCCGGTTCGAATCCGGACGGCGCCTCTTCATCTTCAGTCCATCGATCTCGAGCGACGAACGGGGAGGGGCGGCGGTGAAACGGCGGCTCAGCGCAGAAAACGCCCTCTCCCTCCTGCTCGTCTTCATCCCCATCACGCTGGGCCTCGAGTACGCGTGGCACGCCTCGGCCACCGCCATCTTCGTCTGCTCGGCGCTCGCGATCATCCCCCTGGCCGGCCTGATGGGCAAGTCGACCGAAATGTTGGCGCTTCGGGTCGGCACCGGGCTTGGCGGACTCCTCAACGCGACGTTCGGCAACGCCGCCGAGCTCATCATCGCGATCTTTGCGCTGCGGGCGGGGCTGACGGATCTGGTGATGGCTTCGCTCACGGGGTCCATCATCGGCAACATCCTGCTCGTGTTCGGCCTGAGCGCCCTCCTGGGCGGTGTCCGGTACAAGCGACAGAAGTTTAACCGGACGGCCGCGAGCCTGGGATCCACGATGTTGCTGCTAAGCGCCATCGGGCTTGTCGTCCCCGCCGTGTACCACCAGATCGCACCTACCGGCCCCGCGAGCGAGCGATCCCTCAGCCTTACCATCTCGGTCGTCCTGATGGCCAGCTACGTGCTGGCGCTCGTGTTCACGCTCCGCACGCACCAGCACCTGTACGTGGGCGAGCGCCACCACCAGGAGGGCGGAAACGGCGGTGAGGGCGCCGAAAGGGACGCCGCAACATGGTCCGCACGGAAGGCCCTTGGCGTGCTGATCGCCTCGGCTGCGCTTGTCGGGCTCATGAGCGAGATGCTCGTGGGGGCCGCCGAGGACGCGGCGCACACGCTCGGAATGAACGAGGTGTTCGTCGGCGTGATCGTCGTGGCGCTCGTCGGAAACGCGGCGGAGCACTCGACCGCCGTGCTCATGGCCCTGAAGAACAAGATGGACCTGTCGCTCCAGATAGCGGTCGGCTCTTCCGTCCAGATCGCGCTCTTCGTAGCGCCGCTGCTGGTGTTCCTCAGCTACGTGATCGGACCGGCGCCGATGGACCTGCGATTCACCTCGCTGGAGGTGGTCGCGGTGGCGCTGTCGGTGCTCGCGATCTCCAACATCGCCGACGATGGCGAGACGCATTGGATGGAGGGCGTGCTCCTGCTCGCCATCTACCTGATCCTCGGCCTGGTCTTCTTCTACCTGCCGGTCTGAGTCCGCCCTCGCCCCTCCGACCCCAGCCGCACCGGACCGCCTGGCTCTCGGGAGCGGGACGCCCAACCGAGCCCTGGCGGCGCAAGGCAACCAAAGAGAGGTAGTGGGTGTCTTAAGACTCGGACGGGCTGGGAAACAAATTTGGTCCCGAGTTCCGTATTACAGATAGATGCTCGGGTGAAGTCCGACGGGAGGAGATCTTCCAGGGGCTGACCCGGGGCGAAAAACGAAAATGCCGGTGCGTCGCGGCACCCTCCTGTGGCAAGGACATGACGGCAATCACGCCGCTCAATACCGCGCGCACCGGCATTCTCTTATCCCCAACCTAGGCCGCTCGGCCGCTCACGAGCAAACGGCAGGTCGCACTCGATAGGATCTCTTGGTCGTCTCGGGCCTCAGGCTGTCGGCGTCCGCGACTGGGAGCCGCGGGGGTACGCCGGAAGCTTGCCGGGGGCGAGCCCCTCGGCACTATCGCCAGCGTTCGGATCGGCGCATCGTATGCCGATTGGGAGTGACCAAGACGCAGGAGCGCCACCGATGGACATGGATCTCGTCGTCATATTCGGGTTCGTCGCAACGATCGTCTTCATCATCACGGCGGGCATCGTTCTCTTCCCGATTGGGCGGAAGCTCGGGTTCTTCCTCGAGCAGGCGGCGCGCGAGCGGGCGGAAAAGCGGTTTCCACCCACCGAGGCTACTCCGCAATTGCCGCCAGGCGGGTACGAAGAGCTCATTCACGCCCTGGGATCGCTCGAGATGCGACTAGAGCAGATCGCCGAGCGTCAGGGCTTCACCGAACAGCTCATGGGGTCGCGTAGCCAGCCCACCCTCACGGATTCCTCGAGGGATGGCGAGTAGGCCAAAGTTGCCTGGGCGAATCTATCGTCCGTCCTGCAGGCACTCCGGGTGCCCTGCGGAAGCTCGCGAATCGGCCCGTGCAGCCTTACTAATCATAACGTAACGCCGGAGTGGCGGAACTGGCAGACGCGCCGGACTCAAAATCCGGTGGGGAGCAATCCCCTTGAGGGTTCGAGTCCCTCCTCCGGCATACACTTACGCGGGCGGGCATCTGGGCTCAGCCTCCCGTTTGTGACGGTTTTGTGACGGAACCCCCAATCGCCACGACCTTACGCGACCCGGTTGGGCGTGCGTGTGCCTCTCGAACCGACGCGATACGGCGCGCACGGGCGCCCCTGGACGGGTACAAAGGGCGGGCATGAGGGGGCAGCCAGCGGACCGGGGGGGCTGTCCTAGTAGCTGTACACCCAAGGTCGCCATGCGGCCCTCGATGAGCCGCATTCGGAAGGCGAGGGCGAGATTGACGCCCGCCGGAAGCCCTGGACGCGGTGGAGGGGCCCTGTGGAGGGGCTGCGACAGGCTGTGTGCTCGTCGGCCGTTGCACCGTTGCCACTCTTGCGGGGCCCGAAGGCGGTGATTCATCCTCCACCCCCTGTTGTTCCATCTCTGTTGTTCCGTTTCCCTGCCGCAGGAGGGTTCACATGAAGAAGCTCATCCTCACTTGCCTCGTCGCACTGGTCGCCTTTACCGTCGCAACGCCAGGCACGAGCGCAGATGACGTGGCTCCCGCCATCGTTGCTGGTGTCGGTTGTGGGTTCTTTGACGCCAACGGGGCGTTCTGGGGGTCGGGCGATGGCCACGTCGTCCACACGCAAAGCGCGAACGGGAACTCCAACCTCTACTGCAACGGCACGTTGAGTCCGGGCGCAGTTCTGCCAACGCGTGCGATGATCTGGACGAACGAGAACACCGGGTTCATCTGCGGTAACGGCATCATTCAGTTCAAGGGCACCACGACGCCCAGCGGGCACTTCTCGTTCACCTGTCACGGACCGTAGTATCTGAACGGGAGCGAAGCTCCCTCTGACTGAGCAAGTGGGGGCGGTTCCTTCGGGGGCCGCCCCCCTTTTCTTTCTTCGCTTTGCCCCTCGCAGCCTGTGACGGTTTTGTGACGTTACGGAACGTGGTTGAGCGTACCTGAGCGGGAAACGGTATTTCATAATACCGGCCGGAAACCCCCGCGTGGCGCGGCTTAGTACCGCCCTGTACGTTCTCCGCGCGGGGGTCCACAAGGACTCAAAATCCGGTGGGGAGCAATCCCCTTGAGGGTTCGAGTCCCTCCTCCGGCATGGCGTCTTGGCTACTCGAAGATCCCGACTCGACTGCAGTTACGGGTTACACGCGGACCCGAAGACGCGATAGCTTCGCCACAACCGTCCGATCGTCCAATGCCTGCTCGAGCTGACCAAAGGCTACATCGTTGGCAGGAGCGTGACCGCAAGTACTCTCCCGAAATCCATATGTCGCCCGTTGTTGTCGTTCCCCCCGGTGGTCACGACAACCATGTCCAACTGCGGCAAGATCACGATGAACTGGCTTCCCATGCCGTTGGCCACGACGATCGGCTCGCTCCCCTGACCGGGCGGCAGCTCACCTGTCCACCAGAGGTACCCGTAGCCTCCGAAGGGCTGGCCGGTATCGAGATGGCTGCGGGTGGATTCGCGGATCCAGTTCTCGGAAATCACCTGCCGGTCGTTCCAGCGGCCGCCGTTCGCCACCATCGCTCCGATCTTGGCGAGGTCACGGGGTCTGAGCCGCAGGCTGCCGTCCATGAGGTTGTACCCACCCTCCTTGCCGGGCTCCCAGTCGAATACACCGATCCCCAGAGGTTCGAGGAGCACCTTACGGGCGAAGGTCTCGGCGTGCTCGCCCGTGGCGTTGAAGATCGCGCCGGCCAGGAGGTTTACGTTGGCGCTCACGTAGTCCCACGTGCTCCCTGGATCCGTGACGACCGCCCGCGCGAGGACCCGCCGGAAAAAGTCTGGCCCCGTACCGTGTAGGCTCTCCTTCTCCGCCGGGCTCCAGTCCAGTCCCATCGACATGGTGAGCAGATCCCGTAGTGTTTCCTCGTGCCAGCCCGGATCGGTTGCCATGGGTTCTCCGAGAAGCTCCTCCAGGCCGACGTCGACTCCGGCGATCAGCCCCCGGTCGATGGCCGCGCCGACCAGGAGAGAGGAGACGCTCTTGGTGGTGGACGCAAGGCGGTGGAGGTCGTCGGGTCCGTAGCCGTGGAAGTACTCATCGACGACGAGCTTACCATCCAGGACGATCTGGAGGGAGTGGATGAGCCCCGCCTCGTCGCTCGCTACCGCGTTGACCAGGGATTGGACCGCCCTCCGGTCCAGGCCCACCTCCTCAGGCGTCGCGGTCTGCCATCCCTCGATCCCGTCTGCCGGTTTCCGGTAGGCGTACGGGGCTCCACCCTCGAGGGCTACGAAGCCGGGAAGGCCCGAGGGATCCATCCATCGGAGATCCATCTCCGGGCCGGGCTGGCCTCCAAAGGTCAGCCCGCCGTCGACCCGACCACGGGAGACGTGGACTCGCCCCCGGTAGGTCGCGTTCGTGCTCGCGATGTACATCTCCAGGTCCGGCGGGCGATAGGAGGCCCGGGTGATCGCAAGCTGGGACTCCATCCTGCCCCCACGCATCACGTGGACCATGCCCACCATGGAGTCCGGCGGTGTGCCTCGTAGTTCGAAGAGGAACGTGTCGGGGCCTCCGCCTCCCGCCCAGACGCCCCGGGTGATGTCCTGAGGAGCCTGCGAAGCACCCGAGGCGAAGCCGAAGGCGCTGAGCAAAACGAGAAAGGTCACGGCGACAACCGAAACACAGTGCCGGTCCGGCACCGCGCAGGCCCCCGGGCACGCTCTGTCGATGGGGATAGAGAGCAGCGCAGCGTACCGCCCGGCGTGGGCGATCGCGCGGAACATGAGTCTCCTTTCCGATCGAGACGACTAGGGCGACGAGATGGATGTTCGAATCCCCGGTCCAACGTCGAGGAGCCGACAGAACTGATCCCACTCGACCATCGCCTTTCCAATCGCCTCATCCGAGACGGAAGAAAGTACACCGAGTGTGTACGAAGCGTGCACGTTAGACGCGGTAACCGCTCCGATTTCGCGCGTTCGCACGCGACGGTCATCGATGAGGTGTCGACCCGCAAGATAGCCCCTAGGCGAGCGCCAGCTTATAGGGCAACAGGATGGCATCCTTGCGGGGCGAGTTACGGATCCGATAGGCGGAAGAGAGGCGAAAAGAGCCATGATTCGGTCAGGGCATCAGAACTCAAGATCCGGTGGGCTTCGGCCCTTGAGGGTGAGAGCTCCGGCCGCTGGCGCGGTCCTCGCTCGTTGCTCGCTGGCGCTCGCGCCGCGAGTCCCTCCTCCGGCATCCCCAACCACGCGGGGTTTAGAATCCCGCCCCCCCTGGGCGCCTACGCCCGATGGTAACGCGGGGGGTACCGAAAGCGCCCCGTTGCCAATCTGATGCGGAGCAGCGTCGCGACTCGTCAGGCTCTGCCCGAGCCGACTCCCATCTCACGCAGGAATCGCAGGACCTCCTCGGGGCGCCTGGTCGAGAAGGCCACCTCCCGAACGAGCCGCCTCCTCTTCTCGAGCGTGAGAACGACGCGCGGATGCTCGAGGAAGTTGAGGTATGCGCGGTAGCTCCCCCGGACGAACCTGAAGTGAATCCCGGCTCCGCCGATCCACCACAGCGATAGGTCGTCGATGTGACAGTCTCCGACGGTGTCCAGGGGTATCGCCCAGGTAAAGATGCCGAACTCGAGCTTCAAGGCCTCCGGCGTCACGCTCAGGACCAGCTTCCTGTAGTTCAGCGAGTAGAACAGGAAGAAAGCGGACAGGCCGCAGAACGCGATGGTCAGGATCCCGAGCCCCGGTGAAGCGGCGCGCCAGATGAGCAGTGACAGGAACAAGAGTGTCAGCGCTACGAAGAGCGCCTGCGTTCTCCTCGAAGTGATCGTCTCCGTGTACGTGCGATCGTCCGTTGCGTCCCTCATGGAACACGCGGCAAGAGCTGCCCTCCGGTCAGACACCGACGGCGCACAGGGTAGCGGCCAACAGACTGCCGCATACCGACACCCTCCTTGCAGACGAATGGTACTGCGCCTCCCACAAAATCCGCTGGGGAGTGATCTATGGACGCCTGCTCGACGGCGGAGCTCGGCCTCCGGGCCACTCCACCGTAAGCTCGGTCGTCCCGTCGTGAACCGAGTGCTCGGACTCGCTTCCGCCGGGCCACCGAACCCAAACAGCGCGCGGTGGCGCTCGCAGACCCAGAACCTGCACCGGGTCGTCATGCGACCAATACCCCGAGCCCGCGCGTACCTCGCGGAGCGGCCCCCGTCCGTCGGCGTACACGACCCGGATGGCGGCCCCGACGGCGTTCGGGTTAGCGGCGAGGCCCTTGAGGCGAACGCGCAGCCCGGGGACCGCGCCCTCGTTATGGAACAGCTTTGCGGGGGCACCGTTCTGGGAGACGACGAGGTCTATACGGCCGTCGCCATCGTAGTCGGCCAACGCCGCCCCACGCTGATCTCCGTAGACCTGGACGCCGCTCACGTGGCCCGGCACGGGGTCGAGCCCCCCGGCACCGTCTCCGCGGAGCCACAACCCGCGGCCGGAGTCCAGCCGAGCCATCTCGGGGGCCGTGGCGAAGAAGTTCTGGGCCAGGAACACGTCCTCCCACCCATCTCCGTCGAAATCCGCAACGCCGGCGTAGAATGCGGGAGCGAGCTGAGCCTCAGGGGGGAGCGGCACGGCCTCGAAGCGCTCACCCCTGTTAAGAAAAAGCACGTGATCGAGCCGGCTCGCTTCGACGATCTGAGCTTGCGAGAGCTGCGGGCCCAGAGCATCGCCCACGGTGGCCACGGCGTAGCTGGCCCAGCTGTCCAGTCGCCCGGCGACGAATGGCACGGCCGGCGCGATCCGATCGAATCGCCCCAGAGGTGCGTAGTCACCCAGCCGATCGTCGTAGGCCGCCTGGACCACATCGAATGTGCCGTTGGCGTCGAGATCCCCGTAATAGAGTCGCAACGGATGCCGGGGGCTCGCGGGCAGCCCGGTATTCCCACCCCAAGCCGTCGCGATCAGATCCAGACGGCCGTCGGCGTCCATGTCGCCCGCCGCGATGCCATTCCAGCGGTTCGTGGCATCCGCGAGTCCCCACGGGTCGGTTTCGTCGGTGAACCGGCCATCGTGGTTCCGGAGCAGCGTGACCGGCCCCCAATCGACCGCGACGACGAGATCGGGGTCTCCGTCGGCATCCACATCGGAGAAGACCGCGGCCGAGGCGAGGCCGATCCCCGACAGCGCTCGCGCGTTGGCCGTATCTGGCTCGAACCGACCGTTGGCGTTGTGAAACAGGCGCGAGACGGCCGGGCTCGGATAACTGGCTGGATTCGCTCGTCCGCCGACGAACAGGTCCAGGTCTCCGTCTCCATCGTAGTCTGCCAACGCCAGCGGCCCGGTCCCACTCTGGTGGCCGGGTACAGCGGGGGAGAGGCTGGCGGCGGCCTCGTCCGACCCGAGGTGCGCCGGATCGAGGTCCACACGGACCACGGAGGGTGCGCGCCGAGCCGTGACGGGGTCGGGTGCCTCGTGGTTTAGCTGACCCACGAGCACGCTCGTGCCGTCGCTGGTTCCGGGGAACGGCAGGACCGTCGTGTGGTCCAGCGGGGCCTCGGGCACGTGGACGTCGACACGGCTGAAGCGTCCTCGGTCGTTTCTGAGGAGGGTGAACGCCCCACCGCGTCCGGCGCCGATCAACAGGTCCGGATCCCCGTCTACGTCGACATCGGCCCACGCAACCCCGGGACCCAGCTGGCTCAGGCGCAGCGGAAGCAGTGCCTGGCGCCCGAAGTCGTCGTACGGGGCTTCCCCGTGTAGGTGGTCGAGCTGTGGCTCAGCCTCGCGAAAGTACGGTGCGCCGGGCGCGGGACGCGTGACCTGATCCACCTCGACCGCGCCGGATTGTTCGATCACGTACAGCCGGTTGGGCATGACCCCGGCGACACGGCTCACGGCACCGCTGCGCCACCGCACCAAGATCGTGTGCTCTTCGCCCTCGCTCGCCGCGAAGACGGAGAGAGGATCCGAGCTCGAGAGGTAGCTTCCCCCGAGCGAGACCTCCTTGCGCTGTTCGGGGACCGGGCCCCCCAGCACCCGGATCGTCGCGCCGATCCCCTGCGTGTTGGGCGGCCGGCCCTCGAGCCGGATGGCGATCCGTGGAGCCGTCGTCTCGTTTCGCAGGACCAGGGCGACCTCCCCCAACCGGTTGACGATGAGGTCCAGATCTCCATCGCCATCGAAGTCGCCGGCGGCCATGCCGTGCGAGATGTCCTCCTCCGGACCGAACCCCCACTCTTCACCGACCTCGGTGAATCGAAGCGCTCCATCGTTTCGAAACGCGACGTTCCGGCTGGGAAACCGGCCGAAGCCGAGTAGGCTTTGCCGCGACTCTTCCGTCAGGGTTCGATTCAGGCGGATCTGAGTGTCGGCATCCATGATGTCGAGAACGTGCCCGTTGGAGATCAGCAGGTCCTCGTCGCCGTCCAGATCCACGTCCAGGAACAGGGTCGCCCATGACCAATCCGAATCCGTGAGGCCCGCGTAGAAGGACGCGTCAGCATACGTCCCATCGCCACGGTTGAGCAGCAGCATGTTCCGCGGTACCTGCTTCCTTCGATCGATCTCGCCGGGGAGCGACGGTTCGAGAGGCTGGGAGGGCACCCGCATCTTCCGCCCGGCGTTCGTTCGGCTGAGCATGTCGAGCGTAAAGATGTCGAGATCGGAGTCCAGGTCGACGTCGGCGAAGGCGACCGCCATGCAGGTGGCGCTCGTCGACCGGATCGACAGCGGCGCGATGGCGCGGAACTCGCCGGCCCCATCGTTGAGCCAAATGCGATCCGGACTGTGCAGGTCGTTGCACACGTAGAGGTCGGGATCGCCGTCCCCGTCCAAGTCCTGAAAGTGGGCCGTGAGCCCCCAGTCCCGGGGCACGTACGCGAGCGGCTCTCCGTCCTCATCGCGGAAGCGCCCAGAGGTGAACGAGACCTCCTCGAAGCCTCCCGCGCCGTCGTTCAAGTAGAACCGGTCGGGGTCACCGCTCGGGTATCGCTTGAGCTCGCCGCCCCAAATGACCAGCTCGTAGTGCTCCTCGAAGCCCGGCGCGATGCGGATGGAATCGCCCGACCTCACAATCGTCTTTTCGAGCGCCCGCTCCTCGGCCGTGAACAGGTCCAGCACGGACGTTCGCCGGTAGTTCGTGACGTACAGATCCAGATCGGAGTCACCGTCCACGTCGGCCAGCGCGGCGGTCGTGCTTCCGCGATCGGACCCCAGGCCGGCCTCTTCCGTCGCATCGCGGAACTTCCCCGCCCGGTCGTTGAGATAGAGGCCGTTCGGCCCACCCAGAGCCGTCAGCAGAAGATCCAGGTCGCCGTCTCCCTCCACATCCGCCAGGGCCACCCCGGTCGAGAAGCGGTCCGGGGCCGCCACGCGGGACGCGTCCGCGATCTCCTCGAATCGCCAGTTCCCCAGATTGCGGTACAGCGCGTTCGGGCCCTCGAGCCGGGCAAGGTAGACGTCGAGGAGCCCGTCGCCATCCACATCGCCGACCGCCACACCCGATCCGTTGCTGCGGGCCTCCCCGCCCATCAAGCCCTCGTCGGTCAGGACATTCGCGAAGGAGATCCCGGTCCGTGAGGCGGGAAGTTGGTGGAACCCGGCCCGGCCGCGCTCGGGCAACTCGAGCTCGCGCCAACGGTACCCGCTCTCCGCGTGCCAGGTGGTGGGCTGAGTGGGGGCGACATCGCGGTCGCACGCGGCACTCAAGAGCATCAACATCAGGCTCATCAGGATGAGAGCCGCCGCCCCGATGCCGCTTACAGACGCAGAACTCGCCCGCTCGCAGTCGCCGTCGAACCGTCGATCTGGAGCACCGGCTCCGACACGGCGACGTCTCCACGACCCGGTCTGGATGATCCTGACCCATGTTGGTGACCGAGGATGTCCAGCTACCATGGGCTTCCGGGGTCCCCTGAGCCTCGAGTCTGCAATCGATTCCGCCATCGCCGAACTGTGCGTCGACAAGCGCCGCTGCGCCAGCGACGCGCGGCGTGGCCTAGCTCGTCCCCCGGAGAAACACGGCACGCCACCGCCAGGGTACAACCGCGGGATGCTGCGAGGGGTCTGGCGAACAGCGCCGCGCGACGTTCACGTGTTCTAAAGTAGAATGTGAGGCGGCTTCTACGACGCCGCGCCCCAGTCCTTGCCAAGAGTCATTCCAAGACAGGAGTTGAGAGGATGTCCACACGCCTCGTCCTCGGGGTCGTCGCCCTGCTGATCGCGGCCCCCCAGGTGCTGCCAGCGCAGACCCGCGCAGTCCAGGATTCCGCGTTCATGGCCGGCATGAAGTGGCGGTCCATCGGGCCGGCCAACATGTCCGGGCGGGTCACCGATATCGAGGGGATCCCGGGCACCAAGACGTTCTACGTCGCCGGAGCGACGAGCGGGATCTGGAAGACCATCAACAACGGGACGACGTTCCGCCCCGTGTTCGATGATCAGCGGGTCATCTCGATGGGTGACCTGGCGATCGCGCCCAGCGGCGGGATGACCTGGAAGCTGATGGGACTCGAGGACACTCAGGCCATCGGCCGGATCGTGATCGATCCGAGAGACCGCAACCGCGTCTACGTGGCCGCCCTCGGCCACCCCTGGGGGCATAACGAGGAGCGGGGTCTGTACCGGACGAAGGACGGCGGCGAGACCTGGGAGCGCGTCCACTACGTGAGCGACAAGGCCGGGTTCGTCGATATCGCGATGCGCCCGGACGATCCGGACATCCTGTTGGCGACGAGTTGGGAGCGCGTCCGCGGCCCCTGGTTCCTGGAGAGCGGCGGGGCCGGGAGCGGGCTGTGGAAGTCGACCGACGGTGGCGACACCTGGATCGAGGTCACAGGCGGAGGCCTGCCGGAGAGCGAGAAGGGCCGCATCGGGATCGCCATCGCACCCAGCGACCCCGACGTCGTCTACGCCCTCGTCGAGGCCGAGGACCCGGAGTGCCCGGAGGAGGAAGTATCCGACGCGGAGGAGGCCGAAGGCGAAGAGGCTGAGGCCGGTGAGAGGGATCCGTGCTCTGACCTGCACGGCTCGGGTCTGTACCGGTCCGAGGACGGCGGCGAGACGTGGACGTTCATGAACTCGAGCAACACGCGCCCGTTCTACTATTCGCAGGTGCGCGTAGACCCGTCCGACCCCGACCGCGTGTTCTGGTCCTCCTTCAACTTCTCGAAAGATGGCGGGGTGACGGTGGGAAACGCCGCCGTCGGTGTCCATGTCGACCATCACGCCATGTGGTGGGACTCCACCGATCCGGATCACATCATCGTCGGCAACGACGGCGGGATCGCGATCTCGTGGGACAGGGGTGGCAACTACGACTTCGTGAACACGATCCCCATGGGGCAGTTCTACGCCGTCAGCTACAACATGGACGTGCCGTACCGGGTGTGCGGCGGACTCCAGGACAACTACACGTGGTGCGGGCCCAGCCGGCGAGCCGACGGGGAGATCGACAACCACATGTGGTACTCGATCGGTGGCGGCGACGGCTTCTACGCCCCGCAGGATCCCACCAATCCCGACATCGTGTTCGGAGAGTCGCAGCAGGGGAGGATCTACTGGAGAAACACTGCGACGGGAGAGCGCCATCAGCTCCAGGCCCCCGACTGGCGCGAGAAGACGAAGACGCTACGCGACTCGATCGCCATCCTCGAAGGCGACGATCCGGAGAATGTCCCGGCCGACGCACAGACTCGGATCGACGCGCTCCGGCAACGCGTGCGGGCCGATTCCGCCCAGTACGATCTTCGCTTCAACTGGAACACGCCCCTCGAGCTGTCCCCGCATGACCCGCAGACCCTCTACATCGGATCGAACAAGGTCCTCAAGTGGTCGTACGACACCGATGAGATGGAGCCCCTGTCCGGAGATCTGACGTACGCCGACCCGCAGAAGATCGAGGTCGCGTACAACACCACGGGGGGCATCACGCGGGATGTGACGGGTGCCGAGAACTACGCGACGATCGTCGCGCTGGCCGAATCCCCGATCACGGAGGGCGAGCTGTTCGCCGGGACCGACGACGGGCGCGTGTGGCGTGGCCCCGGTGGTGGGGAGTGGATCGAGCTGACGGACCGCTTCGAAGGCGTTCCGCCCAACACCTACGTGAGCCGGATCGAGCCATCGAGTCACAATGCCCGCCGGTTCTATGTGACCTTCGACGGTCACCGGCAGGACGACTATACGCCATACGTGTACGTGACGGACGACGGTGGCGAGAGCTTCCGGTCGATCTCGTCGAACCTGCCGAGAGGAGCCCCGGACTTCGTGCACGTGATTCGCGAGGATCCCGAGAACCCCGATCTCCTGTTCGTGGGGACGGACGTGGGGGTCTACGTCTCGACCGATCGGGGTGGGTCCTGGACCAAGTTCATGAGCGGGCTCCCGACCGTGCCGGTGCACGATCTCAAGATCCACCCGCGAGAGCACGAGCTGATCGCGGGGACGCACGGCCGCTCGATCTGGGTCGCCGATATCGCGCCGCTCCAGCAACTGACCGACGGGGCACTGCCGGCCTCGCCAACCGTGTTCGCCATGAAGACCGCCATCCAGTTCGGCGATGTCCCGAGCGGCGGCGAGTTCACCGCACAACGGTTCTTCCAGGGTGAGAACGCGGAGTACGGCGCCGAGATCACCTATTGGGTGCCGGAGGACGCCGCTGAAGAGCTGGCGGAGAAGGCCCGCGAGGAAGCGGCGCAGGCCGAGGGGGAGGCGCAAGCCGCGCCGGGCGAGGGGGAGCCCGAGGGTGGTCGCGTAGCCATGCAGGCTCGCATGGCAGAGGGCAGGGGAGGGCGGCAGCAGGGACCGCGCGCGCAGATCGCGATCCTGGATGCGGCCGGTGATACGGTGCAGACGCTTACGGGCCCGGTGAGCGCCGGGCTGAACCGCGTGCATTGGAACCTCGAGAAGCGATCAGAGCCGGAAGAGAAGTCCCCCTCGGAGCGGGCCGACAGCCTTCGGAATGTCCGCCTTTATGGGGAAGTCGGAGACTCGCTGGTGACGCACGAGGGGGCGGACCGGGCGCTCGTCGACCGGGTGATCCAACTGGCGACGGGTGGGGATCCCCAGGCGCTGCGTCGAATGTTCGGTGGTGGTGGCGGTGGTAGGGGAGGAGGGCCGGGCGCGGCTGCGGGTTGGCGCGAGCGTCCGGGCGAAAGCTATCCCCAGACCGCGGCTGGCGCGCCCGGTGCGGGTGCTCCCGGCGGTGCAGTCGGCTTCGATCCGGGCGAGATGCGCGACATGTTCCTCGAGATTCGCTCGGGGATGCGGGCCCGGGGTGCCAATGTTGGCGGCTTCCGCGGCTTCGGTGGTGGCGGTGGATCACTGGCCGCCCCGGGCACCTACACGGTCGCGGTCACGATCGGTGACGAGACGTACACGA
>JBDHAD010000045.1:0-24598 GCA_039588215.1 Gemmatimonadota bacterium
GCTTCAGGCGCACGATCCGCTCTTCATTCACAGCGGAGAGAATGCGCCCGTCGTGCACTACACAGGCCCCGGACGTTTGGCCGTCCGCGATTCCGAGGATCAGCATGTCAGGGTGAATTCCAGGTTCCCGGGTTCGGTCCATCCTGTCCTGCCGCGACTAGCCGGCGGACGCGCATGATGTGTGCCACCCAGGGGCGGGCCCCCCCCGAGCCATGCGAGTCCCCGGAGGATCAAGGTACGCGGGGAATCGTCGACCATCGAGTCCTCCCCAAGACCTCATTGGCTGGCCGTGAGTGTCGCCTGGCTACCACGCGCCGACTTCCTCGCCAGCGCCATGGAGCCACACGCGGCCGTCCACCTTCGGCCTTCCGCCGGATTCCTTCCTCGGCGATGCGCCCGTACGTTGAGATGGAAATACCACCAGCCTCGAGCGAGCCCGGTCCCGCAAGTTGGACACGGTCATCGGACAGTCATCGGGCCTCGGCCACGGACGACACATGCCGCGAGTCACGTTCACGCTCAACGGTCGGGAGACCTCGACGGAGTACGACGGGGGACTGAACTTCCTCGAGGTGCTCCGGGACGTCTACGGGATCATATCGCCGAAGGATGGGTGCGCCCCGCAGGGAGTGTGCGGCTGTTGCACGATCCAGGTCGAGGGGCGCGCGGTCCTGGCTTGCCGCCAAAAACCAGAATCCATCGAGGGGAAGCGAGTGACCACGCTCGAGGGGATCCCCGAATCACGACGTCGGTTGCTGGCAGACGCGTTCGCGCGTGAGGGCGGACTTCAATGCGGTTACTGCACTCCCGGCATCGTCATGCGGGCCTCCTCACTTATCGATCGAGGCGCGGTTGACGACCGCGATACTATCGCGCGCGCCCTCTCGGGTCACCTGTGTCGCTGCACCGGCTACAAGCGGATCGTGGACGCCATCCTGACCGCCGGCGCTGCCTCGAGCGCATCGGGCCGGCTTCTCGGCTCAGAACCGCGACATTCGCTCCTTTTCGGGGAGGACTTCGGCCTGTCCCGCACGACGTCCCGCACCCCGAACGGCGTGGGCAGCTCGAGTGACCGCTTCCGGGCGCAGGACCACGCGTTGGGTGACAAGCCGTACGTGGCCGATATGGTGAGGGACGAGATGCTCCACGCTTCCCCGGTCCTCAGCCCCCACCCCCGAGCGCGCGTGCTCGAGATCGACGCAGCGGTGGCTCTCTCGATGCCCGGCGTCGAGAGGGTGCTCGTGGCAGAGGACGTGCCGGCTGAGAGACATGTGGGGCTCATCAGACGTGACTGGCCCGTCTTCGTCGCCGTGGGTGAGGTCACACGGTACGTGGGAGACGTGCTGGCCTTCGTTCTAGCCGATACGCGCACCCGCGCGCGTGACGCGGCTCAGGCGCTGGAGGACGCCATCGAGTTCGAGATCCTCCGGCCGATCACGGATCCCGTCACCGCTTTGCAGCCGGGGTCGCCCGCGGTCCATGAGGGAGGGAACCTCGTCGAGGTCAGCGCTTTCTCTCGCGGGGATGTCGAAGCGGCGCTTGCGGCGTCGGATCACGTGCTCGAGCACGAGTTCAGCACACAACGGATCGAGCACGCCTACCTGGAGCCCGAGGCCTGTCTCGCGGTCCCGTTCCCGTCGGGTGAGAACGACGTCCACCTCAAGGTCTACTCCCAGGGCCAGGGTGTGCACGAGGACCAGGCGCAGATTGCATCGGTGCTCGGGATCCCACCCGCGAGTATCGAGGTCGAGCTCGTTGCGAACGGTGGCGCATTCGGGGGCAAGGAGGATCTTTCGGTGCAGGCACAGACCGCGTTGGCCGCGCTCGTCAGCGGTCATCCGGTGCGCACGATCCTCACGCGCGACCAGTCCATGCGCATACACCCCAAGCGGCACCCGATCACGCTCCACTACACGGTGGGGGCAGATGCGGCCGGGCATCTAACCGCGGTGCGGGCGCGGATGATCGGCGACACGGGCGCGTATGCCTCTGTCGGGATGAAGGTCTTGGAGCGCGCCGCGGGACACTCGTGCGGGCCGTACCGGGTCCCAAATGTCGATATCGAGGCGAAGACCGTCTACACGAACAACCCGCCGTGCGGAGCGATGCGGGGGTTCGGCGCCAACCAGGCGGCTTTCGCGATCGAGGGGATCATGGACCTCATCGCCGAGGCGGTCGGGATCGACGGCTACGATGTCCGCGAGCGGAACACCCTCCGGCCGGGCGACGCTTTCGCGACCGGTCAGCTGATGACGGAGAGTTGCGGCATCCGACAGACTCTCGAGGCCGTGCGAGACGTCTACAAGGGAGCCCGCTATGCCGGGATCGCATGTGGTATCAAGAACACCGGCATCGGCAACGGGATGGACGACAGCGGCCGCCTGCTCCTCCAGGTCGGCGAGGGGGGGGCGATCGACATCCTCACCGGATATACCGAGATGGGACAGGGTCTCTACACGATTCTTCGGCAGGTCGTGACCGAGGAAACCGGGCTCGACCCGGATGTGATGAGCGTGCGGACGGCCAGCGACCCACGGGTCGTATGCGGCATGACGACGGCCTCGCGGGCCACGGCGCTCCTGTGCGCCGCCGGACAGATCGCGGGGCGCAAGCTCGCGGCCGACCTCGAGGGACGGCCCCTCGAGCAGCTCGCGGGGCGTGAGTACTTCGGCGAGTACGTGTGCGATTTTACGACCAAACCGGGCGAGGAGGCGGAGAGCCCCACCACGCACATGACGTTCAGCTACGCCACGCAGGTCGTGATTCTCGGGGACGACGGGCGTGTCTCGCGCGTGGTTGCCGCGCATGATGTCGGCCGGGCGATCAACCCGCTCCTGTGCGCGGGGCAAATCGAGGGCGCCGTTCACATGGGATTGGGCTACGCGCTCAGCGAGGATTTCCCGTGCACCGAAGGCCGCCCCGACTCCCTGCTGTTGCGGGATCTGGGGATCGTGAAGGCGAAGGATACACCTCCGATCGACGTCATCCTGGTGGAGGTGCCGGACGAAGTGGGCGGATACGGCGCCAAGGGGGTGGGTGAGATCGGCCTCGTCCCGACCGCCGGTGCTGTGGCCGGCGCCTTGCACGCCTACGACGGGGTGCGGCGGTTCGCCCTCCCGATGAGCGACACCCCGGCCGCGGCCCCATCGGTGCCCAAGTCGCGGCGGGTAACCTCCTGATGGCCGAGCTCGGACCGATCCCGTTCCCCAATCTCGTGCGTCGCATGCGACGCGAAGTGGAGACGAGCGGTTCGATCTTCGATCTTCCAGTTCGAAAGTGGTGGGTGCCGGACGGCCACTTGGACTTCTCGGCCCTCCATTTCTCGCGTCGCGCTTCCACCCCAGTGGGTCCGGCAGCGGGTCCGCACACGCAGCTCGCCCAGAACATCGCGCTCGCCTGGCTGGCGGGGGGCCGCATCATGGAGATCAAGACGGTCCAGGTGAACGACCGGCTGGATATCCCACGCCCTTGCATCCACGTCCCCAACATCGGGTACAACGTCGAGTGGTCCCAGGAGCTGCGCGTCGAGGAATCCACCCTCGAGTATGCGAAGGCGGCGTATCTGATCGAGATCCTCAAGGCCACGCGCGGGTTCGGCGTGTATCCCTCCGATGCCGGCTTCGACACGGTGTTCGACATCAGCGTCGGGTACGACCTCGAAGGGATTCGCAGCGAGAAGGTCACGGGCTTCATCGAGACCCTCAAGCACCCACAGTCGGTTTTCGGCGCCCTGCGGGAGCAGCTCACGGACGACGTGGCCGAATTCCGTGATTTGGATCTTCCCGACACCATCTCCGATTGTGTCACGTTGTCCACGTTTCACGGCTGCCCGGCCGACGAGATCGAATCCATCGCTCGCTACCTGCTAGGGGATCTGGGACTCCACACGATCATCAAGCTGAACCCCACTCTGCTCGGCTTCGAGAGGGTGCGAGAGCTCCTCGTGGATCGGCTCGGGTACACACACCTCGAGCTCCGGCGCGAGGCATTCGAGGTCGACCTCCAGTACGATGCCGGCCTCGAGATCTTCCGGCGTCTTCGGTCGGCGGCCGAGGGGGTCGGTTCCCTCGTGGGCGCGAAGTTCACCAATACACTGGTGGTCGAGAACGATCCTGCGATCTTCGCGACTCAAGCGGATCCGTACATGTACGTTTCGGGCCCCCCGCTCCACGTCATCTCGATGGACCTCATGCAGCGGTTTCGGGAGGACCTCGGCTTCGAGTTTCCGGTGTCGTTCTCGGCCGGAATCGACGTCAAGAACGTGGCGGCCGCGGTCGCGTGTGGGATGGTTCCCGTAACCACTTGCACGGACCTATTGCGCCAGGGCGGATTCGGCCGCTTGTCGGGGTACCTGCGGGCCCTCGGGCGAGAGATGGAGCGCCACGGGGTTAGGACCCGCGAGGCCTATGTGCTCGCGGCGCACGGACATGGGGCCGCGGCGGTGGAGGAAGCGCTGGCGACCGTTCCCGGGGGCGTCGCCGTTTGGGAGCGGGAGGGGTCCCGATTGAAGGCCCTCGCTCTCGATGCGCCCGACGAGCTACCGGGCGCCTTACGCGATGCGGCGGTTGCGGCGCGGCTGGATGGTGATGCGCTGGTCCTGGGTGCGACGCGCGTGGCGGGTCGTCTGAACGGCCGTGAGATCGTGCCGCCTCTAGCCGATGACCCGCGGTATTCCGCCGATTCGAACGCCAAGGCTCCGCGGCGAATCGAAAGCGTGCTCGGGCTGTACGACTGCATCAACTGCGACCTGTGCATCCCGGCCTGCCCGAACGACGCCGTCTTCGCGTACGAAGCCCAACCGGTCGACGCGGAGACCGAGATTCTCGAATTGACCGCCGATGGATCGCTGCGGCGCCGGCGCGGCCAGGGGTTCGTAATCCACACCGCACACCAATTGGCCGTGCTGGAAGGGGCTTGCAACGAGTGCTCGAACTGCGAGGTGTACTGCCCGGAGCATGGGGCACCGTTCCGGGTCAAGGAGCAGCTCTTCCTCGCGGCCGAGGCGTTCCACGCATCCCGGGCGGATGGCTTCTGTCGCGTCGGGGATGCGTTGCTAGCGCGGGTTGACGGCCGCGAGTTCCGGCTGGAGGTGGAGCACGGCTCGAACCGGGCCGCCGTGACCGGCAACGGTATGTCGCTGGATCTTTCATGGGAGCCCCTGGCCGTCCTCGGCGCGCGAAGCGTTGCCGCCGACGGGCACGCCGAGATGGGGGCAACCGGGCCAGCAGAAATGGAGGCCATCGGGCGGGCTGAGATGGCGGCCACGGAAACCGCAGTCTTGTGGCGCATGAAGACGGTGTGGGACTCGGTCTACGGAGCCTGGGCCCCTAACCCGGTCAACATCGATGCGTAGCGTCAACCGACGCGGGTCGAGATAGAGGGTGCGGCGAAGATTCACGAATCTGAGGCTACCGGCGGGCGGAGATGCGACCGCTTCCGCCGAGATTCTCGTTCTGGACGGCCGAATCGCGGAGGTCACGCCCCCCAGGTCAGCGCCGTCGGATGCTGACGAGGACATCATCGATCTCGGAGATTCGCTTGTTCTTCCCGGCGCGATCGACGGCCACGTTCATTTCGACGACCCAGGCTTCACGCACCGGGAGGACTTCGAGACGGGCACACGAGCGGCCGCTGCGGGGGGTGTCACCTGCGTCGTCGACATGCCCTGCACATCCCTCCCCCCTGTGACGTCGCTCGCGAGCCTGCGAATAAAGCTGGCAGTCATCTCGCCAAAGGCGCACATCGACTTCCTGCTGTGGGGTGGCGTGTCCGACAACGCCCTTCAGGAACCCGACTGGCGGGCCCACCTCGAAGAGATCGTCGAAGAGGGCGTCGGCTCCATCAAGGTCTACATGCTGTCCGGCATGGAGACGTTTCGTGATCTGTCGAGGCGCCAGATCGCTGAGGTGCTGGACGAAACGCGGCGGCTCGGCATCCCCGTCGGGGTGCACGCCGAGGATCGTGACCTCGTGCACGCGCTCACCGGACACCTCCAGGCCGAGAATATGGACGATCCGCTGGCGTATGCGGCCTCGCGCCCGCCCGCGGCGGAGATCAAGGCCGTCGAGGTGATGCGAGACCTGTGTAGGGAGACGGGGGCCAGGATCCACATCGTGCACCTGGCCACCGGGTGGGCTCTGGACCTGGTGTCGGCTGCGCGAGAGGAGGGTCTCCCGATCACGGCCGAGACATGCCCGCATTTCCTGCAGTTCACGGCGCACGACCTGGCCGAGCAAGGCGCTCTTCTCAAGACGGCGCCCGTCGTCAAATCGCCCGCGGACCGCGACCGGTTGTGGAGCGGGCTCGCATCCGGAGAGCTGGAGTTCGTCGCCACCGATCACGCGGCCGGACAGTGGCCCGAGGAGAAGCATACCGGCTCCATCTGGACCGATTACGGCGGGGTTCCGGGAGTCGAGCTTCTCCTCCCCTACATGTATTCGGAGGGAGTGCGGCGCGGACGGATCACGCTCGAGAGGCTCACGGAGATTATCGCCTCCGCGCCGGCCCGTTTCTTCGGGGTCGAGCGGCGGAAGGGACGGGTCGCGGCGGGCTTTGATGCCGATCTGGTAGCCCTCGACGAGAGCGAGACGTGGACCGTTCGCTCCGACGATCTGCACAACCTGAATCGATACACGCCTCTGGACGGATACCGGCTCACAGGACGCGTTCGAGCCACGTTTCTCCGCGGAGAGCGTGTCTTCGGTCGCGAGCCGGATGGTAGCGAGAGCTTCGGGGCCGCGGGCTTCGGTGAGCGAGTCCGTCGTGAGACGAGAGTCCAGGGCTGAGGGAGGGCCATGAACGAGACGGTGCTCGGGAACGGGGTGGTCATCACCGGTTGGGCCGAGCCGCGTGTCATCGCCGATGGTGCGGTGGGCTGGCGCGATGAACGAATCGTTGCGGTAGGTGAAGAGGACGAGGTGCGAGCGGGACTCCCCGCGGCCCGGTACCTGGACGCGGGCGGCGGTCTGATCCTACCCGGATTCGTGAACCTCCACCACCATCTCTACTCCGCACTCGCGCGAGGGCTGGACCCCGGGGTGGGCATGAAGAACTTCGGCGAGGTGCTCGATCGTCTGTGGTGGAGGCTGGACCGGGCGCTCGACCCGGAGACCGTGCGGCTCTCGGCCCTGCTATCGGTGGCGGACTGTGTCCGCCACGGGTGCACGACCGTGTTCGACCACCATGCCTCACCTTCGTACATCGATGGCAGCCTGGACGCGATCGCCGATTCGGTCGAGGAAGCGGGGATCTCGGCTGCCCTGTGCTACGAGGTCACCGATCGCAACGGCCCCGGGGGGACGGCGGCCGGGATCGAGGAGAACCTCCGATTCCTGGCGGAGCGCGACGGCGACCCCCGTGTCCGGGCCGTGTTCGGGATCCACGCCAGCTTCACCGTCCGCGACGAGACGCTCGCCGCAGTCGCGGAGCGACGACCGGCAGGGGGCGGGTGCCACATCCACGTTGCGGAGGATCCTATCGATGTCGAAGCGTCCATCGAAGCGTTCGGTGCGGGGCCGGTGCAGCGGCTGGAGCGCTTCGGCCTGCTCGACGAGAGTGCGCTCCTGGCGCACGCGATCCACCTCCGGGACGAGGACTACGAGACGGTGGCGACGGCGGGCTCGGCCCTGATCCATAACCCCGAATCCAACGCGAACAACGGTGTGGGCCGATTGGACGTCTCCGAGGCGGCCGGATTCGGGTGTCTGGTCGGGCTCGGCACGGACGGCATGTCGTCGGCCGTCCTGCGGGCGCTACGCTTCGCCTTTCTCACGCACCGGGGGGCGCGGCGCGATCCGTCGGCGGGGTTCGAGCTCCTCCCCCAGTTATTGACCAACAACGTGCGGGTGGCGCGTCGGTTCTTTCCCGAGCCGCTCCTTGGCGAGCTGGCGGTGGATGCTCCGGCCGACGTGATCGTCGTCGATTCAGCACCCCCCACCCCGATCTCGGCCGAGAACGTGTTCGGACACCTCGCGTATGGCGCCAGCGAGGCAGCGGTCCGGCACACGGTCGCGCACGGCCGGGTGCTCCTGGAGAACTTCAAGCACACGACGCTCGATCCGGTGCGGCTGGCAGCGCGCGCGCGCCAGGTAGCGCCGGCTCTGTGGCGGCGGTTTGATTCGTTGGGCTGGGGAACGAGCTTTCTCGGCCTCGAGGGAGACGCACGATGAGCGACCGCTTGACGAACATCTTCGACGAGGAGGTCCGCCGGCGCGCGGTGGAACGCTGCCGGGAACGCGGGATTCTCATCCCGACGTTCGCGCAGATGCGCGACCCGACGACACTCGACGGCATGATCACGGCCGCGCTCGCGCACGTGGACATGCAGGCCGTCGACCCGCTCAACCTGTTTCGGATCACGTGGCACAACGAGCCTGATTCCGGCGGATTCGGGGAGGTGAACGCGTTCGAGGTGCCATCCGCGGTAACCGGCGTGCCGGCCCGCATCGTCGGTCTGATCGGAGCTCACTTTCCCACCGGCGCCCACAAGGTGGGGGCCGCGTTCGGGTGCCTCGTGCCGCGTCTCGTCACGGGCAGATTCGATCCCTCGGTACATCGCGCGGTGTGGCCATCCACCGGCAATTACTGCCGCGGGGGCGCGTTCGACAGCGCGTTGCTGGGGTGTCAGGCGGTGGCAATCCTGCCAGAGGAGATGAGCCGCGAGCGGTTTCGGTGGCTGGGCGAGATCGGGGCCGAAGTCATCGCCACACCCGGTGGTGAGAGCAACGTGAAGGAGATCTTCGATGTCTGCTGGGAGATCCGTAGGACGCGGCCCGAGGCGGTGATCTTCAACCAGTTCGACGAGTTCGGCAACTATCTGTGGCACTACGGGGTGACTGGTCCGGCGGTCGAATCGGTGTTCGAGCGCATCGCCGGGCCGACCGACCGTTGCACTGCCTGGGTCGGAGCTACGGGATCCGCGGGGACGTTGGCGGCGGGTGATTATCTGAAGCGGAGCCAGCCCGGGTGCCGGATCACGGCCGCGGAAGCCCTCCAGTGCCCCACCCTCCTGTCAGCCGGCTTCGGCGAGCACCGCATCGAGGGAATCGGGGACAAGCACGTTCCGTGGATCCACAATGTGCGCAACACCGATCTGGTGACCGCGATCGATGACGAGGCGACCATGCGCCTTTTGCGGCTGTTCAACGAGCCCGAGGGACAGCGGGCGCTCATCGAGCGAGGGGTGGAGGAGGAGGATGTCCACCGGCTTCCACTGCTCGGCATCTCGAGTATCTGCAACCTGCTCGCGGCCATCAAGACGGCCCGCTACTTCGAGCTCGATGAGCACGATATCCTGTTCACGTCGTTCACAGACTCGGTGGACCTGTACCGGACCCGTCTCGATGAGCTGACCGAGGCGCGGGGATCCTACAACCCTCACGCGGCCGACGTGGACTTCGAGCGCTTTCTCCTGGGCGCCACCACGGATCACCTGCGCGAGCTGGCCCACACGGATCGGAAGGCGCTCCACAACCTGAAGTACTTCACCTGGGTGGAGCAGCAGGGGAAGACCGTCGAGGAGCTGGACGCCCTCTGGAGCCCGGCTTTCTGGGAGGACCTGGCCGGGCAGCTCCCCGAGTGGGATGAGGCCATCGTGGCGTTCAATGAAGAGAGCGGCGCGCTGAACGAGGTTCGAGAGCGCGCCGAGGCGGTCGTATGAACGATGAGCGGGGCCGTGCGGCGCTGGACGGCGCCCGAGGGCTCGAGGACGAGATCGTCGGCTTCCTGCGGGAGCTGATCGCGATCCCCGCCGAGAGTCGGCGCGAGGGAGAGCGCTGCGAGCGGGTGCGACAGGAGTACGAGAGGCTCGGGTTCGACGAGGTGTTTTTCGATCGTCTCGGCAATGTCGTGGCCCGGATCGGACGTGGGCCGCTCACGGTCCTGATGGATGGCCACATCGACTGCGTCGGTGTCGGGAACCCCGACGCGTGGGATCACGATCCGTTCGATGGACGGCACGAGGACCGAATGGTGTGGGGCCGGGGGGCGGTCGACGAGCTCCCCGCCGTCGCCTGCATGGCCTACGGGGCGCGGCTGGCGCTGGAGCGCGGGCTTCCGCCCGACATCACGCTTTACCTGACCGCCTCGGTGATGGAAGAGGATTGCGACGGCTACTGCCTACTTCACTTAATCGAGAACGAGGGGATTCGGCCCGATGTGGTCGTGATCGGCGAGCCCACGAACCTGGATGTCTACCGGGGCCACCGTGGTAGAGTGGAGGCCACGATCTCGACTCTGGGGGTGTCGTCGCACGCGGCACACCCCGAGGAGGGTGACAACGCCCTGTACAAGCTGGCCCCGATCATCTCGGACATCGAAGACCTGAACGACCGCCTGGCGTCCGACGACTTCCTGGGCGTGGGCACCGTCGTGGTCTCGTTCGTCGAGTGCACGTCCGCATCCCTCAACGCGGTGCCGGATAGCGGGCGCATCTACATCGACCGCCGGCTCACCGCCGGGGAGACGGCCGACAGCGCTTTGGCAGAGCTCCGATCGCTACCCCATTTGGGCGACGCGAAGGTTGAGCTCCTCACATACGATGAAGTGAGCTGGCGGGGCGAGCGCGCCAAGCAGGACAAGTACTTCCCCACCTGGGTCCTTCCCGAGGGTCACCCCCTCGTCGAGGGCGTCGCCGCGGCCGCCGGAGCGGTCCTTGGGACGCCGCCCTCGATCTCCCGTTGGTCGTTTTCCACCAACGGGGTCGCGACGATGGGGCGGCACGGCATCCCGACGGTCGGGTTCGCGCCCGGTAGGGAAAAGTTGTCGCACACCACGCGTGAACGGGTGGCCGTCGATGACCTCGTGCAGGCCACCGCGGTCTACAGCCTGATCCCCGACTTCCTGGCGGAGCGCCGGGCGGAGCTGAGCCGATGAGTGTCGACTTCGAGAACCTCCCGGTCGATCTGAAGGGACGTGATTTCATCACGACCCAGGATTGGACCGTGGAGGAGCTCGAGACGCTGTTCCGGCTCGCCCGACAGCTCAAGGAGGCCAAAGCCGCCGGGGAGCCTACGCCCCTGCTCACCGCCAAGACCCTGTACATGATCTTTTTCGAAGCCTCGACCCGGACGCGGAATTCCTTCGAGACCGGCATGACGCAGCTCGGGGGACACGGGATCGTGCTCTTCCCGGATCACATGCAGATCAGTCACGGCGAAAGCGCGCGAGACACGGCCAAGGTCCTGTCCCGGTACGGGGACGGCATCGCGACCCGGCACTGCGTGTATGGCGAGGGGAACAGCTATCTCCGGGATTTGGCTGAGAACGCCGACATCCCCGTTCTCAGCATGCAATGCGATGTCTATCACCCGTGTCAGATCCTCGCTGATTACATGACCATCCGCGAACGGTTCGGCGACGACACGCGGGGATTGAAGCTGGGTATCGCCTGGACCTCCGCCCCCAACTACGTGCGACCCATCTCCGTCCCGCAGAGCGTTATTCTGATGATGCCGCGGTTCGGGATCGACGTGACGCTGGCCTATCCGCCCGAGTTTCGGCTCATGCCGGAGATCGAGGAACAGGCTCGGGAAAACGCGGAGATGGCGGGGGTCAGCTTCGAGATCAGCCATCGGTTCGAGGACGCGTTCGAGGGTGCGGACGTAGTCATTCCCAAGTCTTGGGGACCGCTGGTCACGACACCGAACCGGGAGGACGCACTACGACTCATTGACCGCTACCCGGAGTGGCGGTGCGACTCCGACCGGATGGCGCTGGGGAGGGATCACCTCATCTATATGCACCCGTTGCCGGCGGACCGCGGGCGTGAGGTCACAGACGACGTGATTGACGGACCTCAATCCGTCGTCTTCGACGAGGCCGAGAACCGGCTGCACGTACAAAAGGCCCTCATGGCCCTCACCATGTGAGGGGCGGCGGCGCTCGTGACCACCTTCGAATCCCCATGAGCACGTTCCGGCTTCGCTGCACCGAGTGCGACCGCGAGTACGCCGAGGAGCGGTCGCGTCTGGTGTGCGACGACTGCGCCACCCTTCAGCAGCCCGGCGGGCCCACGCGGGGTGTCCTGAGCGTAGAGCTGGATGACCTGCCGCGGGAGTGGCCGACCGGGGACGCGTCAGATCCAGGGTTCCTGACTGCGTTCTTGCCGCTCGCCTCAGCGGAGTGCCTGCCGTCGATCGCGGTCGGTGGGACACCTCTGCTCCCGGCTCCCGAGCTACGACGAGCGCTCGATCTACCGCATCTCACCGTGAAGGATGACACGCGGAACCCGAGCGGGTCCACGAAGGACCGCGCATCTCTGCTGGTCGTCGCCAAGGCCCTCGAGTACGGCTACGACACCGTCGCGACCGCTTCCAGCGGCAACGCGGCTACCGCCCTGGCCGCGGTCGGAGCAGCGGCCGGCATGCCGACCGTGGTGTTTGTCCCGGCGAGCGCCCCGGAGGCCAAGCTCGTGCAGATGATCAGCTACGGCGCCGAGGTCTTCCCCATCGACGGGACCTACGACGAGGCCTTCGAGCTGTGTCTCGCCGCGTGCGACGAATTCGGCTGGTACAACCGCAACACGGCACTCAACCCGTTCACGATCGAGGGCAAGAAGACCGCGGCCCTCGAGATCGCGGCGTCCATGCATCCCGATTCACCCGACGCGGTCATCGTACCGGTCGGTGATGGGGTCATCCTCGCGGGGGTAGCGAAGGGATTTACAGACCTGGTGGAGGCTGGGCTGATCGAACGGTGTCCCCGCTTGATCGCCGTGCAACCGGCCGGGTCCGCTGCGATCGTCCGTGCGCTCCGCGAAGGGGCCGATGCGATCACCCCGGTCCCGGGTGCGGCCAGCGTCGCCGACAGCCTGACCGTCGAGACTCCCCGCAACGCGATCCAATGTCTTCGGCGAGTTCGTGAATCAGGTGGAGCGGGGGTGGAGGTCACCGACGAGGATATCCTCGTCGCGATCCCGGCTCTGGCGAGACACACGGGAGTGTTCGCGGAGCCGGCAGCCGCGGCGACGCTCGCAGGTCTGCGTGTGGCGCTCGCCGAGAATCTGGTCGGCCCGGATGAGAGAATCGTGTTGCTCGTAACCGGAACAGGACTGAAGGACGTGCCGGCGGCGGCGCGAGCGATCCGCCGGCCGGAGCCGATCCCACCGGTGCTCACGTCCGTGCAGGAGCGCCTCGCCTCCTGAATCGCAATCCGCGCCGGCCCTCGTGGCTGCGTCGGATCGGATCGCCTCGGCACGACTGGTGTTCAACCGAATATGCCTCGCGTCGCCATCGCAACCGTCTCCCAGATCGCCGCCGACGCCGGTGCGCGCGTCGCCCGTGAAGGTGGCAATGCGGTCGATGCCGCCGTAGCGACGACCCTCGCCGCGGCCGTCACCTCACCGGCGATGACTTCGCTGGGCGGAGGCGGATACGCGACGATCTGGCCACCCGACCGAGGGCCTGAGACGATCGACGGCGGCTTCGAGATGCCCGGGCGTGGGCTGGACGAGACGCGACTGGGCGGCGGACGCATCGACGTGCACATGGGGTATGCCGGTGGCACCGACACCACCGTCGGTCCCGGATCGGTAGCGACCCCAGGCGTGCTCGCGCTTTGCGCGCTGGCATCGGAGCGTCACGGCCGACTTCCATGGAGAGCCCTGGTTCGCCCATCGTACGAGCACGCGCGAGATGGATTCGCGCTTCCGCGGCCTTCCCACGACTACCTGATGCACAGTCACGAGTCGATCTTCGGCTGGAACCATGACAGCTTCACGGCCCTCCACGACGAGAACGGGCGTCTGCTCGAGCCCGGGGCGTTGGTCGAGGTCCCGCACCTCGCAGACAGCCTTCGGATGATCGGCGAAGAGGGGGTCGACGCATTCTACCGGGGCGAGCTGGCCCGGCGGATCGCGGACTACATGGAGCGGGAAGGCGGGATTCTGACGGCCGCCGACCTGGCCGCCTACCGCGCGGAGGTCCGACCGGCACTCGAGGTGGACCATTCCGGGTGGCGCGTCGCCACGAACCCGCCCCCGGCCGTGGGCGGCGTCGTCCTGGCGGCAATGTTGCTCCTGATGGATGGCCGGCCGCGAAAGGAGTGGAGCGCCACCGAGGTAGAGCGGTTGATCCGGGTGCAGGAGGCGGTCTTGCTGCACCGCCACCACGTGTTGATTCGGGCCGAAGACCTGAGCGTGGAGGCGGAGCGGCTCGTGCGGCGGGCGGCTTCGGGGAAGCTTCCGGACCACACATCGGCTTCCACGGTTCACACCTCGGCGGTGGACGCCGACGGCTGGGCATGCTCGATCACGATCTCGGAGGGGTACGGATCGGGCGCGGTCGCGCCGGGGACGGGGATCTGGCTCAACAACTCGTTGGGCGAGATCGAGCTCAATCCGCGCGGGTTCCACCGCTCGCCCCCGGGGCACCGACTGCCCTCCAACATGGCTCCGTCCGCGGTTCGATCGCCGGATGGAGCGGTACTTGCCATCGGCTCGCCCGGGGCGGACCGGATCACCACCGCGATCCTCCAGGGCGCTCTGAACATCATCGATCTGGGCCTGCCGTTACAGGCCGCGATCGACCACCCTCGCCTGCACGTCGGGCTGAGCGACGAGGGGTCCTTGGTGAGGTTCGAAGAGGGACTCCCGGTAGAGGAACTGGACGTGGCCAGCCGCTGTGTCGGGAAGCGCGTCATGTACTTCGGCGCGGTCGAGGCCGCGTCGTGGCACCCCGAGCGCGGACTGGAGACCGCAGCGGACGCCCGCAGGGTCGGGGGAACTGTAGTCGCTGGCTAGCTGCCTCCTTCCCTTCTCTTCACGACAGCTGCTGAAACCGTCCCCACCGGCTTCCCGTACTGGCCACCAGTCTGGAAACTCCCATCGAGAGGCCAAATACCATGAGCCATGCGAGCGGCGTGAACGGAAACGGGCCCGCACACGGCAACGGGAGCGCGGACGCGAGCGCCATCGACGGCGAGAGCGTGACGGGCACCCGCGCTGGCGACGCGCACCAGAATGGGGATGGGATTCCACTGATCCAGATGGAGGGCGTTCGCAAGGTCTTCCTCACGGAAGAGGTGGAGACGCACGCGCTTCAGAACATCTATCTCACGATCCAGGAGGGCGAGTTCGTGTCGGTCGCCGGCCCATCGGGCTGCGGCAAGTCCACGCTCCTCTCGCTGCTGGGGCTTCTCGACTCTCCAACGGGGGGTGCGTACCAGCTGGATGGCACCCCCGTAGAGACCCTGTCGCCCACACAGAGGGCCACGATCCGCAACCGCCACATCGGGTTCATCTTCCAGGCGTTCAACCTGATCGGCGACCTGACCGTGTACGAGAACGTGGAGTTACCGCTCACGTACCGGGGCCTGCCCACCTCGGAGCGGAAGGAGAAGGTGCAACATGCGCTCGAACGGGTGGGGATGTCGCACCGCACGGGTCACTATCCCTCGCAGCTCTCGGGTGGTCAGCAGCAGCGGGTCGCGGTCGCGCGGGCCGTGGTCGGCGACCCGCTCATCCTGCTCGCCGATGAGCCGACGGGGAACCTCGATTCTTCCAATGGCCAGGCCGTGATGGAGCTCCTCGGGGAGCTCCACGCCGAAGGGGCGACCATCTGCATGGTGACGCACGATCCGCGGTACGCCCACTTCGCGGACCGCCAGATACACATCTTCGACGGGCAGGTCGTGGACTCCGAAGACCTGTCCGACGAAATCGCCCGAGATCTTCGAGAGAGCGGCTACGAGGTGGGTGTGGGGAGCGGAGGAGCGGCCGGATGAGCGGCTTCCTCAGAGAGATCCGGTACGCCGCCCGCGCGCTGCGCAAGAGCCCGGGTCTGAGCGGAATCGCGGTCCTCGCCCTCGCTCTGGGGATGGGCCTGACCACGATCATGTTCAGCATCGTGCACGGCGCGATCCTCAAGGGTCTGCCGTTCGAGAACGCGCACCGACTGATGCACATCGAGCGCAACAACCTCGCCGAGGACATCGAGTCGATGGAAGTGACCATCCACGACTATCTGGACTGGCGCGAGCAACAACAGTCGTTCGAATCGCTGGCCGCGTACTACGACGGGACGCTCAACCTGAGCGGGACGGAGCGGGCCGAGCGGTACGAGGGCGCGTTCATGACCGCCAACGCGTTCGGCTCGCTCGGCGTTCAGCCCACTCTCGGGCGCCACTTCCGGGAGGACGAGGACGAGCCAGGGGCACCGCCGGTGATCATCCTCGGGTACCACGTGTGGCAGGCTCGCTTCTCGGGTGACGAAGACGTGGTCGGACGTACGGTCGTGGTCAACGGCGAGCAGGCCACGATCATCGGCGTGATGCCCGATGGGTTTCGCTTCCCGTTCCTCCAGGACGCGTGGATGCCGCTCCGTATGGACCCGCTCGAGCTCGAACGTGGCACCGGCTTGACCCTGGAGGTCTACGGACGGCTTCGCGACGGCGTGAGTCAGGACCAGGCCACGGCGGAGTTGCAGTCGATCGCGCAGCGGCTGGCGACCGCCTACCCGGAGACCAACGAGGGCGTGGGCGTCGTCATGAAGCCGTACGCGGAGGAGTACGTCGGCGAGGAGCCACGCGGGCTCCTGTTCACGATGCTGGCGGCGGTCTTTCTCGTCCTGCTCATCGCGTGCGCCAACGTGGCCAATCTCCTTTTGGCGCGGGCCTCGACCCGTTCGCGCGAGCTCGCGATCCGGAGCGCGATCGGCGCGAGCCGGCTCCGCGTGGTGCTCCAGCTTCTGGGGGACGGCCTCGTGCTGTCGACGACCGGGGCGTTACTCGGGATCGGGATCGCCTGGTTCGGGATACGCGCCTTCAACGATGCGATCGCTTCGGCGGAGCCGCCCTTTTGGATCGACATCGGGCTGCACCCGACCGTTCTCTTGTTCGTCCTCGGGATCACGGTTCTCGCCGGGGTGCTCTCGGGCATCATCCCCGCGCTACAGGCGTCGGGGACCAGGGTGAACGAAGTCCTCAAGGACGAGTCGTGGGGCTCCTCGGGCTTCCGGGTCGGCAAGCTGAGCCGCGGCCTTGTGGTGGCCGAGATCGCGCTCTCGGTCGGGCTTCTCGTTGGCGCGGGACTGATGATCAAGAGTGTGACCAACCTGAACAACATCGAATACGGGTTCGCGACCGAGGAGATCTTCACGGCTCGCATGGGTCTGTTCGAGTCCGAGTACCCCGACCGGGAGAGCCGGCAGATCTTCTTCGATGAGACGCTCCGGCGATTGGACGGTCTGCCGGGCGTGGAGACGGCGACGTTGGCGACGAGCCTCCCGGGCGTGTGGTCGGGCGGCACCTGGTTCGCGGTGGAGGGCCAAAGCTACGACCGGGATCAGGATTATCCCGGTGCCAACTGGGTCGCGATCACGCCTGATTACTTCCCGACCTTCGGCGTGGATGTGGTGCGGGGGCGCGCGTTCACGACTGCGGACGGGGCGGACGGCATGCAGGTCGCGATCGTCAACGAGAGCTTCGCCGAGCGTTACTTCCCGGGCGAGGACGCCCTCGGAAGACGAGTCCGCCAGGGGCGCTCGGAGAGCGTCCAACCGTGGCTCACGATCGTCGGAGTCGTACCCGACATGTATCTGGAGGGCGTGGAGGACCAGGAGGATGATCCCGAGGGCATGTACGTGCCGCTGGCGCAGGCGGACGTCTCCTTTCTCTATATGGCTCTGCGGGCCGGGGGGAATCCGATGACGTTGGCCAATCCCGCGAGGGACGCGGTAGCCAGCGTCGATCGGGATGTACCGCTGTATTGGGTCCAGAGCCTCCAGTCCGCCATCGATGAGACCACCTGGTACTTCCGAGTGTTCGGGACGCTGTTCATGGTCTTCGGAATCGTGGCGCTGTTCCTGGCCTCCGTGGGGCTGTACGGAGTGATGTCGGCCTCGGTCAGCAATCGCACCACGGAGATGGGCATCCGGATGGCTCTGGGTGCCAAAGCGCGGGACGTGCGGCGGCTTGTCGTTCGGCAGGGCATGATCCAGATGGCGATCGGTGTCGCCCTGGGGCTGGCACTCGCGGGGCTACTAGCACGTGGACTGGATATCCTGCTGTACCGGGTCGAGGCCTGGGATCCGATAACCTTCATATCGATCTCGCTCGTGCTGGCAGCCGTCGGACTTCTCGCTTCGTACATCCCGGCGCTTCGCGCGACGCGGGTCGAGCCGATAGCGGCGCTCCGCTACGAGTAGCCGGGCATCGGCGCAAAGCCGGCTTGATTCCGATGCCAGTCGGCCGGAGTATGGCACGGGAGGCCGCACGCTGTCCGTAACGCATCGAGAGTCGAGGCACCAATGCACGTCGAGTCCAAGCTGGGGCACACCCCGGTTCTCGCCGCGGTGGTCCTTTCCGCCACGGTGGCCCTGTCCGCCAGTATGGCCCTTGCCACGGCCGTGCCATCTACCCGACCCACTTCCCACGGGCAGGATCGCGCGACAGACCCCCCTCGCCTGCTCGTCGTGCTGGTCGTGGATCAGATGCGAGCCGATTACCTGGATCGGTTCAGCCCGCAGTTCACCGGGGGGTTCGCCCGCCTCCTGAGTGACGGTGCCAACTTCACGGAGACGCACCAGGACCACGCGGCTACCGTAACGGCAGTGGGCCACGCCACCATCTCGACGGGCGTATATCCATCACGTCATGCGATCGTCGGTAACGACTTCCTCGAGCGCACGGAGGATCGGGACGTTTACAACTCCCTCGATGAATCGGCCCCGATCCTGGGCTACCCGGACGAGCCGGGACGGTCTCCACGGCGGCTGCGCCGCGACGGCCTCGGAGACTGGCTGAAGCGCGCGTCGCCGGCCAGCAAGGTCTACAGCGTGGCCATCAAGGACCGTGCGGCGATCATGATGGCGGACCAAGCGCCGGACGGAGTGTTCTGGTATCTGGGGTCCTCAGGCACGTTCGTGACCTCGAGCTATTACGCCGCGGCGTATCCAGCGTGGGTGGACTCCTTCAACACATCGGGGCTCGTCGACTCCTACTTCACGCGGGGCTGGACGCGGCTGTTGCCGGAAGACCAGTACGGCGCTTCTCGCGAGGACAGCTTCCCGGCCGAAGCGGGCGGACGCTGGTTCACGTTCCCGTACAACTTCAGCGAGCGGTTCGACAACGGTACGGGTCGCCCCAACAGGAGCTATTACAGCTTCCTGCGGCGAACGCCGTTCGGAGATGAGATCACGCTGGAGTTCGCCAAGGAGATGGTGCGCAACGAACGACTCGGGGTCGACGACGCACCCGACATCCTCTTCGTGGGGGCATCCGCGGGCGACTACATCGGTCACCGCTGGGGACCGTACAGCCAGGAGATCCAGGATCACTATCTGCGACTCGACGGGTACCTGGGGCAGTTCTTCTCTTTCCTGGATGAAACCGTCGGGGCCGAGAACTACGCCGTCGCCTTGACCGCTGATCATGGCGTCGCGGCGGCCCCGGAGGAGATGGTCCGGCGAGGGCAGGATGCGCGGCGCATCCAGGGATCGGTGTTTCGCGAGGCGATACTGGGCGCGATCACGGGTGCGATGGCGGAGCTCGGGATTCGGGAGCAGCCCGGGGTCAGGTACATGGAGGGGCTGATCTTCGAGGCCTCGGATAGCGGGGAGACGGCCGTGCCCGTCTCAGGGCTGAGTGAGGCGGTCGCGGCACGGTTGCGTGAGGTGGATATCATCTCGAGCGCCTTCTCCGCGGAAGACGTCAGCCGGGCCGATGCGGACGGTGAGAGCGTGGTTTCCATGTTCCGGCGTTCCTACCATCCGGAGCGGTCGCCCGACGTTATGCTCAACATGAAGCCGCACTACCTCTTGGGGGGCGATATCGCCCAGCACGGATCGGCGCACCGCTATGACACCCATGTGCCGTTGATCTTCAACGGCCCCGGGTTCGTCTCGGGCTGGCACTCTGGCAGAGTTCGCACGGTGGACATTGCACCGACCCTCGGCGCGTTGCTGGGCATCGAGGTCCCCGACGACCTGGACGGTCAGGCGCTGGAGGCTGCGTTCCGGGGCGAAGATCCGTGATGCAGGGAGGGCGGCCCCGAGGAGCGTGGTCGCTAAAACAACCGATGTTTGCCGCGATCTACGTCCTCCAGGAGCTTCTGGATCCGGGCGTACACATCACGGATTTCGGCGGTGGTCAGCCCCAACTGCACGACCGAGGCTCGATGTCGGATGCCCTCATCGGGATCCAGATTCTCCGTGGGAAAAACCGGGGTCACATGACCCGCCTCGCTCACATCGAACTGTTCGATCACACCCAGTGACTGCCTCAGCGTCTCCGGTGTGATGGCGCGCAGGCGGTCGATCGCCCTCTGGGGAAGCGCACCCACGCGGATCTTCTCCCAATACGAGCCTCGCTTACTCGCCTCGCTGGAAAACGCGACGCCGTTGTCGACCGAGAACACGCGCGGATTATCCGGATCTGTCGATGCGAGGAAATTCCCCTTGTTCGAATCCCGGTGACGAATCAGGTACGTGAGCAGGTTGAAGTTCGCGACGTGCCTGGCGTACAGCGGATCCCGCTCGAACCGCTCCTCATCGAACACGCTCTTGGCATCTGCTTCCTGATCCACAGCGCTCAACCAGTACTGCAGCACGACCAGCACCTGATCCGAGTCTTTGAACGTGGGCTCGATCGGCGCCGCCTCGGGTGGAGTCGGAGGGTGCCGGTCTATCGGTACAAACCGGCATACCGTAGGAGGCACGGGGTACTCGTCCTCGTCGAGGAAGAGCCTTTGGATGGCGTAGGCCGCGATCTCCATCCGCGGCCGGTTGTTGAACTCCTCGCCGCCCGCGATGGCAGGCGCCCACTTCACTTGCATGCTCGGAGTATCCTCGAAGTGAAGCATGGCCACGTACGTTCGGTCCCCCAGACCTCGCGCCCCACGGAACTCTCCGACCTCGAAGTCCAGTCGCGTCAGGAGCCGCTCGATCTCGACGACCGGCCACTCGATATTGGAATCCTGGGCGACGGAGGGGAGCGGGGAGAGCACCAGGGCCAACAGCGTACCGGACCAAAACGGTGCGATCCGCTCGGTCGGACGTTTCATACGTGTACGAGCCTCCGTTCAGACGACGGCCCCGACCCCGGGACCTGCTACGCGGAAACGGCGGGCTGGATGATCCAATGGTATACGGGGCCCGTCGCGCCGGGCAAGGCACGCGACCCGGGTAAGACCTGCGACCCGGGCAAGACACGCAGGTGTTTACAGCCCTGCCATGGTGGCCCGAGTCATGCCTATTATCCTCGTGACGGACGCGATCGGGTCGTGAGGCCCCCCCGGTCGAGCGAGGCCCATTCCAACCGACGAGAGGGACCGCATGGAGAGAACCCGGATCTTGATCCTTGGCGCCGCGGGCCGTGATTTTCACACCTTCAACACGCGGTTCCGCGATGATCCGGGCTACCGGGTCGTGGCCTTCACGGCTCAGCAGATTCCTCATATCGAGGACCGCCGCTACCCACCCGAGATCGCAGGCCCGCTCTATCCGGATGGGATCCCGATCGAGCCGGAGGACGATCTCGAGTCGCTCATCTCCAAGTACGATGTGGACCGATGCATCCTCTCGTATTCCGACCTGTCCTTTCAGTATGTCATGGACCTCTCCACCCGCGTAAATGTCGCCGGCGCGGCGTTTGAGCTTCCGGATCTCCGCCGGTCCATGCTCGCTTCCTCGAAACCCGTGGTGGCCGTCTGTGCGTCCCGAACCGGTGCGGGCAAGAGCCCCACCAGTCGGGCCGTCGTGAGGATCCTCCACGCCGCCGGGAAGCGAGTGAGCGTCATCCGTCACCCCATGCCTTACAGCGACTTGCTCGCGCAGCGGGTGCAGCGGTTCGCCAGCCTGGATGACCTGGACCGGTATGGCGTGACGATCGAGGAGCGTGAGGAGTACGAGCCTCATGTCCGTGCCGGCTCGGTCGTGTGGGCGGGAGTGGACTACGGTGAGATCCTACGGGAGGCGGAGAAAGAGGCCGATGTCATCCTATGGGATGGGGGCAACAACGATGTGTCTTTCTTGCGGGCCGATCTGTATCTGACGGTCGTGGATCCGCACCGAGCCGGCCATGAGACGAGCTATTACCCGGGCGGGATCAACGTGCGGATGGCCGATGTCATCCTCATCAACAAGATCGCCACGGCCGACCCGGCGGATGTTCAATTGGTCCGAGACAACGTGAGTGAGCTGAATCCCTCGGCCACCCTGGTCGAGGCGGCGTCGCCTCTCTCGGTCGACGACCCGGACGTGCTGCGAGGGAAGAAGGTACTCGCGATCGAGGATGGCCCGACGGTCACGCACGGCGACATGCGTTATGGGGCCGCTAGCCTGGCGGCCCGGGAGCTTGGCGCCACTTTGGTCGATCCGCGGCCGTTCGCGGTGGGAGAGCTCGCCGGAACCTTCGAGAAATATCCGCATCTCACGGACCTGCTCCCGGCGATGGGCTACGGTGAGACGCAAGTGCGAGATCTCGAGGTTACTGTCGCGAACGCCTTGAACGGCGGGGCCGAGGCAGTGGCGGTCGGTACGCCTATCGACCTGAGCCGCCTGATCGAGATCCCCGGGCCCCACACCCAGGTCCGATACGAGATCGAGATTCTCGGGCGACCGAACCTGTCGGATGTGCTCAGCGACCTGATCTGAGACCGGGGACGGCGCCAGCTGTCCGAGATTCGACGGATGTCCAGGGGAGACCGATGGCCGACAGGCGTATAATCGTTGTCGGTGGTGGCATGATCGGCGTGTGCTGCGCCTACTTCCTCGCGAGGCGAGGCGCGAGCGTCACGATCGTCGAGCGTGGCGAGCTCGGCGCGGGTGCCTCGTTCGGGAACGCCGGCTGCATCGCCCCCGGGCACACACCCCTGAACACACCGACCCGAAAGCGCCGCGTGCTCCGCCAGCTTCTCGACCCCAAGAGTCCCCTCTACATCCCGCCGAGGTGGGATCCAGCGCTGGCGCGATGGCTGATGACGTTCCGAGCACATTGCACGGAAGAGCGCCTCGATACAGCGATGCGAGTCCTGTCACCGCTCGGCCGAGCCAGCCTCGACCTGTTCGACGAATTGGTCGAGACCGAGCGACTCGAGTGCGAGTATCGGCGCACCGGATACTACGAGGTCTGTCGTACCGAGGGCCGACTTCGGGATGTCCGGCTCGAGGCCCGACTGGTGCGAAGATACGGATTCAGCACCGACTCCATCGAGGGGGGCGCACTGCAGGAGCGCGAACCAGGACTGCGCGCCCGGATGGAAGGGGCCCTCTACTATCCGGAGGCCGCGACCTGTGATCCTCACCGACTCGTGCTCGAGCTCGCCGAACGGGCTCGCTCGCACGGTGCCCGCTTCCACACCGGCACCGCAGTTACCGGCGTCCGGGTGCGCAGCGGCACAGCCGCTGGAGTGGACCTGCACGGAGGCGAAATCCTCGAGGCCGATGCGGTGATTCTAGCCACCGGGGCATACAGCCCGGGGCTGACGCGGGGCCTGGGGTTGCGATTGCCCGTTCAGCCCGGGAAAGGCTACCACCGGGACATGCCGACCGAGCCGGGGGGCGAGCCACTCCTCGGGATCACCTGCGTGTTGAGCGAGACCTCGGTGTTCTGCACCCCTCTCGAGGGCTTCCTGCGCCTCGCCGGCACGCTCGAGTTCTCGGGCATCAATCACGACCTACGACGCGCGAGGCTGGACCAACTGACCGACAGCGCATCGCTCTATCTCGGGGGTCTCGGGGCTGGCCCGCCGTCGTCCGAGTGGTGCGGGCTCCGCTCGTGCACGCCGGATGGACTCCCGATCGTCGGGCCCGTCCCGGGGATCGAGGGCGTGTTCGTCGCGACCGGGCACGCGATGATGGGGCTCACGCTCGGCCCGGTCACGGGCCGGCTGGTGGCCGAATACGTCTTGGATGGACGACCCTCGCAGAACGTGGAGGCGCTCGGCGCGGACCGCTTCTGAGGCGCCCGGCCGACACCTCCGACACGACGCCGATCGCTGCGGCCGCTAGGGTCCGCCGCCCGGCCACGGCGCGCCCTGGTCCTTGGCAGTCACCGGCCCCATGCCTTTATAGACGAACTTCTGGACGCGCTTCCCTTCGTAGGTCTCGGTCGTGTAGATGTTGCCGTTCGAATCTGTGGCGATGCTATGGACGGCGAAGAACAGCCCCGGCTGGCGTCCGCCGTCGCCGAAGCTCGTCAGGATCTCGAGCGACTCTCGCTCGATGATGTACACCTTCATGTTCTTGCCGTCGGCCAGGTAGATGAACCTTTGCCCGGGGTCGCGCGAGAAGGCGATGTCCCATACGGATCCGTCCCCCAACGTCCGAGGAGCGATGAACACTTCCCTCACGAACGTCCCATCCGTACGGAATACCTGGATTCGGTCGTTCGGCCGATCGCACACGTACACCAACCCGTCGCGCGTGGGCTCGGCGCAGTGGACCGGCGTGCGGAATTGTTTCGCCGGCGGGGCATCCGGATCGTAGGGGCCGGGGTCAGTGTCATCGGGCCGATTCCCGTAGGCGCCCCAATACCGTTTGAACTCGCCCGTGGTCGCGTCCAGCACCGCGACGCGCCGGTTGTCGTATCCGTCGGACACGTACGCTTCGTTCGCGCCCGCGTCGAAAGAGATCTTGGCGACTCCGCCGAAGTGCTCGGTGCTGTT
>JBDHAD010000046.1:0-24051 GCA_039588215.1 Gemmatimonadota bacterium
CGAGCGATCTGCGTACCTGTCTCGGGTCGCTCGAGGAGGGAGATGATGCCGTCGGCCATCGAACGCGGCTCCGGATCGACAAGGCAGGCCACGTCTTCGTACAAGAGCTGGGTGTGCGAGAGTACGCGCGTGGCCACCACCGGACGCCCGGACGCCAGATACGAGTAGATCTTCATCGGCGTGTTCATGCCCTGGAGCCGGGGTGAGACCAGGATCTCCGCATCGCCGAGCGCATCCTCCAACTCGGAGATCGGTCTCGGACCGACAAAGTCCGTATGCTCCGCGATCCCGAGGCCCCGTGCACGCTCCCGGTACTGCGCGATCCGGCCTTTGGACCCACCGATGATCCTCAATCGCGCTCCCTCGAACCGCTCGACGACGAGCTGGAAGCTCTCGAGCAGGAGGTCGATTCCTTGGTAGCTCTCGAGGTTTCCGACATACAGCACCGTGCGACTGGCTTCCACGCCAGAGGCCGAGGAGGCGGCGTGCGATCCCACGGGCGCCGGGTCCATGCGGGGGGGTATCAGCGTGATGTCCTCCACGCGGCCGATGTGTGTTCCCTCACCGGCGTACGTACCGGCTAGCTCCTCGAGCGCGGGGCACACGGCCAGCACCCCCATGCTGCGGCGGACTCCCGCCCGCTCGAAACGACACAGCAACCACGAGAGGGCTCTGAGCGCGGGGAAGCGATCCACCATCTGCTCCCGGAGAGAGGAGTCCATGTCGTACACGTATGGGATCCCGAACACCGTTCGGAGTATCATGGCCACGAATACCGACTCCTCCACGGCGTGGAGAAGTTCCGGGCGGAGCCTCCGGACCAGGCGCACCGAGCGAGCGAGCAGCGCGACATCGCAGGGCAGCTTCTTCCACGAGAAGCCCGGTGGAATGTCACGCACCCCGGGGATACGCATGATTCGGTGGATCGTGACGCCGGGGATCGCAACGTCCTCGCCCTCGTGGTAGGTGAGGATATGGAGATCGTGGCCGCGCGCGGAGAGAGCCTCGAGTAGATTGCGCTCTGCGATCGGAGTGCCGCGCGATTGAAAGAACGGGTGCGGGAGGAGCAGCAGGATGCGCAGGCCCTCACCTCCTCCCGCCGGCTCGGCCGATGCTGTCCCCGGCTGGACCGAGTCACCCTCCCGTGCCGCGTGCGGCTCGCTCACCCCTGAAGCCCTCCCCGACGGCGCCGCTCCGCGGTTCGACCGGGCGCGCCTCGAGCGAATCCTGGATTCGGAATCATCACCCGGCTCATCGGACAAGGCCCTGAAGGTCCGAGCGCGCCGGAAATGTAGCTTGGCCGTCTCGGCGCCGGCAGGTCGCCATGATGTCTCCTCCCCGCCGAACGATCAAGCCGGTCCGGACCTTGCGACCTTCGAGGCACACCGGAGATCTTCGTGTGGCCAGTCGGACCGATCTTCCGGGTCGCCCCCGTTCACGTGGCTCGCACCATTGGAGTTTCGATGCCTCACTCCAGGATAATGTGGCTGGTGCCGATCACGCTGGCAGCCCTGACGGGCCTCCTCGTCACGCGCGCCTCGCTGGGGCCGCCGGATCGAGGATCGCTCTCCCCGCCGCAGCACGCGGCTCCCCCACCGGCCCCGGCGAACGGGACGCTCAGGATCACGGCGTATGGTGTCCAGGGTGCGGCCGGCTCACCGATCCGCCATCGCACCGAGCTTGTTCGAGGACCGGCGTATGGCGCGATGGAGGACAACGATCTGCGGGGGTTCTTGGACGGCGTCACGCAGTGGGGCTGGAATCAGCCGACGCAGATACATGTCCGGGTTGGGCGCCGCACAGGTGGTCTGATCTACGGAGAGCCCGAGCTCTTCCGCGTCCTGTATCGGTGGGACGACATCCCGCTGCCTCGGGAGGCGACGGTGCTGGACGCGACGATGAGAATCTTCGTCGAGGCGGCCGACGCGCGGATTCGCCTGTTCCTCTACAGCGTCGAGCAGGACTGGACCCCCGGCACCGGGGGCGTGCTCGGCAACAATGTGAGTCCGCCCAAGCCCGGCGAAGTGTGGTGGAACGACGCGCGCTTCGACAGCCTCTCGTGGGGGCTGCCCGGCGTAGGGTACGCGTCGGACGAGCCGGGGGCGGACACCCCTCCGATGCCACTCGCCGAAGTCGTGCTCAATCCCGGGGACAGTGTGTTCGAGTTCACCTCCCCTGAGTTGGCCCGCTACGGGACCGAGCAGATCCGGGCGGGCGAAGCGCTGAGGTTCCTCCTAAAGCTCTCCGATCTCGACGAGGACCAGGCAGGGTCGATCACGACCCTGTACTCTGGCAACGAAGGGGACTCGTGGAGCGTGAGCCGGCATCCCCGTCTCGAGCTGGAATGGGAGTCGGCCTCGAGTCCGTTGACCACCACGCGCCGTATCCTTCTGGAGCACGGTCGCCAACATGTCCTCGATCCGATCTCCACACCCGGTGCACGCTCGTTCGTCGTGTCCTTCACGAACGAGGCTGCCAGCGAGGGTGCGACCGCGTCGCCGTGGATCGAAGTGAGGGGAGGGAGCGCGATGGATACCACCGCTTGGCGTCCCGCGCCGCTACCCTTCGAGGCGACGTGGGACTGGATTCAGGTTCGTCTCCTGGCGGTCCACAGCCCCGTAGAGCTCGGAGAGGACTTCACCGCCGAGCTACGTGACACCTGGATCAGGACCGCGGCCCCACGAGACCAGCTCGTCCCGTGGATCTTCCTATCGCCTAGCGGCGTTACGGACACGGTGCTGGCGGAGTATAGCGGTGACTTCACCTGGGGCGTGCGGTTCCGCCCGGAAGAGCCCGGGCCGTGGCAGTACCGATGGTCGCAGCGCTTCGCCGAGGCTCCGTTCCAAAGCGAGGCGGGTCGCTTCCATGTCGTGGTTCGGAGCCGTCAGGCAGTCTGGGATGCGCTCACGCGCCTCGCCGAGGAGATGGAACGGGCGACCGACCTTTCGGTCGAGACGCTCAGGGAGCGCTACACGGGCCGCTTTCTTCGACTGGAACGCGCCGCCCTACAGTGGGAGACCCCGAGCTCCTATACGGACTCCGTCCGTGCGTCCTTGCGCCGACGGTTGAACCGGATCCGGACGATGCTGGCCGGGCGGCCCATCCCGGACTCGATCCCGCTCCGATTCTCGCCGCCTGCCGAGTGGGAACGGGAAGAGCGCGACTCGGGCTAGTCGGGGACTCCTTCGACAGCCTCCGCGGTCTCACCCAAGACCTCGGGGAGAACGCTGCGAAGCCTCGCGTACAAAGCTTCCCCGACCCACGCGTTCCCGGCTCGCGAGTAGTGCCCGGCTGCTGGCGAGCCCGGCGGCAGAAAGAACTCGCCCGCAACCTCGCGCGGGAGCTCTCGAAGTGCGGGGGTGAGATCGATAAACGAAGACCCCAGCGAATCCAGAACGGGGCGCACCCAGTCACGCCACGGTAGCTCGTGATCCAGATCCAGGGCGGTCGGAAGGTAGACGAACAGGGGCGCGCTGCGCTTGTCCCGGTTCACCCGCTCCACTTCTTGGAACAACCGCTCGACCACGGGTGCCAGTCTGTCGCGCTTCTCACCGGCCCGGCTCGGTCGTGGCGGGAGCACGCGGTTGACCACGCGGCCGGCGAACTCGACGGAACGAAGACGCTCGGAGAGTCGGATGGCAAAGCGGGCGACCGCGGGCAGGACCCGTGGCACGGGCACGTTGTCGACCTCCAACTCATTACCGACCAGCCGGAGCACGGGTCTCGCGTAGCCGAAGTGAGACCGCCGTCCGGCCCTGTCGAAGTCTCCATCCACGAACGTGAACAAATGGATCTGGTGATCCAACGGGGCGCCGTCCCGCATGTAGCGGAGATACGATTGGCCTACGCCGTACCCGGCCTGTCCGAGATTGACGACTTCGATCCGCTCATCGTGCTCGGTGAGCAGGTGGCACCACGTGTCCCTGTTCCCGACTCCTTCACCGAACGCGAACGAATTCCCCGAGCACACGATCCGGATCCTTCCAGGCGCGACCACCGGTTCGATGTCGGCTTCAGCCCGGAACCCTTGTGAGTTAGTGCGCAATCCCTTCCCCGGACCCCACAGATCGGGCAACGCGATGGAGGGGATGTTCACCCAGCCGAGCTCGGCGTCGTACTGGCTGTATGTGAGATCGTCCATCCGAGGCGTGTCGAACGCCGCCATGACCAGGCTCGCGCACCCCTCGAGGAGCGCGAACGTGAGCGCCGTAATCAGGAGGAAGAGACCGCCTCGTTTCAAAAAGCCCCTGGGAGTGGCGCGCTGACCTCGGGGCTCCCGTCGCGGGGCCCGGGCGCCGCCCGGGCCTTCCCCAACCTGGAGGTCTGGATCCACGACATCGGTCATGGCTCACGCCCTTGCGTCAATTCGCGCCACCACACCACGCCCGGGAGCAACACCGCGAACCCGACGACGCGTGATCCAAGCGCGATGGCCAAGGCATGCGTCGGGTCAGTTCCCAGTTGGCCGAGTAGGTACACGAGACCTCCTTCGAACACACCCAGACCGGCCATCGTGATCGGCAATCTCACGGCCAACATCGTGAGGGGGATGGCGACTAGGAGCGCGAGGAACGGAACGTCGACCCCGAGCGACAGGGCGACCAACCAGAGCACGACGACCGGGAGGAACTGCTCGATGATGCTGAGCAGCCAGACGGCATACCAAACCGGCTTATGGGTGCGATATGCCGCGCATGCCACAGAAAAACGGTGGAGCGGCCCGCCGAGGCGGTGGTGTCGGTACCGGGCAAAGAACCGTTCGAGCACCCGTGGCCCCCACTCGGTTACCGGCAGAATGAGCGCGAGTCCGCTGAGCACCGCGATGACAACGATCCACAGGCCACGCCCGTAGATCTCGAGTCCGGCAACGGGAGCGAGCGCGAGCGCCACGGACGCCGCGACGCCCGTGGCCGCGAGGCCCAGGATCCGCTCTGCGACGACCGAGGCGGCGAGACGAGCCACATGGCCCGATCTGCGTCCGAGCCCAACGGCGCGAATCAGGTCCGCCCCGCCCGACGCGGGGAGCACGATGATGCCGACGCTGGCGGCGAAGTAGCCTCGGGCCGCACGTCCCAGAGGGAAATCCGAAACCTGCGCTCGCAGGAGAGGGAACCACTTCCCGAACATGAGCACCCGGTCGCCGACCGAAACGAGGAAGGCCAACGCGAGAAGCAGCAAGTTCGCGGAGCCAAGCAGCTCGAGCAGGGTGCTCCAATCCAAGAAGCGGAGCACGAGCGCCAACAGTAGCGCCGTGAAGAGCCATTTCCACGATCGGGCGGCCAGTCGCGAGGCTTGCCGATCCTCCACGTCGACGCCCGCGGGGATTGGGATGGCCCCGTCGTTCGCTACGCGCAGGGCCATGTATCTGCTGCCGGAAGTGATCCGCGGTGGGCGAACGACACCGACCTGCGCCCGTGGCTGCGCACGAGCTCGGAGTCGGAGCCGAATAGCGCCGGGCGGAGATTGCGGGTATACATCCCGCGACCACCCGGTACACCGAACTGGCGGAGTCTGATGCCGATTCTCATCCAACCCCTCCTATACCCCATCAAATCCGTTCGCAGCACGCAGTTCCGCCTTGAGGTGGGGGCCGCTGCAATGGCAGTGCCAACGAACCGTCCTCCTGCGATCCAGCAGAGGTTGGCCGGCTGCGGCAGGGCGCTACCGGCCTGGTGCACGATATGTTGCATCGATGCAACAGACGGCCGGCGCCTGGGCGAGCCCGGCGGCGAGACGACTCGGGGCACACATATCCGGCCGTGCCCGGATCACACGAGTGGAGCGTGCAGACCTCGGCACCGACTTTGCGAGACGACGTGATCTACGAGGGCCGACGGGCCACGAACGAGGAAGGATAAGCGCTCGTGCGAATACTGGTTACGGGGGGCACGGGATTCACGGGGACCGCGCTCGTCAGACGGCTTCTCGAGCAGGGCCACGAGGTGGTCGCCCTCGACAACAAGGAGGGTCTGGAGTCGGATGCCCTGCGCGTGCTCGGAGCGGATGTCCGGATCGGATCGGTGGTGGACGGCGAGGCCGTCGCCGGGGCGATGGAGGAGGTTCGTGTCGTACACCACCTGGCTGCCGCCTTCCGTGAGCTGGACGTCCCCGACCACTACTACGACGAGGTCAACGTAGGGGGAACCCGCAACGTGCTGGAAGCGGCGCTCGAGGCCGGCGTCGAGCGCTTCGTCTACTGCAGCACATGCGGTGTGCACGGCGACGTCAAGGAACCACCGGCCGATGAAACCGCACCGATCGCACCTGCCGACTACTACCAGCGGACGAAGTACGAAGCCGAGCCGCTCGTCGAGGAGTTTGCCCGCCGCGGGCTGCCCGCGATCACGCTTCGGCCTGCGGCCATCTACGGGCCGGGCGATCCGGAGCGGTTCTTCATGATCTTCAAGCGGGTGGCGAAAGGGGTATTTCCGATGTTCGGCTCGGGTCGGACGCTGTACCACCCCCTGTATATCGACAACCTGGTCGACGCGTTGTTGCTCGCGCAGGACAGCGACGAGTCGTCGGGGCGCGCCTACCTGATCGCCGACGAAGACTACCACTCGATCGAGACGATCGTCCGCAAGGTGGCAACCGCGTTGGAGGTCGCTGTCAGGATCCCCCATCTTCCGGTCCTGCCCCTCGTCGTAGTCGGTCACGTGGTCGAGAAAGCGTGCAAGCCGTTTGGCCTCACCCCTCCGATTTTCCCGCGCAGAGTGGATTGGTATCGGCAGAACCGGGCCTTCGACATCGGTCGCGCCAAACGCGAGTTGGGTTATCGACCGCGGATCGACCTCGACGAAGGCCTGAGTCGCACAGCCGCATGGTACCGGGAGAAAGGGTACCTTTGACCTCGAGTCTCGACCGAACCCCACACCCGGACATCACACAATGTGCGGCATAGCCGGCATCGTATCGAAGAACGAGGACCTTCAGCGTCGCATCCATCCGATGTTGGAGGCGCTCGTCCATCGAGGTCCCGACGACCACGGTGCCGAGTTCCTGACCGGGGCCGTGCTGGGGAACCGTCGATTGAGCATCATCGACCTCGAGGGCGGTCACCAGCCGATGTTCGATCCGTCGGGTGCGCTCTGCGTCGTGTGCAACGGCGAGATCTACAACTACCTCGAGCTTCGGTCGCGCATGGCGGAGGAGGGGTACGCGTTCAAGACGCAGTCGGACACGGAGGTCCTGCTCGCCCTGTACCAACGCTTCGGCGCGGACTGCGTCCATCATCTCGAGGGCATGTTCGCCTTCGCCATCTGGGACGAGCCGAAGCAGACGCTCTTTCTCGCGCGCGATCACATGGGACAGAAGCCCCTCTTCTATCACATGCTCTCCGATGGCATCGCGTTCGCATCAGAGATCAAAGCGTTTCTGAAGGCGGGGCTCCTGAATCCAGAGCCGAATCTCGAGGCGCTGTACCACTACGTCTCGCTTCGCTTCCTGCCTGGCGATACTACGCTGTTCGAAGGCGTGAAGAAGCTCCCCGCCGCGCACCGAATGATCTGGAAGAACGGCGACCTGAGAATCGATCGGTACTGGCAGATGTCGTTCATCGAGAAGATGCCTGGAAGCGAAGCGGAAGTGACCGACGCTTTGGAAGAGCGCCTGCAGTCCGCCGTGGCGGCACACACGGTGTCCGATGTGCCGGTCGGTACTTTCCTGAGCGGCGGGATCGACTCGAGCCTGATGACGGCGATGATGGCGCGGCAGGCGACCGGGCCGGTTCCCACCTTCTCCATCGGTGTCGCGGAACAGGACTTCAACGAGCTTCCGTACGCGAGACTCGTCGCCAAGCAGTACGGCACGGAGCTCCATGAACAGGTGGTCCGGGCCGACCTGGTGCACCTGTTGCCCGAGATGGTGTGGTACCTGGAGGAGCCGGCCGACCCGTTCGGGGCCGGCGTGTACCTGGTCTCGCGGCTCGCGTCCCGCCACGTGAAAGTCGTGCTGAGCGGGGACGGCGGCGACGAGCTCTTCGCGGGGTACGACAGATTCGCCGGCAGCCGATACGTCGACTGGCTCGCCGTCATCCCGGCACCGTTGCGCCGGTCCGTGATTCGGCGTCTCATCGATCGGGTCCCCGAGAGTTTCACCTACAAGAGCGTGGCGCAGAAGCTGCGCTGGGCGAACGAGATGTCACTCCACAAGGGAGGCGACCGCTACGCCGCGGCGATGAGCTTCTTGCGCTTCACGGAGGCCGACAAGAGACGTCTGTTCACGGAATCTGCCGGGGCCGAGTTGGGCAATGTGGACTCGAGCCGGAAGATCCTCGAACACTTCCAGTCGGAGCACGCGGAGGAGCTGGTGGACCGGATGCTGTACACCGATCTCATGACACGCATGCCGGATCATCTCCTCGCGATCGTGGACCGGATGGCGATGGCGTGTGGACTCGAGGTGCGTCCCCCACTCCTCGAGCATCGCACCGTGGAGTTCGCGGCCCGAATCCCGCCTTCGTTCAAGCTCAAGCGCGCGCGCTTGAAGCACATTCTGCGGCGGGTCGCGGCGCGCCATCTTCCGGCCGAGCTGGTGAACCGGAAGAAGCAGGGGTTCGGGTTTCCACTCGCCAGGTGGATGCGCGGCGAGCTACGGCCTCTCCTCGGCGAAGTGGCCCGGACTTCCCGATTCGTCGAAATCGGAGTTTTCGATCGTGCATACGTCGACGAGCTGATTCAGGAGCATGTCTCCGGGGCTCGAGACCACAACTACCGCCTGTGGATTCTCTTGAACCTGGAGCTCTGGCACCGCCGCTTCATCGAAGGCCAGCCGCAGTCCGAAGTCGCGGGGTGGCTCGCAGAAGCCGCACCGCCCATCTCGGCCTGAGTCGGCGCCAGCTCGATGTGCGGCATAGCCGGTGGCATATACCGAGAACGAGGGCGTCCTTTCGACGCCCAGCTGCTCACCCGCATGCGCGAGACCCTCGTTCATCGCGGTCCCGACGAAGCGGGGCAGGCGGTAATCGGCCCGGTGGGCCTCGCGGTGCGTCGCCTGGCGGTCATCGATCTCGAAACCGGGAGTCAACCCGTCTACAACGAGGACGAGACGATCACGGTCGTCCTCAACGGCGAGATCTACAACTTCCGGGAGCTCCGTCGTGAGCTCACCCGCCGCGGTCACCGGTTCAGGACCGCCTGCGACACGGAGGTGATCGTACATCTGTACGAGGAACACGGGGACGCGTGCGTCGACCACCTGCGGGGGATGTTCGCCTTCGCTCTGTGGGATTTGACGCGCCAGCGACTCCTGCTCGCGCGTGATCGTCTGGGTCAGAAGCCGCTCTACTATCAGGAAACGAACGAGCGCTTGCTGTTCGGGTCAGAGATCAAAGCCGTGCTGCAAGACGCGGCCGTGCCTCGTGAGCCGGACTTCGCGGGGATCGACGGCATGTTCACCTTCGGGCAGGCGCCTCCGGGGCACACCTGTTTTGTCGGCATTTCGGAGCTGCCGCCCGCCTCCACGCTCACGTACCACGACGGCGTCAGCCGGATTCGTCGATACTGGGATCTCGTCTTCGAGCCCTCGCCGCAGTACGACGAGCGTGATGCCGAGGAGCAATTGCTTTCGCTCCTTCGCGAATCGGTGCAGATGCGCCTGATCAGCGATGTCCCGTTGGGGGCACTATTGAGCGGGGGAATCGATTCGGCCGTAGTCGTCGCGTTGATGAGCGAGGTCAGCGACGAGCCGGTCAAGACCTTCTCGATCGGCTTCGACGATCCGTCGTACTCGGAGCTGGACGGGGCGCGGCTCACGGTCCGCAAGTACGCGACCGATCACCACGAGCTGGTCGTTCACCCGGACGTCCGAGATCTCCTACCCACGCTGGTACGACACCACGACAGTCCGTTCTACGACCCCTCCGCGGTCCCGACCTTTCTCGTGTGTCAGCTCGCCCGCGGAGATGTCACGGTGGCGCTGTCCGGTGATGGTGGGGACGAGCTGTTCGCGGGCTATAACCTCTATTTAGCCGGGAAGGCCGCCCCCCTTTACGGGTGGATTCCCAGGTGGCTCCGAGCCGGAGTGATCAAGCCCCTTCTCGATCTCGTGCCCGAATCCTACGGCTACATCAACCGGGGTCGGGTGGCCCGAGAGTTCCTGCGTGGCGCTTCGCTCGAACCGCACGCGCGCTACGCGCGGTGGACGACAAAGGTCAAGCACGAGATGCGTGGCCGACTCTATCGAGCGCCGGAGCTGGTCCAGCGACTCGAGTCGGACGAAGGCGATCATGCCGGCAGCCTGTTCGAGTGTCAGCCCGAGGCAACGACGCTTGGCCGGACCTTGTACGCGGACATCAACACGGAGCTTCCGGGTCAGATCCTGGCGAAGGTCGACAGGATGAGCATGGCTTCATCGCTCGAGGTGAGATCTCCGCTGCTGGATCACCGCCTGCATGAGTTTGCGGCGAGGCTCCCGGACCACGCGAAACTGCGCCGCTGGACCACCAAGTACCTGCTCAAGAAAGTGGCGGCCGATTTGATCCCCGCCGGCATAATCGGGAGCCCCAAGCGGGGCTTCGGCATCCCGCTCGATCGCTGGTTCCGGGATGAGCTGTCGGGGTTCGCGCGCGAGATCTTGTTCGATTCGGTGACCGGGGCTCGTGGAGTCTTCGACAAGCGCGTGGTCGAGGGGATCGTCGATGACCATGTGGCGGGTCGCCGACACTACGGCAGAGAGATCTGGCTGCTGCTCACGATGGAGCTTTGGTTTCGCATGTACATCGACTCCGGTTCCCTGTGAAGCTGTCTCCACTCCACCCGCTACCACGCACCACAATCGTCGACCGCGAGGCGTTCGTGCATGACGTTTGTGCAGGCAAGCGTGTGCTGCACGTGGGGTGTGCGAATTGGCCTTTCACGCAGAAGCTGCTTGAAGAGGGCAAGCTGGCCCATCACCGCCTCGCGGAGACCTGCACGGCGCTAGCAGGGGTCGACATGTCGAAGCCGGGGATAGCGCTGCTGGAGAGGGCGGGAATCGAGCACGTGTTCGCGGAGGACCTGACGAATCCGCTCACCCTGAAAAGAGTGTACGAGGCCATCGGCTGGGAGCCGGAAGTGATCCTGGCCAGTGAAGTGCTCGAGCACGTGGATGCGCCCGGTGCCTTCCTGAGAAACTGCGCGGATCACATGCCGGCGACATGCAGACTCGTCCTCACTGTCCCGAGCGCCCTCAGCCTCAAGGGTGTCCTGCACAATCTGCTCGGTCACGAGAAGGTCCACACCGATCACGTGGCCTACTACTCATATGTGAACATGCTTCAGCTGGCCTCTCGCTGCGGTCTGAGGATCGCCACCGTCCGGTGCTACAAATCACCGTCCGAGAAGAGAGTGGAGAAGTTCCTGGTCGACCCGGCCATCGCACCGTTGTTGAGATGGCGCCCCTTCCTGTCCGATGGCCTGGTGTTCGTCTTCGAGAAGCGGGCCGATCTGGATGATCCCGACGGTGGGTCCGTCGAGAGCTCCGATGAGGCCGGCCGCCAGTGATCGACGCCAAAGGGGAGGCCCGGGTGATGCTGGACTGCCGGTTCCGGGAGGGAGCCGGTCCGAACGTGACCATGTTGTACATGCTCGATCACCTCATGAAGCTGAACGAGCGATTTCGCTTCATCGTCGTTCACCACAAGGACCAGCCCATTCCGGAGTATGAGGGCGTCGAGCGGATCTTCGTCCCGTTTCGGAACCGCTTGCTCGAGTTCCTATGGGTGCAGTTCCGCCTGCCGGCGTTGATCAAGCGTCACGGAATCGACGTGTATCACAGTCTCAAGCACGTGGGCCCGCTTCGTTCGCGAGTACCATCGATCCTTCACCTGCGCGAGGCCGGACATTTCCGAACCGAAGGACGCGAGGCCTTCCGGCTGAGCAGGGTCAACTCCGTTTACTGGACGCAGCTGCTCCACCTAGCGCTACGTAGGGTCGATCAAGTGGCGAGTGTGTCCCAGTACTGCAAGGACGTGGTCGTCGACGACCTGGCCATCCCAAGCGAGAAGATCGCGGTCGTGTACCAGGGCCTCGACCCTCGGTTTCGTGTTCTCGACGATGCCGAGGTCGCTGCGGTACGAGTGAAATACGGACTGCCCCCCAATTACATCCTCTGCGTCGGGAATCTGTATCCGCACAAGAACTACGATACCGTTGTCAGGATGCTGGCGTCGTTGCGGAAGCGTCGGGCGGATGACACAAGACTCGTGCTCGTGGGAGACGCGAAGTACGCCACCCGGGAATTCCGGAGCCTGATCCGCGAGCTGGGGCTGGAAGAGAGCATCGTATTCACGGGCTTTCTGAGGCACGATGACCTGCCAGCGGTCTACAACGGTGCGTCGGTCTTCGTGTTCGCCCCGATCGCCGCGAGCTTCCCGAACCCGTGCCTGGAGGCGTTCGCGTGCGGCGTCCCGGTCGTCGCCTCGGACCGGGGGGCGATTGCCGAGATCACGGCCGGTGCGGCGGTCATGCTCGATGACCCCCGCGATGTGGATGCGATGCTCGACGCCGTGGCGGGCCTCCTGGACGACGCGAATCTGCGTGCGGAGCTCCGGTCACGTGGATTCGAGCGCATAAAGGGCTTCAGCTGGAGCCTGAGCGCACGAAAGCTGCTTGGCATCTACAGCGCGATGAGCTCAAGTGGTCGGGAAAGAAACGCAGTCCACGCGTAGCGATCAGCCGGCCGCGCCGGACCCCGCCCGTCGGACGAGCAGTCGCCGAGCGAAGCGGCTCGGATTGCTCTTCCGTGTCGGTGTCAGCACGCTGCTCGTCGTCTGGCTGGTCCGATTGGGTGGCACGGCCGAGATCAGGGACGCGCTGGCCCGAGCCGACATCGCCTGGCTCGGCCTCGTCGTCATCCTCTCCAACGCCGATCGGGTATTGATGGCGTACAAGTGGAACCTGCTCCTGCTCGCGAAACGGATCGAGCTGCCGCTCGTTTCCATCGTCAGGACATACTACAAAGCGGTCTTTCTTGGACTCGTCGGGGTGAGCGTGGCCCCGGACGTCTACCGAGTGGCCGTCCTATCGCGACAGACGAAGCGGTTCGACGACGTCATGTCGTCTGTCGTGGTCGAGAGACTGCTGGGCCTGATCTCTCTGGGAGTAGTCGCGGTCATCAGCGCGACGTTGTTTGCCATGTGGCTCGATCAGGATCGCTGGTCGATGGCCATGCAGGTCATCGCGGTGGTCGTACTGTTGAGCACATTGTTTCTGCTTTCGTTGAGCAGCCCGCTGGCGCGTTTCACAGAACGTCTCCTCCACTCGGGCTCGAAGACACTGGGGAAGCTGGGGCGAATGGTGCAGTCGTACTACGAGTACGCACGCCATCGGAGGACGCTGCTGACGTTCTTCGGGTGGTCGACGTTGGAGCAGTTCAGCCCGATCATCACGACGTTCCTGACGGCCAAAGCCCTGCACCTCGACGTTCCGGTGCTCTCGTTCGTCATATTCGTCCCGTTGGTCGTGGCGATCGTCCGGCTGCCTCTTCCGATCGCCTTCGACGGAATTGGCTTGAGAGAGGGCCTGCTCGTGTACCTCTTCAGCTTGGTGGGAGTGCCCCGCGCCGAGGCGTTTCTCCTGGGGTTCTTGCACCACATCGTCGGTTGGCTCGCGTTGACACCCGCCTTGTTCTATATCCTGGCGTCGGATGGGAGGCAGCGAGCGCGACGCATGAAGCCGCAGTAGCCCGGGGCCGCGGGTCCCGGGGAATCGCGTGCGCTTCCCGCCCGAACGCCTTGGATCTGCCCCCCGGTGCTCGTGACGCGGGTCGCTGCACTCTGGCAACTGCCAGGCTGGGCAAGACCCGAGCGGTACCGGGTACGATGTGGAGAGCAGGTATCTGCGGGAACCGTGCGGAGCGGCGTCGGAGCCGAGCCGCGGACAGTGGGGAAGGGATCTCGAGCATGACGGAAGCGGGTGCACCCATTCGGGCGGTCGGATTCGCGGGCAGCCTGCGTCGAGCGTCCTTCAACCGAGCCCTTCTGCGAGCGGCGGTCGAGTTGACGCCGGAAGAGATGAACCTCGAGGTGTTCGACCTCGCACCGGTGCCATTGTACAACGCCGACGTCGAGGCGGCCGGCGACCCCGAGCCCGTGGCTGCCCTCAAGGCGACGATCCGGACCGCAGACCTGCTCGTCATCGCCACGCCCGAGTACAACCAAGGCATTCCCGCCGTGACGAAGAACGCGGTGGACTGGGCCTCGCGGCCGCCGCGTCCACACGTCCTGGATGGGAAGCCGGCGGCCATCCTTGGCGCCACCCCCGGACGCCTCGGCACCGTGAGCGCGCAACGTGCCCTGCGCGAATCGCTCTCCGGGCTCAGCGCATACGTGATGCCACAGCCGAGGATGTTGGTCGCGGGCGCGGGGGTGCTGTTCGACGACGGCGGGGATCTCGTGGACGAAGACACACGCGAGCGTCTGGCGGCGTTCATGAAGGCAGCAGCCGCGTGGGGCGCCCGCTTTCGTACCGACGGATGAACATGGTCGAGCAGGAGCCCGTGTCCGCGGAGGCCAAGCTGAGAGTCCTGTACGATGGCGGGTGCGGGCTGTGCGTCCGCTCCGTGAAGATCCTCCACGGCCTCGACTTCGGCGGCGTGCTGGAATACCTCGACCTGGAGGATGATGCCCAGGCCGATCGTGTGCCGGGCGTAACCCGCGATCAGGCGCTCGCCGCCATGCACGTCGTCGATGATGATGGCGAGTTGTACCGAGGCTTCTTCGCCGTCCGCAGGCTTGCGCGCACGTTGCCGGCGTTATGGCCGCTGCTCCCCGTCTTCCACGCCCCGCTGTCGAAGCGGATCGGCCCGAGGGTGTACGATAGGGTCGCCAGGCGCCGCACCAGGGGGGGCTGCCACCTTTCGGTTGGCGAGCCCTCAGGGGGCGAGTGGTCCAGAGCCAGGCGCTCCGGCTCCGGGCCAGAACCTCGGTAAGCGTCCAGGTGCGGTGTCGACAAGAGCCAGTTGGGAACGTGACGAGACTCGCCCGTCGGTACGGTGCGTGCGCGCTCGTCCTGGTCATGTGGACCCACCTCGTGGTTCCCCTCCACGCGCAAGAGCCGCCGACGCTCCCCGAGGGCCCGGGTGAGCTCGCCGAGCGGGTCGAAGCCTGGTGCCGCGCGGAGGCGGAGAGTGGTGAGCCTCCGCTGGGCGAAGTGGCCCTCATCGGCGAGATCCGGGACGCCATAACAGGACAGCCGGCCTCGGAGGCGATTGTCTGGGTCCGGCCCGCGGGGGGAGAGTTCGAGGCGATCCCGACTGGAGCGGGCGGCGTGTACCTGCTTTGCGGCCTACCCGCGGCGACGGAGTTCCAGGTGCAGGCGTCCGCCGCGACGAGGCTGAGCCCGCTGCTGATCGTCACCCTGCCCGAGCAGGGGCTGGCCGTTCAGGATCTCGAAGTCTCGGCCGAGATGCTCGCGCGGGCACGGGAGGAGCGAACGGGCCTCGGAGCGCGGTTGCAGGGTGTGGTGCGCTCCGCCGAGACGGGCGAGCCGCTCGCTGGAGCTCGCGTGTCGCTGATCGAGCTCGGGGCCGAGCAGCTGACGGGCCCCGACGGAGCGTTCTTCATGGAAGGGGTCCCGCTCGGCAGGTACCGGGTGGTCACCGAGTATCTGGGGATGGCGTCCGACACGGTGTACGTAAGCCTGCTGGGCGACGTGGCCAACCTGGCGCTGTTCACGCTGGAAACCCAGCCCATCGAAGTGCCGACGCTGAACGTGGAGGTGGAGCGCACCTACGCGAGCCCACGCATCCAGAGCTTCTACGAGCGGGTCGATCGCGGCCTGGGCGACTTCATCACGCGCGAGGAGATGTGGGTCGGAGACATCGTCTCGAACATCCGACGAATCCCCGGCGTGCGCGTTGGGCAGTGCGTCATGCCCGGAGGCCTGCGCGACACGGGCTGCTATGCGATCACGATCGCGCGTGGGTACGGGTTGGGCGGGAACTCGTGTCCACCCCACATCTACCTGGATGGTCACCTCGTCGGGGGCGGCGGCGCGGGTGCGTTCTCGCGGCTCCAATCGCTCCCACGTGACCGGATCGAGGGCATCGAAGTGCACCGGAATCCGGCGACCGCCCCCGGCCGCTACCGGATGGTTGGCGACGCGTGCGGGATCATCCTTGTCTGGACCCGCACCGGAATCGACCGTTAGCCCTCGAACCCCGGAGGACCCACCAATGTGGCTCAGGACTGTCCTTCACCGATCTCTCGCCCTGACGGTCCTTCTTGCGGCCCAGGCCGCGCAGACCATGGGGCAGACGCCTCCCGAGGAGGAGGCCCGCGGCTTTGTCGGTTCCGTGGCCGCCACGGTCTACAAGACCGCGTGGCCGACCGCGCGGTACGAAAGTGCGGCGATCACGTCGGTCAGCCGCGTCCCGCTCGGCGGCCTCGACGTCCTTGTTCGATTGTCGGGCGAATCCCGCTGGGGCGGCGAGCTCTGGATCGATCTGGCGTTCGAGTTCCGCGACGGCGGCTTTTTCGGTCTCAAGGTGAGAGATCACAACGCGATCCTCGTACCTCCGTTCGCGACCGCGAAGACCGTAGGCGCGATGACGCTCGCGCTCGTCGAGGAGTTCGATGGCGATCGAGCAGATCGAGCCACGCCGAGCCCGGCGAGTCCATCGCCTGCCCCTCTCGCCACCCGCGAGATTCAGCTCGCGAATTCGTGCGGCCATCCCGTTCAGCTGTGGCTCCGCTACCGCGCATCGGCCTCCCGTTGGCGGGTGGATGGCGTGTGGTCCTTGAGCGCCGCCGACACGACATTCCTCGCGGATGCCGACAATCGCCGGCTTCGGTTGGCGGGTCCTGACATATCGTTCTACGCCGAGGTTCCGGACGGTGGCGCCAACTGGGCCGGTACGGTCGAGGTACCCTACGGAAGCCGTACCTTTCAGATGCGCGAGGCCACGCTGCCGGTCAATGCGGACGGGTCCTATAACCTCGGGTTGCGCTGCGACGACTACATCGCAGCGGAAGACGCACCGCAACAGCCGCTCGTCATCGGAGTTCTGATACAGGATCTCGAGTCGTTCACGATCGCTCAGGACACCCTGACTCGGGGGATACTCGTGAGGGGGTTGCAGGAAGGCTTCCCGGCGAAACGGGCGGGCATGGCCGTCGGAGACGTGATCGTGAGTGTGGACCAGCAGCGGGTGCACTCGACGGAGGAGCTAGGGGAGAGCCTGAACGACGGGCCGGCCGGACCCCGGTTGATCGGGGCGTTCCGAGAGGAGTTACCGCGGACTTTCGAGATGACTCCGACCGTGGCGCCGACCAGATCGTCACTCGACCATGAGCGTTGTCAGGCCGCCCGCAACCCGCCCGACTACTGGCTCGGCGCCGTTGCCGCACCGTTTGCCTCGTCCGGTGTGACCGTCATCCCGCAGTATCCCGGTACAACCGGCTTCCTCTTCGCTCCGGACGAGCTCGAGATCTCCTATCGCACCGAACCTTTCGAGGTGTTCATCGTCCACGGGAAGCCTATTCGCGACGACATCGTCAGGTTCGACTACTACGATCGCGATCGTGCCATGATCGCCGTCACGGAAGCGGGCGAGTCCCTGGACCTCGGGGTCCGGATCGAATGTCTGGTTCAACCCGGCATTGCCGGGGCATCGGAAATCACCTTGCGTCGAGCACACGACGGTCGGGAAGTCAGTGCCCGCACTGTGCCATTGAGGCAGGCGAATTGAGGGTTGGCTCGGAATCGAGTCCGTCCCTTCGCCTCCCCGACCACACGGCGTTGATCTAAACTTTACAGATTGGCCCCGGAACCTCGTTGTCACCCAAGTTGAGGTCCCTCGTCCAAGGCGGGGGGCTGCACGCTTCCAGCACAGCCGTAGTTCACGGGTCGTAGGCCGAGCACTCGTCGAAAGGTGGTACGAAGTCGATGGTCGAGGCGGACTGGGCGCCTCTGAAGCGTCTGTTCGAGCGGGCGAGCGCGTTGCCTGCGGAGGAGCAGACCGCCTTTCTGGAGGACGCCTGCGCCGACGACCCCAATAGGAAGGCGCAGCTCGCGTCCCTTCTGGTTGCCGCGCGGGAAGCCGACCCCTTCTTCGACAGTCTCGCCGACGCAGTCCTCTCTCTCCCCTTGGGACAAGGACGCGACCTCAGAGTCGACCCCTGAGCCCGACCCGTTGATCGGCACGTCGATACGCCAGTACCGGATCGAGGAGGAGCTGGCCCGAGGCGGGATGGGGGTCGTGTACCGGGCGCACGACACGAGCCTCGATCGCAGCGTAGTCCTCAAGTTCCTCCCCCGCCGCATGACGGGGGACAAGGCCGCGACGGAACGCTTCCGCGTCGAGGCGCAGGCCGCCGCAGCCTTGGACCACCCGAACGTGTGCACGGTCTACGAGATCGGGGAGGACGAGCAGGGCCGGCTGTTCATCGCCATGGCGTACTACGAGGGCGAGACGCTCCAGCAGAGGCTCGAGCGCGGACCGCTCCCGGTCGACGACGCGCTCGACTACGCCCGCCAGATCGCAGCGGGATTGGAAGCCGCCCACGCGCAGGAGATCGTCCACCGGGACATCAAGCCGGGCAACGTGATCGTGACCCCTGAGGGCGTGGCCAAGGTGCTCGACTTTGGGCTCGCCAAGCTGACCGACGTAGCGCTCACCGGGAGCGGCATGACGCTTGGGACCGTGGCCTACATGTCTCCGGAGCAGGTCCGGGGTGCGACCGTGGATCACCGGACGGACCTCTGGTCGCTCGGCGTCTCGCTGTACGAGATGCTGACGGGCGAGCGTCCGTTCAAAGGCGAACGGACTGCGGTCGTCATCCACGCGATCTTGCATGAGGAGCCGAAGCCGCTGCGCGCCCTGTGCTCCGAGGCCCCCCCAGTGCTGGAATCGGCGCTCACGCGACTCCTGAGGAAGGACCCTGCGGATCGCTACTCTGACGTCCGCGACTTCGCTCGAGTGCTGGACGCGCTCGCTGGGCCTGCCCCCGCTCGCGGCCCCCTGGCTAGAGCGGGCACCGCTGTCCCGCTGGTGCTCGGCCTGTACGCCGCCGTGACGTGGATCGTCCTTCAGCTGACCGATCGACTGATCGGACGTTACCTGCTGCCGGCGTGGGTGTCGCGTGGAGCCCTGCTGCTGCTATTGATCGGCTTGCCGGTCATGTTGGCCGCAACGCTCGTGCAGACCCTCGGGCGAGGACGGCCTCACCCTAGCCTGCGAAAGGTCCGGCGCTTCCTGACGTGGCGCCGGGCTCTCCAGGGCGGTGTCGCGGCGTTCGCGCTCCTGGGCATCGGGACAGGGACGTACTCGCTCTCCCGCGCCCTCGGAGTCGGCCCGGCGGCGACCCTCGTCGCCAGGGGTGCGCTCCAAGAGCGTGCGCTCCTCGTTCTGTCGGACTTCGAGTCCGCAGATCCCGACATGGCGAGGTTGGCCACGGAGGCCTTCCGAATCGATCTCTCCCAGTCGCGGCTCGTCAGGCTGGCCCAGCGGCGCTTCGTCGGGGAGGCCCTCGGACGCATGGGGAGAGAGCCGGACGCGCCCCTCAGCCTCACGCTCGCGCAGGAGCTGGCTCAGCGCGAGGGAGCCGCGGCCGTGGTCGGTGGCGAGATCCACGAGGCAGGCGGACAGTACCTGGTGGCGGTCCAGCTCTTCACGCCAGGCGGGCTCGAAGCACTCGTATCGGGTCGGGAGACGGCGAGGGACTCGACAGAGATCATCGCTACGATCGACAAGGTCTCTGCGCTGCTGCGCGGGCGGATCGGCGAGTCCGCTCGGACCCTGCGGGCCGAACCGCCCCTGGCTCGAGTCACCACGTCGAGTCTCGAGGCGCTTCGGAAGTACTCGCAGCTGAGAACGGTGTCGGGCCCCCGCGCGTACGAACGCGCGCTGGAGCTCGCCGCAGAAGCCGTCGCGCTGGACTCGACCTTCGCGATGGCGTGGCGGTCCATCAGCATCCGGCTGGACAACCTGGGCCGGGAGCCTTCTCGGGCACGGTACGCAGCCGCCAAGGCGTTCGAGTACCGGGACCGGCTGACGGAGCGCGAGCGCTACTCCGCGATGGCCACTTACTACCGGCGGGTGACGCGCGAGCCGGCCAAGGCGATCACGGCCTACGAAGGCCGACTCGCACTGAATCCGGATGACCGCGGAGCGCTCAGCAACCTCGGTGCTGTCGCCGAGTTGACGCGGGACGTCACGCTCGCCGAGGACTATTACAAGCGGGCGATACAGACGGGCCAGGCGTCGCATCCCACGTATTGGAACCTCGCTGTTGTGCTGGCGAACCAGGACAAGTTCGAGGAGGCTCGGCAGACTGTCGCTGCGGGGAACCGGCGGTACCCGGACCACCCCTTTGCCGGGCGCGCTACCGGCATGATAGAGGCGGCGGCTGGTGACTACGCCACCGCGAGAGCGCGCTTCGAGGCCGTGCGGCAACAAGTAGGAGTCTCACCGGCGACGAGGGCCGCCACCGCCCGCGATCTGGCGGGTATCTCAGCGGTTACGGGCCGGTTGACCGATGCCGGTGCCTACCAGCAGGAGGCTATCGATGGGTGGGAGGAGCTGAAGCGCCCTCGTGACGTGCTGCTTGACGCGAGTCGCCTGGCCTACCAATACATCCTCGTGATGGAGGATCCGGCTAGCGGCTTGAGGGCCCTGGAGGCCGCACTGGAACGGCACCCGCTCTCCACCCTCGCGCCGCTCGACCGACCCTATCTGGATGTGGCTGCCGTGTACGCGTTGGCCGGTCGACCGGACCGGGCGCGCGAGCTCATGCGAGATTTCGAGAACGAGGTCGAGGCCCCGGACCGCCAGACTTGGCGAGAAGGTGACAGCGGGTTGCTTCGCGTCCACGGCCTCATCGCCCTGGCCGAAGAACGATACGAAGACGCGATCGGCGTCTTCCGACGCGCGGATAAAGGGGAGTGTCTGCTTTGCGCGTTGCCGGGGTTGGCCGAGTCCTTCGACCGTAGTGGACGACCCGATTCCGCGATCGCCAGCTACGAGCGGTACATTTCTACGGCATCTGGCCAGCGAGTCCTACAGTCCAGCTATCCGACGCCCAGAGGCGACCGGTACTTCCTGGCGGCAGTCCTCGAGCGCCTCGCACAGCTCTATGATGAGCGGGGCGATCTCGAGAACGCGGCGCGATACTACGCGAGGTTCGCAGAGCTATGGGCCGAGGCGGACGACGAGCTTCAGCCGCGGGTACGCGCCGCCCAGCAACGGCTTGAAGAGATCGCGGCACAGCGGGGGTGAGCGGTTGGCGTCAAGCGAGGGGCAGTCCGACAACTAGCTGGGCCCATCGAGCAATCGCTGCCGACGGGTGGGCTCGGTACCCAATCGGCTAGGAGCCATTCGCCATGCTGGCACGCGCCCGGTGCCGTGCCCCCGCGTTCGGGGTAGCTTCACGCGGAAGCCACGCGCCGGGGTGGCGGAACCGGTAGACGCATCGGACTTAAAATCCGTGGGGACATAGTCCCGTGTGGGTTCGAATCCCACCCCCGGCATTGGCCCGAACGCCAAGCTCGCTGCGGACGGCAAGCATCGGATCGCCTGACGAATCAGAGCTTCGATGTGGGTGGCGGCTGTGGCCGCCACGCGGTCTTCGCTGGCGCTCGCATCGTGCCAGAGCCCGAATCTCGCCCCCCGCATTCTGATGCAGCTGAACTTCACGCAGCCTCGTCAGCGGTCGTTCGCCAGGAAGCGCAGGATTGCGCCGGCTGCCTGCAGGGCATCGCAACCGAACCCGTTGTGGCCACAATCGCTGCCAAGTTCGACGACCTCGGCACCCAGGACTTCGGCGAACTCGCGCGCGGGTCCCGGCGTTACCACGTGATCGACCGGAGAGACGATCACCAGGACGCGTGCCTGCACCCGTGCCGCCGCGAGCTCCAACGAATCATCGAATGGAGCTGCGATGTTGTGCTCGATCATCGCCTGTAACTGAGAGGTGATGTCCTGGGCAACGCCGATCGAGAGCGGCTGATCGGCGATTCGCTCCAGGGCTCCGGCAAGGCTGTCCCGGGGGGTCAATCGGGCATGGTAGTTAGGGCTGTTCCCCACCAAGAAGCCGAGACCTCCGACGGTCCTCGCCGCCTCCTCGCATTCACACTGCTGGTACAGAGCCAGCGCGTTCTCGAGCGTTTTCCATAGCACGATGTCGTAGGACGCGAGACGAGGAGAGCTGAGGACTGCGATGAACCTCTCCACGAAGTCCGGATAGGATACAGTCCATTCGAACCCCTGCATGCCCCCCATGGAAATCCCGATGATCGCGTGCAGGGACCGCACCCCGAGCACTTCGGTCATCAGCCGGTACTCCGCCGCCGCCATGTCTCGAATCGTGATCTGCGGAAAGGCCGACCCTGCTTGAGCACTGCTGTTCGACGGCGATGAGGAGACGCCGTTCCCGAACGCGTCCACGAGGATGAGGAAGTAATTGGAGTTGTTCGTGAGGCCCAACGGTCGGACCATGCGGACGAGCTCCTCGCTCGTGCCGGTGAACGGTGTCGGAATCAGGATCGCATTCGAACCGTCAGGGGCGAGACGGCCATAGAGCCGATATCCCAGCCGACAGCCGCGGATCACTTCCCCGTTTTCCAGTGGACAATCGCCGAGATCGGCCATCTGTAGCTCGCCCTGCCCGGCGGCTACACAGGGGACGGTGACCAGTAGGACTGCGGTTTGGCGAATGACTCGAAGCATCTGACGGCTCCGGAAGCTAGATCTAGTGCTACTTCACACCACTATAGAGCTCCACGAGGCGAGCCCGGACCTCGATGATGCCGGGACGCAAAGGGTCCTCCACTGAGGCGATCAGGCTCCCGACCTGGATGTTCGCTTAAGCACAACTTAAGCAGACGGAACGTGACTGTACGGAAAATCTGGAAAATCCGGGGGCCGAGACCCCTCAAATCCTTCCGTATTTTCCGAGGAGTACCCCACAGTCGGGTCATCGCAGCAGACTTAAAATCCGAAGGGACATAGTCCCGTGTGGGTGGGAGCTGCGGCCGCTGCGCGGTCCTCGCTCGCGCTCGCTGAGGCTCGCGCCCGAATCCCACCCCCGGCATTGTTGTCCTTCAAGCACTTGCGGCGTTTGAGCCGTTGTCCCGGTCATCGTCATTTGCGCATGACCTAGTACGAACCTTGTACGTCAGTGGTCCAAGGGGAGCACCTTTCGCTCATGCTCGCGAGTCCCTCGCCGAACTCTCGGTTCGGGAAGCGTCGTCGTCGTGTATCGCTTCTCTGAGCTCGCGGGGGCCGTTCAACCAGGGAATAATACCCGCCTCCGGGCGCCCGAATCGGGTAAACCTTTCCGGCTCCGCCGTTCTTCGCGCCGTTTCACGATGCGTGCCCGTCTCCGTAACCGATTACAGGTTCACGATATAGCGATTCCTTGCGCTCGTGGCCTGCCGGTTGCCTTCCTGGTGATCGGTGGACTTGGGATAACTCGTGCTCAAGCCACGCGGACAGGGCAGCGAGGCACGTGACCCACAGCGGTAGCCCATGAGAATCGCTGTTACGGGTCACTGCGGACCTGTGCGCTCGTCGCTTTCCCAGCTCTCGCCTCGTGGCTGTCATCCCCGGGAACAGGCCGAGGAGTTTCTTATGCTGCAGGAGTGCCCGAAGTGCGGTTCCCACGCATGTACGTGTAAGCGGATACCGCCCAATGAGGTGAAGTGTCCGTTGTGTCACGGGACCGGTCAAATCGTTGAGAGCGGGCCGCTGAGCCACGTTCGAACGCAAAGACCCTGCTACCAGTGTGGGGGGGTGAGCGCCTGCTGGACCACTGACCAGCGCGGAGCGATTGCAGTTTTTGTGGCGCTGGGTATCGCGGTCTTCATCAGCATCGCGGCCCTGGCGGTCGACTTGGGCATGCTGATGACCGCCCGGACCGAGGCGCAACGGACCGCGGATGGCTCCGCGTTGGCCGGAGCCGCGTCGCTCATCTACAACCCCGGGAACCAGGTGCAAGCGCGGCAGTGGGCGAAGGACTACGCCAGCCGAAACAACGTCCGGGGTGCGCAGATCGCGCTGCGGGACCAGGACATCGATGTGATACTCCCTGACAAGGTGCGGGTCCGGGTGCTGCGAACCCAAAACTACGGGGGC
>JBDHAD010000047.1:0-24200 GCA_039588215.1 Gemmatimonadota bacterium
GTTCGCCTTGTTCCGTACGGTTGGATAGTAAATCTTATTAGCCGCCGGGTTGCTGGCCCAGTTGGCCGAATACTTCAACACATGCTCGATCCACACCTCGCGCCCGCTCGGTAGTCCCTTGTTCACCCAATTCTTGACCACCTTGTTGCCGAGCCCGCTAGACCCGCAGCTGCTGCATGGCCCAAACGGCATCTCGAGCACGGTCGGTGCGTCGATCGGCGCACTGCTGTCCGACACATAGCGGTTGGCACCTCCGCTATTCGTGCCCCAGTTGTCCTCGCCGTTGTAGTTGAACCCACGTTCGGTGACCTTGATCGCGTCGGACGGGATGTCCCAATTACTCGGCGGCGGTGGTGGTGCTGGTGGTGGTGCCGACGGTTGCACCACGGTCCCCCCCCCGTGACGAGTCCGCTCGATACAGTGGCCACCGACGAGCTGGAGGTAGTCCACGCAACGGGCTGTTCCACCGGGTTTCGGTACGTGTCGGTCACGGTCGCCGTGAGCTGCTTTTTTTGCCCGACATCGATCTGGAAGGATGACGGCACTACGTCGACTAGGTACCCGGGGTCACTCGTCCGGCCCGTCGCCTGGTTCGAGAGACCGCCGTACACCGAGTCACGAAACGCGACAAGCTGGAAGGTGTAGGTGGTCGAGGCCCGGAGTCCGTCTACCGAACAAGTCAGAGTCGATCCGACGCTCGAGCCGCTCAACGGCACGGAGCAGCTTCCCTTCGACACGTCCAGCGCCGAGTTCCAGTCGAAGCTCTCGCTGTCTTCCGCGTACCGAATCACGTAGTCGGCGGGTTGCCCGGCCCCATCATCGACCTCGGTGAAACGAAGCGAGAGGCTCGTCTCCGTGCTCCCTGCGACGGAAAGGTCCGTTACGGTGCCGGGGCTGGCGGTCGGCGGAGCGCTGTTTCCGACCGTGATGTCGATCGTCCCAGCCAGCTTGTCGATCATGGCTGTGATCGTGGCGGTGCCAGCCGCGTGCCCCCGAATTATGCCGCTCTGAGAGACACTCACGATCGTTGCGTCGGAAGTTGACCAAGTGGGTGTCTTCGAAACGCGGTTGCCCTTGTGGTTGAGGATAACGGCCCACACCTCCGCCTGCTCGTTAACCGCCAGGTCGGTTGAGCTCGCGTAGACCGTGATGCTGGTGATGTTCCCTTTGGCCACCCGGACGCTCCTCGACGCCTGAACGCCCCGTCCCTCGGCGGTGACGGTCACCTGGCCAGTGTCGCGAGCAGTCGCTTCACCCTCGCCGTCGATCGATAGGATCTTCGAGTCCGAGCTGGACCAACGCATATACCTGGCGGCACGTGTGGCGCCGTTCGAGTACAGGTAGGTCGCGCTCAATGCCTGGACGTCACCCTCGGCGAGGCTCGCGCGTGGATCGTCCACGATGATGTCGATGACCTGCCCGCGAACGTCGATCGTCGCCTGACCCTTCACTCCGAGCACGTTCGCCGTGATGACCGCCGTGCCCTCGTTCCCGGCCACGATGTTCCCGGCGGCATCGACGTAAGCGACGCTCTCATCGCTGCTGCTCCAGCTGACCGGTCGGCCATTGACCGGCTGCCCGCGGGCACCTTTCACGATGGCGCTCAGCTGCAGGACCTCGTCCGGGGGGAGGACGGCTTCCGTCGGCTGTACCTGCACCCTGGCGACGAGTTGGTTCTGCTCGGGGCCGGTCACAGCGGTCGGGATCGCGTCCTGCGAGCAGGCTGCGAGCACCAGTAGAAGTGAGATCGTCATGGGTTTTCTCGCACGAGGGTAGGTTGTTTCCTTGCTACCCCGGGAGGCGGGCGCGAGTGCCCAGCCTTTGTGCGAGGTTCGATGAGTGGTCCGGCCCATCCCCTGCCTCCAATCGTCCAACGTTGCGCGTCAACGCACCGTGGAACGCGGAAGCAGTTCCGCCCTCCCGCACTGGCAACCCGGCTACCGTAGCGAGACCGTTAAGCGTGTCCGTCTCGACCTTAGGCCCGTGGCTTTCCGTCCCCAGCTTTCGCGCGGGTTTGGCCTTTTCAGCGCGTTGACATCCAGGTTCTCCAGGACGTAGTCCCCTTCAAGTTCTTTGCCCTCGTCGGGCCGTGCATTTTGCAAGGCAGTCACATCGCATAAGGTGAGCTGGCAACGAGTTGCGGTTTTTCATTCAGTACGTTGACCACAATTTTCCGGCGGGATGTTTGGCGTTATACGGGGATTGGGTCGCGAATTGCAGGCAATTGCGTGCACGGCCAGGTGCGGGGCCGAGCGCGGATGGGTGAGCCCCGATCGAATCAGCTCAACCAGTGGGATCTCCACAATTGAAACATGATCACCGCCCACAGCGCGAGTGGGCTCGGACCTCTTCCCTCCTGCAAGGACCGCCAAGCAGATCGGATGGGATCGGGGTCCAACAGGTCGTCACAGGCGAGGTCGTCTGGAGCGAGAAGCTCATCCGCCCAAGATCTGAGCGGTCCTCGAAGCCAGTCCTCCAACGGAACGGATAGCCCGACCTTCGGGCGGTCGACCAGCTCACGGGGTACATGGCGGTAGAGCACCTCCCGCAACAGCCACTTCCCGGTTCCACGACGCGTCTTCATCTGTTGCGGGAGTCGCCACGCGAACTCGACTACCTCGTGGTCGAGAATCGGGACCCGGACCTCGAGACTCGCGGCCATGCTGACGCGATCGACCTTTGCCAGCTGGTCATCCGGAAGATACGTCAGCTGGTCGACGAGAAGCAGTCGATCGAACCAGGTACCGTGGAAGGACTCCGAAGCGATGGACGCGTCCCAGCGCCCGCGCGGCGAGGACCCAGCCCGGACGATTTCCTCGGGGCGCTGCCAGGCGGAGACCAGGCTCCGGTAGAGCTCCGTGGGCGAGCGCGAGGAGAGCGCATCGCCGAGCTTGCGCACCTTTTCCCCCGGAAGCCTGTGCCGAAGAGCCTTCGGAAGGGCCGGCTCAGTCCAACGGTACGCACGTTCCCACGCATCAACCGAGGCCGCCGACAGCACCCGTCCCACCATTCGGCGCACCGGAAACGGTGCGCGGCCGACCCAGCGCATCAATCCCGCCCCGTACACGTACCGGTTGTAGCCCGCGAATACCTCGTCCCCCCCGGTCCCAGAGAGCGCCACCGTCACGTCGCCGCGCGCCATCTTGCACAACAGGAAGTTGGGGATCGCGGATGAGCTGGCGAAGGGCTCGTCGAACACACGTCCCAACTGCGGCACGACCGCACGCGTTTCGTCGGCCGTGAGCGTGAACTCCGTGTGGTCCGTCCCCAGGTGGTCCGCTACGCGCGCGGCGTGCGCCGCCTCATTGTGCTCGGCTTCCTCGAAGGCGATCGCGAAGGTTCGGACGCGCTCCGTCGCCCCCCCGCGCATGAGCGCGACGACGAGCGAAGAATCGATTCCTCCGGAGAGGAAGGCACCCAGCGGCACGTCCGCGACCAGTCGCCGGGTCACGGCATTCCTGAGGACTCGATCGGCCTCCTCGACTAGCTGCTCCGCGCTGCCCTGGAACGGATCGCGGAGTCCCCCATCAGCGACCTCCTCGAGTGACCAGTAGGGCCTTGGCTCCGGGGCCACGGCTACGTCTCGCACGACGGTGAAATGCCCCGGCAGGAGCTTGGTTACGCCGCGGAAGATCGATAACGGAGCGGGAACGTGAAGGTAACGGAAGTAGGACGTCAACGCGTCGCGATCGACGGTTCGGTCGAAGCCGGGGCCGGCGAGAAGCGCCTTCAGCTCCGATCCGAAAAGCAAGAATCCGCTTCGCCAGTACACGAACAGCGGCTTGATTCCGAGCCGGTCCCTGGCGAGCGTCAATGTGCGGTCTCGGGAATCCCACAGCGCGAGCGCGAACATCCCGTTCGCTCGATTGAGCGTTCGTTCGGCACCCCACGCCTCGAAGGCTTCCAACAAGACCTCGGTATCGGACGCCCCGCGGAATCTCACGCCTTCGCGCTCGAGATCGGCTCGGAGTTCCCGGTAATTGTAGACCTCTCCGTTGAACACGAGCGTGTGGCGACCCGTCAAGGAGTGCATCGGCTGGTGCCCGAGCCTCGACAGGTCGATGATCGACAGGCGACGGAAGCCGAACGCGATCCCCGACGATTCGTCGACCCAGGCCCCATCATCATCGGGTCCCCGGTGCCGGAGAGTCGCCGCCATTCGCTCTGCGTGCTCTCTCAGCTCGTCCCGGGCGAGCCCCGTGTCGGTCAGAACTCCGGCGAACCCACACATGCTCAGGCGCCGCCGATGCGAAAGAGGTCGCGAATCGCGCCCAAGTCTGTGTCGGCGAGCCAACCGTGGGTCGGGCAAGTATGGAGCTCTCCGACCAGGCGCATCCCGCCGGGGAAACTGTCCCCGGCGTTCCGTATCCGAGGCGCGAGAGGCTTCAGGTCGCGCAGGAGGCGCGGATACCCCGGTGCGATCCCAAGGCGGCGCCCCTTCTGTTCCGCTGTCTCCCGCGCACGGCCGCGAAGCAGAACCGGCAGCCTGAGATAAGACGGTTCCGAGTCGGGATGGGGGTCGACGGTGACGAGGTCGGGTTGTCCGGCCAGTGCCGTCCGCAGCCACTCCGCGTTCGACCGTCGAACCGCGGTCTCGAGTTCGGCGAGACTCATCGCTCTGAGAACCAGCGCCGCCGAGGTGGCGGCCATCCGGGCGGGGGGTCTGGGGGGCCTGTACACGGTCTGCCCCATGTGCAGGAACGGGAGGGCGCGAGGGATCGAGTACAGCCGAGGGCGACCGAACAGCCACTGGGCCGCGGCAACGAGGAGCGGTCTCGCACGTCGCGGCGAAGGCCGGAGCGTCGATCCCAGCGCGCGCAGGGGCGCTGCGCCGCGGCCGAACCCGACCAAAGCTCCGCCGCCCCCTCCCGTAACCCCTTTCCCACGATTGAAGCTGAGAATCGAGATCGCTCCGAGCGATCCGGCCGGACGCGAGCCAAAGCTCGCCCCGAACGCCTGTGCGGCGTCCTCGACGACGACGGCCTCGAAGCGCCGACACAGCTCCATCACCGACTCGACGTCGACCGGGAAGCCGAACAGGTGCACCACCACCACTCGCTTCGCACCAGCGGCAAGCGCACGCTCCAGGCTGGCCAGATCGGGCCGCAGCGTGGTGGGATTCAGATCGTAAAGGAACACCTCGACGTCGGCCTGGGTCGCTGCGGTCGCCAGGTCGAAGCAGCTGTAGCACGGCATCGCGACGGGTCCTCGATCGCCGAGCCGGTCACCCAGCGCGAGTGCGAGCGCCGAAGTTCCGCTGTCCGTGAGAATGACCTCGTTCGCGCCAAGGCGACCCGCGAGCTCGGCACGCAGCGCTTCGGTGTGCCTCGACCCGTCACCGATCGCAGCTCGCCCCCCCTTCCAGAGCGCTGCGAGCGTCACCGGGGACCACGCGGGTGGCATCATGCCCGCCCCCCTGTCCGGCACCGCGGCAGCTCTCCAGCATCGGCGTTCATCCCCTTACCTCAGGCCGAGAGGTCGTACCCCAGGCTGCTGGCGACCGGCTCCACCGCGCGCCGCAGCAAGCGATACTCGACCGCAGGCACGTCGGCCAGCGTCGCCGTCCCCCGTCCTGTTACCCGCCGGCCGAGAACCTCGGGATCCAGGTCGAGATCGAGATACGTCGACAGCTCGCCGATCTCGGTCTGCCCCCCGATCAAGTCCTCGAAGCGGATGAGGCGGGCATCCAGTTCAACATGTCCTTGCAGAAAGCTCTCAGCGATGCCCGCCCAATGGCGGCCGAACGCTCCCGGGGTGAGCACCGGGCTCTCGGGCCAGCGATCGTACCAGGGGCGGAAGATCCGATACGACTTGTACGCGGCGAGCGGATCCCGGACGAGGAAGAGGAACCTCGCATTCGGGTACAACCACTTCAGGTAGGCCGCGTGCTCGGCGGACAGGCGGACCTCCTTCAGTCCCCACCGCTGGTACCCACGATCCTTCGCCGGATCCAGGAACAGTCGGTCGAAGAAGGCCCGGTGCGACGCGCGGAGATCGGCCAAGGCCGGATACAGGTTCGCGACCCACTCGTTCGAGTGGTCGGTGCTCCCCGTTTCCTCTCTGGCTGTCAGAAAAAAGCGGTCTGGTGGCCATTCGCTGCCCAGCGCCTGGAGGGTCTCGGCGAGCCGTTGGATATAACCGCACCGGTCGTAGGGCTCGCCCCAGACCAGAATCTCCTCCGCAGACATCACGAGACGCTGGAGCAAGGTCGACCCGGAGCGCCAACCCGCCGAAAGAACGAACACGGGACTCGTTGCGGCAGGGGCGGCGGAAGCACCGTGTCGCCCATGGATCTCTTCGATCGCGTCCGGCAAAGTCCGAATCGCAAGAAGCATCCGCCGGTGGGCCGCCCGATGTCGGATCGGGCCAATACGTGCCTCGATAGGCACCTTGAGAAACCGGCGGACGAGCCCCACCCCCACGTCTCTCAAACCCATCGAGCTTCCTGTGGCCAGTGACTCAACAAGGCAGGGTTCCCGGTGCGATGCCGCCTGGGCCTTCCGTCACGGGATGTAACGCACGATCCTGGGGCCAATCACACGGGTCAGCGCGACCGGGAGCCGTCGCCAGATTCTCGGACCCCACGCATAGCTGTCGTCGTCGGGGCTCGGGGTCTTCTCGCGCTCGCCATCTGTCCGATAATACCACCACAGCTGCTCGTCTCGGCTCCCCCACTGTCTTTTGAACTCGTGCGTGCCGGTGCCCGGAGTGGAGCGGCCGAAATTGAACAGGGAAAGCCCCTCGGAAGCCCCTCGCTTCATGAACTCCCAGAAGAGCAGCATGTTCGTCCCGTGCCGACGGTGGCTGCTGAGGGTGGACGACCATGTCATCTCGACCTCGTCTTGCCAGCGCAGGGCGCAGCCCGCAGCGATGGGCTCGCCACCTAGGTATGCCGTCCCGAACCAGACAGAGTCGCCGAAAGTCTCGCGGATCCTGGCGAAGAATCGCATGGGGAGAGTCGGGGTTCCGAGGTCGCGCATGTGGCGGCTGAAGACTCGATGGAAGGCTGAAGCCTCGGCGGGCCCGAATCGTACCCGGATGCCCTGCTTTTGGGGGCGCCGTACCCTGGTCCGTGTCTTCGATCTCAAGTCCGCCCACAGCCGATCGGGATCGCCGAACAGCTGGCGCACCACGGTGATCTTTCGGTGTGAAGCGGGTAGGTCCAACGCGAGTCGTCTCCGGCTCCGGAGCTCCAGCAAGCTCACCCCCGAGCCCGCCGCCACGCGCGATGCTTCGTCGACCAATGCCGTGATCGCCCGGGTGGAACCGAGCGGTCCTCCGTAGTTGAGGAAAGGCATCGAGACGAGATAATGGCCGAACAGGCGGCTCTTGACGTGGACTAGCGGGAGGACACCGGCGATCTGGTCGTTCTCGCGTGCGACGAGATAGAGGCTCTCGTGACCGAAGGTCGCCTCGATGACGGACTTCCAACCATACAGGTGAGAGTGCGTCCACCCTTCGCAGGAGCGGATGAAGCGATCCCAACTCTGGCCGTTCTCCTCGTGAGGTCGGATATCCACGGAAGTCAGCGGGAGCCGGACTCCGCGAGCCGGGAAGGCGCCGGTTGGCCAATGTCGAACCGGCGGGCTACCGAGGTGAAACGGAACTCGGAGAGCAGGCGCTCGAGCCGTGAGAGCGTCCTCTCGAGCCCCCAGTAGTGCCGCAGCCGCGCGATCGGCGAAACGCTCATTGGTGGCTGTTCTGGATCCACCTCCCAAGGGTGCACGTAGAACACGGCGCTTTCTCCGTCACGCCGGTGCTCATCCAAGGCACGTCGGATCAGGGAGAACGGCAGGATTCGCAGGTATGCCCCACCCGCGGCGGGCAGCCGGATCCCGGCCACCTGTGTCGTCGCCATCGGCAGCTCGATCAGCGTCCCGCTTTCGCGCTGGATCAGGTGTGGCACCGGCTTCGTTTTGGGATAACCGTACCCCCGCCGCCGAATCGGGAACAGGCTCGAGTCGTAGCGATAGCCCTCTTCCAGGAGCACATCCAGGGCCCACTCCATTCCGGGGACGATCGAGAAGCTCGGAGCCCGGAATCCGACGACCTCCTGGCCGCACACGTCCTCCAGGATCGCTTTGGAGTCTCGAAGTTCCGTTCGCAGCTCCTCGCGCCCCAGACTTGGAACCCGGCGATGCCACCAGCCATGCGATGCGATCTCGTGCCCCGCCTCCGCGATCCTTCTCACCAGCCGAGGGTGGCGGTCCGCGATCCAGCCGAGGGTGAAGAAGGTCCCGTACATCCCGTGGCGCTCGAGGAGTTGCAGGAGTGTGTCGACATTCTGTTCCACGCGGCTGGGTAGCGAGTCCCATTGGACGCGTTTCACCACCTTGTCGAACACAGTGACCTGGAAGTGCTCCTCGACGTCGACCGTGAACAGATGAGGAGGATCCTGTACGACCTCGCGCGTACTCACGAGTCCTCCGGGTCGTCGTCGAGGACGCGGTAATGCCGCTCTCGCGCCGCGTGCAGGTGAACGATGATCTCTCCAATCAGGCCGAGCGCGATGGCCTGCACGCCGAGCGTCAGCACGGTAACACCGACGAGGAGCATTGGCCGGTTCGCGACCGGCTGCCCGCCGAACTGTCGCTGCACGAACAGAACGCCTAGCATGAACGCGCCGGCTGCCGCCAGGCTGCTACCCACTAGCCCGAAGAAGCGCAGCGGCTTCTCGGTAAACCTGACCAGGAAGAAAAGACCGAGGATGTCGATCAGCCGGCGAAGATACGTGCCCGGACTGTACACACGGGTGCGCCGGTCGCGTGGGTGCTGGGCTGCGTCGACTTCCTCCACCCGGAAGCCCTCGCGGACTGCGAGTACCGGGAGGAATCGGAAGAAATCGCCGTACAGCGGAGTCTCGTCCAGGACCTGGCGGCGCATCGCTTGAACGCCGCACGCCACGTCATGCGTCGTCTGGCCGATCAATCCGCGCAGGATGTAGTTGAACGCCCGACTCTGCAGCCGATTGACCAGGCGATCGCTTCGAGGCCACCTGCGGGCTACCGCCATGTCGCGGCCCGCCTCGACGCGCCCGATCAACTCGGGCAGCGCCTCGGGCAGGACGCGGTGGTAGGCGGGAAGCGATACGATGATCTTTCCGCGACTCCGCTCACCAGCGAGGCGAAGCAGGTTGGCCTCCCCCACAGAGCGCGCGAACTCCAGAACACGAATCGGCTCTCCCTCATCCGCCAGCGCCTGCAGCGGCTCCGTCAGCTCGCTGGCCCATGGTTCGATCGCAAACAGGAATTCGAACGGCACGCCGAGGTCTCTTATTACCGTCGAGTACTCGTGGTAGAGATCTTCGAGTGGCGAGGGTCGGTGCGTGACCAGAACGATCACGGAGACGTGTACACTCGAAGGATCCGGCGTCTCCGCGGAAGTCTCGGCGGCCAGCCCGCTTCGGGCGAATGACTCCTGGGCAATGGAGTGGTTCACCGTGTGACCCTGCGGGGCAGCAAGGACAGTGAGAAGGAGGACCGGTCTCCGTGCAAGGCGACCTCCGCGATCAGGCCCACCATCAGCAGGTAGATGGCCAACCCGATGAAGACGACCGCGGCACTCGGCAACACGATCGTGTCCACAGCGGTCTCGCTCAGGACGGGGGCGAGAATGCCACCGACGATAAACACCAACCCGATCGACAGGGACCCGAGCGCCCCGATCGCGAACATCTGTAAAGGCCGGTGTCGGAACCAGCGGATCATGATCACGGCGAGCAGGTCGGCGAGCACCTTCCAGACACGTGAAAGACCGTACTTCGTGGACCCGTATCGCCTCGGGTGATGTCGCACCGGGACCTCGACCAGTCTCGCGTTCGCCATCCCCACTGCCATGGCCGGGATGAACCTGTGCATGTCCGAGTACAGCCCGATGCGGTGCACGAGGTCGCGTCGATAGGCTTTCAGCGAGCAGCCATTGTCCCTGATTTGGACTCCCGTCAACCAGCGAATCAGAAGGTTCGCCACCCTCGAAGGGAGCGTCCGTGTCAGAAAGCCATCCTGTCGGTCCACGCGATAGCCGGCGACGAGGTCGTACCCCTCGTCCAGCTTCGCGACCAGCATCGGGATATCTCCGGGGTCGTTCTGCAAATCGCCGTCCAACGTTACGACTATGTCGCCCCGCGCGTGATCGAAACCGGCTTGTGTGGCTGTCGATTGGCCGTAGTTCCGGGCCAGCCGCAAAGGGCGGACGCGGGGCTCACGCAGGGCGCACTCGCGCGCCCGCGCCCACGTGTCGTCCCTGCTTCCGTCATCGACTAGGAGCAGCTCCCAGCCCTCCTCGTGCTGAAGGGAGCGGCAGACTGCCTCCACGAGGGGAGTGACGTTATCTTCCTCGTCGAATAGAGGGCAGACGAGACTGATCCGCAGCTTCTTGGCCATGTCTTCCACGTTGAGCAATGCTCGTGCCGCCTCCAACCCGACACTCCGAAGCCGAAACATACCGAGCGGTCAGCGGTTGCGCCCGTCTGGAGTCGCACCCAACCGATGCGGTGTTGCGTTACCGCAACAGCCCGTCGGCGCGGGAACGGACCGCGGGGCTTCACCGTCAGCGGAAGTTCGGATCTTCTGACGGGACAGTCTGATCCAGCCACGTCGGCGGTCCCTCGCTTTCGCGGCCCTGTTACTCGGCGTCGCGCTGATTCTCTTGCTCACACTCCGGCCCGGGCCGGGCGCGGGGGGCACCACTGGAGGCTTCTGTCTTGTGTGTGGTCAGCGGGGCCTCGCCGACGCGATCCTCAACGTCCTGATGTTCATACCGCTGGGGTTGCTCGCCAGGCTCTTGTTCCGTTCGGCGAAGGCCGCCGTCCTATTCTCGCTTATCCTCGCGGTCGGCATCGAATCGACCCAGGTTGTCCTGCCCGGCCGCGATGCGAGCCTCGGAGACGTTCTCTTCAACCTGGCCGGCGGCGGACTGGGGGCGATCGTCCTCGTCCCGGTCAGGCGCTGCCTCCGCGTCGGGCACCGGGCGTCTGCTCGTCTGTCGCTGCTGGCCGCACTGATCGTGGTCGCGATCCACGCACTAACGGCCTGGTCGCTGGGTCTGCAACTTCCCCGAGGTCGCTATTTCTCGTTCTGGAATATCGAGCTCGCGCACCTGGCCCCGACCGATGCAAGGTTGACCCAAGTTACGCTGGCCGGCTTGCCCCTTCAGGAAGGGTGGACCGGCGAGTCCGAGACCGTGCGACGATTGCTGAGCGCTGGTCACCCGCTGGAGATAAGGCTGGATCCCGGCGAAGCGCCGGCGCGGTTGGGCGGGCTGTACGCGTTGTACGACGACCGACAGAGGGAAGTCTTGCTCCTGGGCCGAGTCAACGACGAGCTGGTCGTTCGGCTGCACCGTCGCGCGGCTCGACTGCGGCTCGGTGATCCCGATATTCGGGTACGGGGCGTATTCACGCGTGACGGAGCCGGCGATCGACTCACCCTCCGACTCGAGCGCGACCGGTCCGGCGGCAGTGGCTACTGCGCGACCTGGTCGGGCGGCCGTGAGAGTGAGACGGCCTCCCTAGCGACCGGGCCGCAAAGGAGGTGCGATCTCGGCTTCACGCTTGGACGGGGATGGGCTCTGCTGGCGTACCCGCACTTCCTTCCGGAAGCGCTCCGCTCTCTACTCGATTTCGTCTGGACCGGACTGTTCTTCGTCCCTATCGGCCTGTGGATGCGAACCCGCTGGGAAGCCGTCCTCGGCGTGGCACTCGCGTCCGCGTCTCTGTTCGCCGTCCCGTTTGTCAGCGGCCTGCTCCCTACCCCAGCGTACCTGTTTGTCGCGGGCGCGGCGGGCCTGGGCGCGGGACTGCCGTCGATTCGCCGGCGTCTCCGTGAACGGTGTCCCGCTCAGGCCGATTCCGGCCGAGCGGACGGATCCAGATGAGAAACTACCTCGGCGCAACAAGCCTCTATCCGCGAGAATACACGTTCAAAAGCAGCCCGGGGTTTGTCGATGGGATCCTGGATCGCACGGTGATCAACCGGCCCTGGGTCGAGGTCACCTAGCATCAGCACCGGTGCGTCGAGGCGCGAGATCATCGAGAGGAGCTTCCGTCTCTGCCACCGCTCCATTACCAGAATGACCGCAGCTTCGCGCACCATCTCCTCGGTCACGGCGCAAGAGCGATGGCCAGACAGGTCGAATCCCCGGTCTGCGGACACCGCCAGGGCGCCCGGCGGAGGCTGGCGACCCGGGAGTATGAACCCGGCCGACTCCACGGAGCGGGGACTCTCCACCCGCGCCATTTCGTGGCGTAGAACGACTTCGGCGTATGGACTGCGGCAGATATTGCCGTGGCACAGCACGAGTACGGAGCCGGACGCGCCTGAGCCGATTCGGGCGCGGGCGGCTCGCCGTCGCAGGGGGTGGAGCATTCTATCCGGAGCGTGCCGGACCCGGCGCGCCAGGGCCCGGAGCCAGGATGGACGTGGATCGGCCAAGGGTGTCCCTCCTCCCCGCTCAGGTCGGTACGTGAGCGGCAACGAGGCGAATGATCTCCCTGACGGTAGTGGATGCGAGCGCATCCGCCCGAGCGAGCGCATCCGCCCGAGCGAGTTCATCCGAGCCGGCGGATATCGGGATTACCAGACGAACCAGCGCTTCATCCGTCCGCCTCCGGAACAGGGCATCGCGCAGGAGGTCCAGCTTCACGGTGTACTCGTTGGCGATCACACGTCCGCGCCCCTGATACCAATAGTAGACCAGGGCGCGGGCTCCGGACCCGTGCTCGACGAGGTACCGGTTGACTTGACTGGGCCCGTACGCCGTCGGCGTGTCGATCCGATCGTGTCGAAGCGGTTCCCAACCCGTGCCCGGGAGGCAGTTCCGGGGCGAGTGAATGCTCGCGCCGCTCGTCTGCCGGCCGTAGAAGGCGACGAACAGGGTCATGTCCGTTCCGGCCGCGTTTCGGTACGTGCGCAATACGTAGTCGTCCGGACGCAGAACCTGAAGTTCCTGGCCACTCAGCGTCTCCTCCTGTTGCTGCTCGAATCCGGCGATCCGACCGGGGAGGGACGCAAGCGGCAACTCAGTGGACAGCGCCCTGTCTGGCCGGATCGTGACCCGGCCGAGCATTCCGACCGCGAGAACCGCCGCCGGCGCCAGCGCCAGGAGAATGCGCCTCGCCTTCATTTCTCGATCCGCCGAAGGGGCAGCGTGGCGAGGCCCACGAGACCGAGTGGCAACAGAAACACCAAGGCGCCGGTCACCGTGTGCATGGCTCCGTGCGCGACCTCGGGGCCCAGGTAGTAGGATCCGAACCCGGTTCCGAAGACGCGAAAGGAGTTCGCCGCGATCGCCGCCGGAACAGCCAGCAGGATGAGGACCACGCGCGCGGGGGGCGTGCGTAGGGCCGTTCCACCGATCAGCAGCGTGAGTCCGAGCAGCGCAGACAGAGAGCGCAATCCGCTGCACGCCTCGGCGACGAACAGCTCCTGCCCTGGCAGGAGGATGATGTTCCCGGACAGCGCGACCGGAACATGCCGCCATTCGAGTAGTGTCACCGCGATCTGAGAGGCGAGCAGCTGGAGCGGCAACGTGAGCGAGTTGAGCACCACCTCGGGCAGGGGGATCGTGAAAGCGACGAGTCCGAACGGGAGCCACCACGCGCGCAGCTGGCTCCAGCCACGGTAGTAGAGCACCAAGCCGGCCAGACAGATCAGGATCGCCATCCGGCGCGTGAAGAACTCGGCCGCCAGGGTTCCCAGCAGAAAGACGATGATCCCGGCCGTCAGCGTGACCATCCCGAGCCAGCGCGCCGGCTGCGACTGCCGGTTCCTCGATCGCCACCCGAGATAGCCCGCGATCGGAAGAAGCAGGAAGCCGTGCCCGTACTCTGCGCTCGACGCCCAGTCCTGAAAGAGCTCCGTGAGCGTGGACGCGAAGAGCAGTAGGAAGACGGCGCCGACGAACAACACGGCGAGCCACTGCGTGAGCGGCACGGGGGCCGAGCCCCCGCGCCACCCGGTTCCACCTGACCGACCGCCTGCGTGCGGAGCGATCACTCCGGCTCGGGCGTTCATCGGCCTCCGACCACGCTCAGCGGCGGCCCGAACGCCACAGGATCAGCGCGATGCCGAAGAATGCGAGCGGATACACCACGGCCTGCACGGCATGCCGTATGACTCCACGTCGCACGCCCTCGAGCGCTTCGATCGGGGTTTGGCGAAGCACGGCCGGAACCAGGGTCCCGAATAGTCCGGCGAGTACGGCCAGGACCACGGCCAAAAAGGCGAACATGCCTGCGAACCCTCGAAGCGAGCGGAGCCCCAGTCGGGGGTGGCGGCTCGCGCCGTATGCAAGCAGTCCGATACCCAGAACCGGCATCGGGAGTCCATCCAGGGTTCGGCCTACCGTGGCAAACTCCCACGCGACACTGTCCATGCGCATGGGGATCCACAGGAGGACGAGGTCGACCAGGCCGACAAGCAGGAACGCCGCACCTAGGATCATCGGAATCTGAGCCGCGGCTGCGCGCAGACGATCCGGAGTTCGCCGCGGCTCGCGGGTGACGACAACGTGGGCGGGTTCCTTCCCGCTCAATGCTCATCCGCGGCGCGCACGCCACCCCCTGCTTCGCGGGCCTTCCGCAGCGCGGCCTGTGCCTGCGCGATCTGACCCAGTGAGGCAACCTGGTCCCCGGGCGACCGGTCGGCCGCCGCGTCCGCGCTCTGACCGCCACCCACCTGAAACGTCTCGGGGTCGAGCGCGGTGATTCCCGCGCTCAGAACCTCCACAGGCGCCCCAGGAATCGCCCCGTCCGACGTCCGAGCCACCTCGACGCGAGACAGTCGGCGCAGGATCGATCTCACACCGTCCGTCGCGGTCCCGTAGGCTATGAGGGCGAGATCCGCGTCTCCGACCCATGCGCACACATCTGACCCGCGCGTGTGGAGCGCGACCAGCTCCGCGGTCGACGATCGCTGTCCCGCCAGGCGCTCGCGGTCGGTGGCCGGGGCCGTGGGACCCAGAACCGCACAGCCGATCCCCACTCCCTGTCGGTGGGCCAGCGACCCGAGAATCCCCAGCACGCGGAACAAGCCGCCCAAGGTCAACGTGCCGGCCGCGTCCTCGGCGATCGCACCCTCTTCCGCAGCCTCGATCAGCCGGCGGATCTGAATCAAGCGGCGGAGCTTCTCAACCAGCAGACGTGAGCGAATCGGCTCTCTGATGATGTCCCAAGCCCCGGCCCGCATGGCGGCGGTCTCCTCGGCCTCGTCCCAGAACGCGGCCGAATACACGAGGATGGGCACGCTCCGCGGGAGGGCACGTTCGAACAACGCGCCACAGAGCTCCGGAACCGAGCAATCGGGAATTCCTTCATCGATGATGACGACCCCGGGTGGCCGCCTCTCGGCCTCGCGCAGTACCTGCGCGACGGACTCGGTGTGTCGGATCCTGTACCCTTCGGGTTCCAAGACGGCCCGCATGGAAGACGCGAGCCAGCTTCGCCCGCTCGCGAGTAGGATCTGGACCTCGTCGGACGCTGCGTGGCCGTCGCTCGCCGCTTGGCCGTCGTTGAGGCTCATGGAAGCGTCGCTGGGCGAGTCCGGCGGCCCTGGTGCAACCCGCCTATTCCCTGGAACTCCAACGCTCCAGCATTACCGGGACCGTGCGCAGCATGATCCTGAGGTCGAACGAGAGCGAGCGCCGTCGCAGATACTCGAGGTCGTACTCTAGCTTTTGACGCACGTCATCCATCGTCTGGTCGGGTTCCTGGTTCACCTGCGCCCAACCCGTGATGCCCGGTGGTACGCGTTGACGCAGGGGATACTCCTCGAGCTCGTTTCGAAGCACGTGCACGAACGAAGGACGCTCAGGTCGCGGGCCCACGACGGACATTTCACCCCGGAGCACGTTCCAAAACTGCGGGATCTCGTCCAGACGGTACGGCCGGAGGAATCGGCCCACACGCGTGATGCGCGCGTCTTCCCGGGTGGCCCAAACGGGTCCAGTCCGGTCTTCGGCGTCCAGGTGCATCGTCCTGAACTTGTAGATCGTGAACGGGAGGCCACCCAGGTCGGCGGTCCGGCGCCCATGAGCGAGGGCGGCGGCCCCTAAACCACCCCGCCGATCCAACCCGATTCGCAACTGTCGATAGAAGACCGGCCCACGACTGTCCAGCTTGATCGCGATGGCGACCACGAGGCCAATCGGAAACAGGATGACTAGAGCGACCGCAGCAAGCGTCGCGTTGATCACCCGGTGAAGACGGTGGTTCGACACGGGCTCCTCCGGCGTTTCGACAACGTCTCCCGTATTCCGCACCCCGCGACGTTCGCCGGCAACGGCCCGCGCTTCGAGCCGCGGCACCCAGGGCTGCGCGCTGCGGGTCGTCAACTCGACTGGCATCGAACCCCTTCCTTCGAGCCGTTCAACCGAGCGATCCCACGGACCTCCCTCGCCTAGCTCGGATCTTGTCTCGCGAACTCCGGATCGGCGGCAATGATTGACCCGCCACTAGAATATCCGGGTGTACAGGAACAGCAACGACAAGCCCACGCCCAAAGCACCTAGGACCCATTGGAATGGCGGGGTGGGCCGGTCAGGGACGTACATTTCGTCACCCGAATTGACCCCGAGCTGATCCAGCGACAGGGTTTGCCACACAACCCTTGGGCGACTCTCGGCGATTCGTGTCCCCAGCCGGCGGAACTCGACCTTGTCCACATTCGCGCTGCCGGCCGGCCCTCCAGCCAACATGATCACGTCCGATACGAGACTCGATCCCGGCACATCGTAGAACCCCGGGCTCCCCACCGAGCCGAGGACGCCGATGCGCTTCAGCACGTCCACCCGCACCCGCGGCTCGCGCAAGTACCGAGCGAGCTGCAGCGTGATCGACTCCTCGGCTTCCGAGTAGAGGACCCCCTCCAAGGACAATGGATCGACGTCCTCCAGCTCGAGGCGGCGGCCAGGGGCCACCGTGAACTGGCCGACCCACTTGGCTTCGCCGCTCACGGATAGGTCGATGATGTCACCTGGCCAGATGTCACCCTGCTGGAGACGGTATGCGAGGCCGCTGATCTGATTCTGAAGAGCCCGGCGCCCGTCCTCGTCTCGCTCGTTGATCGCCACGGTTTGTAGCGAATCCAGCATCGTGTTGAGGTCGGCGCGGGAAGCCATGCGTGGCCCCACCATCTGCGCCTGTAGCTTGAGCCCCGCACCGACTAGGAGCACCAGGACGAGCACGACCACCCGACTTCCGTTTCGCAGGCGCCCTGGCGCCATTCCACCGGCTGAATTCAACACTCCATCACTCTCCTGCCCACCGCTACCACCCGCCGTACCGGCCGTGCGGTCACACGGCCTGAACGGGCTGCGCTGAAGCTGCAAGACATGCACCACCTTGTCGCGGTCTCGCGATCGGGGCTCGAGGGCCAGTATCGCGCCAGTTTAAGGGCTTCTTCGGCCGTCGCGCGCGCCCGTGCCGCGTTCGCTACTCACGAGCATGTTGCGCCTGGACAACACCCCGAGGCCGCACATGAGACCGCAAGACGAACTCGGGCATTTGGCCAGAGGAGTGAGTGCGGCGTCTGGGATTCTGCCGAGCGCGTGCTATTCGAGGCCGTAATCGCGGATCTTGTACAAGAGGGCCCGGTAGCTCAGGTCGAGGAGACCTGACGCCCGTGTACGATTGCCACCCGTGATCTCGAGTGCGCGGGCGATCAGGTGCTTCTCGAGCTCGGCGGTGCGTTTCTTGACCGAGAGCTCGTCTTCCGGAAGCGAGTCGCCGACACCGAGCGGGCGGCTTTCTTTCTCGCGAACGCCGGCCGGGAGCTGCTCCAGCCCCACCTTCAAACCGTCCGTGAGAACCATCGCGCGCTCGACCACGTTCTCCAGCTCGCGGACATTACCGGGCCAGCCGTACGCGAGGAGGCAGTTCATCGCTGAAGACTCGAAGCCCTCCACGCTCGTGCCGAGCGCTTCGTTGTACTTCTCGAGGAAGTGCCGCGCCAACGGGGGGATCTCTTCCGAACGGTGGCGCAGCGGAGGCAGATGGATGTTCACCACGTTCAGCCGATAATAGAGGTCGGATCGGAACCCACCCTTCTCCACCTCCTTGGCGAGATCTCGCGCCGTGGCCGCGACGATTCTCACATCGATCTTGCGGGACGTGGACTCGCCGACCCGCCTGATCTCCCGATCCTGAAGCGCCCTCAGCAGCTTGACCTGGAGCGAGGTGGGCAATTCCCCGATCTCATCCAGGAACAGCGTGCCGTCGTTGGCCTCCTCGAACAATCCGACGCGGTTGCTCTCGGCGCCCGTGAAGGCCCCACGAACATGACCGAACAGCTCCGACTCCAGGAGGTTCTCGGGGATCGCTCCGCAATTCACCGGCACGAACGGTCCGTCGCTTCGCGCAGACGCGATGTGGATCAAACGAGCGATCACCTCCTTGCCGGTTCCGCTCTCACCGGTGACGAGCACGGTTGACGGGTGCGGAGCCACTTTTTCCGCGAGCTCGACCGCGGTGACCATCGCCGGGCTCTTGACCACGATGTCCGGGTGACGATGATCGGTGCGCACCTGACGCTGTAGGCGCTTTACCTCGCGGCGAAGGCTCTCCCTCTCCTCCGCCTTCCGCAGGGTGAGGAGGACGGAATCGGCGGAGAAGGGCTTTGCTATATAGTCGTAGGCGCCCCGCTTCATCGCCTCGAGCGCTAGCTCCGTGCTCCCGTAGGCCGTCATGGTGACGACCAGTCCCTCTCCCCCGCCCTCGCGGTACTCATCCAGAAACTGGAGACCATCCATCTCCGGCATCCGAACGTCGCATAGAACGATGTCAGCCTCGGTCTCGAGTGCTTGCGAGAGCCCTTCCTTTCCACTTGAAGCCGTGGCTACATCGTAGCCCTCATCCTCGAGGATCATCGAGACGGTGCGGCGAACACCTGCCTCATCGTCAATGACCAATACGTTCATGCGACACCTTCGATCGAGTCTTCCCCGGTGGTCGTGCTCTTACAGGGGAGTAGCACGGTGAACCGTGTTCCCTCGGTCGACTCCGAGTCCGCCGCCATCGCACCCCCCATCTGCTCGGCCAGCCGTGCGCTCACGGCGAGTCCGAGCCCGCTACCTCTGCCGGGCTCTTTCGTCGTGTAGAAGGGCTCGAAGATGTTGACGAGGTGATCCGCATCGATTCCCGCCCCGTTGTCCGACACGTCGATGGTCGCGACGAGCTGTCCTGCCTCGAACCTGTCGGCGGCCTCCGGGGAACGCCGGTTTTGCCTCAGGTGGGCGTAGTTCACGCCGTCGGGGTCGTCCTCACGCCGAGGCGCGGGTTGCTGACGCACCTCCTCGAAGGGTGCGGTGCTCGTTCGAACCACGATCCTGCCTGGAGCGTCGACCTCATGGATCGAGTCGGCCGCGTTCAGGAGTAGGTTCACGAGGATCTGTTCGACGTGCGTCGAGTCGCCGAAGACGACAGGTGTCGGATTCTCCAGCTCGAGCTCGAGTCGGATCCTCTTGAGTTTACCCTGGTTCTCGAGCAGCTCGACGGCCGATTCGACGGCGTCGTTGATGCGTATCTCCTTCGAGTGGGAGGGGGTGGGACGAGCGAAATCGAGCAGACCGCGGATGACCCTGTCGATCCGTTCCGCCTCGCGTGATACGCCTTCCACCCATTCCTCTTCGCCGTTACCCCGTCGACGCGCCACCTCCAGATAGCCGACGATCGCCCCCAGCGGGTTGCCGACCTCGTGCGCGATACCGGCGGCGAGACGCCCTACGGTGACGAGCTTCTCGGCCTCAATCAGCTCACGCCTCGTAAGCGAGAGCTCGCGGTTCGTCGCATCCAGTGAGCGGACGTTGTCCTGCAGCTGTGCCTGGTTCGCGATCAGACGATCCGCCATCCGATTCACGCTATCGGCCAGCCTCCGCAGCTCGTCCGCACCAGTTGCGTGCAAGCGGCGCGTGAAGTCGCCTTCCGCAATCATCTCCGCCTCCCCGACCATGGTCTCGACTGGACCGACGAACTGGCGTCGGAGGAGGTAGTCGCCGAACAGGAGTACCAGCGCGACATCCGCGACGATCAGCGAGATCAGGCTGAGCAGCAGGATCGGCGGCGAAGGGGTGCGCGGGAGCCAGATCAGCATGGCCACCGCGAGGGTCAATAGGGCGATCGTGAGCAAGGTCGCCATCCCCTGGAGAAGGATGGATCGAAGCGATCCCCCCGTATCCGGTTTTTCGCGTTTTGCGTGCAATATGCCCTACCCGTTTGCGTGGTCTTGCAGGCTGAGTGACCTGAAGGCCGTTGGACCCGATTTCCACGGCTTATGTGGAAGGAGCGTGCCGGTGTGTTCTGCTGACGCCGGTCCCACTCCGGATCGTGGCTCGCGTCAAGTACGCATATGTTGCGGTTGTCGTCATGAACGGCTTGTATCGTCATTATTTGCGTGTACTACGAATGCAATTGCACGCATCAACCTTTCAGGCCTTGACGTTTGCATGAAATTTGCGATCTTCAGGCCTTCAACCGCCTGAACGACCGCGTCGCGGTCGCGAAGAACCCATGGGAGGAGGCAATATGACGTCGGATACGATCTTCGCCGCGCCCACCGAGCGCGAGGCCGAAACTCGATTCGCCGAGTACGGAAAGAAGCTCGGGTCGACACCCGACCGCGACGGCCTGCTGGAGCTGTGCAAGGCGCTCAACGTGCGGTTCCTGCGGCTGACGTTCACGGACATCTTGGGCGCCCCGAAGAACGTCGAGGTTCCGGCGAGCCAGTTCGACAAGGCATTCGATGGGGAGATCCTGTTCGACGGATCGTCCATCGAGGGCTTCGTCCGGATCGAAGAGAGCGACATGCTCCTCCATCCCGACCTGCGCACGTTTCGAGTGCATCCGTGGGGGAACCCCGAGGCTCGCGTCGCGCACGTGATCTGCGATGTCTACAACCCGGATGGTACGCCCTTTCCGGGCGACCCCAGGCTCTGCCTCAAGCGCATTACCGCCGAAGCCGCCGAGTTAGGCTTCGAGATGAATGCGGGTGTGGAAGCGGAGTTCTTCCTTTTTCACCGGGACGAACTCGGCGATGCGACCACGATCACACATGATCGAGGCGGTTACTTCGACCTGACCCCAGTCGATCTGGGCGAGAAGACCCGCCGCATGATCGTGACGGATCTGGAAGCCATGGGGCTGGAGATCGAGGCCGCACACCACGAGGTCGCGCAGGGCCAGCACGAGATCGACTTCAAGTACGCGGAGGCGGTCGAAACGGCGGACAACCTGATGGTCTTCAGGTTCGTCGTACGCAACGCAGCGCTCGCGCACGGGTTACACGCCACCTTCATGCCCAAGCCGATCTTCGGTCAGAACGGCTCGGGAATGCACACACACCAGTCGCTCTTCCGAGACGGGGCGAACGTGTTCCACGACCCCGACGGTGAATACGAGCTGTCGGATTTCATGCGGTTCTACATCGGCGGCTTGAAAAAGCACGCGCGGGCGATCGCCGCGGTCACGAACCCGATCGTCAACTCCTACAAGCGGCTCGTGCCGGGGTACGAGGCTCCGGTGAACATCGCCTGGTCGAGGCGCAATCGCTCGCCTCTGATTCGGATCCCCGAGCGCCGCGGGGTCGGCACGCGCTGCGAGTTCCGCATGCCGGATCCAGCCTGCAATCCCTACCTGGCACTCGCCGTGCAGCTTGCCGCCGGGCTGGACGGGATTCGCAACGAGATCGATCCCGGACCGCCGGTCGAAACGAACGTGTGGAAGCTGACGGAGGAAGAGCGGGCGAAGTACGGGATGGGGGTCCTACCGGCCAACCTGTCCGAGGCGGTAGGAGCCCTGGAACGTGATGAACTGCTGCGCGACGCCCTCGGCGACCACATCTTTACGCACTATATCGAGGCGAAGAAAGCCGAGTGGTCGGATTACGTCGCGCAGGTGACCCCCTGGGAGCTAGACACGTACCTCGCCACCTACTGACCGGCGATAGGCCGCCGCGCCGTCCGCGACGGTTTCGGCGCGAGAGACCCTTGCAGGGGTGCCCGGAGATCTATCGGGCACCCCACTCCTCACACCTCCACTAGCATGAAGCGAGACCTGGCGCGGCTCGCGGACGAGCAGGTCGATGTCTGTGTGGTCGGGGGTGGCGTCCTGGGGGCCTGCATCGCACGCGACGCGGCCCTAAGAGGCCTGCGAACAGCTCTGATCGAGAGCGGAGACTTCGGAAGCGGGACCTCGGCGCACTGCCTCAAGGTGGTGCACGGCGGACTGCGCTACCTCGCGGATCTGGATTTTCGGCGTGCGAAGCGATCCGCTCATGAGCGGTCCGTGTGGCTCCGCATAGCACCGCACCTGGTCGAGCCGTGGCCGTTTGTCGCTCCGGCGCTCGAGATGAGCAGTCCATCCGGACTCACTCTCAGGCTCGCAGCCGCGCTGGACGAACAGCTCACGCGAGGGCGGAACCGAGGCTTGCCCCCAAATCGTCATGTTCCTTCAGCACGACACCTGTCCGCGGATTTGTGCGCAGAGCTGCTCCCTCCCGAACTCTCATCGAAGGGTGGGCTTCTTTTCCACGACGGGTTGATGTACAGCTCCGAGAGGCTCGTCCTCGAGATAGTCCGGGCGGCATGGAAGGAGGGCGCGGTGATCGCCAATTACGTCGCATTCCGCAACGCCCGCGAGCGGTCTGCGGAGTGGGTGGTCGAAGCGGAAGACACCGAAAACGGTGAGAGATTTCAGATCTGTGCGAGCATGCTCGTCAACGCGGCCGGGGCCGGGGCTACGCGGGTGGCGAGCGGGGCGGGGCTCCCGGGTGAAGGCCTGCCGCAGGCGTATTCGGTGGGGCTGAACCTGGTGCTGAATCGTACCCCCGGACCCGCGGCTTACGGCTTCACCATCAGCGGTGAGGACGGTGGGAAGCGGCTGGGCCGCGGTCGGCGTTTTATCTTCGTCGTTCCGTGGCGAGGACGCACCCTGGTGGGCACTGGCCACGAGGGTGCCACCCGTTCGTCAGACGCCTGGGAGTTGAGCGAGGAGCAGACGGCGCGGTTCGTCACCGAGGTGAACAGCGCGTGGGCCGCAGAGCCGATTCGCATGGAAGAGATCGTGGGGGTGCATGCGGGTCTCCAGCCCGCGCACCCGGCGAGACCCGCGCACCCCGACACACGCGACCGCATGATCGTCCACGAGAGCCCTTCACATCCGCCGGCGATTACCGCGATTCTCACGAAGTACACGACGGCTCGTGCACTGGCCGAGAAAACCGTCGATCGCTGCGTGGCAAGACTGGGGCGGGGCAACTCTCGATGCCGCACGGCGTCCGTCGCGCTCCCGGGCGCCCCCGAAGGCCCGATCGATGCGCCCGAGGACAGGGTTCGACGGCTCCTCGGGACCGACCTGCGGGCCGACACCGCCCGACACCTGGCTCGAATGTACGGGGCTCATCTGTCCGAGTTCGCGCGGATCGTCAGGGCTTCAGAGGGTTGGGGTGAGCGCATTCACGAGAATGCCCCAACCATCCGGGGCCAGATGACCTACGCCGTCGAATGCGAGATGGCCGTGCGGGCAGAGGATCTCGTGTGGCGACGCACCGAGCTCGGGCCCCGAGGGAACGTCGATGAGCGCAGCCGCCGCGTGGCGGATGACGTGCTGCGCACCGTGGGGAGCGCCGCTTAGCAGGCTGCTGAAGCGAGTCGGTCGCGCCGGGGCGAGCCTCGGCGCTTCGATCCACTCAGACGGCACTGAGCAAGTCGTCAACCGCATTCACCGCCACAACCAGCGCTGCCAGACCTGGCTCGCCGGCCCCGCGCACATCCTCGACGACGTTGCGGAGGCGCTGCAGCGCCTTCGCGTTGCTGTGTCGAAACGCCTCCAGGCCGTCGCGAATCTCCCCATCCTCTCGAACGGTGTTCAGGACCCGCGAGGAAATCCTCGATCGAGCCGCGACAAGCCGTGCGTTGAGGATCCTCGCGGCGCGCTGCCCCCAATAGTCCTGGCCGGCGCGCGCGTTCAGCTCGGCCCGCAGCCACGGGAAGTCGATGTCATCCGCGACTCCCAGGTAGACCGCCGCCACGAGCCGGGTCGGTGTTTCAGTTTCACGGATCAGGCGGGCGATCGGGACCATCTCGTCCAGATACCGGAACGTGGACAGACGAACCGCAGGATCGGCGTCCAGTCCATCCATCTCGTACAGCGCACCCTGGCTCTTGAAGGCCTCCAGACGATCGCCGGAAAGTAGCTCCGGAAGCAGGGCCCT
>JBDHAD010000048.1:0-23136 GCA_039588215.1 Gemmatimonadota bacterium
GGCGTCGCGTGGCGCCGTGCTCCGCGCCGACGCCTCGGCCAGCGCCCGCGCGAGCATCTCGTTGTGCGTATCGCGGCGCATGAAGCCACCGGCCCGGAACAGCCGGTATGTCTCGCCGAGGGTCAGCTTCTCGGGGTGCGCGCGCCGCAACGCGCGGAGCGCCCGCATAAGCCGACGACTCTCGTTGTAGGTATCGAGGGAGTCGTTCAGCTCGGCGATCGACACGGCCGATCCGCGCAGCTCTTCCAGTCCATCCAGGATTCTGGCGAACTCCGAGCGCAGGTACGCACGCGCGTTGACCGAGTCTGCATGCTCGGGCCAATGGCAGAACGCGACGAACTGCTCGGGGAAGTTTCGCTTCCAGATGCTCGACAGGTTTCTCGCGACGTCGCAGATGGATGGGAACATGAACCCGTCCACCATCTTCAGTCGCTCGGTAAGACCGAGCTCGAGCGTGCTCTTGCAGATCGAGCACACGAAGCTCTGAATCCGGGCGTCGGCGTACTCGATCTCCGCGATGTGTCCGCCCCCGAACAGGTGAGCGGGTAAGAAGCCGGCGGCATGGACGAGCTCCTCGGGCGTGTACACGGGGAAGCATCCGATCACGCGGTTGCGCGGCCCCGCGTCTTTGAACGCATGAAGCGCTGCCAGGTCCGGGTCCAGGAACGTGCGCTCACTGAGGATCCCCAACTGGTCGAGCACGGGTGCCGCCCCATCGACCCACGGATCCGCCACGACCGCTTCGGCGCTCATCGTCCCGCCCACTGGGGTGCGCGCTTCTCCATGAACGCCTGCAGGCCCTCGAGCGCGTCTTGTGTGGCCATCACCTCATCCAGGTACAGACGTCCCGCGAGGTCCATCGCTCGGGCGCGAGTCTCGCTCTCCGCATCGCGGATCGCTCGCTTCGCCAGCCGTAGGGCCGCAGGGCTGTTGCGGGCAACGCGACTCGCGAGCGCGAGAACGGCGGCGTCGAGCTCGTCATCCGGCACGACCGACCGCACCAGGCCGAGACGGTGGGCCTCCTCCGCCCGGATCGAGTCACCCGTGAACAACATCTCGTCCGCGGCAGACCCGAGACCGAGACGCGGGAGGAGGGCGCAAGCGGCCGGCGCGATCACCCCCAGCCGAATCTCGGGCTGCCCGAAGACGGCGCTCTCGCCCGCGAGGATGAGGTCCGCCGCCTGCACCAGCTCGAACCCGCCACCCAGGCACCGCCCCTGCACCGCTGCAATCACCGGGACGGGAAACGAGTCCAGCGCACCGATCGTCTCGAGAAACTCGGGGATCAGCTCCGCATGCTCGGGCGGCAGGTGCTCCTTCACGTCGGCGCCCGCCGAGAAGTGCTGCCCGGCTGCCGACAAGACGAGCGCCCCCAGCGAATCATCCGTCGCGAGCTCCGCGAGGGCTGTCCTCACTCTCCCTAGGAGCTCGCGAGACAGGATGTTGAGCGGCGGGTCGTTCAGCGTCAGTCGACCCACGCCGGCGCTGGTCGAAACGAGGAGCGGTGAGCTCATCCCACACCTCCGCCGGGTGACGCCGCGTTGGTCGCCGTTTCGCCCTCACCCTCGTCGCCGGCCGGGGTCGACCCCAATTCGGCGCCGCAGACTCCACAAAACGCGTGGCCCGCCGGGAGGCTCGGGGTCTCGCAACTGGGACAGGTCACGGTCGGTGGACCCCACAACGACTCGGCTGCTTCGCCCCGCGCCGCCCGCTCCCGCACGAGGTCGTACCTCGGCGCGCGCTTCTCCACGAACGCCTGCATGCCTTCGAGCGGCTCCCAGCACGCATAGTGAAGCGCCAGCCAGTCCTGCGCGTGGCGTACCGTGGAGTTCCAGGCGAAGTCCTTGAGGAAATTCACCTGTTGCTTCGTGTAACGGGAGCACTCGGGGAAGGAGGCCAGCAAGCGCTTCGCGAGGTCGGCCACGAATTCGTCGAGCCGCGACAGGTCGAGGGAATACTCGTCCTCTCCTTTGTAGGCCTTCCGGATCTCCTCCGGAGTCGCCGCCTCGATCCACGCGTCCCCTCGCCGGACGGACGGCACGACCCAATTCACCAGCCCCCAATCCAGCGCCTTCCGCGCCGGGATCTCCTCGTTCAGGTAGAGGATCTCCCGCGCCCGCTTGTCGCCCACCACGAGGGGAAGCCATTGGGTGGAGCCGCCGCACGCCACCGAGCCCACGTGCGAGCCCACCTGCTTCACATACGTGTGGTCCGCGATCACCGAGAGATCGCACGCGAGTTGGCTCTCGTTTCCGCCGCCCACGGCCATCCCGTTGATCCGGGCGACGACCGGCTTGCCGGTGTTCAGGATACTCTCGATATAGGCGCGGAAGAGCGCCATGTACTTCCAATAGTCCCTCGGCGTGCGGATGTAGAGGTCGGCGTACTCCTTCACGTCGCCGCCCGTACAGAAGGCGCGATCCCCGGCGCCCGTGTACACGATAACCCCGACGCCGTCGTCGAAGGCCGCATCACGAAACGCCGCTGCGAGCTCCTCCAGCGCTGGCGTGGAATACGCGTTGTACCGGTGTGGCCGGTTGATGGTGATGCGGGCAACTCCGTCACTCTTCTCGTACAGGATCTCTTGAAAGTCGAACGAGTCGGCGGGCCGCGAACCGAAGGCGCGCCCCGTGGAAAGATCTCTCGCCGTAATCATGCTTCACCCCGATCGGGTTTGTTGGGAGTCGGGGCACCCCCGACGGGGGTGCGTTGAACCGGTCGAAAGGCCAGGCTGCCCATCGCGTGCGTCACCACTCAGGCCCCCCGAGCCTCTGCAGGCCGGGCGAGGCCGCCCACGAGGTGGTCGATGAAGCGGGCGGCTAGCTCGGGGGCAGGCAACGATCCTTGTGGGTCGTACCAGTGCGCGATCCAGTTGATCGCGCCCAGGATCGCGAAGGCGCCGATCTTCGGGTCTACGGGCCGAAACTCTCCCGCTCGGACTCCATCCTGGATGATCTGCCGCACCCGGCGCTCGTATCGGTCGCGGGCCGCGACGACCTCCTCTCGGTGCGCTGCAGAGAGCGCCGACACCTCGAACGCGAGCGACGAACCTTGGAGTGTCTCCGTCATCACGCGCACGTGCGCGCGGACGATGTATCCGAGCCGCTCCTCCGCGGTCCGGTATCGCTCGAGAGCCTCGTCCACCGCGGCTTGGAGCTCCATGAGCGATCGTTGGTGGCACTCGTAGAGGATGGCTTCCTTGTCCGGGAAGTAGTGGTAGAGCGCGGACTTTCGGAGACCCAGCCGACCGGCGATCTCCTCCAGCGTCGTGCCGTGGTACCCGCCCTCTCGGAAGGCTCGCAGTGCGGACTGCAGGATCTCATCGCGTCGACGCCGGCGCTTCCGTTCGACGTGAGGGGAAGGCGTCGAGGGAGCGGACTGAACTCCAGAGCCTGACATGCGCACCCACTCCATAGAAACTTGAACGTCAGGTCAAAATTCTACCGGACGCAGGTATAATTGTCAAACACCATGAAAACATAGGGCGCTATGAGGGCCGGTCGGCGGCCTCGCCGCGGGGTGGGAGCCCGATCGCCGTACGAACAAGGGATAAACGGGTATACAACACCACAATGCGGGGCGGAACGGGCGCGAGCATGATACCTTCAAGTCATGCTTTACGGGAGTGGCAGCGAGTACGCGATTCGGGCCCTGACGTACCTCGCTCAGCAGCCGCCTGGACAACTGACGCTGTTGAGCGACATCGCCAAGGCCCAGGATCTACCCTCAGCGTTTCTGGGCAAGATCCTCAAGGAGTTGGTCCGTGCCGGGATTCTGCGATCCGCCCGCGGACCCACCGGCGGGTACGCCCTGACGTATCCGCCCGAGGAGGTCACGCTCCTTCGCGTAAAGGAGATTCTCGAGGGGACGGGGAGCCTCGATCGCTGTGCCGTGGGTCTCGACCCATGCACGGATGACACGCCGTGCCCGCTACACGACACCTTCAAGCCACTCCGGCGGGCCATCCGCGCATACCTGACCGAGACCACGATCGCCGACGTCTCCCGGGGCTTCTGGGAGAAGCAGGCGCGACTCGCCGAGACACGCCTGCCATCCCCCGCACCCGAGGACCGATAGCCTCGAACAACTGCTGAAGCCTCCCGCGCGCCGCTAGATCGGTTCGAAACGGGCCGTGAAGTGGCGAAGGAACGGAGGCTCCTCCACGATGTGGTATCCGGGGAGCTCGTCACGACGCCGCGCTACGCCCAGAATCGTGTCGACGACGTAGTCGATGTGGCTCTTGGTGTACACGCGACGCGGAATAGCCAGCCGAACCAGCTCGTGCCGCGCCGGCTCGAACTCCCCCGTCTCCGGGTCGGTCCGGCCGAACATGACGCTCCCGATCTCCACCGCCCGAACTCCACCCTCACGGTACAACTCCACGGCGAGGGAGATGCCGGGAAACTCCGCCGCCGACAGGTGCGGGCAGCAAGCCCCCGCGTCCACGTAGATGGCGTGCGCGCCGGGCGGTTGGATGATCGGCACGCCTTCGGCTGCAATATGCTCTCCGAGGTATGCGCTCGACGTGATCCGGTACCGCTGGTAGTCGGGCTCCAGCGCCTCGTACAATCCGACGGCGATCGCTTCGAGATCGCGTCCGGCCAGACCGCCGTACGTGGGGAAGCCCTCCGTCAGAATCAGGAGGTCGCGCTCCAGCGAGGCCAGCCGGTCGTCGTTGGTGGCCAGAAAGCCCCCGATGTTCGCGAGACCGTCCTTCTTGGCCGACATCGTGCACCCGTCGGCGTGCGAGAACATCTCCCTGGCGATGTCGATCAGCGGCACGTCCGCGTACCCCTCCTCGCGCTGCTGGATCAGGAATGCGTTTTCGGCAAAGCGGCAAGCGTCGATGTAAAGCGGGATCTCGTAGCGATGGCAGATCTCTGCCGTACTCCGGATGTTGGCCATCGAGACCGGCTGCCCCCCACCGGTGTTGTTGGTGATCGTGAGCATCACGAGCGGTATTCTAGACGCGCCACGTGCTTCGATGGTCCGCTCGAGCGCCTCCAGGTCGATGTTGCCCTTGAAGGGACGAGGCTCGGAGATCGGTTCGGCCTCGGGGCACGGGAGGTCGATCGCCGAGGCCCCGAGAAACTCGATGTTCGCGCGCGTGGTGTCGAAGTGACTGTTGTTGGGTACCGTCTGGCCCGGCTCGCACACGACGGTGAACAGTATCCGCTCCGCGGCTCGCCCCTGGTGGGTCGGGATGACGTGCTTGAAACCGAAGATGTCGCGCACCGCCCTCTCGAAGCGGTAGTAGCTCTCGCTCCCCGCGTAGGATTCATCACCTCGCATGACGGCCGACCACTGCTGAGCGCTCATGGCGCCCGTGCCACTGTCGGTCAACAGATCGATGAGCACGTCGCGGGCGTGCAGTCCGAAGACGTTGTAGCCGGCGTCGGTGATGAAGCGCTCCCGCTCCTCGCGGGTCGTCAATCGGATCGGTTCGACCGTCTTGATGCGAAAAGGCTCGATGATACGCATGGACTCCGCTCCAGACTCATACAGGCCGAGTGGTACGGACCACGACCGGCCACGCATCTGGCGGTCACGTTCATGGCTCGTTTTCCGTGCTCGACGGGGGCACTCGACCGGGCATTCATGATCTAGGTATCCTAATGCCTGCAAACGTGCATCGCCCGGTCGCGATAGCCGAATCCGTCCCGGATCTGGACGCCGGGAGGCGGCGCGTCTGGCGACCGCCGGGACCATCGCCGGGGGTCGTGATTATGCTCTATCTGGACGTGGCCCTCGACTGATTCGGCGATACGCGTTGAGTGGGCCGAGTCGTTCCACGACATGCCGTCCGCCCCGAGGGGATTTTCCCCACAAGCTTTACGGGACATATCACCACAAGCTCTTCCTCCGTCCGCTGACAGACCGGGACTTGCCCGCCCACTTAGTTTGCGTTTGGGCAAAAATGGCCCGGGACCCTATTGTAAGGGCAAATCCGTCCCGTCGTCGGTGGCAATTCGTCCCGATGCGGGACTGGCGGTTGGCCGGCCGGATTGCCGGGCAACTCAAGGGGATGACCAGGGGATTGAGGAGCCACTCATGAATCGAATAGATACCAGCTTTCGGTGCTCGACGCGTCCAGGTGCGCTGCCACGAATCGGCCTGGGAGCGCTGGTGGCGGCGCTACTCGCGACGCTGCTGGCGAACCCGGTCGATCTGACCGCCCAGCAACGAAGGGGGCAGCCCGCGGATACCCTCGCGACGGACAGCACGAAGGTGCCTCCGGTCCGGGTGAGACCGATCAACGTCACCGTCACGCGCTCACCCAGGGAGGTGTTCGAGACGGCCGCTCCGGTTGCGGTGCTCGACTCGTTGCTCATCCGGGACCGCAATCCCAACACGGCCGCCGACCTGCTCCGCGATTTGCCCGGTCTCGATGTGAACGGAGCCGGCGCCAATCAAGCGCGGCCGATCATCCGCGGACAACGCGGGCAGCGAATCCTGATGCTCGAGGACGGGCTCCGACTCAACAATTCCCGGCGCCAGCAAGACTTCGGCGAGTTGCCCGCGATCGTCGACGTCAACGACCTGAACCGGATCGAGGTGGTGCGCGGACCCGCGTCCGTGCTATACGGGAGCGATGCGATCGGTGGGGTGGTGAACCTGATCACCCAAGATGTACCACCCCTGTCGGCTGGCAATCAGATCAACGGCTGGGTGCGGTATGCCTTCAGAGGTGTCGGTGATCAGCACCGTCCGGGCGCCAGCGTGGCCGGTCGGGTCGGCGGACTCGGGTTTCGGCTGACCGGTGCGTACAGGGACGCGGAAGCCTACGTGGCGCCCGCCGGTTCGTTTGGCGACATCACGCTCCAGGACGACGCCGTCGTCGAGGACACCGGCGTCCAGGATGACAACCTCAACCTGAGTCTCGAGTACTCGTTCCCGAACTCACACCGCGTGTTCGGGCGCATGGAGCGGTATCGCGCGACGGATGCCGGCTTCGGGTTCGTCAGGAACGAAGATCTCGGGATCGAGGATGGAGCGGACATCGAGATCAGCTACCCCGACCAGGCGGTCGACCGCTTCGTGCTCGGTTATCGCGGGCGGAGCCTGGGAACCTTCGCCGCCGACCGGCTCGACGTAACGGGCTACTACCAGGACAACGAGCGTGACTTCACGCTGGACGTCTTCGTACCGTTCGGCCCCGGGACACCGCCGGGCGCCGGGGTATCGGTCGTGAACGAGAACTTCACGGACATCGAGTCGACAGGGTTCCGCATCGAGGCGGCGAAACTGGCGACCGGGCGTGTGCTGTTCACGTACGGGCTCGACTTCTCACATGACAACTCCAATAACACCGACCGCAACGTTTCGACGGTGTTCGGCTTTGGCCCGCCGACGCCGGAGGAGAGCACCACGCCCACGGTTCCGAACGCCACTTACCGGCAAATCGGGGCGTTCGCCCAGAGCGAGCTGACGCTGCACGATCGCGTCTCGCTGATCCTCGGGGCGCGGTGGCAGGACGTGCGGGCGGAGACGGAGGTAACGCCGGGTCTCGAGGATCTCGCCGTGGCGACGAACTCCGACCGAACCGTCGTAGGTGCCGCGAACTTGCTGTTCGAGGTCACGCCCGAGTTGAACCTCGTCGCGGCCGTCGGACGGGGCTTCCGGGCGCCGAACCTGGTAGAGCTGTTCTTCAACGGACCCACGCCCGAGGGCTCGGGCTTCCAGGTGCGGAATCCTGAGCTCGAGGCCGAAACCAGCTTCAACATGGAGTTGGGGCTCAAGTACCGGCGCGCCAAGGTGGCCTTCGAGGGGTATCTGTTCCGGAACCAGATTCGAAACGGCATTCGTATCTCGGAGACAGGCGAGATGGTGGGGCCGTTCCCTGCCTTCGAGAACGTGAACGTCGACAAGCTGCGTTATCAGGGCTTCGAGGTGAGCGGTGAGTACGAGCCGTTCCGGGGACTGACCTTCGGCGCCAGCTACAGCGCGCTCGACTCCAAGGACGTCCTCGACCCCAACAATCCCATCGGGGACAGCTACTCGTCGAAGGTGGTGACCCACGTCACGTACCGAGAGCCGGACGGTCGCTTCTGGGCGACTTACCGCTTCCGGCATTCGGGCGAGCAAAAGGACGCCGGGCTCCTGGACAACCCGATTGGCGACGTGCTGCCGTCGTTCTCGGTACACGATCTGCGCGGCGGAGTCCGGCTGCTCCGACTGGGGCGCACCCAACACAGCCTCGGGATCAGCGTCGAGAACCTCACGAACGAGCTGTACGCGGAGTTCTCCAACGCCTCGTTCTTCCGTCCCGAGCCGAAGCGCACGATCCTCCTGAGCTGGATCACATCCTTCTGAGCGTGCCCCCGACCGGTGGGCGAGCGGAACCGACGCTCGCCCACCGGCCTTTTCCCATCGACCGTCCGACCGCCGGATCCCGGACATGCGGCACCGGTATCACGGGAACGTTCTGATCGCGATCGGGGCGCTCCTGCCGGGCATCGGCGGATCATTCACGCGCTTCGGCCACGTGGAGGTGCTTTACGTGACGGAGTTCCTGGGAATCCTGCTCATCTATTGGGGCTACCGTCTCAACGTCTCGGTGACGCGGCAGGTGGCGCTGGCGGGCTCGGCAGGCCTGAGCGTCCCGGCCGCCGGTTCGGGGGAGGCTATTCCGTAAGGCCCTTGTCGATCAGATCCTGAGCGAGCTGCATGAAATCACGCTCGGTCACGATCCCGACCAGGCGGCCGGCCTCAACCACGGGGAGTGCGGAAATTCTGTGCTTCCGCATCAGTTCGATCGCCTCGAATGTGGGGGTGTCCGGCGGAATCGTGATCAGCTCGCTGATCATGATTCGCCCCACGGGGACGGGCTGCTCGGCGTTTCGGGCTTCGTCGCTGGCCAGGAAGCGGAGCAGGGTCCGCCGCGTGATGAGGCCGATCAGGTAATGCCCCGGATCCTCCACGGGGATGTGACGCACCTCGTTCCAGTCCATCAGATTGGCGACCAGGTCGACCGGCTGATCCTCGTGCACCGTGACGATGTCGGTGGTCATGAAGTGTCGTACGACCATATGGCTGCCTTTCCACCCGCCGCTTTCGGTCAGCTCGGCCAACTCCCATTCGTGCACCGGTCGATTGTCCTGCTGTCGCGCGACGACCGCTGCGGTGAGGGCCCGGAGGCGCTCATCGGGCGTCCCGCGACCCTTCATTCCCGCGAGCGATCGTAGCATCCAGTCCGCCCCGGTATGCCGTGACTCGACGCGTCGCTCGATGACATTCAGGTAGCGATCGATGTCCGGTTCGTCGATCCCACAGGTGGCCAGCCCGAAGGCGGCGATCTCGAGTAGCTGGTCTATGATGAGTCGGCGAGCCCCGATCTCTTCCCCCCCAAGCCACGTGAAGGGGGCTCCGAGCCCCAGGCGGGCAGCCGCGAGGAAGTTTCCCTTGGCATCCCCGAACTCCATGACTCTGCGGATGTCTTCGAATCGTTCGAGGAACCCGGCCATCAGACCGTACCAGAAGGCCGCGTTGGCGATCTCGTCGATCGGTGTCGGACCGGAGGGGAGGACCCGATTCTCGATGCGAAGATGCGCGACCCCGTCGCTCACGCCGTAGCACGGGCGATTCCACCGGTAAACGGTGCTGTTGAACAACTGAAGCGCCTGTAGCTGCGGGGCGTTGCCCGCGTCGACCATCGCGAGCGGGTCTTCTTCGATGTGCTTGCCGAGAAGGACCTGAAAACGGCCGATGTCCTGCCGGTAGATGTCCAGCACCGACTCTGTCACCCAATCGGTCCCGAAGCTCACCCGCGCATGTGTCTCGCGCAGGTCCGGAATCGGACTCCTCGTATCGACGGACTGTTCGAACAGCGCGATCCGCGTCTCCCGCCACAGGCGGCGCCCGAAGAGGAGTGGTGAGTTGACGGCCGCTGCGAGCACGGGCGCGGCCAGGACCTGGGCGATGTTGTAGAAGCGGGGGAACTCGGCCGGGCTGACCTGGAAATGGACCTGAAAGCTCGTGTTGCAGGACTCGAGCATGACCGAGTCGTGCTTTACGAGTAGCTCGTCGATCCCCCTGATGTAGAAGCTGTACGCGCCGCCGCTCAGACGGTTCAGGGCCTCGTTGAGCGCGTAGTAGCGCTCCTCTGGGGTCATCATCTCCAGCGTGAGGTCGGAGAGCCGCAGCGTCGGAAGGATACCCACGAGCGCCACCTCGGCACTCTCCTCGCGCGCCGCGGCGCGTGAGATGTCCAACAGCTCCGAGACGGTCGTCTCGAGCTGTCGGAGACAGTCCTCTTCGAACCGGAACGGCTGGGTGTTCGCCTCGAGGTTGAACGATCCCAGCTCGGTCGTGATCCGGGGATCGTCGATCCGTTCGAGGACGCTTGGCGACACGGGGGCAGGCCGCCAATCGCGATCGACGAGGAACATCTCCTGCTCGACACCGATCCTGCGGATGCCGGACTCGATGAGCCCGCGATCGTGCATCAGCTGGAGCGCTTTCACATCATCAAGCAAGCTACGCGTGAACTCGCGAATCTCTTCGGCGGTGCTCTTACGCTGGATTCTCTTCTCGCCCATGCTGCAAACCTTGTCCATTCGATCTGTGGCCGACAAGGGGCGGATCCTTGCGCTGGCTAGCTTGCACGCCGCGCGCCGGGTCTTCCCGCGTATGCGCCGTCGAGGTACGATTGGGACTCCTCCGTTCCGGGTAGCCGGTCCACGAACCCCCGGTCGTGGCGGACCCCGGAACCGCGCCGAGGTGGGGCGCGCGCCGTCGAGGACATCCGAAGCCGGCCCGCTCCCTGCCAGAGAAGCGAGAGATTCATGAGAGACATCGGCGTCATCGTAAACGGGGTCCGTCATGAGGCCCGCGTCGAGCCCCGCACGCTCCTCGTCTACTTCCTGCGCGAGCATCTCGGGCTGACGGGTACGAACATCGGCTGTGACACCTCTTCCTGTGGAACCTGCACGGTGCTCATGGACGGGGAATCCGTGAAAGCTTGCACCGTTCTGGCCGTTCAGGCCGATGATCGCGAGCTGACGACGATAGAGGGACTGCCCGTGACCGGCTGGCACCCGATGCAGCAGGCGTTTCACGAGCACCACGGGCTCCAATGCGGCTTCTGCACGCCGGGGATGATCCTGGCGGCGGTCAGCTACGTGAAGGAGAACCCGGACGCGAGCGAGGACGACATCAGACTGGCGCTCGAGGGCAACCTCTGCCGGTGCACCGGCTACCACAACATCGTGAAAGCCGTGGCGGCCGCGGCCGCGGTCATGAAGGCCGGTGCCGCCCGGTCGTCGGCGACGGCGTAGGAGGACGGATATGGCCACAGCCGAACGATACGTGGGTGGCGGAGTCCTGAGGAAAGAGGATCCGAAGCTGCTCACCGGCGAGGCGACATTCGTGGAGTCGATCACTCCACCCGGGACGCTCTACGTCTCCCTCGTTCGCAGCCCGTACGCCAGCGCGAGCCTCCGGAGCGTCGACGTTGCGGCCGCCCGTGAGGCTCCCGGAGTGGTAGCTGCATTCAGTGGAGGTGACCTCGCCGACGAGTGGGCATCGGGGCTACCCATGGCCTGGCCGGTGACCGAGGACATGAATCACCCGGACCATTGGCCACTGGCTCAGGACTACGTGAGCTTCGCCGGAGACGGGGTCGCGGTCGTGGTCGCCACCAGCCGCGCGGCCGCGAAGGACGCAGCCGAGTTGGTCGAGGTCGAGTACGAGGAGCGGCCTTCGCTAACGGCGATCGAGAGCGCACTCGCCGACGGCGCGCCGTTGGTTCACGAGGCGCTGGGAACCAACGAGTGCTACACCTGGGCGCTGGCGAATGGGGATGTGGACGCGACCTTTGAGGGGGCCGACGTGGTCACCCGGCAACGCTACGTACACCCGCGCCTGGTTCCGAACGCGATGGAGCCGCGCGCGGTGGTCGTGCAGCCCGTTGCGTCTGCCGGCGACTTCACCATGTGGTCGACCACGCAGGTGCCGCACGTAGCGAGGGTGACACTGGCTCTGACGCTCGGCATCCCCGAGAGCCAGCTGCGCGTCATCGCGCCCGACGTCGGGGGTGGCTTTGGCTCGAAGCTGAACGTCTACGCTGAAGAGGCGCTGTGTCTCGCGCTGGCCCGACGGTTGGGCCGGCCCATCAAATGGGTCGCCGAGCGGTCGGAGGACTACGTGGCCACGATCCACGGGCGGGACCTGATACAGGAAATCGAGCTCGCCGCCACGACCGAGGGGACGATCCTCGGGTACCGGGTGCGCCTCCTCGCCAACATGGGCGCGTACCTGCAACTGGTGACGCCCGGCGTGCCGCTTCTGGGGGCCTTCGTGTATTGCGGTTCCTACGGTGGCCAGGCGTACTCGATAGAGTGTACGGGCGTGTTCACCAACACGACGCCGACCGACGCATACCGTGGAGCGGGGCGTCCGGAAGCCACCTACGCGATCGAGCGCGCCATCGATCGCCTGGGTCGCGAGGTCGGCCTGGACCCCATCGAGATTCGGCGCCGCAACTTCCTCCCTGCGGGGGAGAACGTCCCGAGTCCCGGCGGGCTCGTGTACGATTCCACGAATTACGACGGCGCCCTACAGCGGGCACTGGATATCCTGGACCACGATGCGGTCCGGGCCGAGCAGGCTTCGCGCCGGGAGCTCGGGGACGCTCGCCAAATCGGGGTCGGCTTCTCGTCCTACATGGAGATGTGCGGCTTGGCACCCTCGCAGGTGCTCGCCTCGCTCAACTACGGGGCTGGGGGGTGGGAGGCGGCCACGGTTCGCCTGCTCCCGACCGGCAAGGTCGAAGTCGTGACCGGATCATCGCCACACGGACAGGGGCACGTGACGTCCTGGTCGCAGATTACGGCAGCCGCGCTGGGGGTGCCGATCGAGGACGTCACTGTGCTCCATGGCGACACCGCGATCGCCCCGTTGGGGATGGATACGTACGGGAGCCGGAGCCTGTCCGTCGGTGGCGTGGCGCTCCACCTGGCCTGCGGTCGAGTGATCGACAAGGCTAAGAGGATCGCGGCCCACATGCTCGAGGTCGCTCCCGACGATCTGGAGTTCGAGGGCGGCGTGTTCTCGGTGAAGGGTGTGCCCGACCGGACCAAGCTGATTCAGGAGACCGCCTTCGCGGCGTGGACCGCACACAGCCTCCCCGACGGCGACGAACCGGGTCTCGAGGCATCCTACGTATACGACCCACCCAACTTCACGTTTCCGTTCGGAACTCATATCTGCGTGGTGGAGGTCGATACGGAGACGGGAGCCGTCGACATCGTACGCTACATAGCCGTCGACGACTGCGGGCAGGTGATCAATCCCCAGATCGTGGACGGGCAGGTCCACGGCGGAATCGCGCAGGGGATCGCCGCCGCGTTGTTCGAGGAGGCGCTGTACGATGAGACCGGCACGCTACAGACCTCCTCGATGATCAACTACCTGGTACCCTCCGCGGCCGAGCTTCCCTCTTTCGAGCTCGATCGTACGGTGACTCCGAGCACGACGAACCCAATGGGCGTCAAGGGGATCGGAGAAGCCGGGACGATCGCTGCAGCGCCGGCGGTGATTAACGCGGTCGTAGATGCCCTCTGGCACCTCGGCGTGCGTGATGTGGGCATGCCCGCGTCGCCGGAGCGCGTGTGGCGTGCGATCCAGGAGGCGAAGCCGGGAGGTTCAGGATGATTCCGACCGCGTTCGATTACGAGGTCGCGACTTCGCTCGATCACGCCCTCGCGCTGCTCGGGGGTGGGGGCGAAGAGGCGAGGCTGATCGCCGGTGGCCACTCGCTCCTCCCGCTAATGAAGTTGCGACTCGCGCGACCGACGGCTCTGGTGGACATCGGCCGGCTCGACGAGCTGCGCCACGTTCGCGAAAAAGGAGATTTGATCGCGATCGGTGCACTGACGCGCCACCATGATCTCGAGCGCTCCGAGCTCCTCGGGGAAGCGTGTCCCGCCCTCGCACGGGCGGCAAGCCAAATCGGCGACCCACAGGTCCGGTATCGAGGAACCATCGGCGGCTCCATCGCGCACGGAGATCCGGCTTCCGATCTCCCGGCCGTACTTCTCGCGCTGGATGCCGAGTTCGTGACCCGAAGCGAGGAGGGTGAACGTACGATCCCGGCCGCTGACTTCTTCCTGCGCCCGTTCGTGAGTGCGCTCGAGCCGCACGAGATCCTCACCGAGATCCGCGTCCCTCGGCTCCGCGAGGCGAGCGGCTCGACCTATCTGAAGTTTAGTCGCCGCGCGCAGGATTGGGCCATCGTCGGCGTTGCGGCGGTGGTGGATTGTGCGGACGGGGTAATCGAGAAAGCCGCAATCGGGCTCACGAACATGGGGCCGACTCCCGTCCGAGCCACCAAAACGGAGGCAGCTCTGGTCGGCATCGATACCGCAGATGAGTCCGCGATCTCGGCGGCGGCGGGTCACGCAACCGCCGAAAGCGATCCACCCTTCGATACGTACGCGACTGCTGAATACCGCACCGCCCTGGCGGAGGTGCTCGTTCATCGAGCGGTGCGGGCCGCGCTCGGCTGACGGGCTGCCTGTGGCTCCCCTGCGACACTCCGGTGCAAGGAGGGGAGGCAGCCTCTGGCCGGAAACGCCTGAGCCGCCTACTATTTAGCGGACACCGAGGGGGTGCGTATCGATCTTGCTCCCATCTCGGTGGTCCGTGGTTTTTTGGCGTAACGACTCCAGTAGGCCGTCCTCGATGTATGAACGACGTGGTGTCGTCGAGCTGACTCGGCGTTTCTTCCTCCTCTTCGTTTCGATCGCGTTGGGAAGCAGTTGTTTCCTACCGCCGGACCCGCCCATCGCTGAAGATGAGACGGAGAAGCCTGAGATGATCAGGGGCGCCTGGAAGCCTGCCACACGAGCGGTCGACGGGACGAATGGCGAGGCGCCCCCCGGAACAAGGGGCCCCATCGCACCCCTTCAGCTGGACGCGGACGCGGTGATGGCCGGCCACTGGTCGGCGGAGGTCCTGCCGCTCGGGTCTGAGGCCATGCCCGAGGTATCGCTCTCCTTGTTCGATTCCGCTGCGGAGGGTGAAGTAGTAGGCACCGCGACGTATGCGTTCACGGACTACGCGTGTCACTACGCGCTCGTGCTCGTGCGCGCGATCGGCCCGACGGTCGAGCTCAGCCAGCGTTGGGGGGTGGGTCCGTGTGCCGAAGCCGGGCGGATCGTTCTGGAGTGGGGTGCGGACGAAGATCTGGTTGGAGACTGGCGTCGCCCCGACGGCAGCCGCTGGTTCCAGGTACGGCTGACTCCGACGCCTCCCATGGATGCAGCGACAGAATCGGAGAGCACGAATCGCCGGGGTCCCGGGTGGATGCCCGGTGCGGATAGGGGCGGTCGCTAAGGTAGGTTGCGGGAGGCTCTCAAAGGCCCACCAGGACGAGCCCTCCGAGTCAGGGAGAACGCCTCGCGCCCTCCGCACTCCCCTCCGGGGCGATGACTGCCCTCCGGATCAGACCTCGACCGGTCGTGCGGCGCGGAATCATACCTCCTCGATCCGTGTCTCGGCCCGTGGCGTCAGGACCCCGAAGGCATACTTCCAGCCGTGACGCCCCAGGAGCTCCAGAAAACGCTGCATGGGGAAGCCCATGACGTTGAAGAAGTCTCCGGCGATGGACTCCACCAATGAGGCACCCAGGCCCTGGATGCCGTACGCACCCGCCTTGTCGAGCGGCTCTCCGGTCGCCACGTAGGCCTCGCACTCGCCCGCACCCAGCGCCCGAAACCGGACGAGAGTCGTCTCGACCGCGCTGGTCATTCGCTCCGGGTCGGCGAGGGCGATTCCCGTGTAGACGATGTGTTCATCCGCAGCGAGCCGATTCACCATCTTGATCGCGTCGGCCGACCCGGTCGGTTTCCCCAGAATCTCGCCACGGTGGGCGACCAGGGTATCGAATCCGAGCGTCAGCGCGCCCGGCTCGATGGACTCGGCGGCCTTGGTCCTGGCCAGTCGCTCGGCCGCCGCGGCAGGCCCTTCCGCCGGTTCCCGCGACTCGTCGATGGCCGGGACACGCACCTCGAACTCGAGTCCGAGTTGTCTGAGCACGTCGCGTCTCCGGGGCGAACCGGAAGCGAGAATGAGGCGGGGCGGGTCGGACAGTTCATCCTCCAAGGCGTGGTGGAAAGTCGCTCGCAAGCGGTCCCGAAGATACGGGCATGCGTCGCTCACGGACACGCCCTCAGCAGATCTTCAGCACCCTGCCGTAGTCCCGGAAGTGGGCGGTCCGGCGAGCTTGCGCGCCCCCGCCCCCCGGACGATACTGTGTTGACATTTTAGTTAAACTGTTTTGCCAACTCGGAGGCTGGCCCCCACCGTGGACGCTTGTGGCCCCGGCGGCCACGTCTGCGAGCGGGACGTGTGACTCCTGAGCGATATGGCTTGTGCGATGAACCTGGACACAACGACGTCCGCGCCCCCCGCCGGGGCCGACTCGACCCCCCCCGATACAGAGCGACAGATCTTCGAGGCAGCGCTCGAGGTCTTCTCCCGCAAGGGCAGGGACGGCGCCCGAATGCAGGAGATCGCGGACACGGCCGGCATCAATCGGACGCTCCTGCACTACTACTTCCGCACCAAGCAACAGCTTTACGAAACCTGCTTCGGGCATTGCTTCGAGCGCTTCATGCAGACGTTCGGCCACTGGCTTTCGGACACGGGCAGCTTCGCCGACACGTTGCGGGGCTTCATCGACGGCTACATCGATTTTGTCCGCGAGCATCGGCAGGTGATGCGCCTGATGCTGAACGAGAACCTGTCCGGTGGCACCCTGCTGGGCGAACACCTGGAGGCTGCGTTCGAAAACGAGGGCTTTCCGCAGCGGATCATGGAGAACCAGATCAGGTCCGCGATCGCGCGAGGGGAAATCCGGGACGTGGACCCAAAACAGACACTCCTCACGATCGTCTCGGCCTGCTTGTTCTTCTTCGTGACACGCCCGACCGTGATGTACCTGAACCCGCTGGCCCGCGAGGACTTCGACGCGTTCGTCGAGGAACGCAAGCGGCATGTGTTCGATGTTCTATTCTACGGCTTGAGACGCGAGGAGGGGCCTCCGGCTCCCTCTCGTTCTGAAGGTGCCGAGGAAGGGGAGAAGGGATGAGCGGCGCGTTGCGGCTCGGCCGATCCCGGATCCCGCTCGCGGCCCGGCTGATCGCCACCGGCCTGTGCGTCGGGTTGGGTAGCAGTGGGTGCTCCTTCGCCCCGTCACCTGAGATCCCGGGACCCGTGGCTGCGATACCGGACAGCTTCAGTACCGCCGAGGGTCATGGGGCGTATGCCCCCGTGCGCTGGTGGGAGACGTTCGGCGACCCCACGCTGAACGCGGTCGTGGACTCGGCCCTCGTCGCGAACCTGGATCTACGCGAGGCGATCGCGCGCGTGGAGGAATTCCGCAATCGCTACCGGATCGCCGGGGCCGACCTGTTCCCGTCCATCGGTCTGAACGCCGGCGTCACTCGGCAGAGCAGCCCGGCCAACACCGGCATCGGCGGGCAGATCACGGGCGGCGGCGACGCGGAAACGACGGGCGGCACCCCGCCCGACACCACCGGTGGGTTCAGCTTCTTCGGGGATCGGTTCGCGTTCACCACGTACAGCGCATCGCTGGATTTCGCGTACGAGATCGACTTCTGGGGACGCGCGAGAAACGACCGAAGCGCCGCGGTGCGCGAGTTCCTCGCGACCCGGGCGGACCTCGAGACGGCCAGGCTGGCGGTCATCGGGGCGGTGATCTCCACCTACTTCGAGGTGCTCGCGCTTCGAGACGAGGTCGAGCTCAGCGCCGAGAACGTGGATCTTTTGCGCGAGCGTGCGGAGCTGACCGATGAGCGCTATCAACGCGGCCTCGTCTCGTCGTTCGAGCTGTACTCGGTGCGACAGCTGTATCGGAACGCGGAGTCGAGGCTCCCGGGGCTCCGAACCCTGTTGTTCGATGCGGAGGGCCGGCTCGCGGTCCTGGTCGGTCGTTACGCGGGCGAGTTTACGGTCGATGGGGAGCCCACGCTCGACGGGTCCCCGATCCCGGCGTATCTCCCGGCCGCGCTCCTCGCGGCCCGGCCCGACGTCATGGCGGCCGGCGAACGCATGGAGGCCGCCCGCCACCGCGTGGGAGCGCGCCGCGCCGAGCTGCTTCCCACCCTTTCCCTGAACGGGTCGGTCGGGCTTCAGGCCAGCGAGCCTCGGGACCTGTTCAACGCCGACCAGTACTTCCTGAATCTGCTCGGGAACCTGTTTGCGCCGCTGTTCCAGGGTGGACGACTACGCGCGAACATCGGGGCCGCGGAAGCGCAGTATCAGCAACTCGCGGCCGCCTACGCCCGCACGGTGTTGACCGCCTTCAGGGAGGTGCAGACCGCTCTGCGGGGCTTCGAGAACGAACGTCAACGATACGCTAGCGTGCAGGCTCAGCTCGCTGACGCCCAGGCATCCGTGGAATACCAGCTTCGCCGTTATCAGCGGGGTGTGGGCGACTACGTGTCGTACCTGGATGCCCGCACGAGCCTCGTCACTGCTCGGACCACAATGGTGAACGCGAGACGTGCGCTGGCGGAGGCGCGGCTCACGGTGCACCGGGCACTCGGCGGCGCCTGGGTGGAAGACGTCGAGGGCGAGCGCTCCGCAGCCGGCCCGGTCGACCCATCGGAGGCCGGCGTCAGCGGGCCGCCGGAGTCGACGAACCAGCAGACGAGAAGGGAGGAGTACCGATGGGCCCGCTAGGGAGGGTCCGTGGGGGATGGTCGCGACTCAGGCCATGGCAGCAGGGTGCCCTGGTCATCGGAATCGGGGTTCTCTCGCTCGCTCTTCTGGTCCTTCTCCGGCCCCGGCCGCCGCTCCAGCAACCCCCTCGACAGGTCCCTACCGTGACGACCGCGCCACTCGAGATCCGATCGGGGCATCTGAACGTGCGCGGAAACGGGACGGTGCGCCCGAGCGCCGAGATCGTACTCGCGTCCGAAGTGGCGGGGCGCGTCGTGTGGGTGTCTCCCTCGCTCGTGAGCGGTGGTCGCTTCGACCGAGGCCAGGTGCTGCTCCGCATCGATCCGGCGGACTACGAGAACGCCGTGCGCGCGGCCCGGGCCGAGGTCGCGCAGCGCCGAGTCGAGGTGCTGCAGGCGGAAGAGGAGGTGGTGCTGGCGCGTGAAGAGTACGGCCGGCTACAGCGCCGAGTGGAACCCGATTCGACTCGCCTTGACGATGAACAGAGCGCGCTGCTGTTCCGGGAGCCACAGCTCGAAGCGGCTCGAGCCGCTCTGGAGCGAGCGGAAGCGGGGTCCGAGGACGCCAGCCTCCGCCTCGAGCGAACGCAAATCCGAGCGCCGTTCTCCGGGATCGTGCGGACCGAAGCTGTCGATCGCGGCCAGTACTTGACACCCGGACAGGCGGTGGCACAACTCTACGCGACAGCCGCTGTCGAGATCCTCGTGCCGCTCAGCGATGATGACGCGGCGCTGATCCCGAATCTGTGGGACACACGGGCGAGCGGCGCGGGCGCGTCGATCCCCGTCGAGGTGTACGCCGACTATGGGGACTCGACCTACCGCTGGCGTGGCACCGTCGATCGAGCCGAGTCAGCGCTCGACGAGCTCACCCGCACGGTCGATGTTGTGGTGCGCGTGGAGGCTCCGTTCACGGCCAGCCGCGAGTCCAACGGCCGCCCGCCTCTGCTGCTCGGTACGTACGCGACGGTGGACATTCAGGGTGCCGAGCTCGAGCGGTACGGGGTCGTACCGAGCGCCGCCATCCGCGACAGCGGGCGGATGTGGACCGTGGCGGATGACTCCGTCCTCGTGTTCGTGTCCGTCCGGGTCGTGCAGGAAGTCGAGGACACCGCGTACCTGGTAACCGACCTCGAGGCGGGAACCCAGGTGATCGTAAGCCCGCTCCCGTTCGCCACGGATGGGATGACGGTCCGGGTGGCGGAGCCGCTCGAGACCTCGACCCCGGCGAGCTCTGATTCCGCGCGCGGGCCGGACACGACGCGGGAGGACGGCCGATGAACCGCGCGATCGCGTGGATGGCCCGGAACGGGGTCGCGGCCAACCTCCTCCTGGTGTTCATCCTCGTCGCGGGGATGCTGGCCGTGTTCACGGTTCCGCAGGAGGTCTTCCCCGAGTTCACGCTCGACACGATCCAGGTCAGGGTCGAATACCCCGGTGCCTCCCCGGAGGAGATCGAGGAAGCGATCGTACAACGGATCGAGGAGCGGATCGACGGGGTCGAGGGTGTTCGGCGCGTCACCGCCGTCGCGTCGGAGGGTGTCGGCGTCGTACTCGCCGAGCTTAGCCTCGGGACAGATGAAGCGCGGGCGCTCGACGACATCAAGGCGGAGACCGACCGCATCGTCACCTTCCCGGTGGACGCGGAGGAGCCGGAAGTCGTCGCGCTGACCGCCCGGAACCGCGTGATGGACATCGCGCTCTACGGCGACGTCGATGAGCGAACACTCCGGGAGCTGGCTTACCGGGCCAAGGACGACCTCGCCTCGATCCCCGAGATCTCGTACGTGCAGGTGGCCGGTGTGCGCGAGTACGAGATCTCGATCGAAGTCTCGAAGGATGCCCTCCGGGCCTGGAGAATCACCCTCGATGAGGTGGCGGGGGCGGTGCGCCGCGCCAGCCTGGACCTGCCGGGCGGGGACGTCAGGACCGACCGCGAGGAGATTCTGGTCCGTGTCGAAGGTCAGAACTACACACGCGCCGACTTCGCGGAGATCATCGTCCGGGGATCTGGCGATGGCGCCGTGTTGAGGCTCGACCAGATCGCCGAGATCCGCGATGGATTCGAGGATGTGGACCTCATCTCGCGCTTTGAAGGGCAGCCGGCGGCCTTCGTGCAGGTGTTCCGCACCGGCGACGAGCGCGTGCTGGAGAGCGTCGAGCTCGTGCAGAACTACCTGGCCGAAGAGTTCGCTCCCCTCCTCCCAAAGGGGGTCGAGTACGCGATCTGGGAGAACGAAGCCGATTACCTGGACAGCCGCATCAGCCTCCTGCTCAAGAACGGGCGCATCGGCCTCGTTCTGGTCCTGATCGCGCTCACCCTGTTTCTGAACCTGCGGCTCGCGTTTTGGACTGCCGTCGGAATATTTCTCTCGTTCGCAGGCACGTTCGCGGTCATGCACGCGCTCGGCGCGACCATCAACATGCTGTCGCTGTTCGGGTTCATCCTCGCGATCGGGATCGTCGTGGACGACGCGATCGTCGTCGGAGAGAGCATTTACCATCACCGCGAGCGTGGCACCGGCGGGATGGACGCCGCGATCCGGGGCGCCCGCCGGGTGGCGGTGCCGGTGACGTTCGCGGTCTTGACGACCGTCGCGGCGTTCACGCCGCTGCTGTTCGTACCCGGCAGCATCGGCAAGTTCATGGGAGAGATCCCGACGGTCGTGATCGCCGTGCTCCTCCTGTCCCTCGTCGAGGCGCTGTTCATCCTCCCATACCACCTCTCCCACCTCCCACGCCCCGAGGAGGAGCGACGGGATGGACTCGTCGGGCGTATTCGCCGGGTCCAGGACACGGTCCACGGGGCGCTGCAGCGCTTCATCGACGGGCCCCTCGAGCGCGGGGTTCGGTTCGCGACCCGGCGCTACGGCCTCGTTCTGGCGGGTGCCACGGCGATCGTGTTGATCGTCGGTGGGCTGGTAGGGGGACGTTACATCCGCTTCAGCTTCCTGCCGGACATCGAAGGTGAGGAGGTGCTGGCGTACCTCGAGATGCCCGAAGGTACGCCGGCAGAGCGGACCCGGGAGATCGCGGTCTACATCGAGCGAATCGGCCGTGAAGTCGCGGAGGACCTACAGGCGGAGTTGCCGGAGGATCACCCGCCGCTCGTCGAGGCCGTGTTCACCAGTGTGGGCGAGCGGCCCTCTACATCCCGGGGCCCGAGTCTCGCCGCGAACCCCAACTTCGTGCAGTCCAATATCGCGGAGTTGAGCTTCCGCCTTCTGGATTCCGAGCAGCGGGAGCTGCCGGCGAGCACCTTCGAGCAGGCATGGCGCGAACGGGTGGGTGTCGTACCCGAGGCTCGCACGCTCACGTTCAACTCCGTGCTGATCGACCTGGGGGCACCGATCCAGGTCGAGCTCTCGCACCCGGACACCGCGTCGCTCAGCCGCTCCGTGGAGGAGCTCGAGGCCGAGCTCGAACGTTTCACGGGGGTACTGGACGTGCGCGATGACCGCGGTCGCGGGAAACGCGAGCTCCAATTGGAGCTCATGCCGGCCGCACGCACGCTCGGTGTCACGCTCGACGATCTCGCGAGGCAGGTGCGGGCCGGCTTCTTCGGCACCGAGGCGCTGCGGTTACAACGGGGCCGCGACGAGGTGCGCGTGTATGTACGGCTGCCCGCCGAGGAGCGGAACACGCTCGCTGACCTGCGCGACTACCGGATTCGGTCGCCGGGTGGCGGAGCGGTCCCGCTGTCCGAAGTGGCGGATGTCTCCTTCGATGTCGGCACATCGACGATCCGACGCATCGACGGCCGACGGATCGTGACGATCACCGCCGACGTGAACAAAGCGATCGTGACCGGCCAGGAAGTGAACGGTGCGCTCGAGGGCGATGTGTTGCCGGCGCTTCAAGCGAGCTTTCCAGGTCTGCGATACGCCTTCGGGGGCGAGCAACGCGAGCAGGCGGAAGCGATCGGGGGGATGGCGCGCGGCTTCGCGCTGGCCCTGGTCGTGATCTACGCGATGCTGGCCATCCCGTTCCGGTCCTATGTGCAGCCGCTGATCATTATGGCCTCCATCCCGCTCGGCTTCGTCGGGGCGGCGCTCGGTCACCTGCTCATGGGTCTGGATCTCCAGATCCTGAGCCTGTTCGGGATCGTCGGGTTGAGCGGCGTGGTCGTGAACGACTCGCTCGTGTTCATCGACTTCATCAATGAAGAGCGTCGGAGCGGGAAGGAGATGGCGCAGGCGATCATCGATGCGGCCAAGATCCGCTTCCGGCCGATCTTCCTGACGTCACTGACGACGTTCCTCGGCATCTCTCCGATCATCTTCGAGCGGAGCATCCAGGCCCAGTTCCTCGTGCCGATGGCGGTCAGCCTCGGGTTCGGCATCCTGATCGCGACCGCGATCATCATGCTGGTGGTCCCGGCGTTGTCGATGCTTCAGTATCGAGCGACCGAGCGTATCCACCTATGGAG
>JBDHAD010000049.1:0-22238 GCA_039588215.1 Gemmatimonadota bacterium
TGAGCACACGCTGACCTGATCAGGAGCGATCCCCAGCTGGGCATCGAGTCGAGTTAGGTCCGAACTGAACCCGACGGCCGCAGGCGCCAACCAAGCCTGCGGCCGTCTTGTTTTTGAGAGCTATCAGCACCGCGGCGATGCCGCGGGAGGGTCCGGGCTTCATGCCTCGTTTCAGCAAATACAGCGGCGCGGGGAACGATTTCGCGCTCGTGCGGGCCGAAGAGGTCGGGCTGGCCGATGTCGCCGATCTTGCTCGGAGGATCTGTCCCAGGGAGACGGGTGTTGGCGTCGACGGCTTGATCTTGGTCCGCAGCCTGTCCGACGACCACGTTCGATTGCGGTTCTTCAACCCAGACGGCTCCGAGTTCGGTACGTGTGGGAACGGAAGCCGTTGCGCGGCCCGATACGCCGTGGAGCGGGGCCTGGTGCCCGAGCCTGCTCTCACGTTGGTGACGGACGACGGCGAGATCGAGGCGCGGGTGGACGTGGCGGGCGTCGCTCTCGATTTCCGCCTCGAAGCCGTGGTAGAGCGAGAGATCGAGGTAGAGGTCGAGGGTTCCGGCCGGAAGGGGTGGCTGGTGCAAATCGGCACGCCCCACCTCGTGGTTCTGCTCGAGACGGTCGATATCGCCGATTTCGACGCGGTGTGCCGGCCGATCCGGACACACTCGGAAATGGGCGCCGAAGGAGCCAACGTGGACCTCGTCGCGCTCACCGGTACGGATTCCGTCCTGATCCGCACGTTCGAACGTGGGGTCGAAGGGGAAACCCTGGCGTGCGGTAGCGGCGCCATGGCGACCGCACTCGCGCTTCACGCAGCCGGCCTGTCGGACCATCGACTCGCCCTCGAGACGAGAAGCGGAGCAGGGCTCACCGTCGAGCTCCGGGACGCCGAATCGGTCATCCAACTCTCCGGGCCCGCTTTTCACGTGTTCGACGGCGTCTACCCCGATACCGCCGGGTGACCCCCTCTTCGTCACCATCCATACAGCCGGCGCGAGCCGCCTCTCGCCTCCTGACCTGGTTCGAGGGCCGCGAGCGGGACGTGCCCTGGAGACAGGAACGTGACCCGTACCGGATCTGGGTCGCCGAGATCATGGCTCAGCAGACGCGAATGGAGACGGTGCGCCCGTACTATCGTCGCTTTCTGGGCCACTTCCCCGATGTGCTCGCGCTCGCCGAGGCCCCGCTGGACGATGTGCTCAAGTCGTGGGAGGGGCTCGGGTACTACGCCAGGGCGAGGAATCTCCACGCGGCAGCGCGGGAGGTCGTCACGAGCTATGGGGGTGAGCTCCCCCGGGACGCGGAGGGGCTGCGCCGGCTTCCCGGGATCGGACCGTACACGGCGGGCGCGATCGCGAGCATGGCGTTCGGGCGGCCGGAACCGGCGGTCGACGGCAACGCGCGACGTGTTCTGTCTCGTTTGTTCGACCTCGACGCGCCCACGCGCGCGGCCCTCGACGGTGCCGCTCGTGAACTGCTCACCTCGTGCGGGCGGGCGGGCGAGCTCAACCAGGCGATCATGGATGTGGGTGGCGCGATCTGTACACCGAAGCGTCCGCGCTGCGGCGACTGTCCGCTCGAGGGTGATTGCGTCGCGCGGGCGCGTGGCACGGTTGCGGAGCGACCGCCGCCGCGATCTCGGAAGCCACTCCCTCACCAAGACGTGGCCGTGGGTGTGGTGTGGAAGGACGGCCGCCTCCTTATCGCTCGCCGACCCGAGGACGCGCTCCTGGGTGGCTTGTGGGAGTTCCCGGGCGGGAAGATCGAGCCGAACGAGACCGCCCGGGCCGCGGTAGAGCGCGAGCTGCGCGAGGAGCTCGATGTGGAAGTGCGCGCTCGCGAGCTGGTCGGGCGCGTGGAGCACGCGTACAGCCACTTCCGCGTCACCCTGCACGCGTATCATGCAGACTGGGTATCGGGTGAGCCGCGGCCGCGGGCGGCTACAGCCTGGTTATGGGTCGATCCCGGCCGCCTGGCGGAGTTCGCGTTCCCAAGGGGAAGCCAGCGGATTATCGCGCAGGTCTCAGCTGCCCCCGAGCTCGCCGGGTAACGCGGCACCAAACTCTCTCACGTGCTCCAGGTGCGCGCGGATCGAGAGGTCCGCGGCCTCGGTCAGGCGTGGATCGGGCAGGTCTCCGTACACCACCGCGCGTATCTCGGGAACGGTGCGAGCTCCGTGCGCGGTGATGGCCCTGACGATCTCGTGGTGCCGTTCCAGGCGATGGTCCCGGTACTCCTGCAGCTTTTCCACCGCGTTCTCCACCACCGGACCATGTCCCGGACATATCAGCTTCGGAGCGAGCCCGATGAGCCGATTCAGGCTGGCCAGATAGTCGCCCACCGATCCGTCGGGGTGCGCGACCATGCTGCTCCCTTCGCCCAGCACCAGGTCGCCCGTGAACAGCACCTCCGACGGGTGCCACAGGTAGCTCAAATGGTCACCGGAATGGCCTGGCGTGTCGAGCGCCTCGAGCTCCGTGCTCCCCGCATCCACCTTCACCAGTTCTCCATCCTCCAGAGCCCGGCCGTCGAGACCCAGCCGGTGGAGGGTTTCGGCGGACGCGGCGAGTCCCGCATCGAGCCGTGACGCCAACTCCGGCGCGGCCGCCGCGTGATCCGGGTGCGCGTGTGTAAGACAGATCGCCGAGATCGAGCGACCCGCGACCGCTGACTGGAGGGCTTCGAGGTGTGAGCCGAGCGCGGGCCCCGGGTCGATCAGCGCGAGGTCGCTCTCTCCGACCAGATACGAGCACGTGCCATCAAGCGTAAGCGGACCGGGGTTTCCTGCCCGTATCCGCTGTAGCCCCGGCCGGAGTCGAGCAGGTGCAGCCGAGTCTATGGCGCCGCCTCGTAGCCAGGATCCCCTGGCATCAGAGGGAGGAAGCGGTCACCGCGCACCTCCAGCTTGGCCAGAATAGGCTCGACGGGCTTCACCCGGAGGCTCTCGAGCGCCCCTGCGAGGGTCTCGAAGCCGGCCAGGGTCTCGAGCGTCCTCCACGTCGGGTACAACATGGGTAACTCGCCCGTGCGAAGTCCCTCCAATGCCACCCGTGGAGAAGCCCATACGTAAGCCGTGTGCTCATCGGTCAGCTCAGGCTCCCCACCTGGATCGACCGCCAGGAAGAAGCGCGTATCGTAGCGCCGGGTCAGCTGGCGAGGGGTGATCCAGCGGGAGAAGTAGACCGCCTCGAGGTGGCGGAACGTGAGACCCAACTCGGTCACGATCTCTCTGAAGCCGGCCTCGTTGGCCAGCAGTCGGGAGCGGGCGAGGGGGAGTGCGGGCCCCGTCAGCTCGGTGCCTCCCGTGAACTCGTCGGCTGGCAGCAGGCCGGTTTCTTCGAACAGCTCCCTGAGCGCGGCCACCAGCGCCGGGCGCTCTGCGTCCGTGTGATCGGGATGCAGAATCCCCCGGAAGACCGCATCTCCGTCAGCCCTATCGATTACACCACCGGGGAAGACGTAGGCGCCGGCGGCGAATCGCGCCGTGTCGGGACGCCTCAGGAGCAATACCTCGAAGGCGCCGGTCGGGCCACCCGCCTCAGGGCCGGACGTCGTATCCCGCGCCAGTACGATCGTGGCCGCGGCTCGGGGGTCTACGGGTCGCTCGCCGGGGGATATGTGGCCGCGCGCGAATTCCTGTCGCTCGATCTGCTCGACGCGCCGGGCCGGACTGTTGGTCAAGGCAGGTCTTGGAGAAGGAGCTCGCCCGCCGTCATCCACACGACCGCCACCATAGACACCATCAGGAGGATGAGCAATCCGAGCGGGACCAGAACCACCACCGCTGCACGGCCTCCGGTCGTCCGGTGTGCAACGCGGATGCCGATGATCTGCAGCACGATACCCCAAATGAATCCTACTAGCCCGCCGACGTACGGGATGACTGTCAGGACGGTTGGTCCGGCGCTGTAGCACAGCACGCGAAGCGTGGCACCGAGACCCCGGCGCGTGCGGACGATCATGAGCACGAAGAGCTGCAGGATCAGGCCCCAAAGGAGAAGCGCCAGCAGTCCAGCGAACGGACTCAAGAAGAACTGCGTGAGCGCCGAGGGCCCACGGAGCTCGTCCGTCGCCTCCTCGAACATCGAGACGGGCTCCAGGCCCATCGCTTGCCACCACAGCGTGAATAACGCCGCGACTACGGTCAGGATCAGGAAGTAGAGCAGCGGGCGGAGAACAGGGGCCTCGTACGGGACACCGCGGAAGAAGCGCGTAGGCTCGAGGATGCTGTCGCGCCACGTTCGCAGAAGATTCCGTGGGAACGAGACGTCGGTGCCCTCCCACGGCGGCAGGCACGCGGCGGGTGTTCCCGGCGTGGCGCGCTGTTCGCTTCTACCCCGAGCTCCGCGCAGCGGCGAGCTGCAGAGGGGGCAACTCTCCAGGCCCGCGCTCTCGTAACCGCAATGGGGGCAGGTCGTCATCGCGGGGGTTTTTCGGGCAGCGGCTTCGAGCCGGCCCGCGCGACCGAGGCCCGGATCAGTCCAGCAGCCGTAGCGGCATCACCAGGCATAAGTAGTCCGGCTGCCCGCTGGCGGGCGAGAAGGTGGCTGCCCGCTCCGGCGCCTTGAACCCGATCCGGATGTCGTCATCGGACAGGTAGCGAAGGATCTCGAGCAGATACGTCGCGTTGAACCCGATCTCGAGCGCTTCACCCCGATACTCCACCTGCAGCTCGTCCTCGGCCTCGCCGAGGTCGGGCGTTTGCACGCGAAACTTCACGCTGCCTTCCTCGAAGCTGAGGCGAACCCGATGCGTCTGATCACTGGCCACCACCGCCATTCTCCGGATGGCTGCCTCGAACGCGGCCCGATTGGCGACCGCCTCCTTGTCGTTATCCTTCGGGATGACCTGGTCGTAATTCGGGTACGGCCCTTCGATAAGTCGCGTGTACACCACACGGTCTGCCGAACGGAAGGCGAGGTGGTTGTCCGAGCGCGCCAGCTCCAGCTCATCCTTGGCATCGTACAGGCGCTCGACTTGGTTCAGCGCCTTCGGTGGGATGATCAGATCGGCTTCCGGTGCCCCGCTGCCCGTGAGCTCCTGGCGCATCTTCGCCAGCCGGTGTCCGTTCGTAGCGACCATCACGCTCCCGTCCGGCCCGAGTTGCCACAACACCCCGTTCAGGATCGGGCGGCTCTCCTCGGTGGAGACGGCAAAGGTCGTATGCGAGATGAGCTGCTGCAGGTCACCAGCCGTCATCTTCCACGCCTCGGAGAAGTCGACTTCCGGGAAGTTCGGGAATTCGTCTTCCGCCAATCCGTACAGCTTGAAGCGGCTGCGCCCGCAAGCCAGCTGGACCTGGGTGCCATCCGTCTCGATGTGTACCGGAGCGTCCTCGAGCTCGCGAGCGATCTCCACGAGCTTCTTGGCGGGAACGGTCACGGCCCCTTCCGCCTCCACATCCGCTGGCACCGCCAAAGAGACCGAGATGTCCAGATCCGTACCGCTCAACTGCAGGCTTTGACCGTTCGCCCGCATGAGAATGTTGGAGAGAACTGGCAGCGTTGTGCGAGTGGGAATGGCCGTGGCGACGGCTCCGAGGCCGCTCCGTAGGTTCTCGCGGGTGATGGCAAATTTCATCTGCACTCCGGTGTCGTCCTACCCGGCGATCGGCCGAGCTTCCGGACGGGTGTCAAGGGTTTTCAAGGTCGGTCCTCTAAAGCGCTGTATGATATATCTAAGGTCGTCGTAGTAGTAGGGTGTGTGAAGATGTGGATACAATCAGGATCCCCGCGGCTCGTGGAGACGGAACGGGAAGTACACGTGTGGAAACGACCGGGATGGACGTCGAAGCTCCGGGGGATATCGACGGATACCCGGGTCGAGGTCTTGATTACTCCACACCCTCCACGCGCTCTCAACAAGTTCCTCTACGCTCGGTGGTGTCGCTCAGCGCTCGAAGAGCTCTTCCTGAAGACGGCGCACGCGAGACCGGAAGGCCGCATCAGCCGCCATGTCCGCTTCCACCTTGTTGACCGAGTGGATGACGGTGGAGTGATCCCGTCCCCCGAAAAGGTCCCCGATATCGGAGTACGGCAGATCCAGATTCGTCTTGATCAGATACATGGCCACCTGACGCGGAACCGTCACGGTTCGATTCCGCCGTTTGGAGGTCAATACATCGACGGAGACGCCCCACACCTCGGCCGTCCGGTGCCGCACCTGCTCTGGGGAGGCGAGGACCACAGCCACCTCGTCCTCGCGGTCGGATCCCAGCGCGTCGCGCGCCATGTCGAGCGTGATGTCGCGCCGGGTCAGCGAGCTGAACGCCAGCAGCTTGATCAGGGCTCCCTCTAACTGTCGGACGGAAGTGCGCCGATTCCGGGCCACATATTCGATTACGTCGTCATCGATCTGGAGTCCATCCTCGGCTGCCTTCTTGCGTAGGATGGCTGCGCGCGTCTCGAGGTCCGGCGGCTGGATGTCCGTGACCAGGCCCCACTCGAACCGGGAGACCAACCGCTCCTGGAGCCCGGGGATCTCGGGTGGGGGGCGATCGCTCGTGATGACGATCTGTCTCTGAGCGTCGTATAACGAGTTGAACGTGTGGAAGAACTCTTCCTGGGTCCCCTCCTTGTTCCCGATGAAATGGACGTCGTCCACCAGCAGGACATCGATGCGGCGGTACCGCTCGCGGAAATGCGCCGTCCGCCCGCCCTGAATCGCCGCGATCATCTCGTTCGTGAATTGTTCGGAAGGGACGTAGGCGATCTCCTTGTCCGGAAACCTCTCCCGGATCGAATGACCGATCGCGTGCATCAGGTGGGTCTTGCCGAGCCCGGTGCCGCCCCAGATGAACAGCGGGTTGTAAGCCGTCGCCGGCGAGCTGGCGACGCGCTGACATGCGGCTGCCGCGAGTTGGTTGTTCCCGCCGATCACGAACCGGTCGAACTTGTATCGCTCGTTGAGCACCGACGCCGCCGCGGGGGGAGAGACCTCCATGTGCTGTGGAGCCGCCGCGTTCGCCGACCGTTCCGCTTCAGGCCCGATCTCGGGGAACTCGAGGCGCTCGTCCGTGCCGTGGTGCTCGAATCGGAGTTGCAGCACTCGACCGAGCTGGCGCTCCGAGAGGTCACGTAGCAGCTGGCCGTACTTATCCTCGATCCACTCGACGGCGAACTTGGTGGGGGCCGCTACGACGAGCGTATCGTCGGACAGCGACACGGCCTCCGTCGAGGACAGCCACGTGCGGAACGTTTGCTCTGGAAGGACGCTCTTGGCGTCCGCCCGTATCCTGGTCCAGACTTCGCGCGCCGTCAGTTCCATCGGCCGAGGTTGAAACGGTGGAGATCGAACGGGGGAGATGATCTTAGAGATCCCATCCGGGAACTGTCAAACGAAGCGGGTGACGGGCCCATTCAGATTGACACCTCGTAAGGCTTCGTCTACACTAATTGGCTCGATTCGGACATGGGTCCGCGCGTGAGTTGGAGTGACAAGGAAGCTCGATGGGCAAGCCTACATATCACAAACCGACGAACCGGAAAAGGGTCAAGGACCACGGGTTCCGGGCCCGCATGAAGACCAAGGCGGGGCGGAAGGTCCTGTCGCGACGGCGTCGTCGGGGACGCACCCGTCTGACGGTCAGTGACGATCTCCACAGCAAGCGCCGGAGCCGCTGAAGAGCCGTCGTCGCGGCTTCCCGGGGAACGCCTACCTCGCTCAGCGCGCGTTCGCCGCACCCGTGACATCCGACGCATCCTCCGCGCCGGCCGGCGTCTCCAGGGAAACATCGTGGATTTGTACGCAGCAGCATCGGGGCGCGACGGCGCTCGCGTAGGTGTGATCGTGCCCCGCTTTGGTCGGTCGGCGGTGGCCCGGCAGCGAGTTCGACGTCGGCTGCGAGAGATCGCGCGGCGAGAGTGGCTACCGCGCGCCCATCGAACGGGCACCAATCTGGATCTCATCTTGAAGGCTCGTCCGGACGCCTACGAGAGCTCGTTCAAGCAGCTTCGAGATACGCTTATCACGAGATTCGAATCACTATGCTCCGAAGATTGATCATCGGCCTGATCCGCGCCTACCAGGCAGGGATCTCACCGCTGCTGCCGTCGACCTGTCGGTTCACCCCCAGTTGCTCGGAATACGCGCGGCTGGCGGTGGAGCGCTTCGGGGCGGGACGCGGCAGCTGGCTGGCGACCCGCAGGCTTCTTCGCTGCCACCCGTTCGGGGGCGCCGGGCTGGATCCGGTCCCCGAATCCGTCGAGGACGATGAGAGACACTGCGCCGGCCATCATGCCCTGAGAGGGGACGCCTGATGGAGCGGCGGCTCGTTCTGGCGGTCGTACTGATGATCGCGATGATGGTCTTGAGCAACGTGCTGTTCCCTCCGCAGCGCCCAATACCCAGCGCCGCGGGCGACAGCGCAGTGGCGCGCGTGGACTCGGGACCGACCGCAACGGAGGCCCAGCCGATCCAGCGGGAGGTCGAGCAGCCGGCCGTCCTCGATAGGACCGCGGACAGCACTATTGCGGCCGAGCCGGGGCAGGTCGCCGTCGCCGCACCCGCGGCTCCGACTCCGGAGCAGGTGTCGAGTGACACGATCATCGTACGCTCGGGACTCTACGAATACCGGTTCGATACGAGGGGCGCCGAGCTGGTCGGCGCGCGGATGCTGAACTACCGGAGCTATGGTCCCGGCGCGGGTGAGGAGGACCTCGTCGAGCTCATCCGGGACGGCGACGCCATCTTCGGTTATCGACTCGCAGTCGGGCGCGACACCGTCGATCTGCGTAATACCATGTTCGAGCCGAACATCCCGGTATCGGTACTCGACATCCACACGGGCGACGAGGAGCTCGTCTTCCGGGGACAGGTAGGCAATTCGGCCCTCACTCTGCAGGTCACGTACCGCTTCGAGCCCGATTCATACCTCGTGACCGCCGAGGGCCACTTCGAGGGCATCGGAGACGTCGGTCACACGGTACTCACCTCGCTCGGGCGCGGACTGCGGAGCAACGAGGCGAACCCTCGCGAGGATGCTGGCCAGATGGCGCTCGTCTCGCGCGATCGCCGCGGGAGGATCGGCTCGGAGCGCCTAGGCGGTGTGGCGGAGAACGACTTGCGGGCGATCGAGGGTGGGCCCTTCAGCTGGGTCGCCTCCAAGTCGAAGTACTTCCTCGCCGCGTTGGTGTCCGAAGAAGCAGGTCCCGGTTTCGGCGGGTTGCTGCTGCGCGGAACGCCGGAGCCCGACGCGGCGCACATGGAGGCCTCGCTCCCGGTCCCGGCCGGCGCCCCGGGCTTCAACCTGGAGGCCTTCGTCGGGCCGCAGGACTTCGGGATGTTGACCGACGTCGGCCAGAACCTCCAGAACGTGAACCCGTTCGGGTGGCGTTGGCTCCAGTGGGCGATCCGTCCGCTGGCCGGCGTGATCGTGGCGGTCATGGTATGGATGCACGGCACCTTCAGCCTCGCGTACGGCTGGGTGCTCATCCTGTTCGGCATTCTCACCCGCATCGTGTTCTTCCCGCTGTACCAGAAGGCGATGCGGGCGCAGATGAAGCAGATGCAGGTGCAGCCGTTGCTGAAGGAAGTCCAGGAGAAGTACAAGGACGAGCCTCAGAAGCTTCAGCAGGAGATGATGAAGCTGTACCGGGAGCACGGCATCAACCCGGCCGCGGGTTGTCTCCCGATGCTGGCCCCCTTCCCGATCCTCATCACTCTGTTCTTCGTCTTTCAGAACACGATCGAGTTCCGGGGCGTCCCCTTCATGTGGCTACCCGACCTGTCGCTGAAGGACCCGTTCTACATCGTGCCGCTGTTCATGGGCGGCTCCATGCTGCTGCTGAACTGGATCGGCCAACGCGGCATGGAGAGCAACGCGCAAATGAAGGTGATGACGTACGTGATTCCGGTCGTATTCACCTTCCTGTTCGCGAACTTCGCGGCGGGTCTCAACCTGTACTACGCGACGAGTAACGTCGCTTCCCTCCCCCAGCAGCTCTACCTGGCGAAGGAGCGGCGCCATATGCGCGCCAAGGGGCCGCCGAAGCCGGCGGCCGGCGGGTCGTCCGAGAAGAGCGGTGCAGACGCGCCGAAGCAGGCCGCGAGAGGACACCCCAAAGGCAAGAAGAAGAAGCCGAAGCGCCGTTAGCGGCGGAAAGAGAATCCGAGTCCGATCAGAGTCTCGGTCTCCTGGAAGAACTGTTCGGCGCGCGAGGGCCCCGTTCCGAACAGGATGCCGACACGGGAGTGCTCTCCCAGGGCGACACCGGCCTCGGCGGATACCATGGGCTCCCAGTCCTGCTCGGCCCAACCGGCGGCCTCCGCGGACAGATAGAGCCGCGTTCGTGAGCGCGGTGCGGACATCAGCTCGACGCCAGCCCGCGCGGAGGGGCGCCGAAGCGGGTCCGAGCTACGCACGATGACTCCGCCCCCACCGTACACCAGTAGCCACGGGAGCGGCGCCGTCTGCAAGAGGAGCTCGAAAGCCTCCCGGCTCACATCGATCGGCTCCAGCCCGCTACTGAGCAAGAACTCGTCTCCGAGGTGCGAGCTCGAGTGGTAGAACTCCACCCGTGCCGCGACACTGCGGTACCGGGCCCGAAGCTGGAAGCCCACGCGATAGTGGATCTCGATGAACTCGTTTTGGGAGCTCTCCAGGTCGAAGCGCGAGAAAACGCCGGCCGCGAGGGCCCCGGCCAGCTCGAACTCGCCCTCCGGGCGCCGTCGTATCCAGAAGGACAGACGGTCGCCCAGATCGGTCATGGCGACCCAACGTTCGCGCGAATCGCGCGAGACGTGAACGAAAGCCAGGCGGTGAACGGTCTCCAGCGGCGAAGCGGCCAGCGAGCGGAACGGGTACCCACCGGGATCGCTGAGGGAGGCCTTGGGGAGCTCCGTTCGCGCCGCGGGCCCGGTGGACCCCGTTGACCCTGCGACCTGTCCGAGGACCGCTGCCGGCGCCAACGAGGCCAGGACCATCGTCGTGTACAGTGCATGTGCGGCTCGCATGGCGCACCGATAATACGCGGGCCGCGCGACGAGCGCCCCTGTATGTTGACGGGCGTGTTCGACACCATAGCCGCCATCTCGACCGCCCCGGGCCGATCCGGCCTCGCGCTCATTCGTGTGAGTGGTCCGGACGTCGCGACCGTCGCGGCCTCCGTCGGCCTTCCGGACCTGGAGCCCCGAAGGGCGACGTACCGCCACCTGACACACCCCGAGGACGGTCGCCCACTCGACCGCGTCGTTGCGACCAGGTTTGTCGAGCCCGCCTCGTTCACCGGAGAGGATGTGTTGGAGATCGGTTGTCATGGCGGCGCGCTCGTCCCGGCGCTCGTGCTGGATGCCCTGTGCGCCGCGGGAGCGCGCGTGGCGGAACCCGGCGAGTTCGCGCGGCGTGCGTTCCTGCACGGAAAGCTGGACCTGGTTCAGGTAGAGGCCACGCTCGACCTGATAGATGCCCGGAGCGAAGCCCATCACCGCGCCGCGTTGTTTCAGTTGGACGGAGCGCTGTCCCGGCGAGTCGACCGACTCCGCGAGGAGTTGCTGAAGTTGCAGGCGATGCTGAGCTACGAGATCGATTTCCCGGAGGAGGACGATGGGCCGATTCCGAGAAAGCGCATCGAAGCGGCCGCAGGGCGACTCGGACGATCGATCGACGAGTTGTTGGTGAGCGCTCCGGAGGGAGAGTTGCTGCGCGATGGGGCGCTCACAGTGATCGCCGGTCGCCCGAATGTCGGTAAGTCCAGTATGTTCAACGCGTTACTTGGAAGACAGCGAGCTATCGTCACCGAGATCCCCGGTACCACACGGGACGCGATCGAGGCGCTGATCTCGGTTCAGGGGTACCCGTTCCGGCTTGTCGACACGGCAGGAATGCGGACGGAAGCGGGAATCCTGGAGGAGATGGGAATCGAGGTCGCCCACCGATACGTCGACGAGGCGCCGCTACTCCTGCTTTGCGTGGAAGAAGGGAGAAGCCTCTCGGAGGAGGAGGAATCGATGGTGCGCGCGGCCGCGGACAGGCAACAGCGCCTGATCCTCGTGCGCACGAAGGCGGACCTGAGCTCGCCGCTGCGGTCGGGCGAGGTCGGACCGACAGGTTCTCCGAGCAGCCAGCCTCTCGAGTCGGGAGCTCTCGACGTACTCGAGGTAGTCGTCTCGACCGTAACGGGCTCGGGTCTGGGCGACCTGCAAGCCGCAATGCTGGGCGCAGTCTTCGCCGGGTTGAGAGATTCGGGTGAGCCCCCGTTGGTGACCAGCGGACGCCAGATCCGAGCGCTTCGGCACGCGCGCACTGAAACGGAAGCGTTCTCGAGGGCTATGGAGGAAGGGCTGCCGCCGGAGGTTGCCTGCGCGCACCTGCAGGAAGCGACGCTGGCTCTCGAGGAGTTGCTCGGAGTGGTGGAGGTGGAGGACGTCCTGGACGTCCTGTTCTCGTCCTTCTGCGTGGGTAAGTAGCGGAGCCCGCCTAGGCCGCCCGCTGACAGCGCGGGCAGATATAGGTCCTACGACCCAGTACCTTGAGGGACTCCAGCTCGTGGCGGCACCTGGGACACGAGCTCCCCGATCGACGGTAGTTGATCAACCAACCGGGATCCGCGTGCGCGGCTTCCCAGTGCAGCGTCGCACGGCGCAGCACCCTCGTCAGATACCGGTGCACTCGGTGGAGCTGGTCAGGGCTCATGTTCCCGACGCGCCCGTCCGGTCGGAACCCCGATTGGAAGCAAATCTCGTCCGCGTAGTCGTTCCCGATTCCCGCGATGATCTCCTGGTTCATGAGGAACCCCTTCAGCGACGTGCGGGGATGCGCCTCCGCGAGATCTACGAATCGCTCGGGCGTGAGGTCCTCGCTGAGTGGGTCGATACCGAGGTTCTCGAGGTTGCCGAGTCCGGAGAAGTCCTCCCCCGCGACGATGTGTACGATCCCGCGAATCCCGGAGGAGCTGAAGCGGAGCTCGCGGCCGGCGGCGAACTGGAGGCGGATCTTCGTCCGCTCGGTGGCAGGTGCGGTCTGGGATTCCAGGCGGAGCGCCCCATCGTCCCCCATATCGAAGACGAGGCTATGCTCCGAGCGAAAGCGGAGGACGACGTATCTGCCGTGCCGCTCGACGGACTCGATGACATGGCCTTCGAGCACGCTCTCGGCCAGGTCGATCGGAATCTCGACGAGATCGGGATCATCGATCATGACGGTGGAGATCGTCTTCCCGGTCGTATAACCGGCGAAGCTGTCGATCATCCGCTCGACGTCGGGAAGTTCTATCATTCGCATCGCTCCGGGGTCGAGTGCTCGCGGCAAGGGTTACCCCGACAGTTCGGAAAAGGATCCTTCTGGGAACGCCCGAAGACTGGGGAAGGTTCCGCGGGTCGAGGAACACCCGCCGAGGGAGGCCAGTCTCGCTTCGAGGACAGATAAGTACTGTAAGTTATTGTAGTATAACGAATTCGGGCGATTCCGCGGGTCGCGGAGGGATCTCGGCTACGGCCTCGACGCGCGCGGTCCGGGGCCCGTGTCCGAGTAGCGCCCGCAATTCCGAAACGGCGTCAGGGTCCCCACTCACATGGATCTCCACCGCGCCATCCCGCAAGTTTCGAACGCTGCCGGCCAGCCCCAGCGCCCGCGCCTGCCGGGCGGTCCACCAGCGGAACCCCACGCCCTGAACGCGTCCCCGCACCAGAAATCCTTTGCTCGTCACGTCTGGGAAGATCCCGGGGCGGACGGATTCGGGCAAGCTGGCCGGAAACCGCGGGGGGCCCGTATGCTTGGCGCCATGAAATACGATGTGATCGTGATCGGAGGCGGCCACGCGGGTTGCGAAGCCGCGAATGCCGCGGCGCGGCTCGGGGCGCGGACGGCCCTGGTTACTTCTTTCCTGGCGAGGGTGGGCCAGATGTCCTGCAATCCGGCGATTGGGGGCATCGCGAAGGGAACGGTGGCCCGCGAGGTGGACGCGTTGGGCGGGGTCATGGGGCGTGCGACCGATCGGTCGATGCTGCATTTCCGGATGCTGAACCGCTCAAAGGGCCCTGCAGTGTGGGCGCCGCGCGCGCAGTGCGATCGCGGCGTGTACCCGCGCGAGGTGCGATCACTCCTCGAGACGAACCCGCTTCTCGACCTGTATCAAGGCACGGTCGAGGCCCTGTTGGTGGAAGCCGGGAGGGTCACGGGGGTCCGATGCCGTGATGGAACTCGTTTTGACGCGGCACGCGTCGTGTTGACGGCGGGGACGTTCCTGCGTGGGGCGATCCGAATCGGAGTGGATCGCTCAATCGAGGCAGGAAGGGCCGGGGATGCCCCCGTGGTGGAGCTCGCAGAACAGCTGCTCGGTCTTGGGCTGGACGTGGAGCGTTTCAAGACGGGGACACCGCCGCGCGTCGATGGCCGGACGGTGGACTTCTCTCGGCTGGAACGGCAGGACAGCGACGTCGACCAGGGACGCTTCTCGCACTGGGAGCGCTCCGAGGGACTGGAGCGGCGCCCGTGTTGGCTGGCCAGGGCTGGGCAGGACGTGCAGGAGATCGTCCTCGAGAACCTGGAGCGCTCGGCATTGTACGGGGGCGCGCTAGCCGCGCGCGGCCCGCGGTATTGCCCGTCGATCGAGGACAAGGTCGTGAAGTTCCCCGATGCGAGGTCGCACCAGGTGTTTCTGGAGCCTGAGGGACTCGAGACGCACGAGTTCTACGTAAACGGACTCTCGACCTCCCTTCCGCCCGATGTGCAGCGCGCGTTCCTGGCGAAGGTGCCGGGTCTCGCGAACGCTCGGATGACACAGCCGGGGTACGCGATCGAGTACGACTACTTCCCCCCACAACAACTCGGAGCGACGCTCGAGCTCAAGCCTTTGCCGGGTCTGTACTTGGCGGGACAGATCAACGGAACCACGGGATACGAAGAGGCGGCGGGTCAGGGCGTCGTTGCCGGAATCAACGCGGGGCTAGCCGCGCTGGAGCGCGATCCGTGGGTTCCAAGGCGAGACGAGGCGTTCCTGGGCGTGCTCGTGGACGATCTAATCACGCGGGGTGTGGACGAGCCATACCGGCTGTTCACGTCGCGCGCGGAGTTTCGCCTGCTGCTGCGGCAAGACAACTGTCTGCCGCGGGTTGGGCTCACGGCAGAGCGTCTCGGGTTATTGCAGGATGAGGAGCGCGCGGTGCTCGGGCGACGGCTAGAGGAACGCGAGCGAGTCGGTACGTGGGCTGAGGGAGCCCGAGTGAGCCCGGCGGTGGTGAACGACTTCCTGGAATCGATCGGGAGTCCACCGCTGAGACAAGGGGGGCCGCTCAGGCAACTCGTCCTCCGGCCCGAGGTCAGACTCACGGAGCTGCTCGGTCCCGGTAAACCGTTGGGGGATAAAGGGTTCGACCTGGATGCGCTCGCGTCGGTGGAGATGGATCTGAAGTACGCGGGCTACATTGAGCGTGATCGACAGCGCGCGCACTCGCTGGCCAGGCGCGAGGGATTGGCGATTCCGGGGGATCTCCCGTTCATGGAGCTTGTTTCGCTCTCCTACGAAGCCCGGCAGAAGCTCGAGCGGGTGCGTCCGGGCACGATCGGTCAGGCGGGCCGCATTCCGGGAGTTTCCCCCTCCGACCTACAGAATCTCCTGGTGGAGATCCACAAGCGAGCCGGCGCGAGGACGGGTGAGGTTGCCCCGAGCCCGCTCACGCCCGGCCCGGCAGGCTAATCGTCGCACTCAATCGCCAAACTGTGTCCGGATGCGCCGCTGGACGTCTCCGGCGGCGGCTGCCGGGTCGGGTGCATTCCGGATGGGCCGACCGATGACGATATAGTCGGCCCCCGCTTCGAAGGCCTCCTCGATATCGACGGTGCGCTTCTGATCGTCCGTGCGCTCGGGCCCCGGCCGAATCCCCGGAACCACAATCAATAACGCGTTCCCCAAGGCTGCCCGTATGCGCCCGGCCTCGCGGCCGGAGGCGATAACCCCTGCACACCCGATCGCGGCCGCGCGCTCGGCGCGCGAAAGGACCAACGATGGGATGTCGGTTTGAAAGCCGAGCGCTCTCATGTCCGCCTCGTCCAGACTCGTGAGGGCCGTTACCGCCAGGATGCCGAGGTCGTCGCCAGCGGCTTCGCACGCCGCTTCGAGGATCGAGTCGTTGCCATGCACGGTTACGAACGATATTCCTCGCCCTTTCAGCTGACGCACGGCGGACGCGACGGTTTGCGGCACATCGAACAACTTGAGGTCCGCGAATACTCTCTTGTCCCGGCGCTGCAACCATTCCGAGAGCTCGAAATAGCCGCCGCTCAGGAAGAGCTCGAGCCCGATCTTGTAGAAGAGAACCTCACTCCCCAGGCCCTCGACGAGATCCCGAGCCACGGTGGGATCCGCCACATCCAGCGCGAGGATGAGGCGCTCTCGCGCCGGGATTTCACGCTTCTGTCGTGTCCGCATCGTCCGCCTCCGGTGGTGTAGCGCCCTCCTCGCTCGGAAGATCGCTCAGCCCGTAACGCTCCTTCATCTCGACAAAGCGGCGGTAGCTCTTGGCGTCCAGCTGAGGGCTCAGGTGCCTGTCGAGGATCGGTAGAAGGTTCTCCCGGAGGTACGGCCCCCGGGCCATCCATTGGAAATAACGGCGCCCCCCATGATCATACGGCCCATAGAGGCGGCCACCGGGAAACGTGCTGTCGATCCAGCGGAAGAGCGCCTCGTGGTCCGTGTGCATGCGAAGTGTGACGTGGGGCTGTCGGCCATCGCCGCCAAAGTGGCCCTCGCCCACCAGGACTCCGAGGAGAAACCCGATTTCGAAGGAGTTGTTGCGTTGTTTCACCGTCATGTTTCCCGTGAAACGTCCACACCCTTCCGACCCGTTCGGTGCCAGTTGTTTCACCGTCATGTTTCCCGTGAAACGTCCCCACGTCAAGAGCCCGACGGCCACCGCCCTCCCGCGTGCGCCACTGCGCCCCCCGAACCGCCCGAGATTCGCCCTACCGCGGGGCCTTTGGGGTCAGGTAAAGCGCCCGGATGCTCACGGGTGGTCGCCCGATGTGTGCGCGCGCCTTATATTCGGCCTCAGCGGAGGCGGCGGCGCGCCCGTGTGCTGTCAGTCTGTGGCGGACGTGTTGCTGTAACACGTTAAATGACAACCACTTATATGAATCGAGGTCACTTACGGTGAAACCGGGCGCATGGTGCGACTCGAGGGTGTCCGACCGGCACATCCCGGGACCGGTAGATCTGTGAGTCGAGACGGGATGGGCCGCGTCATCACGATCGCCAACCAGAAAGGTGGCGTGGGAAAGACGACGACGGCCATCAACCTGGGCGCCTCGCTCGCTATCGCCGAGCGCCGGACTCTGGTGATCGACTGCGACCCTCAGGGGAACGCGACGAGCGGCTTCGGGTTGAGAAAGGACAGCTCCGAGATCTCCGTTTACGACTGTCTGATCAACGGTCGATCTCTCGATGAGGCCGTTCACGACGCGGTTCACTTCCCTTTCCTGAGCGTGATCCCTGCGAGCCGGGATCTCGCAGGCGCCGAAGTCGAGCTCATCGATCGTCCGAACCGAGAGCGAATCCTCCGGCAGCGGTTGATGCAACTGAGAGAGGCCTTCGACTACATCCTGATCGACTCGCCCCCGTCGCTCGGCCTGTTGACGCTGAACGCGCTCGCGGCCGCGGACACCGTGCTGATCCCGATCCAATGCGAGTTCTACGCCCTCGAAGGATTGAGCCAACTGCTCAACACCGTCAGGCTCGTGCAACGGAACATCAATCCGGACCTCGAGATCGAGGGGGTGTTGCTGACCATGTATGATTCGCGGCTCAACCTAGCCAAGCAGGTAGCGGCGGAGGCGCGTGAGTACTTCGGTGGCAAGGTGTTCGACACGATCATCCCGAGGAACATTCGCCTGGCGGAAGCGCCGAGCTTTGGACAACCGATTGCCCTCTACGACGTGCTGTCGACGGGGGCCCGCGGCTACCTCAGCCTGGCGCGCGAGTTGATCGATAGAGATGAGGGAGTTCGGAAGGTTGGCTAAGAATGACAGGCGGCTCGGGAAGGGGCTGGCCGCGCTCATCGGCGAAGAGACGTTCGAGGAGTCCACGCCGAACGTGGCCGAGCGGGAAGTGTCGATCGACCGGGTGCAGGCGAATCCGTTCCAGCCGCGCTCGCGCTTCGGCGACGAGACACTGGACGAGTTGACGGATTCGATCCGGCAGAACGGCCTGCTTCAGCCGTTGGTGGTCCGTCCGGTCGGTGACGGCTATCAAATCGTCGCTGGGGAGCGCCGTTGGCGAGCGCTCATGCGATTGGGGTGGAAGACCGCACCTATCGTGTCTCGCGACCTGACCGACGAGCAGATGCTGGTCCTCGCCCTCGTCGAGAACCTGCAGAGAGAGAACCTCTCCCCGCTCGAAGAAGCTCGCGGGTATCAGCAGCTGATCGACGAGTTCCAGCTCACGCAGGAGGAGGTCGGCCGTCACGTGGGGCGAGATCGCTCGACGGTCGCGAACAGCCTCAGGCTGTTGAGTCTGCCGGACGAGGTTCGCGAGCTTCTCGCCGCGGGTCGGATCTCCGCCGGCCACGCCAGGGCGATCCTCGGCCTCGACGACGCGAAGCGGCAAATCGAGCTGGCTCGTGCTGCAGCGAGCCAGGGTCTTTCGGTTCGCGAGACCGAGCGCAGGGTGAGGGCCCAGGGCTCTCGGAAAAGAAAGCCATCGCGCCGAGCCAAGACCGCGTCTACCGCCCGCGACCCCGTTGTCAGAAGGGCCGAGCTCGTGCTCCAACGCTCACTGGGGACGCAGGTTCGCATCCACCTCTCCGCCGGTCAGACAGGCGAGATCCGCATTCCGTTCCACGATGACGATGATCTCGCTCGTCTCCTCCAACTCCTGGGAGGCGATGAGGGTGTAGAGACGCTGTGGGCGTGAGCGAGAACCACGGCGGGTGGACTGTCCACCTCGTCCGGCAGGACGGAATCGAGACCCATACCATCCGGTTCAAGCGATCCACATGGATCTGGTCGGCCATCGCCCTCACGATCGTGCTGCTCGTGGCCGGGGTGATCCTCGGACGCGTGTGGGGGAGCCGCATGGAATCGGCGGAGACACGACGGCTCGAGGCTGCGGTCGCCGAGTTGACCGGTCGTCAGGCCCAGGTGGCCGAGCTTACCGCGCGGCTCGAGCGTATCGAGTCGGACTATCTGCGCATGCGGCGAGCACTCGGCGCCGATGCTCAGGGCAGAGCCGGAGGCGTCGTGTTACCCGCCCCGCCCTCGCCCGCGGCCCGCGGCGTCCCCACCGACCCCGGGACGTCCGCACCCGCCTGGCCTCTCGCGCAAGGCGGGTTTCTCACGCGCACCTTCGGCTCACACACGGAGCTTTCGAGATCGGGACATACGGGCATCGACATAGCCGTCCCGCTCGGCTCGTACGTCCGAGCCACGCTCGGGGGAATGGTCGAGGAATCCGGGCGCGACTCCGTGTACGGCTTCTACCTTCGGATTGCGCACGGTGACGGCATCTCATCATTGTATGGACACAACTCGTGGCTGTTCGCGGCGGTGGGGGACAGCGTAGAGAGATTGCAGGTCGTCGCTCTGTCAGGAAACACGGGGCAATCTACCGCCCCGCATCTACATTTCGAGGTCGAGCGTGACGGTGAGTTGCTTGACCCGCTCAACTATGTGGCGGATGGTGGAACCGGAGACGGCGGGGCACGGGGACGGAACGGTGTGGAACCGAGGTAAGGAAATGGCCAAAGAACAACGGAGTGACGGTCCGGTGCGCGAGATGAGTGACGTCGTCTCGGTGGTGGGACCAGGCATGGAGATCGTGGGCGATATCAAGTGCGACGGCACCGTGCGTGTCGAGGGCAAGGTCGAGGGAGCGATCCGAGCCACGAAGTCCGTCGTCATCGGCAAGGGTGGCACGGTCGCTGGGGATATCGAGACACAGGACGTAGTGATCGCCGGGAACGTGACTGGCACCGTGACGGGCGCGAGCCGCGTCGAGCTTCAAGAGACTTGTAGGGTCGAGGGAGACATCCGCAGCAGACGGGTGAAGTTGGACGAGGGCGGTCGGGTCGAGGGGCGGCTGCTCATGGGAACCGAAACGGCGAGTCGCGAAGCCAAGGATCGACCGACACCCGGTGTCGAGAAACGACCGCCGCCGCCGTCCGAGAGTGCGCCCGCGCCAAACCTGTCGGCCACGGGACGCAACTAGCGCTTCGGCCGCGCGGGTCGGTTTTCCACAGTCTTCCACAACCGGCTTGGAATGCGTCTGTCTAGCGGGATTCGACTCTTTTCCACAACTGGGCACGCGCCTGGAACACTCTGGGTGCATGCACCACCCCCGCCCAATCCGCCGCCAGCCCGTCGTCCCTATTACGCTTTATTGAACGCTGTACAACGTATTGAACGGCGTCGGTGCTGAGAGAGAGCCTTCTATTCGCGGCCGGTCTGGTCCTTCTGACCCTCGGCGCCGATTGGCTGGTGCGCGGATCGGCCAGCTTGGCGAAACAGCTGGGGGTCAGCCCGCTGCTCGTCGGCCTGACCGTGGTGGCCTTCGGGACGTCCGCACCCGAGTTGGTGGTGAGCGGGGCGGCGGCCCTCCGCGAGCAGGCGGGGTTGGCAGTCGGCAACGTGATGGGGTCGACGGTGGCCAACGTGGGGCTGATCGTCGGGCTGGGTGCGCTCCTCCGGCCGATCGGGGTGCACAGACGGCTACTCGTGCGCGAGACACCACTGGTCATCCTCGTTCTCACGATCGTGATGCTCTTGTCGCTGAACGACGCCGTGGGCCGCCTCGACGGCCTGGCGCTCATCACTGGCTTTGTGGTTTACATGTGGTTCCTGATGGCCTGGGCCCGCGGCGAGCGCGAAGGGCGGTCCGCCCACCAGGCGGACACCCTGACGGACTTGGTCGTGACGTCGACCCCGCAACCCCCGGCCAAGTCGGCGCGAGCACGCAAGGAGACGTGGGTCGCTCTGGCGGGGATCGGTCTCGGTCTTCCCGGGCTTCTGATTGGCGCTGACTGGCTCGTCGACTCCGCGACCCTCATCGCGCGTGCCTTCGACATCCCCGAGGCCGTGATCGGCGCGACCCTGGTCGCGATCGGCACGTCGCTCCCCGAGTTGGCATCCGTCGTCGCTGCAGCGATGAGGGGCATGGGGGACATCGCGATCGGCAACGTCATCGGCTCGAACGTATTCAATCTGGGTCTCGTGCTCGGGACCGCTGCCGTCCTGAAGCCGCTCGAACTCCCTCCGGAGCTCGTGGTTCGCCAGGTCCTTCCGGCGCTGGCGTTCTCCGTACTCCTGATCCCGTTAGCCCTCACCCGCCAGCGAGTCGGCCGGTGGGAGGGATTGCTGCTCCTGACCGGGTACGCCGGCTTTCTGGTTTGGACCATCTGATCCCAGGCGCACGCACCCGTGCCACCCACCCCGGTTTCTTGTAAAGCGCAATCGTAAAGCTTAGGTTGGGAGCCGACTTTCCAGCACTCCCGACAAAGAGGACGAGGCCGTGGCCGTCTCCGTGAAGATGAGCCGGAAGCACCAGATCGTCATCCCGAAGATCGCGCGGGACGCGCTCCAGCTCTCACCGGGCGACCGTCTGACCGTCACCGTGCGAGACGGCGTGATCGAGATGGAGAAGCAACCCGCTGACCTCGAGGAGAGGCTCGCGGGAATGCTTGGCCACGTCACGGAAGACGCGACCCTGTGGCCGGAGCTCGAGGGTGCATAGGGGGCGGCCCCCGGGTGCCACTCAATCGCCCGCTCGCGTCCGTGGCCGCCGCCCGCAGTGCCGCCCCCGACCGGGCATCCGGTGAGCCAGAGGGAGGCCCTCCGCCTGAGGCTGGACGCCGCGGAGCTGGTTCACGTGGATCCGAGGGTGTTCGCCTACCACCTGATCGGCGCGACGATCTACTCCGAGCTCACGGGCGTCGTTTTCAAGGGGATGCGGAGCCGCTCGTTTCGCACGCAGACGTCCTCGTTCGCCCTCTACCAGCTCCTCGCGGAGGTTTACCGTCGGGGTGAGGAGGAGCGAGCGGCGGAGATCTCGAAGATGATCACCGTGCACGCAGGTCTCGAGCTCGTTCCGGTGACCACGGAGGTCGCTGCACAAGCCGCTCACGTACGAGCCCAACTGGGTGGTCGACCGGAACGCGCCGTTCAGATCGCCACGGCTCTGATCGGGGGGGCAGATGTTTATCTCACCGAAGGATCCGGCCTCCGCAGGATCGTCGGAATGGCGGTCGTCAACCTCGAAGACTACCTCTAAAACCCTCCCTAGCGGGGGCGGCTGAGCGAGGATAGGCTATGC
>JBDHAD010000050.1:0-39165 GCA_039588215.1 Gemmatimonadota bacterium
GAGCACACGTCGGTGGCCGCATCGCCCGAGAGGAGGCTGCGGCACTGGACGATGAGCTTGTGCTCCAGCGGCATCAACACGAACAGGTCCAGCGGACAGACCTCCACACAGTCGTTGCACGCCGTACACAGCTCAGGGTCTACCACGGGCAGGTCGAACTCGTTCATCCGAATCGCGTCGAAGGTGCAAGCGACCGCGCAGTCGGCCAGGCCGACGCACCCCCACGCGCAACCCTTCCCGCCACCACCCACCGCGACCGCCGCGCCGCAGCTCTCGATGCCGTGGTAGTCCGCCTTTTGGGTCGACACGTTCGAGCCGCCGGCGCACAGCAGTCTGGCGACGACCTTGTTCGACTCGCCCGCTTCCACTCCCAGATAACCGGCGACCACCTCGATCTCGGCCGGCCCCATCACGGTGCAGGTGGCCGGAGTTATCACGCCATCCACCGCCGCCTCTGCGAACGCCTGGCACCCGGCGAGCCCGCACGCGCCGCAGTTGGTGCCAGGCAGCAGTCCCGCGACCGTGTCGATCCGGGGATCCACCCATACCCACATCTTGCGGTGCACGAGAGCGATGAGGGCGCCGAACGTGAGGCCGACACCCCCGAGGATCGCCACCGAGGTCAGGATCGCGGACGCACTCATCGGATCTTCTCAGCCGGAATCGGTCGGCAGCGACTCGAGGTCCGTCTGCTGCAGCAGCCACGCCGCGAGCTGGCCGGCCGGGTCGGCAGCCGTCGGTGCCGCTGCCGGGCTCCCGGCCGTTGCCGTGACCTCCGTCCCGTTGGCCGCGTGGGCCGCCAGACGCGCCGGATCCGATAGGAACGCCAGCTGTCGAAGCTCTTCCTTCTGTTGGAAGGCCGTCAGTCCACCCAGGGCCACACGCGGGGGCTCAGCCGGCAGATGCTCGATCTGCAACCGCGCCGGGCCTGTCCCCCGGTCCGGTTGGTGGATGAATCGGGCGGCAGTTTCGGGGACCAGAGCGGCCGCGGCCGGCCCGGGCCAATCAGCCAGACATGCCAGCCCTTCCGGATCGGACGTCTGGAGGACGAGCACGCCCGGTGTGATGAGCCGGACGAGAGAGGCGGGTGGCGAGTCTCCGCGCACGACCAGTACCAGCTTGATCGAGCCGTCCATGAAGTCCGCCAGACCCCCGACATGCAGGTCGGCCCCGTCCAGCTCGACGACGAGCGGTGGCGCCATACCCCGTTCCGCACGGTTCCATTGGCTGAACGGGAAGAACTCGAGGAGCTGGCCGTGCTCGCCGGCGCGGTACTCGCTCGCTCGTACGAGCTCGACGACGCGGGCGGCACCGAACGCACGCCCGATCTCCCCGAGGGCTTTCCTCACTTCGACCACAGGTCGAGCGCCCGAGTCGAGCGTCAAAAGGAACGTCTCGTCCCCCCTTTGATGGATCGAACTCAGGGTCCCGAGCGCCTGCTGGAGCAGGACCCTCTCGAACGGAGCACCGCGCTTCGGGGGAGTGAACACGTCCGCCAGGCGACCGGGGTCGATCCTGCCGGCCGCGAACGACCCGAGCTCGCGCTCGAGCCGGCTCGAGCGGTCGGCTCCCGCAGCGCTGCGCGTCTCCAAGAGACCTCGCACCTCCTCCACCGTCACGGAGACGGCGGAGCGAAACGTTTCGCGGGCTCCGGCCACAGCCTCCAGAGCCGGCCCGACTCGCTCGTCAGACGGCATAACGATCCAGCTCCTGATCGAGGAGGGCTATCTTTTCTTGGGCGGTGTAGGCGGGTAGCGAACGGGTCTCCTCGTACCGGGGGTTCGACTCGTCCCGATAGAAGAGGCCGATGCGCACTTTGTCGCCGGCCTGCGCGAGGTGCCGTGCACCATCCAGATCCCGCGGATCGTGTGGCAGGCGATGCTCCAACCGACCATCTAATTCGGGCGCGCTGATCCCATCCTCATGCTCGAGCATCTCCACCAGACTCGGATCCTGCACATACTTGATGAACAGATCCTCGGTGTAGTGCGGGCAGCGTTGCAGGACCCGCACGAACGAGAACCCCTTGTGGTGGTACGCCGCCTTCAGCGTCGCGTACAGGTGCGGCACCAACCACTCGACCGTTTGCGCGACGAACGACGCGTTGGTGATCCCCAACGTCGCCTCGAGCGGGTTCATCGCCGGCAGGTAGGTGCCCTGCGGCTGCGTGTTGGTCGAGTACCCCACCGGCGTGGTGGGCGAGGTCTGCATCTTCGTGAGCCCGTAAATCTCGTTGTCGAGAAGCAGGGCGACCATATTCACGTTGTAGCGGATCGCGTGCACCCAGTGCGCCGCCCCGATCGAGACGCAGTCGCCGTCTCCCATGACCACGAAGACGTCCAGCTCGGGCCGGTGGAGCTTGATCCCGGTGCCCACCGGCAGCGCCCGACCGTGAAGCCCGTGAAACCCGTACGTCTTCATGTAATGCGGGAACCGGCTCGAGCAGCCGATACCGGAGACGAAGACCGTGTTCTCGGGCTTCAGCTGCTCCTCGGTGAGCAGACGCTGGGTGGCCGCCAGGACGGAATGATCTCCGCATCCCGGGCACCACCGAGCCCGGGCCCCCTCGTAGTCGGAGAGCTCGAAGCTCCGGTCCTCACTGTGGGCGAGGTTTAGAAGCGAACAACTCACCGGTTGCCTCCTTCCAGACGGGCCCCACGTGGCGCTCGGGCCGAGGGCCGTCTGCAGTATTCTGGTCGATTCGCACGCGGGTTCATTCCGGTTCCTGTTGCTCGGGGGTTTGGGCCCGGATCATCTCATGGATCGTTCCGGGCCGCAGGGGCTCCCCGATGACCCTCGTCCAGCAGTCCACATCCACCAACGTGTGCGCCCGCAATAGCCAACACAGCTGACCTCTGCGCCGGTTCTCGGGCGTGATGAACGGCGCCTGCGGGTGATCGCTGTAATTGCCCTCCACCGTCATGACCTTGCGGAAGCGGCGGAAGATGCGCTTCAGGCCCGGGGGCAGCGGCGAAAGAAAGGTGAGGTGCAGGGAGGAGACCGAGCGGTTCTCCTCCCTCGCGCGCTCCACCGCCTCCTCGATCGCACCCTTCGTGCTTCCCCACCCCACGATCAGCAGGTCGCCGCTCTCCTCTCCGTTCACGATCGGAGGCTCGAGCGTTTGCTGGAGCACGGCCATCTTCCGGCTCCTCATGTCCGACGACTGCTGGTGGATAGCGGACGCGTAGGCCACCCGGCTCCAGGAGTCGTGCGCGAGGCCGGTAACGGTATGCATGCCCCCTGGGCGGCCGGGCGCGACGCGCTCGGAAAGTCCCGTTCGCGGATCCCAGTCGTAGGGCGGCGTCCCCTCCGGCACAGGTGTCATGTCGGGCGGCGTGCCCTGCCAGCTGGGATCCATCTGCGGGCGTGGGAACGGCTGCACGCCGGTGGCCAGATTCGCGTCGGTCAGCACGATCACGACGGTGCGGAAGGCCTCCGCGATGCGTCGGGCCGTGACCATGGAGTGGAAGCATTCGTCGATCGTCGCCGGTGCGATCACCACGTGTGGCGTATCGCCGGGCTGTCCGAAGATCGCGGCGAGCAAATCAGACTGCTCCACTTTGGTCGGGAGACCCGTGCTTGGCCCACCGCGCTGCACATCCACCACCACGAGGGGCATCTCGGTCATGACGGCGAGCCCGATGAACTCGGTCTTCAGCGCCAGCCCCGGACCCGACGTGATCGTGAACGCCACCTTCCCGGCGTAGGAAGCCCCGATCGCCACACCGACTGCCGCGATCTCATCCTCCGCCTGGTGCAGCACGCCCCCGAATCTCTCGAAGACCTCGCCGAGGTGGTGCGACACCGACGTGGCGGGCGTGATCGGGTACATGGCCGCCAGCTCCATCCCGGCCGCGATCGCGCCCAGGGCCACGGCCTGGTTCCCGTTCATCACGACCATGGGAACGTCGGACGGGTGCCGCGGAACCTCGATCCGGAAGTCCAGATTCTCACGAGCCCACGTGGCCCCGAGATCCAGCAGCTGGACGTTTCGCTCGTAGATCTCCTTCGCCTTGCGGCGAAACTTGTGAGCGATCTGCGCGCGAACCAGCTCCATGTCCAGATCGTAGATCCAGCAGAGGAGCCCCAGGGCGAACATGTTCTTCCCGCGGGATGGATCCTCTACCACCTTGAGGCATTCCGCCTCCATCGGGACTTCGATGATCCGGTAGTTGGCGGAGGAGAGCTCCTTCATGGCCGACTTCCACGCAGTCTGGATCTCCGGATCCTCGTGCTCCTTCCACATGCTCTCGAGGAGGACCGTGGCGTCATCTTCGAGCGCATCGAGCTCGTGGCGCGCGAGCAGGACCTGCTCGTTGAACGCGACCATGAGGTTCGTCCGGTCACCCCAGTTCGTGACCGGCTTCGAGCCGATGCGAATTCGGTTTCCACTCGCTCCCGCCGGAAGGCGAGGCGGCGGTTGGATCTCGGCCGGGATGATCTCCACCGTCCAGACGCCGTTCCCCATCTTGGCGGACACGCTCCCGAAGACCTGGCCGCAGGTCTGCGCCCCCTCACCCGAGTCGGAGACGACCTCGACCGTGCTCTGGGAGGAACGCAAAATCCGCGGCTTTTCGGCCGACACCTCGACCCTCGGCTTCGCCTTCTTCCGCGTCTTCGATTTCGTGACCATGGACGGCCGTTCGCTCCTATCGGGCGGCGGGCTCCGCTCGCCCACCGTTGGATCTGCCGCACCACCTCCAGACCCCGCGCGGTCCGGGGCGGTGGCGGACGCTCGTAACCCCTAGTTCGAACTGCAAGACGCGGTCCCGCGCGAAGTAGCAGACAGCCCCGTAAATAAAGGGGATTCTCGGGATCTTATGCGACGGCCCCAGGACCTATTCGGGACAAGGTGTCCCGGCCCGTCCGGGACACCGAGCGGTGGGACGCTATGGCCCGAGTCGTCCGAAAACATGCATGTCTCCTGTCCTTCGCGTTCTTCGAGAAAGGTAGCGCATCGTCACCCGTCGGGCCGCTCCCGTTCCGCCCGCCTCGCTGCCTCCCCCCTGCGGCGCCGAGCCTTCTAGGGCTTGTCGATCACCATGAGCAGCAAGAGGAGGGGAAGGTAGACCACGGACCCGAGGAAGAGCCGCCGGGCCGCCGGTGCGGATGGCTGCCTCGCGAACCGGATGCCGAGCATCAGGAAAGCGAGGCCGAGACCCACGCTCGCCACGAGGTACACGTGACCGGCGAGACCGAGGACGGTCGGGATCGCGCTCACCGGCAACAGCAGGAGCAGAAACAACAGGCTCTGCCGAGCCGTTCGTCGGCCTGTGAGGTCAAGCACGGCCAGGATCTGGAAGCCTCCTCGACGGTAGTCGTCCCGGCACAGCCAGCCGAGTCCGAGGAAGTGTGGGAGCTGCCACAGGAAGAGGATCCCGAACAGGACCCAGGCGGCGGGGTCGAGACGACCCGTCGCGGCTGTCCATCCACCCACGATCGGGAGCGCTCCCGATATGCCGCCGACCATCGTCGAAAGCGGGGTCACCCGCTTGAGCGGCGTGTACGCAGCGGCATAGCTGATCAGCGTGGCCGCCGCGATGACTGCCGTCAACGCGTTTACGAAGCTGGCGAGGTAGGCAATCCCCGCCGCCGAGATCAAACTGGCGAAGACAAGTCCTTGCCGCGCGCTCAGCCTTCCAGAAGGGAGGGGACGATTCCGCGTTCGGCGCATGGCCGCGTCGGGCCCCCTCTCCAGATACTGGTTCAGGGCATTGGTCCCGCCCGCCGTGAGCGCCGTGCCGATCAGCGCATGAAGAAGGAGTACGAGGTCCGGCGCCACCGGTGACGCGACGTGGAACCCGACGCCCGTCGTGAGCAGGACCAGACCCGTAATCCGGGGCTTGGTCAGCTCCAGGAAGGCCCCGACCCCCCGCCCGAATCGTTGCGCGAGGGCCCGGGTGGCCAACCCACCTGGCTCCTGCGCACCGACCGCACCACGCACGGCGCGCGAGGCGGCGCTCGACCCCAGGCTAGATGCCCCGGGCGAGTTCCACCAACTCATCGGTGCTTCCTGATGTGGCGAAGGCAATGCGTCCGTCCGGCGCGAGGAGATATACCAGGCGCGTGTGGATGACCTCCCCCGTTCGCGTATCGCGTGAGCGGCTCACCTTCCACTCGTCCAGCGTCCGCTGGACCGTCTCGATCTCACCGGAGAGGACGAGCGCATCTTCGTCCAGGCTCCATTGGTTGGCGAGATGGCCGAGACGCGACGGCGTGTCCCGCCACGGATCGAGGGTGACAACCAGCATGACCGACTCGATGCCATCCGCCGCCAGACGTCGGGAGGCCTCCCGCACGTCATGCACGACGGTCGGACACACTGTCTCGCAATGCCCGAAGGCGAACGTCAACAGGACGCTGCGCCCGCGAAAACGGTCGATGGATACGACATCCCCTCGCTGGTCTACCAGCTCGAGCGGCGGGGCGGGTATGTCGAGCCGCGCGGGTTGGCCGTCGAGGCGCGCCGCGACCTGCGGCAGTCGGGGCGCGACCCACGCCCCAGCCGCGGCGACGCGGACCCCCACCGCGCCGATGCCGCCGAAGATGAACAGGACGCCGGCTGACAGGAGCGCTCGCCCCCCGGATCTGCTCGCCAGCAAGCGCAGCCCGGAACGGACGTCGTCCCACCAACCGAACGCTAGAACCCCCAGCAGCGAGAGAGGTGGCCCGGTCAGCGCCAGCCAACCCCCCGCGTCCGGGAGGCCGTCGCTCCCCGGCCGGAAGCATACTTCGCGCGCGCGCGCCAACCACTGCGGCGGCGCGTCACCTGTCGGCCAGAGCGCCAGCGCGAACCACACGGCCGTGATGACCAGGAGCAGCCCCAGCACCGCCACGGACCCCCGCTCGGCCCGCGTCGGCGTCAGGGCCATCCTCGCGTCACGCGACCCGACGGTATTCAACCCGCTCCTCGTCCCTCGCCGCTTCCCATCGCCCGTCTAGCCCACCTGCCAGAGGAAGGAGAGCAGCTTCCAGTTCGTAAAGTAGTACGTGGCGAACGCGACCAGGAACACGAACACCAGGATGATCGTCCCGGGCGCCATGCCCAGCTTGCTGCTGCCCTCCACTTCCTCCGCTTTCGGCGGTGGAGGCGGGTTCAGGATTCCCTGAGGTACGCCATGCATCGCCATCAGACCGCCGCTCCTTCCTCCATGGGCTTGCCAAAGAACACGGACGTCACGGTGCACAGGATGAAGATCCCGCCGCCCAGCGCGGCCAGCAGGCCACCGATCGCCGTCACCCCGATCAAGAGATCGACCGCGGGGCTGAACTGGAGATCGAACGGGGCGTTCGCGAACGTGATGTCCCAGTGACGGCGTGGGACGCCGAACGTGCCCGCGAACGTCATCGCGATGGAGAAGATCAGCATCCCACCCGCGAACAGGTACGGCTGGATCTTCGCCAGGCTCCAGAAGGCGATCTGCTTCCTGAAGATCAACGGGATCACGTAGTAGGTGACCCCCATAAAGGCCATGGCCGTTCCACTGACGACGGTGGCGTGGAAGTGGCCGGGAATGCGAAGCGTGTTGTGGGCGATGATGTTGATCTGCTCGGTGCCGAACGTGACCCCCGTGATCCCACCCACGAACCCGAAGACGATGACCGAGAAGACCAGGGAGCTGAACCCTGGGTCACCCCAGGGAGCCTTTCGCAGCCACTCGAACATCCCCTTCGTGTACCCGCGGAGGCGCTGCCCGACTTCGATTCCCGCCGGCACGGTGAAGCCGTGGATCATGCTGGCCAGGACGGCCATGTACATGAAGTAGCTGGTATTGACGATCTTCCACGCGGGCCCGAAGCCGGGATCCACCAGCAGGTGGTGGGCCGAGGCCATCGAGATGAACAGGATGTAGAGGACGAACGCGGTGCGACTGATCTTCTCGTTGATCACCGTGGCACCGACCGTGAGCGCTCCGAGCAGGTACCAACACGCGACCATCGCGGCCACGTTGATCTGCTGCGAGGAGTGACCCAGCCCCCACCACACCATCCGGTAGACCTCGGGATCCACGTTGCCGATCCCCAGAGACCACAGGTAGGTCGGGATGTAGATCGCGGCGCCGTGAGCCAGCGTGATTACGGCGATGATCGCCGCCGTCAATCCTCCGAAGGTCACCAGGGGAACGGATCCCTCGTACGTCTTCTCGCGTTTGGCGACAACGAGGGAGGCAAAGAAGATGCAGGTGACGAGCAGAGCCCCGACCGCGAACAGGATCACACCCAGGTAGAACCAGGAATCGGCCCGCAGCGGGACGTAGGAGGTGAACAGGACGTCGGCGCGCCCCGCAAACATCATCCATTCCACGAGTAGCGTCCCGATCACCATCAGACCGAACGATGCCCAGGCGAGCTTGGGGACCGGCACCCGGCTGTTGAGAACGACGGGGCCGGCAAAGTAGAGCACCGCCATCTCGAAGAAGATGATGAAGAAGATGAGCATGTTCATCCCGTGGATGGTCAGCCACCGGTAGAACGGGATCGCATCCAGCAGGTGGATCGCCTGCCAGCGGGTGAGCAGCACGAGGATGGCGGCCAGCCCACCCACCAGGAGCGCGACGGTCGCGACGACCGCGTTCGCCTTGATGAGCGCATCGGCCTGACGGTGGACCTTCAGGCCCGTCGTGGCGCAGGTACGGAAGTCTTTCATCGCTCACCCCCCGCCTCAGCGGCCGCGAGCCCGGCCGGCTCGATCTCGAACACGGTGCCCGAGACCTCGGAGGCTTCAGACTCTGCGATGCCCTCGTCATCTACGACGATCAAGCGCCCCAGCATGAGGTGGTGCCCGGCGCCGCAGTATTCGTTACAGATGATGCGGAACTCACCGGCCTCCTTGGCGAGAATCTTGAGACCGTAGTCGTAGCCGGGCACGACCTGGAAGTTGATGTTGAGCGGATAGAGCGCGAAGCCGTGGTTCAGGTCCAGGGATGAGAGATGGAGCGTGTACTCCGTGTTCGCCTGGAGCCGAAGGATGGGCTCCCAGGCCCACATCCGCCCGAGCAGATACACGTCACTCCCTGGGGGCGGCTCGACAATCGCGATCCCCTGGTCCGTGCCCACCTGGTACTCCTGGATGAACTCCTGCGTCCGCGCCTGGAAAGCCATCGGATCGACCTTGGCTCTGATGCCGGACGGGTTCTGACCGCCCTTCCAGTGCCACAGGGGCATCATGGCGAACAGCACCATGCACCAGGCGAAGGCGATCGCGACCCACACCTTTTCGCTCTTGTGGGCCGGCTTCCACCAGACGCCCTTCGGGGGTTCGAGTCCGGTATGCATGCTGACCTCCGTTTAGGGAAGGGTCGCCTGGGGGAGACTCAGGATCTCCCAGAGGCCCCAGAGCGTGTAGACGCCGGCCATGATGAGAAATCCAAGGATCAACAACAGGAACGGGCTGTCGAAGAAACGTTGGCCCAGAGGGACCGAGCTCTCGGGCGTCGGGGCGCCCTCATCGGAGGTGGTCACGCGCCTCTCCTTTCGTCGTGATGGGTCCAGTCTCGACACTCATGTTCAGGAAGAACGCACGGCCAGATTGGTCCGGCGGGGAGCCTGCCCGTTCGGCCGGGCGTCCTGGATCAGATCCTTGACGGTCGTCTCGCGGAAGAACGCGGTCACCCTGTCCACCATCTCTTTCCAGCGGTGGTGAGCCGCGCAGGGACTGGCGTCGCTGCAGCGCGTCCGTCCGAGCAGGCACTGCTGGCGTCCTTCGAGCTCGTCGAACGGCTCGACCACCGCGAGCAGCGGCAGCGCCGAGGCCGGCACGGTCAGCTCGAAACCCCCTCCCCGACCCCGCGACGACGACAGCAGATCGCGCTTCGCGAGCGTGTGCAGGATCTTCGACAGGTAGTTGCGTGGGATCGAGAGATCCTCGGCAATCGCATCTACGGGGATGGGGTGCTCACCTTGGTGCTCGGCCAGGTACAGCACCGCGCGGAGCGCGTACTCTGCAGTCTGCGACAGCACGGTCTCAGAGCCTCCGCCCCGTATATCTTGATTTTATCATGCGAATATGATAAATACGCGCCGGGTTGAGGCGCAACCCCCGAAACCGGTAGACCGGAGGTAGACAACGGCGTGAACGCCGTGAGGGCAGGAACCGAGCAACTCAGGCGAGCATTCCGCCTCGCCCTGCTACGGGCCGACACCGCGATGAACCGTCTATACGGGCATCGCTTCAACCCGCTTTACCACAGCGGGGTGATCGTGGTGGCCTTGCTGGTCGTGTTGCTCATCACGGGCGTGTACCTGCTGTTCTTCTATCGCATCGGCGACCCACATGGATCGGTCGGCCGCATCACGGACCAGGTGTGGCTGGGGGGCTGGATCAGGGCCCTGCACCGCTATGCGTCTGACGCCGCCGTGGTCGCGGCGGTGGTGCACGCGTTTCGACTGTTCGCGCAGGGGCGGAGCTGGGGACCGCGCACGCTCGCCTGGGTCTCGGGGCTGTTCCTCATCTTCGTGCTGTTCGTGTCGGGGTGGACCGGCTACGTCATGGTGTGGGATCTTCAGGCGCAGCTGTTGGCGATGGAGGGCGCCCGCTGGCTCGACGTGCTCCCGATCTTCTCGGAGCCTATCGGACGCGCGTTCGTCGGTGAGGGGAATGTCCCGGAGGCGTTCTTCTTCCTCAACCTGTTCCTGCATATCCTGCTTCCGGTCGGGATGTTCGTCATCCTCTGGCTGCACGTCTCTCGGGTCGCACGCCCTGTGTTGTCACCGCCTCGGGGTCTGTTGTGGGGCGTGATCGGGCTCCTGACGGCGCTCTCGGTGCTGTGGCCCCCCGGCATGGAACCCCCAGCCGATCTGTTTCGTCTTCCGGGTACCGCAGCGCTCGACGTCTTCTACGCCTTCTGGCTTCCCGTCACGCGGGTGATGCCGGCGGGATCGGTGTGGATCGCAGGGCTCGTGCTCAGCGGGGTCGCGCTGTTCGCCCCGGTCTGGAGTCGGCCAGCGCGTGAGGAGATTCCCGAGCCATCGAAGGCCTCGGGCCGTCTATGCACGGGCTGCGAGCAGTGCTACCTCGATTGCCCATACGAAGCCATAACGATGATGGAGCGGCACGACGGGAAAGAGACCCTACTGGCGGTGGTGGATCCGGCGCTTTGCGTGAGCTGCGGGATCTGCGCCGGCTCGTGCGCGCCCATGGGCGTGGGTCCTCCGGGTCTGACGGGTCGTGATCAGCTCGTCCAGGTGGAGACCTTCATCGAGACCATCGAGCCAGGCGCGAGGGACGTCGTCCTCATCGGGTGCACGCACGGGGCCCTCGGTTCGACCGACTCGTTCGAGGAGGCTCGGGTCTTCCCGATGCCGTGCGCCGGCAACCTGCACACGTCTGTGATCGAGTATCTCGTCCGCGCCGGGACCGGCGGTGTGATCATGGTCAGCTGCCCCCCACGCGACTGCTGGAACCGTGAGGGACCGAAGTGGCTCCAGCAACGGATGTACCAGGATCGCGAGGCCGAGCTGAAGCCACGCGTCGATCGGCGCCGAGTCCGCATCGTCCACGCCGCTCCGGGGGAGCGGCGGGTGGTCCGCGCCGCGCTCGCCGAGTTCCGTGAGGAGATCGCCGCGTTGGCGCCGGCCGCCGCCGAGGCCGAGATCGACATGGACGCGGAATGCGAGCCCGAGCTGGAGGCGGCGCGATGAGAGGCTGGGTGAGCTATTCGGTGGCCGGCGTCTTGGCTGTCGGCGCCACACTCGGGATTCGCGGTCTCTCGCACGTTCCGTTCGCGGCCGAGCGCGATCCGAGGGCCGTCGTTCGGCTCTCGTGGCGGGTCCTGGGGCAGCAGATCGAGGAGTGCCGACGCCTGAGCGCCGAAGAGCTCCAGCAGCTTCCCGCCCACATGAGGCGCGAGGAGGTGTGCGAGGGCCGCGTGGCGCCCTACCGGCTGAACGTTCTAGTGGACGGGGCCCTCGCGGACAGCGGGCTCGTGCGGGCCTCCGGCGCGCGCCAGGATCGGCCGATCTACGTGTTTCGCGAAATCTCGATCGATCCGGGCGAGCATCGGCTGGAGATATCGTTCATCAGCGAGCGCCCCGCTGTCAGCGAGCGCTCCGACTCTGGCACGGAGCAGGCGCCCGCGGGCGGCGCCACGGGCACGGTGCGCACTGCGGACGCGGCACCAGCGGAGCTGCGCTTCGATCACCGCATCGAGCTCGCGCCCCGCGAGATCGCGCTCATCGTATACAACTCCGAGAGACGGGAGCTGGTGCTCCAGGCGCGTGCCTCGCAGGAGGAAGGCTCGGACACGGATCCGGTTGCGGATCGTTAGGCGCTGGCGATTCCGGCTGACCTACGGCTTCTCGCGGCGAATGAGCCGTATCGTCCGAGGCCCGTGGACCAGCTGCACGAGCTCGCCCGGCGGCGGGATCTCGGTGAGCTGAAACTGTGCGCGGACCGAGTAGGTGCACTGCCGGCCCAAGCCTTCGGCCTCCCAGTACAGGTCTTCCTCGTTCTCCGCAGGCGCTCGGTCGGCGGGATCCCGGCGCCTTTGCACGTTCGCGGGGCAGAAGGGTCCTCCGACCGAAACGCTGGTGGGCCAGCCAATCTCCTCGCGTCCGACGGTGAGTAGAAGCCGCTCGAGATCTGCGGGGCGTCCTTCGCCTTGCTCGCTCCGCATCTCCAACTCGACCACCGCGTGGATCCCCTTTTTACACTCGTCGAATCCGATCCACCCGCCCTCGATCGCGATCGGTTCGACTCCGAGGACAAGCGGGTTTCCATCCGTGTGGGCGAGGGTAGGCGGGCCGCAAGCGGTCCCGGTGGCCGCTAAGAGCAGCGCGAGAAACGCCGGCGACAGGCGGCGTTCGACGACGCGTGGCAGGCCCGCGGCAATCGCGGCTCGAGTAGCCATCATGCGACACCTCCTCTCGAACCGTGGGATAACATCGCCCTGCGCGCAAGTCAGCGCGTACATATCCGAGTCTCGCGGCGCGCCATCAGCGTTGCGTCACCTGCATCCCGGGCAGGTTTTCCATCCTCCAGATCTCGCCGCGGTTCTCGCCCGACCGGAATGCGATCCGGTTGCCGTCGGGGTGGAGACGAAACCTGCGGTGGCGCGGTAGGTCGCCGAGAACCGTGAGCTCGCCGCCGGCTGCCGGGACCATGAGGAGCTGGCAGGGGCGGGGGTCTGGTGTCTCGCCCTTGACCTGCCGTTTCGCGTGGTTCAACAACAGAAAGCGACCGTCCGGGCTCCATTGAAGCCCGCCGCAACCCCCGAGGGCGGGGTGAGCCTCACTCCAGCCGCGGGACCAGACCTTTAGGGGCTGACCACCAGCCGTTGGGAGCACCAGCAGATGCTTCACACGGGCGTTGAAGTCTCGGTCGATGAACGCGAGTCGGCTTCCGTCGGGAGAGAGCGCGTCGTCTGTCAGCATCTGAGGATACTGGGGTCGGTCCTGCCACACGAAGAGTTCGATCTCCTCGCCGGTGGCAATCTCTCTGGCGACGAGCGTGTGCGTCGAGTCTTCACCGGACCAGCGTCCGAGGAAGGCCGTTTTCCGGTCCGGTGAGACGTAGCGGCGGGTAGCGTCGGCTCAGGAGAAGAGCAAGCCAGGAACCGGACCCGCGTCGGCGGCGCAAATGGTTGCGCCACATGTTGTTATGCCTCGGTCGACGGTCGGTAGCCGTGGCAGGTTCGCAATGATTCGTTACAAGTGTCCGAGACGGCGTTGCGGCGGGGCCCCCGCTTCACTCTGGCCAATGCCGGTGCCAACCGCCAAGCTCCGGGTGGTAGCCCTTCCCCAAAGCGAGCGTACGCCATCATGCCGATCCTGGACGCTCACACTCCGAGAGCCGTCACCGCCGCGCGCAGCCTCTTTGCGGTATTCGCGCTTCTTTCGACGCTGGGCGCCTGTGGCAATCAGGAGGCGATGAGCCGAGAGGGCCCCGCAGTGGATCGCGAATCCTTCGTGTGGTCGACCGCTTCCCCCGCCGACGTCAGCCTGGATCCCGTTCCGCTCGATCGACTCCGCCAGGACGCCGCGGCAGGCGTCTTCCCGAATCTCCACGCCATCCTGGTCGTGAAGAGCGGCGATCTCGTGCTCGAGGAGTACTTCAATGGGTACGGCCCGGAGACGCGCCAGTACACGGCCTCGGTCTCCAAGAGCGTGGGCTCCATCCTCGTGGGCATCGCGATGGATCAGGGGCTCCTGCCGGCGCTCGGTGAGGGCGGCGCGAACCGACCCGTGCTTGAGCTCCTCCCGGAGTACGAGGATGTCATATGGGCCGACCCCATCAAGCGACGGCTGGTACTTCGACATGTCCTGTCGATGAGCGCGGGTCTCGAGTGGGATGAGACCTCGTACCCGTACGATGACCCCCGCAACGATTGGGTGCAGGCCAGAGACCGGGAAGACCCCGTCGGGTTCACGCTCTGGAAGCCCGTCGTCGCGGAGCCCGGCTCGGAATTCGTGTACAACGGCGGGCTGAGCATCCTGCTCTCGCGACTCGTCCACGACGCCTCCGGCATGACGGCGGCCGAGTTCGCCGACCGCCATCTCTTTGCGCCGCTGGGGATCAGGGACTACGAGTGGGAGCGCCTACCCGGCGGACTGACCGATACGGACGGCGGGTTGCACATGCAGCCGCGAGACCTGGCGAAGCTAGGGCTTCTGTACCTGAGCGGAGGCGAGTGGGACGGAACGCGGATCGTCTCGGAGGAGTGGGTCGAGGAATCGACACGTGAGCACATCATCAACCAAGGCGCGCCCAACTACGGGTACCAGTGGTGGTGCGGCGACTTCCAGTACGCAGATCGCTCCGCCTACACGTTCTTCGCGTCGGGCCACGGAGGTCAGAAGATCTTCGTCTTCCCCGGGTTCGACCTGGTCGTGGTCATCACCCACGAGGTGTTCGACAATCCGTTGGGCGAGCTTCGCAACACGGCGATTCTGAGCCGCTACGTGCTCCCCGCCGCCGATTCGACCCTGGCACCTTCAACTCCCGCTGCCGCGACGGGTGCCGCAACCGATGCGTCGGGTGAGACCCGAGAGCCGGCACCGCACGAGACGCCACTCGAACCTGACGCCGCGACACTTGTCCGATACGCAGGACTCTACCAGGCGGCCGAGCAACAGCTCACGATCGAGCTTCGAGACGGAGCGCTGTATGCCCATGCGGAGGAAGCGCCGCCGATGCAACTGGTCCCGCTGAGCGAGCGCCGCTTCCGGGCCACCGTCTTCGACCTGGTGGACGTGAACTTCGTCTTCGATCTCACGGAGGAAGGCGTGGTTCGGGGCGCACGCGCGACCTGGGGATTCAACGACACAGTCTTCGAAAAAGCAGACTCTGATTCCTGATCCGGGCGCTGACCTCCCACCGCTGATCCGGGCGCTGACCTCCCACCGCTGATCCGGGCGCCGACCTCCGACCCGGTCCGGGTCCCACCGACCGGACCTCGAGTACCGGGACAACCTGCCTCACGTCTTGAACCTTACGATCAACCGTGGCAGGTTCTGCCCCTTCGTGCCCGGCGGGCAGTCCTGAGCCAGGCCGAACACACGGGCGAATCCGACCCTTAGCCTGAGCGACATCGCGGGCGCCATGGAGTGCCCTGTAGCAACTCCACACAGGAGGGAACGAAATGCCGGACGAGCCGACCACTGACGCGCACGACGTCGGCACCCACCCGAAGGGGACGTTGGCCATCGTCACGATCTATGGCCTGCTCTTCGTGCTGGGCTGGTTGATCCTCTACTTCTTCGTATTCGTGCCTCGCGGCACCCTGACCCAGTGAGGCGGACATGAACGTCGATCTATACGAGAAGTCGATCCTCTACACGAGCGCGGCGCAGTCGCTTCAACCGCCCAGCCACGTCGAGACCATCGATCCTGCTGCCGTGCGCTCGGCCCCCGGGTTCGCGCAACCGCAGGTCACTCTCAACGCCGACGGGAGCGCGACCGTCCACGTGATTGCGCAGATGTTCTCGTTCGCACCCAACGAGATCCACGTGCCACGGGGCCGCCCCGTCACGTTCCGGATCACGAGCCCCGACGTCACACACGGTTTCCAGATCGTGAAGACGAACGGCAACTCGATGGTGATCCCTGGCTACGTGAGCCAGTTCACGACCCAATTCGACGAAGCCGGTGAGTACCTGATCGTGTGCAACGAGTACTGCGGGCTGGGACACCACGTGATGTTCGCGACGCTATACGTCGAAGATGGGCTCTCGGACGTCAGTGAGGAGGTGGCCGGATGATCGGCTCACGACGTCTCGCGCTCGCCAACCTTTGGGTCGGTATCGCCGCGTTCGGCATCGCGTCCGCCATGGCGCTCATGCAGGCGCTCTCGCGTGCGGACCTGGATCTGCCCTGGCGCACCCCCGGCATGTACTACCTGTCCGTGACCGCCCACGGCGTCCTCATGGCACTCGTGTTCACGACGTTCTTCATCATGGGCTTGGGGTACGTCGTGGCGGAACGCACTCTCGGCCGGGAGATCGTCCTCAAGCGCGTCGCGTGGATCGGCTTCTGGGTCGCCCTGGTCGGCACCGCGGCGGTCGCATGGGCGGTCCTGTGGGGGAAGGCCACGGTGCTGTACACCTTCTACCCGCCCCTCATGGCGCACCCGGCGTTCTACATCGGCGCCACCTTGCTCATCGTCGGCTCGTGGCTGTGGTGCCTGGTGATCCTCCGCACGTACTCGGCGTGGAAGAAGGAGAACCCGGGGACGCGGATCCCGCTTCCCCTCCTCGGCATGCTGTCCACCATCATCGTGTGGCTGCTGGCCACGCCAGGCGTGGCGGCCGAGGCGCTGTTCCAGCTGATTCCGTGGTCGTTGGGGCTAACGGACACGATCGACCCCGTGCTCGCCCGTACGCTGTTCTGGTGGTTCGGGCACCCGCTCGTCTACTTCTGGCTGATCCCGGCGTATGTGATCTGGTACACGGTCACGCCGCGCGTGGCGGGCGGGAAGCTGTTCAGCGATCCGTTGGCCCGGGTCGTGTTCGTCCTGTTCATCGTGCTCTCGACCCCGGTCGGTCTTCACCACCAGTTCCTGGATCCCGGGATCCAAGCGGGCTGGAAGTTGTTCCACGCGATGAACACGCAGGCGATCCTGTTCCCCAGCCTGATCACGGCGTTCACGATCGTCGCTTCGTTCGAGGTGGCCGGACGGATGAAGGGAGCGAAAGGCTGGTTCGACTGGCTCGAAAAGCTCCCGTGGGGTGAGCCGCAGTTCTCCAGCGTCGCGCTCGCCATGCTGATCTTCGCGGTCGGCGGATTCGGCGGCGCGATCAACGCGGCGTTCGGCATGAACGCGATGATCCACAACACGGCGTGGGTGCAGGGTCACTTCCACCTGACGGTCGGGACCGCCACGGCACTCACGTTCATGGGCGCCTCCTATTGGCTGATCCCCAAGCTCATGAATCGGGATCTGGAACTCACGCTCCTGGCCCGGATCCAGCCCTATCTGTGGTTTGGCGGGATGCTCTTGTTCTCCGTTTCGAACCACCTCATGGGCCTGCAGGGCATGCCGCGCCGGATCTACAACTTCGAGTACGGTGGGAGTCCGATCGCGCAGGAGTGGGCGGCCGGGACGGGCATCTCGGCGCTGGGCGGCATCTTCCTGTACGTGAGCGCGATGTGCTTTATCGCAGTCATGATCGGAACTGCGTTCGCCGGTCGAAAGCGGGCACAGGAGCCGATCGAGTTCGCCGAGCCTTTGGAGGAGCCCGGCGACAAGGGGCGGGTCCTGGACAAGCTCTGGTTATGGGTGGTGATCGCGATCGTGCTGGTCGTGGCCGCGTACGCGTGGCCGATCATCCAGCACCTGGGCATGGAACGGTTCGGGGCGCCTGGCTTCCGGATGTTCTAGGTCCGCGCGTCCGGATGCTCGAGGCGCGGTCGACCCCTGCCCGCGCGCCTGCGTCTTCCACCGCGGCACATGCGAAAGGCCCCGGGAGAGCATCGCGCTCCCCGGGGCCTTTCCCCACCGCGCTCACACCAGCGATTTGCGGCGGGTTGGCACTAACGCCGCCCGGCCTTGGCTCAGACCTGTGGACGCTCCCAGCTGGAGAGCGATGCCTGAGCCATCTCCGTCATCTGTGGGCGGGCCCACCAGAAGCCGGCCACGATCAGCACGTCCAAGGCTATCTGAAACAGTGTCTCCATGGTCTCGCTTTGCAGGTCTGTTAGGCCTCCTAGAGGCCTGCACTTCCCACTGACCACGGAGCACCTCCGGAAGTCACCTCCGTGAGATGGGTCTCGAGGCTATTGCGCGACTTCGTCCGCCATGAGTGCCTCGATGTCGTCAGGATCCCTCGGTGCCCCGGCCGAGAGGTTCTCGTACCCGGTCTCCGTCACAAGGATGTCGTCCTCGATCCGCACCCCGAGGTTCTCGCCGTGCAGATAGATCCCCGGCTCGATTGTGAGCACCATCCCCGCCTTGAGCGGAGTCTCGTAGCTGCCCACGTCGTGCACGTCCATCCCCAGCCAGTGGCTCAGGCCGTGGATGAAGTACGCGTCACAGGTCTGCTCTCCGCACGCTCCGCCCGAGTTCTCGCGTAGCCACAGGCGGGAGGCGCGCGTCAGGTCACCCACGGTCACGCCGGGCCGGATCGCGTCCAACGCCGCCTGCTGCGCCCCGAGGACCAACGTGTAGATCTGCCGCTGTCGCTCCGTGAACCGCCCCGAGATCGGGATGGTGCGGGTCACGTCGGCGGTGTAGTAGCTGTACTCCGCCCCGATGTCCATCACCACCAGATCGCCTGCCTCGATCATCCTGCGGCTCTTGTCATAGTGGAGCACCACCGAATTCGGGCCCGATCCGACGATGCTGGGGAATCCGACCCTCTCGGCTCCGCCAAGTCGGAAGTTGAATTCGATCACGGCCTCCAACTCGTATTCGTGCATGCCCGGCCTCGCCGCACGCATGGCGGCGCGCTGGGCAGCGGTCGTGATGTCGATCGCTCGCCTGAGCATGCGGATCTCGTGCTCATCCTTGACCAGCCGAAGCTCCGCCATCACCGGCTCTACGTCATGGACCGTGACCGCCGCGTCGAACACGAGCCGCCGTACGACCTCGTCATCGCGTGTGTGGCGATTGAGCGGTGCGTACACTGCCGGAGGCGACATCCTGAAGAAGACCGCGCGCTGGAGCGTGGGCGCGAACTCCGGCGCGGCCCGTACGCTCGTGATACCGGAGATCGCCGCAGCTTCCGTAAAGGACGGCTTGCGACCCGTCCATTGCTCCTGGTCCGGATTTCTTTCCGGTATGAACAGCGCTTCCGAGCGCGACCCGTTCGCATCGACGCTCAGCATCACCCACGAATCGGGCGTCTCGAGACCGGTCAGATAGAAGAAGTCGTTGTGCTGCCGGAAGTCGGAGTCCTGCGGGTAGTCGCCTTCGATGGACTTCATCGACGCGGACGGAAGGATCACCACGCCGACGCCGATGGAGTCCAGGAGCGCGCTCCGGCGCGCGCCCAGCGCTTCGGCCGCGGGCGCCTCGAACGGACGGCCCGGCTCCGCCTCGGCGTACGCTCCGTGAGCTATCGCTCGAGCACCCGGCGACTGCGCTCTTCCCGCGACGGGAAGCGCGATGAGACAGGCGACGCACAAGCCAACCACGGACGGGCCGACCACGGGCGGGCCGACCGTTGATGGCGGGCGATGGAATCTCCAGCCACGGTCGGCGACCGGACGGTTATGACGGATCCAATCCATGAATAGTCCCTTCATTCGTCATGAGTTGTGTGATCGTAATACCGCAAATTTAAGAGCCACAAGTCCGTCTTCCATGGCGATCGGGTGCTACAGCAAGCTACGTTCGGCCGTCGTCTCAAGCGTCGCTAGGTCGCTTGGATATATCGGAGGGCCGCCGGCTCTCCAGGCTCACCTGCCACAGGAGGAAAACCGTGAGGAAAGCTCCGCTCATTCTGTTGTGTCTCCTACTCGCCTTCGTCGCGCCCCAAGCGGCGAGCGCCCAGGAGGAGGGTCCACCCCCCACACTCATTCTGTCTCATTTCCAGTGCGACTGGAACCGCCTGAGTGACGTCCTCTCCGAGCTCGAGCTCAACGTCCCCATCTGGGAGGAGCTCGTCGAAGAGGGGATGATCCAGGACGCCGGCTCGTACGTACACCAGTGGGCGGACGAGTGGAACGTCGGCATCTACGTCGTCGCCGAGAGCATGGACGCGGCGGTCGCCGGAAACGACGCGGCGAACAACCGCTTCACCGAGCGGCACCCGGACGCGAACGCGTTTGCCGAGGCTTGCCCACAGCACCGCGACAACTTCTATCAGTTCGGGCCGACAGCGGACAGCGAGGGCGTCCCGGACACCGGCAGTCCCGCGCTCGTGATCTCGATGTATCAGTGCGACTACGACCGAATCGGCGACGTGTTCAGCCAGTACTCCGAGTTCTCGCTTCCCGTTCAAGAGGCGCTCATTGCTGAGGGTCAGTTGCGCGGCGCCGGTACGTTCGCGCACACCTGGGCGGACGAGTGGAACGTCGGCTTTTACTGGGTCGCGGATGACATCAACACCTTTATGGATGCCTGGAACGACTCGAACCAGCGCGTCGGCCAGGCCGTTCAGGCGGCGGGCTCGCCCGCCAACGCCCTGGGGGAGGCATGCCCCGTGCACAAGGACGCGATCTATACGCTCGGACCGCGCGCGGGTGCGAGCGACGATGAGGGCGAGGCCGGCGGCGACAACTGAGCCGTCGACCGCGTGGGCCCAGCTACGACGAAGGGCGGCCAAACGGCCGCCCTTTGCTGTTCCCACCAATCTGTTCATGCCCATCTGTCGACCCTCTGGTACAGAAACGACCGAGGGCCCCAGACACCGGCACCTAGTTCAGGCGGATCTTTACTCCGCCCGTGATCCCGACCAACGTCCCTGTCGACCGCTCGGCATCGGCATCATTCTCGTCCCCCTCCAACGAGAGGAAGTCGAGCGAAGCCTGACCGGTCAGGCCGAATCCACTCGACAGCCATACCTCGAGTCCGGCTGCGCCACCCAACCCGTATCCGTCGAAGTCGAGGCCGTCTGAATCCGAGTCGACGTTGGCGCGGGCGTACCCGCCTCGTGCTTTCACGAACGGCATGAAGACCACGGAGTTGACGGGCTGCGAGTTGAACCGCCACCCGACCTCACCGAAGAGCCGAGTCAAGTCGACCTCCTCGTCCTCTGCGTCGTGGGTACTCCAGCCAAATGCGGCGCCGACCTCGAACCCGCTGGCCCAACCCCAACTCAGTACGCCTTCGGCGCCAAAGCCGGAATCCAGCTCTTCGAAGTCAACGCCGCCCGGGATGAAGGCCCCGGCATTTCCGGCGATGCCGAAGCCCCTGTCCTGAGCCTGAAGCGTCTCCGCAGCGACAGCAAACAGTGCGATCACCAAAAGTGCAGTAGCGAATCGTTGCATCCCTACTACTCCTCCCGTTCACACGGTGAATGATCCAAGCCAGCGACCAGGGTACCGACGTGTCGACGCGACATCACGTCACTGTTCTACGCGACACCCCTCGTTGACCCGCAAACGCGGATTCGACAAGAAAAGATCCCGCCCCAGGGACAACGCCTGAGAGGGAGGGGGAGGGACAGCTAGGGCGCGTCTCCGGCCACCCGGTGACACTCCACGCACGTCTGGAGAACGTCGGTGAACAACCGCGCCCGCTCCTGGGTGTTATCGGTGAGCCTGCCTCCGGTACCCAACTCGTGCAGGCGTCGCCCGAGCGCGATCGCGGCGTTTCCGCCTCGATCGGCGAGGTCTCCGGCGTCGAGCGGCTGCTCCTCGAGGACCCGGAGACCTGCGGCCCACGACGCGTCAGACGGGCCGGCAATTCCCTCCCACAGCCGATCGAGCGCCCACCGGTGTCGGGCCATGTGCGCCCCCATCGACTCGCCCGCGGACGGCTGGAAGGCGATCTCGATCTTGGGACCGGCGGAGTAGCTCCGGTGACAGCCTGCACATGCCTGCGCGACCTGGGCCGCGCCAGCCGCCGCTTCCGCCAGGGTGGGTGCGCGCGCGACGGACCGCGCCGCGGTCCGCATCGCTGCGACATGAAGCTCGGATCCATCCGGGAGCCCCGGAGCGGCCTCCCCCTCCGCCAGAAGGCGTCCGGATTCCCGCGCGAGAGACAGATCGCCGTGAGCCACCGCCGTGTGGACGCCTCGGGCGCGACTGAAGTGCTCCCTCATGTCGAGTTGGAGAGGCGGAGGAGCGGTCGCGCAGGACAAAGCGGTAGCGCAAACCAGGACACCGGCGCCGATCAATCGGTAAGACATGGCCCACCTCGAATCGCAACAGAACTTGTAGGCTTCCTCCAGATTCATCCCGCGCTCCCGGTAGCGCAAGATCAGGAGAATCCGGCGACCAACCTCCTTTGCTACGACCCAGCCGCGCGGGTGGTTTACAAGCGTCGTGTCCGCACCCAATCTGTTCTCACGACGAACGCCGAGAGATCGGAGAGTTACCTATATGACCGCGGGAATCACGCTCCTCACTTTCGCCGTGGCGATGGCGGCAGCCGGCGCTGTACGGCCCTCCGACATCCCGCTCGACGAGCGACCGCTCGGCTGGTGGGAACACGCCACGCTCGACGCCGACACGCTCACACAACCGCAGGAAGCGCCCGATGGCGCCGCCCTATACGCCGTGTGCGCCAGTTGCCACGGCCTTGACGGCGCGGGGACCCCAGGCCTTCAGCTGCCGGCCCCGGTGCCGGACTTCTCGGATTGCAGCTTCGCCTCGCGAGAGCCGGACGCCGATTGGATCGCGGTCGCGCACGACGGGGGTCCGGCGCGAGGCTTCGATGAGAGCATGCCCGGGTTTGGAGAGGCGTTCGATGACGATCAGCTCCAGGCGATCATGGACCACATGCGGACCTTCTGCGAGGACGACAGCTGGCCACGGGGCGAGCTGAACCTCCCCCGGCCGTTCGTCACCGAGAAGGCGTACCCCGAGGACGAGCTGGTGTGGAGCACCGATGTCAGCCTCGAGACACCCGGCGCGGTCGGAAACAAGCTCGTGTACGAACGCCGCATCGGCGCTCGCCACCAGATCGAGGTGGTGGTGCCGTTCGGGTTCCAGAACACCGCCGATACCGAGGTTCTCGATGGCTCGTCTTCCGACTGGCGGGCCGGGCTGGGGGACATCGCGCTCGGGTGGAAGACGGCGCTTTACCATCGGCTGGAGTCGGGCTCGATCTTCAGCCTCGGTGGAGAGGTCAAGCTCCCGACCGGGGACGAGGACGACGGGTTCGGCAAAGGCACGGTCGTCCTCGAGCCCTTCTTCTCCTTTGGCCAGCTGTTGGGCCCGGACGCGTTCCTCCACGCTCAGGGGGGCGCGGAGTTCCCCGTGGACACGGATAACGCGTCGAACGAGCTGTTCTGGCGCGCGGTGCTCGGGCGTACGTGGACGCAGGGCGAGTTCGGACGCGCATGGTCTCCGATGATCGAGCTGGTCGGGGTCGTCGAGTTCGAGGACGAAAACGAGGTGGCCTGGGACCTGATCCCACAGCTGCAGGTGACGCTGAACACCCGCCAGCACGTGATGCTGAACCTGGGCGTACGCGTCCCGCTCAACCACACGGAGTCGCGGAGCACGGAGCTCCTCGTGTACGTGCTGTGGGACTGGTTCGATGGAGGGCTTTTCGACGGCTGGTAGCGCCCGGTCGTACGCGATCAACGTCGCGCGTGGCCCACGGGAATCAGATACAAGGGCGTTTCGGCCACGTCGAGCGCGAGCACATCGCGAACGCTGTCATCGTAGAACGCCCCGATCGGCACGGCCCCCAGACCGAGCGCCACGGCCTGTAGGAGGAGGTTCTGCGCGGCGTGACCGGCCTCCATCTGGACGTACCGGGGGGTGCGACGCTCCCCATACTTGATGGCCGTTCGCTCATAGACGCCTGTGATCACGAACACCGCCGGCGCGTCGCCGATCGCATCCTGACCGAGCGCGGCCCGCTGCAGCTCCTCGCGTAGATCTTTCTCGGACTGCGTCTTAAGACGGTGGTCATCAGAGTCGTACCGATACAGTCCAGCCGGAAGCGCCACGTAAAGCTCCAGCGGATAGAGCGCGCCCGCGGATGGCGCCGTGCGGAGGCCCTCGGCGGTAGTGCTCCCCTGCGCCGCCCATGAGAGTTGGGCGATCTCCGCTTCGGTCAGGGCCGTCGCCTCGAACGACCTGACCGACCGTCGGCGCGCCAGCACTTCTTCGAGAGATACCTGCCCCGTGAGACGGGGCGCCGGCAGCTCCTGGGTCATCGTATCCGCTCTCGCCTGAGGTGACGCTCTCGCCTGAAGGGACGCGGGCGACCCGTCTTCCTGCCTGAGCGCACGTCCCTCCGCGCGAGTTGAGGAGGTCGGTCCGCAGGCGGCTGCGACCGTACCGAGGAAGGTCAGGAGGATGAGCCGTTCGCGTAACATGGAACCTCGCCCTTGCCGAGGGTTGGCCTGTCGTCAGCGGACCAGGCGTACGGGCCTCGGCCATGTTGAAAACTAGCCCGGACAACGGCGGGCGGGGAGAGTCGTGGCACTAGCTCTCGGCCCTCTCTGCCGAGATCTCGCCCGCCTAGGTAGTTGCCGAAAGAGTCGCGGCCTGATACGACCGTCGGGGTGTAGAGTCGAGTCAGTCCTGGACGCGGGCCACCGATAATTAACATGACACCAGGCTCGATAACTGCAACTTCTGTAATGTCTTTCGTCAATGGCGCTCAGGAGGGCGTCGTCTCCGACGGCGGCCTCCAGATCGCTGTCAGCGCGAACCCGTGGGCCGTCGGCGCGTTCATCGCGTACCTCGTGCTGGTCATCGGGATCGGCATCTACGCCACCCGCTTCTCGTCCGCCGGCGTGTCGGAGTACTTCATCGGCGGCCGCCGCATGAACCGGTTCGTGGTGGCGCTGTCGGCGGTGGTATCGGGGCGCAGCGCCTGGCTGTTGCTCGGCGTCACGGGGATGGCGTACGCGATCGGCCCCTCGGCCCTGTGGGCGACCGTGGGCTATACGGTCGTCGAGCTATTCCTGTTCCTCTACTACGCCCCGCGTCTTCGTCGTTTCAGCGCCCGCCACGACTGTATCACCCTGCCTGACTTCTTCGCGACCCGCTTCGGAGACGAGCGCGGCACGCTCCGAGTGGTGCTCGTGATCGTGATCCTCCTGTTCATGGTGGGTTACGTAGCGGCTCAATTCGTAGGAGGCGGTAAGGCGTTCGCCGCCGGGTTCGGTCTCACGCCCACGACGGGGGTGCTCCTTACCGCCGCGATCGTCCTCGTCTACACGATGCTCGGCGGCTTCCTCGCGGTGAGCCTCACCGACATGATCCAGGCCCTCTTCATGATCTTCGCGCTGGTGCTGCTACCGGTGATCGCCATCGCCGACCGGGGTGGTCTGTCGGTGGTGCTGGAGCAGCTCTCTACGCTCGATCCCTCGCTGGTGGATCCGTTCGCGCTCTCGATAGGTGCCGCAATCGGGTTTGTGGGGATCGGTCTGGGGTCACCGGGTAACCCTCACATACTCGCCCGCTACATGTCGATCGATGACCCGGCTCAACTCCGCTACTCAGCCCTCGTGGGAACGGTGTGGAACGTCGTCATGAGCGCTGGGGCCGTGTTCATCGGCCTGGTGGGCCGCGTTTACTTTCCCGAGGCTGGTCTCCTCCCTGCGGGGGACACCGAGAACCTCTACCCCCTCCTCGCCCAGCAACACCTGCCGCCGGTGCTGTTCGGGATCGTGGTCGCCTCGATCTTCGCCGCGATCATGTCCACGGCCGACTCGCAGCTGCTGGTGGCGGCCTCGGCCGTGGTGCGGGACGTGTACGAGAAAGTGCGGCACCGCGGCGAAACCCTGTCTCAGCGGAGGCTGGTCTCCCTCAGCCGGGCCGTGGTCGTGGTGCTCGTCATCCTCGCGGTGGGATTCGGGATGGTCGCCGAGCAGGTGGTGTTCTGGCTGGTGTTGTTCGCCTGGGCGGGGCTCGGCGCCTCGCTCGGCCCCACCTCAATCCTCGCCCTCTTCTGGCCGCGCGCGACGAGAGCGGGCATGATCGCCGGGATCCTGACAGGGACCACGGCCACCGTCATCTGGTACCTCGTACCGGCCCTCAAGTCGCGCATATACGAGCTGGTTCCAGCGTTCGCGCTCGCCCTGTTGGCGACGGTGGTGGTGTCGCTGCTGACCCGCCCCCCGGACGACGCGGCCGCCCTGCACCGGGCGATGACCGAAGACGACGCCTGACCGACACCACGAGCCCTCAGTAGGCCGGCTCCAGCAAGATGTCCCCTTCCACCGGGGCGGATGATTCGGCGGCCCGTTTGAGACCCGTCAGGCCGAGGCACATCTGACGTTGCAGCAACAGCCGGATGAGAACCCGGTCCAGGACCGCGCCCACGGGACCGAGTCGCACGTCGTAGGTGATGTGCGCGGAGGCAATGCAACTCGAGGGCGCCGGATCCAAGGTCCAGCTTTCTTGGACCCGGTACAGCGGTCCCAGGGGGCCCCGGATCTCGTACGCATAGCCCCGGGCTTCGTCCCAGGTCACGATGGTCTCGTCCAGCACGATCCCCGTGACGTGCCGCACGCGGCGAGTCGCCCCCACCCCCCGGCGGGTCGACGAGAGCAAACGGCAATCCACGATGTTGGGTGCCCACACGGCGACGCTCTCGAGATCCGCCAGCAACGACCACACCCGCTCGGCGGGAGCGTCGATCGCGATCCGGCGCGCCACCTCTCGCATCGAGGTCACCCCACTCGGCTCGGCCCGTGCGTCTCGAGGCAAGCTATGCCAACTCCAGGTATCCGCACGGACACAACTCCACGCACTTGCCGCACTCCTCACACTCGTCCAGCGCGAGCGAGAAGTAGGCCCCGGGGCTCGCCTCCTCCACGTGCGTGAAACACTGCGCCGAGCAGAACATCCAGCAGTGCTGACATCCGAAGCAATGACCGCAGGAGTAGCAGCGAGAGATCTCCTCGAGGAACTGGTCTTCGGTGATCGGGAGGGCCACCTCGACATCGGGATCCGCGAGGCCTTCGCTGACGGCCAGGTGCTCGCGAGATAGCGGCTTCTTGGACTCGTAGTAGTCGAACTTCACCGAATCCGCCTGGATCGGTGGTCCGTCGACGCGCGTCGGTGGTTCCACCCCGCGAAGCCGGGCATGGATCGTCTCGGCCGCAGTGCGCCCCTGGACGATCGCCATGCCCGCGATCCCCAACCCCCGGACGTCCCCGCCCGCCCACAGGCCATCGACCACCTCGCCAGAGTCGTCCACTTCGATCCAGCGAGAGGAGATCAGCGTGTCGAAAATCCCCTCCCAATCCGGCTCCTGTGATACCGCGGCGATCACCGCGTCGGCCGGGACGGGGTACTCGGACCCGTTCACGGGGATTGGCCGGCGTCGCCCCGATTCGTCGGGCTCGCCCAGCTCCATTTGTTGAACCAGGAGCCCGCGGACACTTCCGTTCTCGCGCTGGACCCGGACCGGCGCCAGAAGAAAGTCGATGCCGATCCCCTCCTCCAACGCGGCATCGATCTCGCTCTCGATCGCCGGCATCTCGTCGCGCGTCCGCCGGTACACGATCGTGACCGCGCTGCCGAAGCGACGCGCTGCGCGCGCGGCATCGATCGCCACGTCACCGCCACCGATCACCACCACGTGCGGGCCCAGGTCCACCGCTTCTCCGCGATTGATCCGGGCCAGGTATTCGATGCCGCTCCAGACGCCCGGGCCGGACTCGCCGGAGACGCCGAGCGCCCGGCCCTTGTGCGCACCGATTCCCACGTACAGCAGCTCGTGGTCGGCCTGTAGCTTCTCCAGCGTGAGGTCCCGGCCCACGGCCGTGTCGAGCTTCAGCTCGACGCCGAGATCCAGAATCCGTTGGATCTCGGCGTCCAATACTGCCTCGGGCAGCCTGTAATTGGGGATCCCGTAGCGGAGCATCCCACCGGCCTTCGGGAGACGCTCGTACACCGTGACGCGATATCCCCGGCGGGCCATCTGGTACGCGAACGATAGCCCGGACGGGCCGGCGCCGATCACACCCAGCGACTCGGGCTTGGAATCGGCCTCGAGCTGCGCGAGCGACCAGCCCTCTTCGATGGCCCGATCACCCAGGAAGCGCTCCAGGGCGTTGATGGCCACAGCCCCGTCGTTCTCCTCGCGGTTGCAGTGTGTCTCACACGGGTGGGGACACACCCGGCCCAGTACGCTCGGGAACGGGTTTACATCCGTGATCATTTGCCAGGCCTGCCGGTAGGCATCTTCCCGACCGAGCCCGGTCTTGCCCCGTTGAGCGATGGTCCCGATCCAACCACGGATGTCTCCGCAGTTCGGACACGCTGTCATGCACGGAGCCGGTTTTGTCTTCTGCTCGGGCCGAAAGATCGGGCCGCTCGTCTCCATCCCTATTCGCCCTTCGCCCGCCCAGCGCCGGCGGTCTGCACGCCGGTGCGAAGTAACTCGGCGTTCAGCTCGCGGATCCTACCCGACATCGTCCGCAGGATGTTGAACGCCAGGAGCGGATCCTTCTTGATCCTCCGCAACAGCGTGCGCTTGTCGACTGTCAGAACCCGGACCTCTCCCCTGGCGCGTACCGTGGCCGATCGGGTCACTCGTTCGAAGATGGCCATCTCGCCGAAGAAGCTGCCCGGTCCGAGGATGGCGAGACGCTGCGGGGCACCATCGGTCTCCTGTAGCACTTCGACTTCCCCGGCCTGCACGACGAACATACAGTCGCCCATCTCGCCCTGCGTGATGATTGCATCGCCGTCCGCGTACGTCTTTCCGAGCCCCTCTTTGCGCATGGGATTCCGTGCTCCTTACCGATTCACAGCGCGTTCGTCCACAGCGCGCTCGTCCACAGTGGGATCGACCACGGCGGGATCGGGCGGGCGAGCTTGGGCGGTTCCGTTCCGGCCCGCGCCGTTTCCGACCTGGCGGCGGCCGAGCGCACCGGTGCCACCCGGGGGGAGCGCTGTGACCACGTTCCACGCTAGCCCCGCGAGAAACGCCGGGTGGAGAGTGTTCTTGAAGACCTCGCGGTACGGTGCGCTCCCGGTGAACAGATTCCACAACACCTGGCTCATGCGGCGTGCGCCGTCTCGCTCCTGCTCTCTTCGGGTCATGCGGAGGATGGCACGCCGCGACAGCCGCACCGCCTTGAGGAGATCTGTCGTCGAGAAGATGAGCTTCCCGATCTTGTTGTCGGCGTCGATCGTGCGGCAGGCCGGCCAGTAGTGTTTCTGGAAGTCGTCGAGCGCGATCCCGTGAAAGACCACCGTCTCGGCTGCAGCCTTGGCCGTCCGGTAGGCTGCGCCGATCCCGTCTTTGAACAGCCGCGTCATCCCGCAATCGCCGACGAGTACCATCCGGTCCGCGAACGGACGGGATGGCCCGCGCATGTTGATGAGCGGAGAGCAGTTGCACACGCGTGGCTCTATACCGGGGGGCAGACAACGCACCACTTCCGGCGCCGCAAGAAACCTCGCCACCAGCTCGGCATCGATCTCTTCCCCCAGCAAAACGAGTGTGATGTAATCCCCTTTGGGGATCAGGGCCGCAAACTCCAGCCGGGGCAGGCTGAGCAGGAAGACGTGCATCGAGCTTCCGAGCACCCGCTGGATGGTCTCGTGGTCGGTGTGGAATTCGCAAATGTAGGTGCGCGTCGTCTGCAGCGGTCGCGAGCCGAAGTCCACGCCGTCCAGCCCGTCGAGGAGTTGGAAGAGATTGCTGTTCACCCCCGTGGCGAGGGCGACGAGGTCGTACGGGCCCGACCGACCGTCGGGGTGATCCAGCATGGGGAGACCGCCGACCCGGCGAATGCCGCTCACGAGCTTCCGCACGATCCGAGCTCCCCGCGCGGCGGCCAGTCCCTGCAGGTGCCCGTCGAAGCTCTCCCACGGCATGTCGATCGCGTCGCGCGGTCCGTTCCCTCGGTACACCGCAGCGATCCGCTGCTCGCGGCGGGGGCTCTCGATCCGGACGCTGCCGACATCCATATGAACGACGTAGGACGCGATGCCCCTCTGGATGACGCTGGGCGGGAGGTTGATACCTTCCGCAGCCAGGATCTGGACCAGCGACTCGGATACGATTCCTCCACAGTGGTTGCACCCGGCCGGACCACAATGGACGAAGTGACGCGGCTCGTAGATGTCCACGGTCACGTCCAGATCGATGGTCTCGGCCAGCTTGAGGAGGAAGTAGGAGAAGAAGCTGCCGGCCGGCCCGCCGCCGACCACGGCCACGCGGCCTCCGTCCTCAAGCTCGAGCGTGGGCTCCTCTTCGGGACGCGGGATCAGCCGGTCCGATAGATCGTCGCGCTTCGAGACCTTCATAAGACCACCGCGGCGACGGCGATCAGAACCAGTCCATGGAGGAGCTGGTCGAAGCCCAGCGCGCCCCAAAACGCCCTGTGGCCGGAGTCGCGTAGCGCCGCGTAGCGGGCCGAGAACTGGGCCCGCCCGAGATCGATGGCGAAGTGCGAGACGAGCACGATCGCGGCCCCGAGGCCTAGCACGCCCAGGGGTGGCGCTGCGGTGATCCCGATCGCGCCGGCTGCCAGCGCGCCGTGGATGGTGCCGTGTAGGGCGACCGGCCCCACCGGCCGTCCCTCACGCTTGGCAGCTAGCATCCGCTCCGTTAACAGGGGCGTGAAATCCCCGAGATAGTGGGCCGCAAACAAGCCCACGAGGAGCCACACGACCTCGGCGCTCACGTCACCTTCTCCGCGGTCTCCGAGGCCACGGTCTCCGAGGCCACGGTCTCCGAGGCCAGCGCTTCCGGGCTATCGACGCTCAGGATCTCCGGGTTGGGACGCACTTTTTCGAGGAAGGAGGCACGAAGCTCGAGGTCCTTGATCCACCCCGCCTTGCCCTCGACGAGCTCGCGGGCCTCCTGCATGAAGGCGACGGCTTCGTCGATCCGCTCGAGCGCCTCGAGGACCTTCCCACGAACGAACAGAACGAGCTCCTCCTGCCCCTGTACGCTTCCATGCGCCCGAAGCTTGTCCACGGCCTCGGCAGAGGTATTCTCGGCGGCGGTCAGGTCGCCGTCTACGAGCGCCAGATCGGCCTGGCGGGTCAACCCCAGAATGTCCACGTGGACGAGGCCGGTCTTTGCGGCAAGGTCCCGGGCTTGCTGAGCGCAACGAGAGGCTTCCTCGCCCCGTGCGAGGCCGGCCAGCTCCAACCACACGCGCGCCTCGAGCGCCGGACGCTCGATCTGGCTCGCCAGCTCGAGGGCATCGGACAGAGATTGCCTGGCCTCGTCTTCACGGCCGGCACCCGACAAGACGAACCCAAGCGTCATCTGCGCGGTGGAGCGTAGGCGCCGCGATCCGGAGCCAAGCGCCCGGTCGAGTGCAAGGCGGGCCGTCTCCTCCGCCTGCTCGTAGCTGCCCAGCCACCGGAGGGCAGTCGCTCGGTGAGATAGGACCTTCACCTCGAGCGTTCGGTCGCCCAGCTCCACTGCGAGCTCCATGGCTTGATCGAAGAACGCCAGACTCCGACAGAAGTCATCGATATCCACCTCGACGAGCCCCAGCCGGTCCAGAATCTCGGCCTCGCCCCGGCGGTCGCCCGATTCACGCTGGAGCGCGAGGGACGCCTTGTAGTGATTGCGGGCAACCGGGTAGTCGCCCCACAGGTGGGCGATCCGGCCGAGTAGCGAATGCACATGCCCCTGGCGAGACCGGTTCCCCAGCTCCCGGAACAGACCCAGAGCGTCCTCCCCGGCCTCCTTCGCCACGGCCAGATCACCCACGGAGAGCAGGTATCGCGCTCGTCGAGAGCGGGCCTCGGCTCTGACTTCGGGATCGTCCGCTCCCGCCGTCGACTCCAACCGCTCGATCACCTGGAGCCGGAACTCCGCCTCTCCACTCTCCCCAGCGATCTCCTCAGCCAGGTATAGGAGGCTGGCCGGTGTAGTCTCGGGTGGCGAGAGTCTCAGCGCTCGCCGTGCGAGGTCGAGGGCGTCCGACAACGCGCCTCGCCCACGAGCGCGCTCGGCTCTCCGCTCGAGGAACGGAACCGCGCGCCCGGGCTCGGTCGACCGCTCGTGGTGGAAGGCGATCAGGTCGTCCGAGTCCGCCGACCGAGCCTCCAATCGCTCTTCCAGCCAGCGGGCCGCGACGCCGTGCAGTTGGGCCCGGAGCCCACGCAGGAGACCCCGATACGCGACTTCCTGCAAGAGCCGGTTCTCGAACATGTACTCGCGGTCACCCAGGATGCTCGACTCCGAGAGCGGCCGGAACATGTCGCTCGCTACCAATTCGTCGAGCTCTGAGTCCACCTGGCGGCCCACGAGCGCATCCGCCAGAACGCCCGACCAGAAGCGCCGACCGACGATCGCCGCGCACTGGACGACGCGCTTCGTATCGGGTTCCAGACCGTCGAGTCGCGTGCTGAGCAAGCTCTCTACATTGTCCGGGACATGTACGTCGCGTAGATCCGCAGTCGCCCTCCAATACCCGTCGTCCCGTTGGATCACGTCGAGCCCGACGAGCGTCTTCAGCATCTCTTCGACAAAGAGCGGATTGCCTTCCGTCCGCTCGACGATCAAGTCCACGAACTCTCGCGGGAGGCGGTGCTCTCCGAGCGCCGCCTCGATCAGCGTACCGGAGTCGGTGTGAGAGAGCGGGGTGAGCTCGACGTAGTGCTCGAGACCGCGTAGAAGCGTCTCCAGGTACTCCTCGCCCGGCAGTGGTGAGCGAGCCGTCAGGAGGAACAAGAACGACTCATCCAGCTCGAGGCTCGGGAGCGATGCCAGAAACTCGAGGGTCGCGTGGTCCGCCCATTGCAGATCCTCGAGCACGAGAACCCGAGCCCTCCCCGCGCCCTCGCGTAGCGCGCGGGCGACCACCTCCGCGACCCGCTCCTGGCGCTCCTTCGGCTCGTAGCCAGCAAGGGGGTGCGAGTCGGTGACGGGGGCGCCCAGAGCCACGCCGAGGGCCGAAGCCGCTTCGGGCGACCAGCTCCCCGAGGCGCGCTCGACGACCGCCGCCGTCGCCTCGGTAGGATCGAGTCCAGCCGCCGCATCGTACAGATCGCGGAGCAACTCGGCCAAAGGTTCCCAGGGCGTGCTGCTTGCGTAAGGGTAGCAGCGCCCGATCGCCACTTCTTCATCCGCGAGACCACGAGTCGAGAGGAACTCGTGCACGAGTCGCGATTTGCCGATTCCAGGAGCCCCGATGATCAGACGGTGCCGACCTCCTTCACCCTCGGTAGCCACCCAGGCTGACTCAAGGCTCGACATCTCCCGCTCCCGCCCCACGAGAGGCGTCAACCGCCCTCCCACGCCACGCTGAGGGGCGCGGCGGGCGCGAAGGCCCAGTACGCTTCGCGCCTGGACCGGCTTCCGCTTCCCCTTCACCTGGAGCGTCTGCACATCTCCGTACTCGAAGATGTGCCGCGTGAGCTCGTAGGTCTTGGGCCCGACCAGAATCTGGCCCGGCTCGCAGAGGCCCTGGAGACGGGCCGCGACGTTCACGGCATCCCCTATCGCCGTGTAGTTGTGCGCCCCGCCGCCGGCGAACGCGCCCGTCACCACGGGTCCCGTGCTGATTCCCACCTTCAGTCCGAACTTGGGATAGGCCGACGAGCTACCCATCCCCCCGCACTCGGACCAACGCTCGAGCGCTTCATGCATGTCGAGCGCGGCCCGAATCGCGCGCTCTTCCTCGTTCTCGTACGCGACCGGCGCACCGAAGAGAGCCATCACGCAGTCGCCGATGAACTTGTCGACGTGCCCGCCCCAGCGCGTGACGCTGTCGCACAACGGGTTGAGGCAGCCGACGATGAGTTGGCGGACGTGCTCGGCGTCGAGTTGCTCGGTCAGAGGTGTGAAACCGGTCAGATCCGCGAACAGCACCGTGATGATGCGGCGATCCGCGTCTGCCAGGGCGCCCAGCATGGCGCCGCAGTGATAGCAGAAGTGCGCGTTTGCGGGGTTCGCCGACCGGCAGGCCTCGCAGAACAACCCACCCGCCCCTGCGAGCGGGGTGGCGCATTGTGGGCAGTATCGGTGGGTCGCGGCCACATCGCTGCCACAGGAAGGACAGTCGACACGTCCGCCCCGCTCCGACTGGCTCATCCAGTCTTCTCCCGATGTATGACCAGCCGTCCTCTTCTCCCCGGGTTGTGTCCGGGTATTGAGGGCTTTCCAACCGAAATATCCGTAATGGTGGGAGGAGGCGGCAACTCCCTCGATCCGCCAGCCGCATACGTGCCGCGCGTCAGCGGGTCGGCCGCTTCACGCACTCAGCGGTGAGAGACGGAGGCAAAGGTCGCCGAGCGGGTCGGGCGGCGGCCGATCAGCACCAGCGGGACATCGGTCTCACCCGCGATCGCGAGGGGCAACTCGCCGAGTAGATGCCGCCCTCTTCGGTTGCGCCGCTGCATCCCCATCACCACCAGGTCGGAGTCGGCGGCGTACCGGATGATCGCGTCGCGTGGATCTTCCACGCAGACCACCACCACCTCGCATGGCCCCGTCGTCTCGTAGCTCGCGAGGTTCCTCAACTCACGCTCGGCCCGGTGACAGGCTTCGGCCGACGTGGCTTCGGGTAGCGTCCCGAGATAGGTCAGGCTTCTCTCGGCGGATCTCGACAGGCTCGCGAGAAGACGAGCGCGGAGATGGCTATGCGCGCGGCGTCCACCGATCGGCACGAGCACGCGTCGTGCCTCGGCCATGCGCCACCGGCGCGGTGCGCGGAGGACCACGACATCGGCGTCCAGCTGGCCGATCAGTCCCTCGAGCCTGGTTTCGAGGCCGGGCTCCGTGAGGTTCGGCAACCCCAGCAACACCGTCTCGCAATCGTGGTCTCTGGCCACGCGCGCGATCTCGCCCCACACGTCGGGGGCGATCGTGAACAGCGTCTCGGCAACCAGCGAGTGTTCGAGGCTGCGATGGAGCGATTCGCCGAGCACGCTCTGCGCATCGCGCAAAGCCGGGTGCCCCTCCACCAGAGTCTCGTCCGCTGTCCGCACCACGGAGAGCAACAGGATCCGACCCACGCCCGGTGTCCGCAGGGTGGCCCCGACGTCCACGAGGCTGGCCGCGCTCGCCGGGTTCGCGATAGGAACCAGCACCAGCGGACTCCGCCCACGCAGCCGCGCCAGGTCTGGGTCGCGTGCCTCCGCGCTCGCGTCCGCGAGGCGGGCGCCCGGGGCGAACAACGTCAGGTACAGGACCCCTCCGATCGCCAGCCATATGGCGATGACGATCCCCGCTTCGTGCACGGCGAACGCCTGAAAGACTGCGAGCGCGACACATAGCGTGGCACCCAGCAGGGGTACGCGCACCGACCCTCGCTCTCCTGAGCGGCGCGTCGCCAGGATCGCCGCCCAGTGCACCATCGCGAACGATATCAAGAAGATGAGGCTCGACGCGGCCCCGGCTGACGCCACATCACCGATCACCAGGGCGATCAACAGCACCATCGCTCCAGTGACCGCGACCGAGACGGCCGGTGTACCTGTGGCACCGTGCGTCTGCCCCAGCCGGCGCGGTAGCGTGCGATCTCGGGCCATGGCAAACGACACGCGCGAGGCACCGAGAAGGTTCGCGTGCAGCGCCGAGAGCATCGACAAAACACCGGCTCCGATCACGAGCCAGTAGCCGCCCGGTCCCATGAAATTCTCTACGGCCTCTGCCACGAGTGCTTCTGGGTTCGCGGCAGAGGCCGAGGCGATCCCTCCCTGCCCCGGCGCCCCGACCGTCGCCATGAGGAAGAGGAGCGGCAGGTAGATGGCGAGCGCGATCGCGAGCGACAGGTACATGGCGCGCGGCAGGGTGCGTTGGGGATCTTTGACCTCGCCACCCACGGCGGCGATCAAGTCGAAGCCCTGGAGCGCGATGAACGTGTAGCCCATGGCCTGGACCAGACCGACCGGCCCAGTGGAGAGAAACGGTGTCAGTCGGCCCAGGAGCTCTGACGGCGATTCGCCGATCCAGGCCCACGCCCCGCCGACGATCAGGATGGCGAAGACGATGACCTTGCCGATCGATGCGCCGGGGCCCGCGCCCCCCGCGCGCCGCATCAGTCCCAGCGTGTACAGGACGATCGCGACGATCGCGATCCCGGCCCGCAGGGCGGAACCCTCCAGCCAATCCGGCGACCTCCCCAGGAGACTCATAAGGCGTTCGAGACCGTCGGCCGCGAACGCGGAGAACCCGAGCGCGTACAGCACACCGGCGACGATCGAGGCGAACCACACCACCCACCCCACGACGAAGGCGACCTCGATCGAGAGCACCTTCTTCGCGTAGGTGTAGATACCGCCCGATTCCGGAAAGCGCCGCGCCAACTGCGCGAAGCTGGCCACGGTGAGGAAGGCGATCGCTCCGTTCAGCGCGAAGGCGACGATGGCGCCGGGCCCGGTGGTGGCGAACGCGACGCCCGCCAGCGCCAGGATGCCGCCGCCGACGATGGCGCCGACCCCGAGCGCCGTCGCGCCGAAGAGGCCCAGGTGTCGTTCGGCGTTCATGTACGAGCCGGATCTCCCCCGGGACCAGACCTAGGGCCGGCGTGATCCTCCCCGCCGGTACAAGCCCACCAGCTGACCACCACCCAAAACGTGACCCTGCATCGCCGCGAGCAGCTCGTCTTTCGACGCTCCCGGGGCTAAGTCCAACTTCACGCCGAGAGCGTAAACCGTGAAACTGTACCGGTGCGGTCCGTTCGGTGGCGGACATGGCCCGCCGTAGCCGAGACGGCCAAAGTCGTTCGTCCCCTGGTGGGCGCCGCCGAGGACGGTCTCGTCCGGCGGCACGCCCTCGGGGAGCTCACGCACGTCCGGCGGCAGCTCGTACATGACCCAGTGGGTCCACGTCCTGCCGGGGGCATCCGGGTCCTCAGAGATCAACGCGATGCTTTTCGTACCACCAGGTGTTTCGGACCAGGCAAGCGGCGGCGAGAGATCCTCGCCGTCGCAGGTGTGCCTGATCGGGATCACCCCGCGCGCCTCAAAGGCGCTGCTCGTGATCGAAATCGTCATGAGCAGGCTGTCTCCTCATGTGGCCCGGCTACGAACGCGGGGCGAAGGTCGACTCTAGTGCCTGTAGAAAATGTAGAAGTGTCCATTAGGGGATGCGAAAATCTTCGCATCCTGAACGGGCTGACCATATACGCCGGTACCGTTCAGGAAGTTGTGCGCATCGTCCGTCGTCGTCGCGAGCTTCCAACCCCACACGGCCTCGCCTGTCATGTCCCCCCTTGAGAACATAATGACTTCGTTGGTGCCAAGACCACCGATCACCCCCCCCAATGCCCACGATCGGCGATCCGACCCGATGTGAAAGGGGCGGCTCCGGTGGAGCCGCCCTCGGCTTGCCGTCGAGCACTCAGTCAGTGCCCACGGGTCTGCAGGGAGGGCCTAGGGAGTCTTCACAGCCGACGCGATTCGCAGTAACCTCACCTTTCCCGGGCAAGTTTGGCTGTCTTGATGTGTGCTGCCGGCACGGCCATCGCCCAGGCCGAGGTGGCGCTCCAGCCGCATGACCAACAGCGCGCCCCGCCGGGTACCTGACCGAGCGCGAGCGGAAGATCCCCGGCATCACAGCCAGACCAGCCGCAGGTCCAGCTCCGCACGCGTAGGGTACGCGCCCGGTACCCGTCTCGCGCGGCCAGATCTCCGGGGCTACCGAGACCACACGGCAATCCGGTACCTTCTCAGGGAACACATCCCAGTTGAGACCCTTGTTCCTGACAATCCGGTACCTTCTCAGGGAACACATCCCAGTTGAGACCCTTGTTCCTGATCCGGGTCGGCCGGGACGCAGTTCCGTCACAAAGGGGGGCAGATGGACCGAAAGATGATCTACACGATCCTGATCGTCGCGCTCGGCATTTTCCTGCTGATCTTCTACCTGTAGACCACATGCGGGGCGCCTGGTCCGGCGGGCGTCTCGTCGGCAAGGCGGTTGAACTCAGGGCTCACGTGTTAGGCCCAAGTTGATCCCGGGTTAAGGTATTCTCTCCGTCGCCGAGCGCGTACAGGGCCTCGTAATCCGGCGTGAAGAAGCTGCGCCCTACGCTACCTTGTACCACGCCAAACTAGGGCCTCGCTCTCCGTTTCGGTCTCCAACTTGAACCTCGCCATCCTCATCTCGGGCGACGGCCACGCCAGTCGATGTCCTGGAGACATGCGAGCTGCTGTCTGGCAGAGCTTCTCGACCTGCTCCTCCACCGCGCGCTCAAGCCCGTCTTCAGCCAGATCAGGAAACGCGGCCCCCACGACGTCCGGGAACGAGACGATCACCTTCTTGCTCAGTTCCACGCGAGCTCGCCTGCGAGCCTGGCTCCCACGGAGTGCGATTCCGATCAGACTCGTCAAGATGAACCCTGCAGCCAAACCACCCAACAAGCCGGGAACGCCCCAAACGACAGCTCCCACAATGCCGAACAGGACTATGAGCGCCTTAGGGCTCGCGATGAAGTTCTTTGGCTGGACGGATACCACAGCAACAGCCTGGGCCAGGTGCGGCAGCTCGCGATCTGCGCGTCAGGGAAGGTGGTCCGTGCAAGGTGGGGGAATCAAGACGCGGTACTCACGCGCCCGTAGACGGCCCAACGGTCTTTCGGGGCATGTGTTTTTCGGGTGTCTGTCGGCTAGAATACCCGCCCACGGGCCGCTCAGGCCGCCAGAACGGGCTTGGTAGCAGACGAGGTCGATCCCACCTAGCCTTCGGAGCTCCGCCCCGTGGCGGCGGCTGCGCTTAGACGGCTGTAAGCCGATGCGTCGAGGCGTCGTAGCTTTCCGGCACCCTACGCAGTGGCTCCACCGCTTCGTCCGGCAGCTCGCCCACAGCTCCCTCCGCCACCCAGCGTGCGGCCGCGAATAGTGCCGCCGCCAGGGGGCGAGTGGCGACTGCGGAGCGTGATCAGGCTGGGTGTACAGCGTCCTGGCTTCGCGCGCCTCCCTGTACGACGGGCATTGAGGAATCCGCCTGCTCGAGGTTGGGCACCCGGTCCACGGGTGACAGCAGTGCAGCGTACGGACGGAGTGCTCTCTCGTATTCTACATGGTAAAACCTGGGCAGGGTACGCGATCTTCCTTCATGAAAAGCTCTCAGCCGCGAGTCCCTGCGGAGATGCATGAGGATCCGCCGATATGTCCTGGTTTGGGCCCGCAGGCCCAGGGTTCGTACCCAGTGTATACGCTGGACCAGCTTGTTGGAGGTACTGCGCACCCGCAGCCTGAGCATCTCCGGCGAACTAGCGTAG
>JBDHAD010000051.1:0-27984 GCA_039588215.1 Gemmatimonadota bacterium
GTTCGAGGTTCAGGCGAGGCATCTCGTCCTGCGCGACGGTGGGGACCGCCGTGAGGCCGGAAACGGCCGCCAAGAGAGAGAGGACGACACCTGGGGCATGGCGGTTGGCATGTCGCACGGGTCAGCACTCCTTGTCGGTGCCCTAGCCTCCAGAGCGAACTCGGAGTCTTGCTCGCGCGGGTTGCAAGCGGACCGGAATCCGAGATTCGTCACGCTACATACGGCTGAGCGCCTCTTGCAGTTGCGCACGCCGCGAGCGACTCATCCGGAGCTCGGCCCCGTCTCGCAGCGAGCCGAGCGCGTGGCTCGCGCACACGCGAGCTCAGTAACTGAGCTTGAGCATGACGTTGAACGACGGCCGCGTAATGCGGACATCCTGCGTCCCCAGGTCCAGGTCCACCGGTACGCCAAACTGCGGAGAGACGAAGGTGGCCGGCAGGTCCAGTCCCAGCTTGTGGGTGAGCAGCACGAAATCGGCCCGCAGCCCGATATCGAGACCCGACACATTCCGGATCGGGAGGAACTCGAGCCCCGCCCCCACATGCCACGTGTTCGGTAGGAGGTTCCCGAACGGGAAGATGGAGGGTCTGCGCACCCAGGGACCGTTCGACTCCACCAGCGGATCGCCATCCAGCGTCGCATTCTCCAGCCGATACCAGCTGAGGCCGTACCCGGCCTTGAGGAACGGAAGAAGCTTCCCGGAGGCCAGGTTGTAGCGGAGCGTGCCGGTGTACTCCCAGAAGTTCAGGTCTGCTTCGAGCGGGACGACCCGAACCTCGTTGAAAAGCAGGAAATCGAGCCGCACATCACTTCGGGAATGCCTCAGTCCGTTCTCGCTGACGAACCGGTCGCCGAGGAAGAAGTTCACCTGGAAGTGGGTCGACACGGCATCTTCGACCGACGACTGGATCACATCGACAAGCGTGTCCTTCGCCACGAGACGCAGCAGGATCTCGTCCACCTGTCGAGCGTTCGCGAACAGCAACGAGAAATCTTCCTCCAACAGATGCACGGACACGCCCGCGGCGAGGCCGACGAACCGGTCGGGGATCCGCTCGGTCGGATAGAACACCGGGTGCTGCTTCTTGAACGCAGCGCGGAAGGGGATCGCGACCGCTCGCCAGAGGAAGTCGAACGGCGGAAGCACGATGAGCGTGGGTAACGTGAGATTCAAGAACCCGAGATCGTTCTGGAAGCCGTCCTGCCAGGTCGTCGGGAGGAGGGCCGAGAACCTGTGTGGCTCGTACAGATCGTAACCTGCCGTCGGGCCGGCTCTGTTCCACGCACTGTTGAACGCCGGGCCGAGCGCGCCGAGGTTTCCGGTCTCGACGTGGGAGATCACTCCCGCGAACGGGGACTCGGTCGCCGGATAGCCCCAGCGAATCGGGAGCACGAGCCAGGCCCACTCCCTTCGCGCCTCCGCGCTCTCCCGCACGAGATCGACGACGCGCTCCCAGTCCGGGATGATCCGGATCTTGTCGAGGTCATCGAACCTCTCCGCATGCCCGCGGCGGAAGCGTGGCTCCCGCGCGGGGCTGGCGGACGCGGGCCGGGACGCGAGCTCCCGGTGATCGAAGCTCTGCGATAGCTGTTCAGCCGCGCCCGCGGGGCCGACGTTCTTGTAAAGACCGGGAAACGGGTACGTGCCGTGCGAGTCCCGGTTCTTCCCTCCCGGCATCGAGAGGATCTGATCGGTTCCCTCGTTGTCGGCCCCGATGTACCCGATCGCGTGCGTGTTGATGCGGGACTCGTCCGCGTCCAGGTAGGCGTAGTAGCGCGCCCGCTCCCAATACCAGCGCTCGCCGACGCGCTGCTCCGCCAGCGCCCTCACCGCCCTCTCCCACTCGGCGTGCGGCAAGTAGGCGTTGGGCGTCGCGAGATCCAGGACCATCACCTGGTGGTGGAAATAGTATTCGACCCGTTCGATGACGAGCGCGTCCGGCGCGAACGGCCGTTCCAGCTTCGCGGACTCCAGCCCCTGACCTGCGAGCACTCCCCGAACGTCGGACTCGGTGAGCCCACGCCCGAGGAGAGCGAACGGCGCAACGACGACGTTGATGTGCTCCCAGTCGCCTTCGTGGTTGTTGCCGCCGTCGTTGAACGGGTAGAAGAACCAGTACTGCAGCACGAGCTCGTATCTCTCGGCGCTACCCGCCTGGCCGCGGATCGCTCGGATGAACGGGTGCACGTACGTCTTCGCGAACTGCTGATAGCGTCTGGGCAGACGCCCCGAATAGCGATCTTCGTACTCCCTTTTCCAGCTCTCGGGCCCGGTCCCCGGGAAATCGAAGAACAGCACCTGGAAAGTGTCGCGACGCGCGGGCGCCATCGCGACGCTCAGTCGCGGGTTGCCGGGATCGGGCACGAACTCTTCCAGCAACCGGCGGAGCTTTCAGTCGCCCGGACTCGCGCCGACAGCCGGCCCCGGCTGCGGACAGGGCGCGCTCCCGAGGCTCGCTAGGTCGATCGTCTCCGTACCGAGCCGCTGAGGGGTCGGGAGCGCGACGTCCCACGCATCCACATGGAGGAGGAACGATGCCGGACCGTCCCAGAACTGCTCGAACGCCATCGGGATCGCGGTCGTGTTCTGGAGCAGTACCGGAGCGAATCTCACCGCGATGCGCGTGAGGATCTCACCGCGACGGTCATCGACTCCGTCCACCGGATCGGTGTCGCTGTAACCGGGCTCGCGAGCGTCTCCGAAGAGAGCGAAGCGCGCGCTCGCCGGCGTCTGACTGATGAGCGTTGGATAGGTCAGCGGGACGAAGCGCAGGTACTCGCTCCGCTCGATTTGCTGGCCGAGGACCGAAGGGGGGTGCGCGGTCAGACAGAAATGCGTGAGCCACAACAGGGCCAAGCGGCGCGGGAACCACGAACGCGCCGCGCCAGGTCCATCCGAATCAGGTCGCCAGCTCATCGAGGCGTCGTAGCGCAGCCTACGACCCCGGCAATTCCGCATCTTACGCACTCCAGCCTATCGGGTGATCGGGTGGGTCGCGCTCGCGGGTTGGTCGAGCCCTCCTGACCCTGCACGGGGACGCCGGTTGACGCAACTGCAATGTGGGGTTGTCCGGGGCTGCGCGACCCGGTGATGGCTCCTAGACTGAATTGACACGTTTCGCGCACGACCCAGGAGATGAGCATGAGCAATCGACTCGCCCATCGGATCGACACCGAGCTCGAGGCCGCACGGCGACTCTCATTCGCCCTCTTGCTTACGGTGCTTTCGCTCCCCGCGCCCGCGTCTGGCCAGTACGCACCCGCGCGTGGCGACGCGTGGGAGACGCGTGCCCCCGACGAAGTCGCGATGGACCCGGCGGGCGTGCGGGCGGCGGTCGAGTACGCCCTCGCGCACGAGACGACGGTCCCGCGAGACCAAGAGCAGTCTCAAGCGTCGAGCTTCGGTCGCGAGCCGTTCGGGCACGGGATCGGGCCGTTCAAGGTGCGCGCCGGGGCCGCCGGGTTGATCGTCCGTCACGGCTACATCGTGGCCGAGTGGGGCGACACGAAGCGCGTCGACATGACCCACAGCGTGACCAAGTCCTTCCTTTCGACGACGGTGGGTCTCGCGTGGCAGGACGGGCTCATCGCCTCGCTGGACGACACCGTGCGCGAGTACATGGCACCCCTCGACGTCCCACCGGGAGACGGAGAGCCCGGCGTGGACCGGACCGGGTTCGGGAAGCCCGACCCGACGACGATGTTCGAGTCCGAGCATAACCGCCGTATCACATGGGACGACCTCCTCCGGCAGGCCTCGGACTGGGAGGGCACGCTGTGGGGCAAGCCCGACTGGGCCGACCGCCCCGACCGCGACGCCTCGACCTGGATGACGCGCGAGCGGCACGAGCCAGGCACTGTGTACGAGTACAACGACACGCGCGTGAACATCCTCGCGCTGGCCGCGACCAGCGTATGGCGCCGGCCTCTCCCGCAGGTTCTCAAGGAGCGCGTGATGGACCCGATCGGCGCCTCTCCGACGTGGCGCTGGAACGGGTACGACAACTCGTGGGTGACGATCGACGGCCAGAGGATGCAGTCCGTCAGCGGTGGCGGGCACTGGGGTGGTGGGATGTTCATCAGCGCGCGCGACCAGGCTCGGCTCGGGCTGTTCACCCTCGGGAAAGGGAAGTGGGGCGACGAGCAGCTACTGGCCGACGAGTGGTTCGACATGGCCACGACGCCCGGGCCGGCGAACGGCACCTACGGGTTCATGAACTACTTCCTGAACCTGCCTGACGACGAGGGCCGCCAGCGGTACCCGAGCGCCCCGGCCTCGGCGTACGCTCACATCGGAAACGGCACGAACATGGTGTACGTGGATCCCGAGAACGACCTCGTAGTGGTCGCGCGCTGGATCCCGGGCAGGGACATCGACGAGCTGCTACGGCTCGTGATCGAGTCGATTCAAGAGTAGAGCGGCGGCGAAAGGCCAGGTCCCGCGGACCTGGTGGGACCCGCGGATCTGCCGCGTCCGCGGACCCGCCTGGACCCCCCTATTGGCACTCGGCTGTCAACGTGGCGCTCCGGATGCTCTCTTCTCCGTCCTCGTTCACCACCCAGTGGAACTGGAGCCTGGCGAGCACTTCTTGACCTCGTTCGCGCCGATAGCGCTCCAGGTCAAGGCTCGCCGTCTGGGTTTCCCCCGTCATGATCCGCTCGCCCAGGAAGACCTCGTGCAGCTCCTGAGGACGGAGATCCTCCCACCGGCCGGTGTCCAGGTTCAGGATACGCGCCTGGAGGGCACCCCACTCGGCGTAGGCTCCGCTGCATCCACCCTTCGCTGCGGCTGTCAACGTGACGATGCACTCCCCGCCCATGGGTGGGTTGTTCAGGTTCAGCTGGAGCGTGAAGGACACGTCGAGCTCCGGCTCCGGGGGAGGCGGTGGCGGAGTGATGCCGTCACCGCACGCTGTCAGGGCGAAGGCCACCAGGATGAGGCAACCCGGGAGCGCCCTCTGCTTCCTGCTGAGGTTCCATCGCCTCGACGCCCTGTATCCTTCGCTTCTCGGGGCTCTCATCGTTGCCTCTCCACGACTGCGGGGCCGCATCACCCTCCACGGCTGCGTATCCCGTATTCATGGGAGTTACGAGAAAAGAGCGGGGGATTGCCTCATCGCATCGCAGCCGCAGTCCGTACGTACCTGGAGTAGCTCCGTCAGGTAGGGTGGTGGCCCAGGTTCTCCTCGGGATATCTTCAAAGGCCGTCGCCGGAGCCGTTCACAGGATCTTCCTCATGGCGAAGCCTGACCTGCAGGACTCGCGGTCAAGCACCGTGACACGGCTCCTCATGGAGGTTCGGGAGGGAAGCCACTCGGCCTTCGATGAGCTCGTCCCGCTCATCTATGAGGAGCTGCGGGGGCTCGCTCATGCCCAGCGCAATGTCTGGCACGGCACCGAGACCCTCGACACCAGCGCCCTGACCCACGAGGCCTACCTGAAGCTCGCCGGTCAGGCGCAGTTGGATTGGGAGAGCCGGGCCCATTTCCGGTCCATCGCCGCCAGGGCGATGCGTCAGATCCTGATCGACTACGCCCGCGCGAAGCGCACCCAGAAGCGGGGGGGCGAGCACGTGCGCGTCAGCCTCGACGACCTGAAGGTCGCGGACCCCGACGCAGCCCGCGAATACGACCCCGTTCGCGATCAGGCGGAGGCCCTGATCGCCGTGGATGAGTCGCTTAAGAGACTGAAGGACCGGGACGAGCGTCAGAGCCGCGTCGTCGAGTGCCGCTTCTTCGGCGGCATGACGATCGAGGACACTTCCGCCGCGCTCGGGGTTTCGACGGCGACGGTGGAGCGCGACTGGGCAATGGCGAAGGCGTGGCTGTATCGAGACATGCGGGAATCGCTCGCCGACAAGGGCGGCGTGGAGCCATGGATGAAGCTGACGCCGAGTCGCTGAAGCGGCTGTTCGAGCGCGCGATCGCGCTACCCGTCGCGGAGCGGGACGCCTTTCTCGAGGAGGTCTGCTCAGACAGCCCCGAGTTGCAGGTGGAGCTCACATCGCTGCTCGAGGCGGCCGACGACGCCGACCCGTTCTTCGCCAGCCTCGCCAACGCGGTCCTCTCACTCCCACCGTGGCCGGCTGACGAAGCGCCCGACGCCTCTGCACGGGCGAATCGTATGCGGGCGGAGGACGAGCCAGATCCTCTGATTGGCCGCTCGGTCCACCAGTACGAGATACAGGAGAAGCTGGGCCGGGGCGGCATGGGGGTGGTCTACCGGGCGTACGATACGAGCCTCGATCGAACCGTCGCCCTCAAATTCCTCCCGCCCTACCTGAGTGCGGATGATAGCGCCACGGAGCGGTTCCTCGTGGAGGCCCGGGCCGCCGCCGCCTTGGATCACTCCAACGTGTGCAACGTGCACGAGATCGGAGAGAGCGAGGAGTGCGGCCGCTTCATCTCGATGGCGTACTACGAGGGCGAAACGCTCAAACAGAAGATCGAGCGAGGACCGCTCCCGATCGATGAGGCGCTGGACTACGCCTGCCAGATCGGAGCCGGCCTCGATGCGGCCCACCAGCACGGTATCATCCACCGCGACATCAAGCCGGGCAACGTGATCGTGACCCCCGACGGCACGGCCAAGGTACTCGACTTCGGGTTGGCCAAGCTAGCGGATGTCTCGCTGACCGGGACGGGGGTCCGGCTCGGCACCATCGGCTACATGTCGCCCGAGCACCTGCGCGGCGAGCCGCTGGACCAGCGCGCGGACTTCTGGTCGTTGGGCGTGGTGCTGTACGAGATGCTGACTGGCGAGCTCCCGTTCCGGGGGCGCCCGACGGCTGTGACGGTCCACGGGATCCTACACGAGGAGCCGACGCGGCCGTCCAGCCTGCGACCCGAGATTCCGGCCGAGCTCGAGACGGTCGTGGGTCGCATGCTCGCGAAGCACCCCGGGTTCCGTGCGACGGGCGCGGAACTGCTGAACGTGGTCTGCGGTGATACAACTACGCAGCCCCCGGCCGCGACAAACACACACACGGCGGGCGTGTGGGCGCGCTTGCGCTCATGGCGCGGTGGGGTGGGACTGGGAGCTCTGATCGTCGTGACGGTGGCCACGCGGTGAATCACAACTCAGGCCCCACAACAAGGGCCCCGCCACCGCGGGGCCCTTCAGCCTCCTGTTTCGTTGTCTGGTTGCCCCGGTGACCGGCTTCGCTTCCGTCGGTACCTCACTCCGCCAGCCCGCTAGCATCCGAGCTCGAGCATGACGGACTCCTCACCCTCCACCGGCGCGCCGTCCTCCACGATGGTGTACTTGATTTCGAGCCGGACCAACACCTCCTCTCCGGGCTCCCTCTGGAAGCACGCAATGTCGACCTGGCCAAATTGTGCGTGACCCTTCCTGATGCGGTCCGCGCCGAAGATGCCGGACGGTTCAGGTATGGTGTGCGGTACTGGGCGAAAATCCCCAATCGTCGGGTCCCAAACGCGGGCTATCATCTCGCCCCACATAGCAAAGGTGCCGTCCTCGCCGCCCTCTGCAGACGCGCTTAGGTCGAATAAGCAGGAGCCCGGGGGGCCCGGTAAGCTGGAGGCCACCGCGACATCGAACTCCTGCAGTGGCGGGCAATCGGGGCCCGTCAACGTGTTCAGGTCACATGCCTCCGGACACCCGGGCTCGAACGGATCACAGCCCGAGCCACACCCTCCCAGCCCGACGGCCATGAGGGCCAGACCGCCCAAGAGGGGACCCCGCTTCCACTCCCAAGCGTGTCTGTTTGGCGAGCCAGTACAGCTACGCCTTGGATACGACATGGCTCTCACCCTTTGACTACTGGGCCGCGTCGCTCCTGTCGCTGTGCGGCCTGTACTCACTGGGTCTACGAAGAACAGGAGAAAGCCACCTCACCACGCGCCGGTGGTTGGACGCGAAGGCAGGAGACGAGGCGAGGGCGGTTAACCGAGGGGCCCGCCGCGAGGAAGGGAGACACCTAGCTCCTCGTCCCGCTGGGACGTCCGCGCACGCTTGGTGTAGATTGTTGTCGAGGTCCACGATGGCGTGTAGCTTCGTGGCCCCCCAGGCGCCCGTAGCTCAGCCTGGATAGAGCGTCGGCCTCCGGAGCCGAAGGTCACAGGTTCGAATCCTGTCGGGCGCATTCTAGACCGGCCCCGGTTGTCCTATCCAGTCCCTATCTGTCCGAATACGTCCAGGTGACGCGGAATCCGTCAGGAACGCGTTCCGGTCCAGGACATGACGGCGCCACGGATGTGATACACACCGGTTGCCAGAGGTCGGCGTGTTGAAGGCCTTGTGGGCCCGGTTTGAGGGTGAGTATCATGCACGTCCTTAGCTTCAATCATGCCGTCGCCCCCACAGAGGTGCGCGGACGAGGCGGCTGGGACCGGGAGAGGCGCGGCTGACTGGACCTCTGGTAACTACAAGTGCCGTCTCTCAAGGAGGTCACATGCTGCCTCGAAGCCCCGCTCAGGTGAGCCTCATCCGTTCCCGGCCGCAATCTGCGGCTCTGCTGTTGACGGTCCTTGCCGCTGCGTGTGACGCCGCGCCCACCGCCGTCGAACCGCCGATCAACGACCCGGGCGCCCAGTCGAACATCGTCAGTCATCAAGCCGCGCAGTCGAAGATCGGTCCCGGCGTTCGCGAGGCCATCCAGACCGATCGTCAAGCCGCCGTGATGATCGCCTTCGACGTCCAGGGGCAACCCGGATTGAACAGCCGCGGTCCGGTGAACCTCGGACTACTACGCAGGAATATTGCGGCGGCTCAGAACGGGCTCAAAGCGAAGATCACGAACTCGGAGTTCCGGATCGGCCGGCAGTTCGACGCCGTGCCGGCCATGTCCGGCATGCTGGTGAGCGAGCAAGGGCTGGACAAGATTGCCCGACATCCCTCTGTGATACGCGTGTATTTGGACCTCGGAGGAGCCGGCACGCTCGCAAACAGCGTCCCCTTCATCGGCGCGGATCAGCGCCAGGCACTCGGTAATGACGGGGAGGGCGTGGTGGTGGCCGTTCTGGATACGGGAGCGGACACGGACCACCCCGATCTGGCCGATGACATTGGGTCGTTGCAGGCCTGCTTTGGGGACAACAACAGCTCCATCGATGGCGTCGGCTTCTGCCCCAACGGGTCTGATCGGCAGACCGGTGCGGGAGCCGCCGAGGACGACGCCGGGCATGGGACGCACGTTTCCGGCATCGTCAGCTCAGCTGGGACCGTGAGCTCTCCGGGGGTCGCTCCGGGCGCCAACATCATCCCCATCAAGGTGATGGACAACTGCACCTTCGCGGGGTGTTTCTACGCGTTCTCCGAGATCGTCGCCGCGTGGAACTACATCATCAACAACAACACGTCCGGCGCCAATCTCGGAATCCAGGTCATCAACATGAGCCTGGGCACCGGCACCCGGTACGCCGGGAACTGTGACGCCAACTTCCCCGCCGCGGCCGCCGCGGTCGCGACACTCCGCTCGATCGGCATCACGCCGTTCGCCTCCTCGGGCAACAACTCGGCAACGACGATGGGCGCGCCCGCCTGCCTGTCGCAGGTCGTGTCCGTGGGCGCGACAGACAACGCCGACAACGTGGCGGCGTTCAGCAACAGTAACGCCACCACAGACATCTTCGGGCCCGGGGTCGGCGTCGTCTCTCTGGCCATCGGCGGCGGAACGACCCCAGCCTCCGGGACCAGCATGGCGTCGCCACATGCCGCAGGCTGCGCCGCGCTCTTGATCGACGCGGGCGACGCGACGACGCCCAACGCGATCGAGACGCGACTCGAAACGTCGGCGTTCCAGGTCACGGACGCCGCGGGTCTGACCTTCCCCAGGATCGACTGCACTCCCGACGTGAGGGGCACCATCAAGATCAACAAGACCACGGTGCCCGCGGGGCGGACGGGCTTCACGTTCACCGAGGACATCACGGCGACCGGCAACTTCGGCCTCGACGATGGCGGGAGCATCACATTCAACGACGTCATCCCGGGCACCTACACCGTGACGGAGAACGCCCCCGGGAGCTTCTTCTCGCTGACGGCTCTGTCCTGCACGGACCCGACGAGCGACACGTCGACGGATCTCTCGACTCGAACGGCGACCATAGCCGTGGCCGCCAACGAGACCGTCGAGTGCACGTTCACCAACAGCGATTCGCCTCCCGCCGTCTCGGCCGGTCCGGCGAGCCAGTCGGTCCAATACAGCGATGGCATCCAGGACATCACCGTCACGGCGATGGACTCCGACCAGGATGTGCTAACCGGGGCCACGTCGTTCGATAAGGATGGCGGCGGGTTCTCGGTGGGCCTCCCGACCGGCCTCACGATGACGGCGAACGGCTGCACGACGAGCGGTGACAAACAGACCTGCACGTGGACCATCGCGGGGGTCGCTGGCGTGTCGGCCGGGACCTACACGATCCGGACTACTGTCACCGACGATGACGGAGACACGGCCAGCGCCGACGCAACCGTCACGGTCAGCCCGGAAGACGCCACAGTGAGCTTCGACGGGGGCAACCCCGTGGCCGTGCAGGTGGCCTCGCCGGGCGGCAACAGCGGGATGTTCACGTTGACCGTGCACGTCGAGGAGACCGAGCCCGATCAGCCGATGGCGTCGGCCGCTCCCGGCGATCTGAGCAACGCGGTGGTCTCGCTGGACCTGGTCCCGGTCGGACCGGGCGGCTCGTCGAACGGCGTTTGCACCCCGAGTGGCATCTCTGGCACCGGTTACGACCAGGTGCTCACCGTCGTTTGCTCGTTCGACAACGTCTCAGTGAACACGTACACGGCGCAGGTGACGGTCGATGGCGGGTACTACACCGGCGCAGGTGAGGACGTGCTCACCGTGTTCGACCCGAGCCTCGGGTTCACCACGGGCGGGGGTTGGTTCTATTGGCCGGGCACGATGGAGCGAACCAACTTCGGCTACACGATGAAGTATAACAAGCGAGGCAAGAACCTGATCGGGAACTTGCTGATGATTCGCCATCTGCCCGACGGCACCAAGTACCGGGTGAAGAGCAACCAGCTCAACGGGCTCGCGCTGGGTGATGGCGGCTCGTTCGATTGGGCCAACTTCAGCGGTAAGGCGACCTACCTGGAGCCGGGGTGGGTAGACCCCGTGGGTAACCACCGCTTCACCGTCTACGTCGAGGACCATGGTAGGCCCGGTGCCGGGGCCGACCGCTTCTGGATCGAAGTCAGGGACAAGAACAGCAACGTCATCGCGGCGTCTTCGATCCCCCGATCCGCCACGGCGAACGCTGAAACGATTCAGGGAGGTAACATCGTGATCCCACACCAGACGGGGAACGGGGGCGGAAACCCCTGATTCAAAGGCTTGTTGGGGGCATGCTGGGGTCCGGGGGGCGGCTCATCCGCCCTCCGGACCGATTCAGTTGCCGGTTCCCCCCAGGTCCAGACTGACGCTTGTGACGTTGACATGTCGTTCTAACGTCACCAGCCCCTTTTGGGTGAGAACGGTGCCGGCGAGCGCCGGCACGGCGTCAAACCGAATCCGATTCCTGTAGTCGGCGGGGTCGAGCGCCGACAAAACCTCTTCTTGAGAGCGAGCGATCTCGCTCTTCAGCGCGTCCAGGTCAACGCCCGGTTCACCGTATCCCGCGGGCGGGACCAACGAGACGATGACGTTGGTCTCGCCACCCGCGCGAAGCGAATCTAGCACTTCGGGACTGACCTTCACGAAGTTCACCTCGATCGCCGACCGGCAACCAGAGAAGAGTCCTGCTGTCACGACTGAAGCTAGCACCAAGCGAAGCGTGCGAGCTGAGGCCCCCGTGAGGAACATGTTCAAACCCTCCATCGCGATTCGCGACCCGGTAGAGACACTCTCAATGAATCTCAACCGTGAGCTTGCCGCAAGCATTCGCGAGTACCTGGCGGACTAGCGACATACATCGCGGAAGGACTGACGCAGGGGCGCGCCGTATTCATGGTCACGGGCTGCCGAGCCTTGTGCCACAGATTGTGCCATTGCTCACCGGGGCTCACCGTAGCTCACCGGGGTCAGGAGCGCGAATCATTCCAGTCATCGGGGCTCACCGTGGCCCACCGTCGCGTGGATTCGGCCTCCGGAGCCGAAGGTCACAGGTTCGAATCCTGTCGGGCGCATTCCTCATCAGACTTCAACACACTTCTTGCCTGCCAGGCACCGGCTCGGCACCCTGGTTCGCAAGCAGAACCGCGTGTCCGCTAGCCAACAAGGCGAATGTATCTCGCCACGCCATGGAAGGGGGTACGCCGGGACAATGAAGGGTATGACGCGCGTCGGACTCTTAGTGGCTCTGGCCTTCTCCCCGTTCGTCAATCAAAAACTCTCGGCACAGGTCCAGGGTCGGGTCGAACGCGGTGATGTGATCATTCACTATCAAGTGTTCGGGGAGGGCTTTCCGATCGCCCTGCTCAGCGGTGGCCCTGGCGCTTCCAGCAACGCGCTTCTGCCCATTGCTAGAAGGCTCGAAAATGAATATCGGGTCGTCCTGATAGAACAGAGGGGCACGGGTCGCTCTCGACTGACGGTGTTGGACAGCACCACGATTACGCTGGCCAACTACGTCGAGGACGTCGATGCCGTCAGACGCGATCTAGGCATCGATCAATGGGTCCTCCTGGGACACTCCTGGGGAGGCGGTCTCGCCATGGCTGTGACCGCCACGCATCCGCACCACAGCGCGCGGATGGTCCTGATCGGCTCGATAGGGCTTGATCTGGAGTTCCGCGATTACGCCTTCGACAACCTCAGGTATTCAGCGGCAGAGAGGGCGGCCCTGGAGTTCTGGAATGACCCGGAGCGCCGCGCAGCCAACCCGGAACGGGCCGCCTATGAATACTATCGAGCCTTGCTGCCCGCACGGCTTTACCGGGCGAGCGACCTGTTTCTGATCCTCGAGGATCTGGTAGTGGAGCCGAATTTCCAGACGATTGCGGACCTGATGAATGAGGACCTGGTCCGGATCGAGTATGATCTCGCACCGCGCTTGGCCTTCTACGAAGGGCCCGTTCTGGTTCTGCAGGGTCGACAAGGATTCCTCGGCGGGCGAACAACCCAGAAGATCGTGGAAACCATCCCGAACGCCGAGATCGACTACATCGAGGAGAGTGGCCATTTCCCGTTCGTCGAACAGCCAGAGGCTTTCTTCTCCAGCCTAACGAGCTTCCTCGGGCAGCGGTTCAGATAGGGTAGTATCGGCGTTTCTCAACATTTGCGTGGATCACGACCGGCACGGCCTACCAGATGTGAACCGGCGACACTCTCTCGCGAGCCTGCACCCCCCCTCAGGAGTCCCACCGCAATCTCGGGTGTGAACTGTGCCGCCAAATGTGCCGTTGCCCCGGCGGCGAGAGGTTCCGGCACGAGTCAGAGTCTGGGCATCATCTGACCAGCCTTACGGTGAAGTCCTCCCTCGACCCGAGCACCCCCCTTGGGTCACCCGATCCGAAGTTGAGCTCCTCGAAGGGCTTGTTGGAGGTGAGCACGGTGGAGGCGCGCTCGTACCGGCGGCTCATGAGCTGGAAGAAGTACATGCCGCCGGTCTGGGAGACGGGCAGGTAGCCGATCTCGCGGAAGGCGTTGAAGGAATTCGTCAGCGACATGGCGTCTGTTCATCTCGAGATCGACAAGGTCAAACACCTGCGTTCCGGCGACTGCGTGCTCGCGGTGGGGACCGCGACCTATCGGCTACAGCCACAGGACGGACCGCCCTAGCAGTTCCACGGAGCGCCAGACCGATGTCCGGCAGGAGATCGACGGGCGCTGGGTCTACGTCCCCGATCATGCGCACGCACTCCCGACGGCCGCCGCGTAGCGGACGAGAAATGCCCGCCGCAGCCACTCTCATAAGCGGCGGGCAGTCCTACATGCGGGCCTTAGAAAGAACCCTACTTGCGGCCTTGCAGCGTCACCAGGGCGCGGGCTCGCTGTCCACCTGGCGCAGGATCGCCTTCGCTCCGCCAATGGTCCCGAAATCGGGGCCCCAGGTGAGGTGCAGCATGCCCTCCGCATCGATCTCGAACGTGTAGGTCTCCGCGTTCTCGGGCCAACTGCCCATGTAGTTCGGGTCCTTGGCCACGTACGCTCGCGTGGTGAGCTCGTTTCCGCTCACCTCGTAACGACCCGAGTTGGCGACGAACGTCCCGTACGCCGTCACCATCTCCTCGTCCGTCATATCCTCGCCCTCGTACTGGGCGCGGGGCTCGGCGCCTAGGGTGAACATCATGCTGTAGTGGGTCTTGCTGAACACGAACAGGCCGGGCTGCGGCTGGTCGGTCGTGGTCCCGTCGGGGCCGACCCAGCTCGTGAAGACCCAGGCGCCCTCCACGGGCGTGCTTTCCTGTGCGACGGCGGGCGTGGCGTACGCCATCAGGACGGCTGCGAGAATACCGACAGCCAACATGTGGGATGCGGTGCGACGCATGGCTACCTCGTTGTTGGGGGGTGGAGGAAGCAACCAACATGGGTTCCCGTGGCGCTGCGACACAATGCCGCCCCTCAGGCAGATCCTACCTTGCGGCCTCGGCCGAGGCCGCGGCCGCGGAGCGGAAGTCGAGAACGCGCCCTACTGCGACGCGGCCAGGGCAACCATGGAGTCGGCGGCCGCTCGCACCCGTTCCAGCGCTTCCTGGAAATCTGGCTCCGCAGCGAGGTCACGGCTCTCGCTAACGTCCTCGAGCGCGAACAACTCCTCCACCCCGTCACCGTTGCGGATGTAATGGAAGTCGTCCTTGACGATCGAGACCATGTCCCCCCGCATGACGGGCGTCCACTCGGGCATGCGCACCCCGCGGCTCACCTCCGCGAACACGGGTGAGGGGCGGTGTTCCGGATCCCGTGACCAGAGCGGCGCCAACGATTCTCCAGCCAGGTCCTCTCGACCGAGCGACACGTCCAGCAAGGTGGCCGGCAGATCGCGCAGGGATACGGGCTCGCGGACGGACGCTCCGGCAGGCACCTCCGCCGGAAAACGGATGATCAGAGGGACTTCCAGGACAGGTCGGTACAGGCTGTTACCATGGTCGGCCAGCCCGTGCTCGCCGAATTGTTCGCCGTGGTCCGAGGTGACCACGACAATGGTGTTGTCGAGCACGCCCGCAGCTTCCAGCGCTTCGAGCGCTCGCCCGATCTCGCGGTCGATGGACGCGATCGAACCGTCATAGGCCGCTCGCTCGGCCTCTAGCTCCTCGGCGGGCCAGTGCTGGCGCTGCGATAGATCCCAGAGCGCCTCACCCTCTCTCGTGGGCCCGAAGCGTCCCGCGAAATCCGGAGGAGGGAGGAAGGGCGCGTGCGCGTCCATGAAGTTCAGGAACGCGAAGAAGGGTCGATCCGTATGGCGGGCTCGCCACCGTTCGAATTGCCCAAGCACGTCGGCCGCTGACTTTCGAACCAGTCGCTGTCCAGAGCTGAACCGGCGTCGAAGGTAGACGAACACGCGCCGCGCCAAGAGCGAGCTGTTCGCCACCATGGGGAGCGAGACAGGGTAGTCCTCGTATCGGGAGAAGCCGCGCTGAAGACCGGTCTCCCTCGTCGTATAGATGAAGTTCGCCGCGAATCCACCGGTGGCATAGCCTTCGGCCGCGAACCTCTCCGCGATCGTCGGGTGCCGGTCGTCGAGCGGCGCTAGCCAATCAGCGGAGGTTTCGCGCGGATACCGCCCGGTGAACATGGAAGCGTGCGCCGTGAGCGTCCACGGGGCTGTCGAGAAGGTTCGCTCGAACAACACGCCCTCGGCGGCGAGCACTTCGAGCGTGGGAGTGGTGGGCTTCTCGTACCCGTACGCGCTCAGGTCTGCCGCGCGCACCGTGTCGAGAATCAGTAGCAGCACGTTGGGTCTCGATAAGTCCGCGGCAGGCAGCGCCCTGAGCGCGGCCCGCTCCTCGGCCCACCGGGTTCCCCGCACGGATACCCCGAGTACCACCACGGTGGCCAAGCCCAAGGCCAGCAGGGGCTTGGCGAATCGAACAAGGTGTGGTCTGCGGGTCAGCCACCCGGCCACCACGTGTGCCACGCCGAGTGTGAGCACGACCGAGGCGGCGGCGTGCAATCGCGGATACGCGAGCACCGGTCCGATCAGGGCGAAGAGCAGATAGACCGTGAACACGAGGTGCGGTGCGCGCAGCCTGGTCTTCCACCTCGCTGTCAACAGGATGAGCAGAACCGCTAGGAACAGGAAGAGCGCGATATCCGCGAGCGGGGCCATCCACACGACGTCGGCGCTCAGGAATGTGCGGCTTCCACGCAGCCGCTGCATGCCTCGCAGGGCTACTTCTCCCAGGCCGGTGGCGAGGCCGAACCCGAGGCCGAAGAGGGCGATTGTCCGCGCCCTGAGCGGTTCAGTATTCATCCGGGATCGCGCTTCTGATGCTCAATTCAGTCGTCATCTCCTATCCATCGCCTTCAGCCACCGGGCTGTCCGCCGTCTCGGTGCCCGGGCGCAACTTCACGGCGGGCGTCCCGAGCTGCAACTTCGAGGCCTTGGCACCTTGCGGCAGCGCGACGGTGCTCTTGGCGCCAGAGGCAGAATCCGGGGCAGGACACCCGTCAGGGATCGACGACCTCGCACGCGCGGATCGGCGAGCGCGTTGGGTGCGGTCAGATGCGACTCTCCCCGTGTAGGTGGGCCGATTCCGGTTCATTCCGGGCCTGGGAATTGCGCAACCGTTGGCGGTTTACCAACCTCGACCCTCGGGAGTGGACCTGGTGGGCCGCGCCGACGCACTCGAATACCAGGGACAAGGAAACGAAGGGTTAGATGGAGATCGGTCAGACTCATCCCACTCGGGAAAGGACGCAGGACCGATTTTTCAGGCGTATCCCGGTTGCCGTGTGGGTCCTCGCGGTGCTGGCGGCGCTATTTCACCTCGCTCCGCTCTGGCGCGCGCAAAGCTCGACTCCGCCCGACTGGGTCTTCACCGGCAACCTGTCTATATCGCCGGACTACATGCAGTACCGGACGTGGTCGAGATCGTCGCAGGAGACGGGAATCCTCGTCGACAATCGCTTCACCGCCGAACCGAACGAACCTTACCTGCCCGTCGTGCTCTATTGGGGTATCGGGCAGATCTCCCAACTCCTCGATGTGCAACCGGAAATCGTATACGAGTACCTAGGGGCCGTACTCGCGTTCTTCCTCGTCCTCTTGCTGTTCTTATGCGTGCGGCTCTTCCTCCCCGACCGATACCAGACCTGGTGGGTCTTCCTGATCGTGCTGTTGGGCGGGGGGCTGACGGCCTATCCCAGTCTTCTGCGGCGCCTGGGGCTTGTGGGGGACAGCTGGTTGGTGCACACGTTGCTGAGAGGGTATGACGGATCTTTCACGTTCTTCGCCATGAGATTCGTGTACCCCTTCAAGATCCTCTTGGATACGCACTTTCTATTCGTATGGCTGTGGCTGCTTGGCGCGCTGCTCTTGCTGTACGCGGTGCTCGATCGGCCGTCGGCTTTTCGCTACGGCGCTCTCGTGTTCGCGTCCGCCGCGGCCACCTTCGTCCATGTGTACGAAGGGGTCTTACTGCTTATCGTAGGCACCGTGATCACGGGGATGTGGTGGGTCAAGACCCACCGCACGAGCAACTGTGTCGCCGCGTGGGCGGCGAGCTCGGGTGCGGCCCTCGTCACGGTCCTGTTGATCCGAGTGTTGTATCAGTCCTCCGGCCTCCCATACCCAGCCTGGAGGGCGCCCGATGTACTATTCGCGAACTTCGTCCTCGCGTACCCGATCCCATTGGGTCTACTCGCTTGGGGGGTTGCGCGCTATTGGCGCGGCGCCGGTCTCGCGCAGGTGTTCTTGTTGGGTTGGGTCCTGGGATGCACGGCCATGCTACTCTCGTCGCCCTACTATCCGTATGCGGATCGCGGGGCGACCACCCTCCACGTGGCGCTTTACCTGGCCGCAGGGCAGATCTTCTTCAGCCGTTGGTCACGCGTGTCGTGGCGGCAGGCGATCCTCGTGATCCTGGTAGTGGGCGCTTTTCCCGTATCGACCCTATCGGACAAGTGGATGAGAGCCGCCAAGTTCACTCCAACGGCCGCCTGGACGTGGTTGGATCCCGCGCACCAGGAGACGCTGGCGACGCTCAAACGTGCGGCTGGGCGTGAAGACATACTGCTCGCCGACTACTTCGATTACCGGTGGCTGGCACCCGAGAATCCGGGACGCAGTTATCACGCGCACTTCTTCCTCACGGCCAATTTTCAGACCAAGCGGGAGCGCGTGGATGTGTTTTTCAAGGCCGACCCGGACGAGCAGTGGCGGTTCCTGGAGGGGGAGGGGATCCGTTTCGTCTTCGTCAACGCGGACAACGAGCCGGACCGCTTCCGGCAAATAGAGGGTCTCGAGCCGATCTCGGAAGGAGCGCATGGAACGCTCTTCGAAGTGATCGGGCGCCAGGCGTCGGACATGGATACCGAGGGCTAGGGGCACGGTGCTCGAGGCGCGACCCCCGAGTGGCGCACAGGACGACGGCGGCCGAGGTAACCGGCCACGCCCGAGCCGGCGGGAGATCGCGCTTCTGGCACTGGCGCTCGTCGCAGCCCTCGCGCTTCGGGTGTGGGGGTTTGGGGATCTCGGCGTCGATCACTTCGACGAGGGTGTGTACGCGTTCAGCGCGCACGGACTCGCTGACGCCGATCAGCCCCACCGGCTGTGGCCGGAGCAGGTCAAGTTCTCTCCCCTGGTCTATCCCGGAGCCACCGCCATCGCGCATTCGGTTCTCGGGACTCCGGCTGACGTGTCGGGGGTGTTGGTCAACGCCTTCCTCGGGACCCTGACAGTGATCGCGGTATGGTGGATCGGCAGGCTCTGGTTCGGACCGGCAGCCGGACTGATGAGCGCGATCCTCCTGGGCTTCAGCGAGTTTCACATCGGGCTCTCCAGGAGCGGTCTCACCGACGTGGCCTTTGCGCTCTTCTTCCTGCTGGCGCTCGCGGCGATGGTTCGAGCGTTGAAGCAGGTCGGCCTCCGGACGGCGCTGCTCGCGGGACTCGCCATCGGCCTGGCGTGGAACACCAAGTATCACGGGTGGCTCGTCGTTCCGATCAGCGGAGTGGGGTGGCTTCTGGCATGTGCGCTCCGGCGCTCGTTCGGGGACTGGCGGCGGGCGTTCGCGATTCTGGGGGTGGCGAGTGTGGTCGCGGCCGCGTGCTACCTGCCCTGGGCCTTGTTCGTGGAGGCGGGGCCGGACGGCTACGTGGGTCTGATGGAGTACCAGCGGACCATGTTTCAGGCCGGGTGGTTGGACAATCTGTGGCAGCAGCTCCTGAACCAGCTGTACCTGGACGGTCCACTCGGACGGTCGTCCGTGCTACTGGCGCCGCTAGCCGCGGTCACGCTCACGGCGGAGCGATGGGTACCAAACGCCGTGCCTGTCTTCCGCATCGTGCTCCTGGTAGTGGTCGCGACGCTCCTGGGTGGAGCGGGGGCGGTGGCGCTGCTGGCCCTGCTGAGCGTGCCCGGCCTCCTCAGGAGCAGGGACCGGGCGGACGTTCTTCCGGCCGTGACGCTCGCCGCCTGGCTGGGCATCTGGATCATCCTCACGCCGATGTACAGGCCCTACGCCCGGCTCGTGCTACCGTTCACGATCGCTGCCTGTCTGGCGGCCCCCATGGCGTTGCTGACGCTGTTTCGCGCGCGCGAGACGGCGGGTGGGCTGAACACTCGTGTCGGCCTCGCACTCGGGGCCCTCGCGGTAGCCGTGGGTGGCGTTCTGCTACCCGATCCGAGTAATCCCTGGAGGCCGTCGAGTGGGCCACGCGAGGCCGTCGCGGCGATGACGGCGGAGATTCCGGAGGGTAGCCGCGTGATCGTCCTCGGTGCCCCGAGTGTCGCCTACTACCTCCACCGGAGCGGGCGCCCCTCGTTCGAACGGGTCCCGGGCGCCGATCTGCCCGCGGCGCTCGACAGCGCTGGCGCGCCGGTGTACGTCGTGTTCAGCCTCTATTCGAGAAGAACCGGAGCCCAGTCCCGGAACCTCGAGGAGCTCGGTGACCGGCTGAGCTTCGTCGGCTCATACGGCTTCGAGCCGAAGGACCTCCGTTTCCTGGACGATTATCCCCCCGAGGAGGCGTACGCGCTGCGAGCGAATCGGGGCCGGGATTACGATCTGGAGCTCTACAGGTACTCGCCGGAGCCATCTGGAGGTGCTTCCCCCTAGGCGACCGCTACTCGTTCAGCGGATGGTCGAGGCGCAGTACCGCTGGTGGAGCTGCGTTCGTCACGCGGCGGCGGACCCCCGCCATGGGCTGTTCGTCCCCGCAGCCAGGTGACGGGCGCCGACGAAGAACATCAGCAGCGCGATCGCCTGGACCACGTGGTAGAGCGCGTTGTGATCGAAGTAGACGGGGTGCAGGGGAATCTGGAGCTGCTGGACCGCGGCGGCCACGAACGTGAGCACCAGCCCCACCGTGCCAACCTGGAGGGCCTTCGAACGCTCGCGTTGGTTCGCCACGACGAGCGCGATCAGCAAGAAGAGCGTAGCCGGCAGGTAATCGCCGACCGCGAGTCGGAAATTCTGGCTCACGACGAGCACGACGACCGCGTACAGGAGCAGCTCCGCCCCCGCGACCGCCATGACGATGCGTCGAAGTGTCTGATGAAGCAGGAGCCGCGCTCCGACGGCCCAAGCACAGAAGGCCGCGATCCCGATGGAGAGCAGGGTGGCCCGCCACAGGACCAGATTGCCGAAGCTCTCCTCGTCGGAGAAGAAACCGTGCACCGTTCCCCCGAACAGGGAAGCCGCTCCCGCCGCGAGGAAGAACCCGGTGAGCCAAAGGCGGTAGGGACTCGCGCGCTCCCCGCGGTAGAAGATCAGGTGAGCCAGGACCGCGCACAGGATGGCGAGTCCGTAGTCGGTGAGCGTCACGTCCGGCTCGGTCATATCCGCGCCTCCCGCTGAGTCCGGTCGATCAACGGCTGAAGGTATCACGGTGGTGCCTGGAGCGGCGAGATCCCACGCTTAGCCGAGTGGCCGCGAGCCCTACCAGCTGCCTCAGTACCGCCAGCTAAACAAGCCCGCGCGGGCCTGGGGCGCCTGGGGCGCACTTGACGGCCCGACTCCTCAACCGGACATTGTGGCTCCACGGCATACTGCCGATGCGGTTCCCGCCAGTGTTTCCCTGCTACAGGAGGTAAGAATGCGCCGTTTCACATGGCCCCTGGTCGTGGTCCTGCTGTTTGTGCCCATGGCCGCGCTCGCTCAATCCCAAGAGGTGGTGGCCAGCGCGCTCAGCTCCGCCCCCGCGTCGATCGGCGAGGATGCGACCGTGATGGCGTGGGACATGAGCGTCGTGCGAGAGGGCACGAACGGGTGGACGTGCTTCCCGGACAATCCGGAGACGGAAGGGAACGACCCGATGTGTCTGGATGGTGAGTGGCTGAATTGGGCCGATGCGTGGATCAACAAGACGGAGCCGTCCGTCGGCCGCATCGGGTTCGGGTACATGCTCCAGGGCGCCGCCGCCGGCGAGAGCAACGTGGACCCGTACGCGGACGGTCCGACGGCCGACAACGAGTGGATGCCCGAGCCCGGCCCGCCGCACATCATGATGGTCGTGCCAAACGGCGAGTGGCTGAAAGGCCTCCCGACGACGCCGGATGGGGGCGGCCCATGGGTGATGTGGAAGGACCACGCGCTCGTCCACGTGATGATCCCGACGACCCGGAAACCGCCACACTAGTCAGAGCGGGGTTTCAGGCTCGCGTCGGCTGAACGCCGGAGACCTTTTTAGCGATCTGAGGGGTATGAGCGCACCCATCTTGCACGGCACGGGGCGGGCCTTACATTGGTCCGCCCCCTGATCCGAGCGGGTCCGGGGGAAGGGCTCGGGTGGCGGAATTTGGCAGACGCGCAGGATTCAGGATCCTGTGGGATTAAACTCCCGTGGGGGTTCGACTCCCCCCCCGAGCATTGGCCGTGTCAGGCGGGTACGCATGACCGGCTGTCACCGGCCCAGGTGGCGGAACTGGCAGACGCGCTAGCTTGAGGGGCTAGTGCCCATCTAGGGCGTGGAGGTTCGAATCCTCTCCTGGGCATACAACCCGTGCGCCCGTAGCTCAACTGGATAGAGCACCTGACTACGGATCAGGAGGTTGGGGATTCGAATTCTCCCGGGCGCGTTACTTAACTAGTTGTTAAACAAAGAGTTGGTGGGGCTCTTGGTCGGGGAGCCCCACCTTTTTTTGTGGCGTGGACGAGAATCAGGACGCGGGAAGAGCGAACATTCGGTGACCCGTGCCCTCACACGACGCTGTGACCACACTCGACAGGAGCCACTCCACATGTCCCTCAGTCGTAAGAGCCCGCAAGGCCGCCAGAGCCGGTGACTCCCTTCACGCCGCTCTCCGGCAGAGACGCGTGGGGCCCCCTGCGCGGCTACGTGTACCAAGTCGAGACGACGATTGAGCGGTGGCTCACCCTTAATCCCGACGAGATACTCGAGCTTGAGTGCGGGGAAGACATCGATCACGTCGCCCGTCTTATCCGAGATGGTGAGGTGAACCATCCGCGCTTGTTAGAGCAGGTGAAACACCGAGAGCGAAGTCTCACTCTTCGTTCACCTGAGGTGAGGGCCGTACTCGCCAACGCGCGGGCTCACATTTCCCAGAACCCTGGAGTCACTCTCCTCTTCCGATACTCTACGAACGCGAGCATCGGGAACGAGACTCAGAGCCCGCTACCAGGCCGGATCCCTGGCGTCGAGGTCTGGGAGTACCTTCGAACGGGAGCATCCTTGCCGGCCGAGCGAAGCAGTTTGCTCTCTGGCATCCGGCATTCGACAGGTCGAATGGTCCGTGGGACGTCCGTCCGCCCGCTTCCTTGAAGAAACTCTGCGCGAGCGGATCTGCGAGTTGGGTTGGGCCTCATCCAACGATACTGCCCGTGCCCTCTATTTTCGACTCTTCGTTCACGTCTTTAAGGTGCTTAGCGAGAAGGGACGAAAGCAGTTGACGCGAGAGGCTCTGGCCGTTCAAGCAGCCACGGATGAGGCACGTGAGGAGGACAAGCTCCTCGCTCAGACCATACGCGAGCTTCTTGATCCGGCCGGCCGTCTCGCTCGGGTTGAGGCACGAGTTGAGGCCGCCATCGCATCGAGAGATGCTCTGCGTGATCAAGTGGCGACCTTGATCGACGTTGCTCAAACCGATGATCGGGATCGGAGGCCGTTCACCAGCGACGCTCCTCCAAGCGTTGAGGAGCCACCCTTGGTTGCCCGCCTCTCGCGTCGGGACGCGACCGTCGATCGCCTCGTGGAACAAGCCGGAGACGCTACTTGGGTCGCACTGCGTGGTGCCTCCGGGGTTGGTAAGTCGCAGTTAGCACTACTGTTGGGACGGCGGTATTCGGAGGCCAGAAGCTGGATTCGCCTTCGCGATCTGGAGCCAGATCAAGCGGCACAGAGACTTCTCTCGGCCATCAGATTCAAAAGCCCAGTAGAACAGGATTCCACCGGACTGCAGAGCAGATTGGACGAGACCCTGGGAGGTCTGGAGCCCGGCTCCTTGCTGACCTTGGACGATGTGCCAGAGTTCTCAGACTCCGACCTGTTGGGGGGGATCCTCGTTTCGATGGTTCCGACTCTCGTCGAAGTCGGCATTCGCTTCATGACGACGGGTGTCCATCTAGTTCCCGCCCGCATACTGGAGATGCTGCCCGATCAGGTTCGAGTTCTGCAGGCACCCCCCTTTACGACGGCGGAAGCGAAGGAGCTTCTTGTCAGCTTCGAGGCCCCTGATCACATCCAAGAGAGCAATCTGGCGAGCTTTCTTGAGGGTGTTACTGGAGGGCACCCGGTTCTATTGGCAGCGGCCTGCAAGTACTTGAGTGATCGTGAGTGGGCCGCAGATGATTCGACACTCGAGGGTTTGCTTCACACTAAATATGCTGATGAGGACGTCAACCCGGCGACCGTACGAGCGCTGATCAACACGGTCGAGGACCAGTCCGCCCGTCACCTGCTCTACCGCCTGAACATCTCGTTCCGCAGTTACAGCATGGAGGAAATCAACGATCTGGCCCGCGTGCAGCCGCCAATCGATGCGCCGCGGGAGAGACTCGCCCCGCTCGTAGGATTGTGGGTCCAGCGAGATGCGGGAGGTACGTTCTCAGTGTCGCCGCTCATACGAGCCTTGGGATCCTCAGATCTCGACCGGGAGGTCGCGCGGCGTTGTCACGCGGCGTTGGCCGAGAGATTGATCTCGCAGTCGACGATCGGCTTCTTCGACTTCTCGCAGGCGTTGGTCCATCTGAATGGTGCAGGGGATTACCCGCGCCTCGCCCAACTCCTTCTTGAAGGGCTCATGTCCTACCGCGAGTTGCCGGGTCGACCGCAATTCGTTGCTCTTGGACTTTTTGCGTGGGAGGGCCGGGAGCTACCCGCGGAGATTCCGCTTGATATCCAGTTCCTGATTCGAGGCCAGCAGCTTGCCGTAGCGGCGAAGCAAGAACGCGACACGCGGGTTCTCGAAGCTGATTTTGAGCGCTTGATGGCCAGGCGCGACGAAGCTCACCCGCTAGCAGTGGTTGCCGGAAACATCGCGGCTTCACAAGCCTTCGTTGTTGACGACTTGCCAAAGGCGGGTAGGTACCTCCGGGAGGTTGCTCAGCGATGGAGGGACCTAGCAGCGATCGCGGGGGCCGAGGAGGGCCTTCTTCTACCCGTCGAGCTTGCCGATGGTCTCGTCTGGCTAACCGCCGCAACCATCGCCTCTCCCGAGGAAGTGGAGGGTTGGATCTCCTTGGTTCAGGATCTTTCTTTCGAAGAGAGGGAGAGGTTGTTCCAGGGGGTCATGGGCGCGAGGGGCGTGGTGCGCGTAGCGACTGCGCTTCTCCCCCAATGGCGCGATCGATAGTCAGCGGAGCCTTCTGAGATGGAAGCCATCCTAGAGGTACTCGGAAAGCTCCAAGCGGCTGCGGAGGAGATGTCTCTTGACCTTCTCGGCGCAGCGGCCGTCTCCGCAGAAGCATCTGTGTACGGAGAGCTTCAAGACGACTTCAGCGAAGCCATCTCCGTAGTTGAGAGGGCTTGCGAGAGTTGGAACTTCGGCCCGGACGCGCTCTTCTGGGTGAGGAAGACCATTGCGTTTATGGCCTATGACCGGGGCGACGATGACACTGCCCTCCGATGGTTAGACTTCGCCATCGAAGGGGCGGGCACCCTGTTCGAGCCTGAGGCTGTGCATGCCTCGCTGCGCCGCGCGGACGTGATAGGGAGACGCGATCCCGCGGCAGCGGTCCAAGCTACCGATCGCGCCGTCGACGTTGCGATTGCCGGTGACGACACTCTCCTCGCCGTGAAGGCCTACGGGGAGCGGTCTATTGCAGCATGGCTCGCGGGCGACCTCGACGTTGCGTTTCTGGCATCAAGACGAGCCGCAGAGCTATTGCTTCGGACGAAGAGCGATGATGAGGCGTGGCGGGAAGTGTTCGTCGTCTTTGCACATGTGCTTGGATACTTGACGTCGCTAGCGTCCACGGGAGATCCGCCGGCCGCGACGGAGGACGGTGGACCGTATGCCCCGCCATTCCGGTGTGTCTTCCTGAACGTTGTGGAGGGCCGCGCCGACTGGTACGACGAGGCGAAGTTCCCGGCGATTCTCATGCAGCTCGCGGTCTTCGCCGGGGGGGTTGGCAGGCATGAGGAGGCGGCGGAGTGGGCCCGCCGGGCCCTCACCGCAATCGAGAACACGCGCGCAAGCCGATTCGCGTTAGCACTCATTCCATACCTAAAGGCTGCTGCTTTCGTCGAAGGCGATTACGAAACCGTCTTGCGGAGAGCCCTCGACGTTGCTTGGCTCGCTTCGGTGAAGGACGATGCCGAGCGTCAACGTGGATTCGAGGTCGCGGGCTCACAGCGAGACGACAAGTGGGGGAGCGCTGATGCGGACACTCGGTTGTGGGTAGAGGGTCACGCCTTCAACCATGCGTTCATCCCGATCGTGATTCAGCTCGCGCACAAACGAATGCTCGGTACGGATGACCTAGCAGATCTGGTGGATCGTGCATCCACCGCGCTACGCGAGATGGCCGTCGACGCTGCTGATCCCGATTCGTGGACCGCAGGCGCAGAGCTTCTCGGAGAGATCTTCGTTGGGGCGATAGGTCCCGACGAGCTTATCGCGACGGGCGAGCAACAGCAGACTCAATCCTCGACGACCAAGGAGGCTCTGCGGTACGCGGCCTACCTCGGGGCGTCACTACGAGATGTGATACCCGAGAAGGCGCTGGCGCTACACCTGACAGGCGTGTGGTTCTACGGACCGCGCTTGGCGGCTGACAATCCCGTTTATGCCGATTTGCTGGCCGATTTCTTCCACGAGTTTTGGACCCAGCGTTTTAACGCCAGCAGGTTCAGGTTCAGCAACCCTAGTCTGGTCTCTGAGAGACTGACGGCGGCGATCGAGTTGGAAGGGGAGAATCGCGTCAAAGCTGTCGTGGGCGCGGTAGCTGAAAGCCTCACGTCAGGACCGTTGAAACCCGTCGTCGCGGATTGGCTCTACGACTGACGTAGGAGTTGGGTCCCCTCGATGAGACCGACTACCTGCGCGTAGCCAAGCTTGCGTGGCACGAGGCAAGCCTCGTACTTGAGTAACCGCAAGACGAGCAACTACGCCCACCACCGGTTATGGGTTCGGGTGAACAACCTAACCAGGTTCCGCCCCGCCGCTGAGCTTGTCCTCCGCTTCGCCGCGCCTGTCATCGCCCCACTTCTCAAGAAGTCCAGCGCGGTAGGGGGGGCGGGGTCGAATACGCAAAAGAGGCCCCCCCGGCCCGCCAGGCGCGCCCTGGCAACGAGATCGATAGGGGGGCTCAGGAGGCTGAGGGTAAGACACATTGCGCGCGCTAGGCGCACGCCTGGGCCGGCTCCGGCGGGAACGCCGCGGCCGCTTCGATAGGGACAATCAGGCAAATCCCCCCCCGGTCACATCCTCAGCACGCCCACCACGATCAGAAAGAGCCCAACCTCCCACACGAGCCAGCGCGGGACGCGGCGGTGAAGAGCCCCGCAATGCGGACAGCGTCGGGCGTCCGTACGGATCAGCGTCCGGCATGAAGCGCAGGGTGTGACGCGCACTTGTTTGCTTCCCACACCTCTTAGATGCCATGAGCTGTCGAGACCTTACCGCTGGGCTCTCGCAGCTTGGTAGTGTCCTAATCTGAGTCTTCGGTCTCAAACACATCCTTCATGTAGTTTTCACAAGCCGCATCGTCCGCTTCGGCATCCGGATTCGACTGTCCGTGTTGCCAGCCGACGGAATACGCCTGGCGCTCCATGTCGCCTATCTTGCCCTCCTCTAGTCTGGGGCGCTCGGACGGGTGAGACCTGTTCTGCCGACCGTTCTTGACGCCTTCGAAGAACGCGCTTCGCAGGAATCTCTTTGCAAGCTCTAGGAGGGTGGGGTCGTTGGCTGAATCGGTCATTACTCGGCCTGCGCTATCTCGGCTCGTGGACGAACACAGCCCACACCGCTTCCTCGGGTGACCTAACTGGCCCCACCCGCAGGACCGCTTGTGCGCGCCAGACCTTCACGACTCCCTCTCGTGCCTTAGGTGAGCCGTGGCTGCACGGGGATACGAATCGTGCGCTGATCTCCGTCTCTGTCCGAAATACTTACATCCAGAAACTCACCCTCACTACGGAACGCGTCGGCACTTGCGATGAGATGGAGTGGCTGGCCGGAGTGCGCAGCTAGGGAGCCACATTCAGGGCAGTGCTCGTAGCCGGGCGGTGGAGGTTTCCGAACGAAGCAGCAGATCTCCACAAGAATGGGCTCCACCGCCGTGACGGTGAGGGAAAACGCCTCCCCGGCCGCGAGCTGGCGCGGGTAGTTCACCCGCTCGATCATTCGGTCCCTCCCGGTTCCCCTCTCCCTCTCACGCGCACGTGAAGATCGAAGAGCCACCGCGCGGGAGGCCACCGGGGTCCGGGTGTCGCACCTGCGAAACTCTATCCGGTGTCTTCCCGGCGGCCTCCCGTAATCTAATTGCCGGCAGACCACTTGTGTTCTGTCA
>JBDHAD010000052.1:0-39958 GCA_039588215.1 Gemmatimonadota bacterium
AAACGATCACGTTCGGGTGCTCGGGCGCTTGCGCGAGCAGCGCCGGGGTTTGCGCGAGCACGAGGCCGAGCAACGGCGCGAGGACCAGCGCGCGGGACCACGGCTTGCCCGTGCCACGGATCAATCGGACCATCGTCCACTCTCCTTCTTGGAACCCAAGGCCGGGGGCGGCGTTACCTCATCGGTGACAAAACAAGTCGCTCGAGTGCTTCAGCGACCTGCTAGCATACTCACGAGAGGGTCGGAAGATCGAACCCACGACAGGAGAGAGTAGATGAAGACTCGGTATCCTGGCCCTGCACTGGGGGGAGACCCTGCTCGAGATGCCGATCGAGGTGCCGGAGGCGGGCGTAATCCCGGAGGGGCGGGTGGCCTCGGACGGAGGGGAGTACTAGGCCACCCGCACGGATGACCTTCCGGGCCGGCTCAAGCGGCCCGATCGGTGCGACAGCTCCCGTCGACTCTGCGGGTGGCGGGTCCGGCAGAGCCGAGCCCTCGAGGAGCATCCAGATCGCCGCGGCCGATAGTCGCGCGACGCCCGGAGTCTCGGAGAGTAGTATCCGGGGTCCTTCCAACATCAAGAACAGGGCTGCGGCGTTCATGTCGATCGCTCCATGGCATTCAGGTTCCGTAACGAGGCGGCCGCCAACGGAGGCGGTGTGAGAAGCGGCCGCCACCGCCGGCCGGAGGGTGTGAGACCAGCGGCGGCGACCAGGCACCGACGGTCTAGACGCCGGGCCACGCGATCTCAGGTAGGACGAGGGCAGGCGCGCTCAACGCCGCTCTGACCTCGGACGAGATCGGCTCAACGAGATCCGGCGGGTCGACGATGATCGGGCCCGGCGCGGCGGGTACATGGGCCCCGAAGCCCGAGTCAGAGGTGAGGTCGGGGCCCTCGACCGAGATCGGGCCCGGCGCGGCGGGTAGATGGGTCCCGAAGCCCACGCGAGACGTCAGGTCGGGGGCCGCGAACGAGATTGGGCCCGGCGCCGGCGCGACGAGATCGGTGAGTGTGCCCCACAACCTTGCGCACCCCGGCTCTCCCGTAAGCCTCAGGCGCTGACGGCAATACCGTGCATCGCCGATCCGTCCCACCCTGACAGCGATCGACCCGGCCCGTTCCAACGCTGCGCACGCGGCCTCGAAGTCACCGGCTCCTGAGAACAGATCCGTTGCCAGCAAAAGGTCGGTGAGAGACCGGGCGTCGGCTGGACCGCGCAAATCGGCCGCGAATACGTGTAGAAGCGCCGCGTCGTCCCAGCGCTCGCGCGTCGCGTGCAACCGGCTCGCGACAGCGTGGAAGGAATCCGCCACGCGCGTGTCGGCAGATCCCCCCAGGTACGCGAGTCGAGCGCCGCTCAAGCCGGCTGGGACTGCCACCTGGGCCCAATAGTCGATCCCGGCGTGCATCGCCTGTCCACTCACCGGCCAAGCGTGACCGAGCACAAACGCGAGAAGCGGCAGACTCGCGCGTCCTGAGCGACGGAGTAGAGACCGTGACATCGTGACCTCCTCTGACCTCGTCTAGTTGGGTCGCCCGACCGCGTCGCGATCGGGGACGATTGTCTCTTCGATTCGGTCCAATGGTGGTCAAGGGGTGTCACGTGACGGTCTCCCGGCCGTCACTCGTCGAAACCGATTAGGAACCGATCAGGCGCCACTCCGGAAGGCCGTTCCGGGCACCATGGCCATAACGCTATATTTTACAGACGCTTAAGAAGAGGTACGCTCGTGATGCGACGTGGATGAGGGAGATTTGGGTCCGAGGCCGGTGATGCCACCCCGAGGTGGCGAAGCGTGATCCGCTGTAGCCGCTCGACGAGCGGCTAGCGGTCCCGGACTCGGCGCATGAGCTCCTGCGTCTCCGGCGCGGGCTCGGCGTCGTACGCGCTCTCGAGGAGGCGGGCGAACTGGTCGTAGGCCTTGACGGCGCCCCCGCGATCGCCGAGCTGGTCGAGGAGCGTTACGAGGCGACACAGTGAGGTCTCGTCGAAGGGGGTGAGCTCCTGAGCCCGGCGAGCCCACTTGACCGCCTCGCCCGGGGCGCCTGCCGCCTCTTCGCGTTCGGTCTCGGCCCAGGCCGCGTCCGCGGCGCGCCGTCTCAGCCGACGACGCTCGTTATCCAGCCACCGTTCGAACTCCGGCGCGTCGCCCACGTAGAACCCGGGAAGTAGATCCCCCTCGTAGATTTCGAGTGCCTCTGTTGTTTGTGCGGCATCGACCGCACGCTCGAAGGCCACCGCGTCGCACCAGACGCGGTCCGGGTCGATTCCGATCTCCTCGTCGCCCCTCGAGACCACGGCGCGCGACCCGATGGCGCGCCGGAGCACATACAGAGCCTGGCGAAGCGCATGTCTGGCTCTCTCTTCCGGTGTCTCGGGCCAGAAGACGCCCAACAGCGTGTCCCGGCGCTTGAAGCCCTGGCGTGTCCCGAGCGCGAGGTACACGAGGAGGGCGATGCGCTTCGGCTGCGCGAGCACGGAGAGCAGACGGCGGCCGTCTGAGGAGGTGAGATCGAGCGAGCCCAAAGTCTGGAGTCTGAGGCGCTCGCCCGCTTCGACCTCCACCGCGGGCTCGGCGTGAGAATCCGGCGCTTCCGCGCCCCCTTCGCTCGCGGGGGCCGACGGCTCCAAACGGCCGGCCCGGGCGGGCGCGTCTGCGGGCGCAACGTCGGGCACGTCCGTCGCACCGGAGTCCACGACGACCCCGGACTCGGTCGCACCTCGCCCCGGGGCAGCGAGCTCGCGGGCGCGACGCAGGTGCCTGACGATGTCGGCCGTGCTCGGGCGATGCTCGGGGATCTTCTCCAAGCACCTCGCCAACAGCGTCTCGAGGTCGGCGTCCACGCCCGGCCTGAGGGCGGAAAGCCTCCGGGGCTCGCCGCCCAGGTGCGCGGCGATCATCTCCGCATGCCCCTCCCCCTCGTACGGGCTTTCCCCGCTCGCTAGCTCGAAGCCGACCAGTCCGAGACTGTAGACGTCGGCCAGCTCGGTCAGAATCCGTCCTTCCAGCTGCTCGGGGCTCACGTACCTGAGGTCACCCAGCACGTGTCCAGCCGTGGTCAGGTGCGTGGCCTCCTCGGTCCCGCTCGCCAGGACGCCCGCGATCCCGAAATCGGTCAGAAAAATGTGCCCCGTCTCTTCTTCGAACAGGATGTTGGCCGGTTTCACATCGCGGTGCACGATTCGCTGACGGTGCGCAGCCGCCAGTCCCGAGGCCAGATCCGCGAGTACGCGGCGCACTTCCTCGATCTCGAGTGGACCTTCGGCTCGCATCCGCTCCTCCATACTCCGCCCGCTCACGTGCTGCATGACGATGTAGGGAAGATCGTCGGCGAGTGCGCCGACCCAGTGGACGGTCACGACGTTGGGGTGTGAGATACGCGCCGCAGCCTGCGCCTCACGTTCGAACCGAAGACGCGCCTTTCGATCGTGCGCGAGCCATGGTGCCAAGACCTTCAAGGCGACCAGCCGTCGCAAGGCCGGCTCACGCGCCAGATACACGACCGCCGCCGTCCCACGTCCGAGGAGACGAACGACCTCCAGACCCGGGGCGAGCTCGTCGCGGAGCCGCTCCTCGAGGACTCGGGCGTCCTCGGTCTGTCGATCGGTGTCTGAGGGCTCGGACTCGGACTCGGACTGAACGCCCAATGGCTCGTCTCGCTTCCAGGTGTGAGGGCCGGATCAGATTCGGCCGCATATCGCACGGTCGTCCATCTAATATGCGCCAGAGCGCGCCTTTGCCAATCGCCGCGCCCACGGCGGCGTGCGCGTGCTCGCACTCCTGTCTGGTTTCCCGCGCGGTGACTTGTACCGTGCGGCTCGAGTGTTCAAGTTACTGAACTAAATACCGTGGAATGAACAGTCGACCGACCGACCCGGTAGCGGACCCAGGGGCATCAGAAAAATGAACACTGTCCAAGAACGGATCCACCATTGGCGCGTATCTGTCAAGTGTATTTCTTTGCGCGAGTTACGGGATATCGTCAATGCGCACCTTCCCGAGCCTGCGCGCCTGAGCCTCGGCACGATCAACAATTACGAGCGAACGCCGGCGTCGGGAGCGACCGCTCGCGGAGGCCCGCGATCGGACTTTATCCTGGCGCTCAAGAGGGCGTTCCCCGAGTTGAGGCTGGATTGGCTCGTGTGTGGTGAGGGTGAGCCAACGGAGATCGCGCAGCGATTGGCCGCGCCCGCCGGGCTAGAAGGAGAGACCGCGCAGAAGGACGCGGGTGGAGCGGGCGGTGGGCCATCGAACTTCGCGACGCGCATCCTGGGCCGGTATCCTGACCTCGAGCTTCTCGCGCCGGAGGCCTCGGCCCTGTTTATGGGGGCGCTCACGCGCTACGCGATGGGCGAGCCGCGCATGGAGTTGGATGAGGCCCATCTCCTCGAGCTGGCCGGCGATCTGCGATGGCTCGTGCTCCTTCCGCTCCAGCTGTGGGGCTTCAGGCGCTCACCCGAGTACGACCAATTCTCGGACTACGCGGTCGCTCAGCTGCACGCGCTCATGCAGCTGATGCCACCCACGGGAAGAGGGGATCGCATCCGCAAGTACCACAGGTCGCTGGGGCCGAAGCTCAGGACCACGTTCCCCGCGAGCCTGGGAAGCTGAAAAAAGTGGTCTGCGCCTTGCAAACCGACTATTCTTCTTGGCTTCCTGAGCGAACTTCGTAGAGCGCCGCGAGCCGATAGCGGCGACGCGCCGCACCCGAACCGGCGGCAGGCACCTCGGATACCTGATGGCGACACCAACCGAGCAAATCCCGCATCTCACCCGGCCGGAATGGCACGGCCTCTCGGCCGAGGACCTGATCGGGATCTATCGAACCATGTACACCTCGCGGGCGATCGATGACCGCGAGATGGCGATGAAGCGCCAGAACAAGATCTTCTTCCAGATCAGCGGGGCGGGGCACGAAGCGGTGCTGGTGGCCGCCGGGCTGGCGACTCGGCCTGCATACGACTGGTTCTTCACCTATTACCGTGATCGCGCGCTCTGTCTCCAACTCGGTATGACGCCGTACGAGATGTTCCTCCAGGGTGTCGGGGCGGCGGAAGATCCCTCCAGTGGCGGTCGACAGATGCCCTCACATTTCGGGCACGTGGACCTGAACATAGTGACGGCCTCGAGCCCGACCGGTACTCAGTTCCTCCCGGGCGTGGGGTGTGCCGAGGCCGGTGTGCGGGCCGGGCGCTTGGGTCTCGCGCCGGATGGCTCCGGTGGTGTCGACTTCAAGAGTGATGAGATCGCGCTTGTCTGCACAGGTGACGGCACGACATCGGAGGGTGAGTTCTGGGAGTCTCTGAACACGGCGAGCAACCTGAAGTTACCGGTCCTCTATCTGGTGGAGGACAACGGCTACGCGATCTCGGTCCCGGTCGAAGTCAACACGGCGGGGGGGAGCATATCGAACGCCGTGCGTGGTTTCCCCGACCTCCTCATTCGCCAGGTCGACGGGACGGACCCGCTGGCGAGCTATCGAGTGATGCGCGAGGCCGTCGCGCACTGCCGCGAGAGGCGAGGGCCGGCGCTCGTCCACGCAAACGTGATCCGGCCGTATAGCCACTCGATGTCGGACGACGAGCGAGCTTACAAGCCTGAGGCCGAGCGCGAAGTCGAGGCGACTCGCGACCCGCTCGTCACGTTCGCCGACTATCTGCTGAGCGAACGGCTCCTATCCGGAGAGGACATCGAGCAGCTCAAGACCACGGTCGACGCAGAGGTGTCGGAGGCCGCGGACCGCGCGATGGAGCGCCCGCAGCCGGACCCCGGGACGGTCTACCACCACGTCTACTCTCATGAAGTGGACCCGACGTCGGACGCGTTCTCCACGGAGCCGCAGCTCGAGGGTGATCCGACCACGATGGTCGACCTGCTCAACGCCTGTCTGCGCGACGAGATGGCGCGCGATCCCAGGATCGTAATGTTTGGAGAGGATGTCGCGGACGTGAGTCGCGAGCAGCACCTGGACGACGTGAAGGGGAAGGGTGGTGTGTTCAAGGTCACCGCGAACCTGCAGCGTCAATTCGGTTCTGATCGCGTGTTCAACTCGCCGCTCGCGGAGGCAAACATCGTCGGTCGGGCCCTCGGGATGGCGGTCCGCGGCTTGAAGCCCGTGGTCGAGATCCAGTTCTTCGACTACATCTGGCCCGCCTTCCACCAGATGCGAAACGAGGTCACGACCTTCCGCTGGCGCTCGAACGGCACCTTCAAGTGCCCGCTCGTGATTCGTACGACCTACGGCGGGTACCTGCAGGGTGGTGCGATGTACCACTCGCAGACCGGCGCCTCGCTCTTCACGCACACCCCCGGTCTGCGCGTCATCTGCCCGTCGAACGCGCTCGACGCCAACGGGCTACTCCGAACCGCGATCCGCTGCGACGACCCGGTCCTCTTCCTCGAGCACAAGCACCTGTACAGGCAGACCTACAACAAGGGTCAGTATCCGGGCCCCGACTACATGATCCCGTTCGGCAAGGCTGCGGTCGTGCGGCCTGGGAGCGCGCTCACGCTCATCACGTACGGCGCGCTCGTGGAGCGGTCGGTGAAGGCCGTGCGGCAGCTCGAGAAGGATGGACGCGCGGTGGATGTGGAGATCATCGACCTGCGCACGCTATCTCCGCTCGATATGCAGACGATCGGCGAGTCCGTTCGGAAGACGAACAAGGTGCTGGTAGCATACGAGGACGCCCGATCATGGGGCTTCGGGGCGGAGATCTCGGCGCGCCTGGCCGACGAGTTCTTCGAGTGGTTGGATGGTCCGGTGAGGCGGGTGACTTCCACCGACACGTTCGTGGGCTACGCACCCCAGCTCGAGAACGCGATCCTGCCACAGGTGTCGGATCTCGCTGACGCTATCGCAGAGCTGGCGGCCTACTGAGGCACTACGCTCGCGTCAATCTTCGCGACCGACCGCACGGGCCTCCGTAACCCGGACCCTCCCATGCGCCGCCCGCCAGCGGCGGATGTCACCCGCCAGTTCACGGAATCCCACGCCGGGACCGCACAGCTCGATATGCTCGCCGAAGGCATCGAAGTGAGGTATCGCTCCGCCATCGATCCACTCGGGACGGAGTCCGTGCCGGCACCCCCAATCCTGGAGCTCCTCGATCGACGTGTCGCTGTACACGTGACACAGGCGAGCCCCACGCCGGACCCCCAGTCGCGGGATGTCCCGGCGGGCGGTGTGATAGTGGAACTTGATCATGGGTCCTCGAGCCAGGCTCGCAGCGCGCGTAAAGCGGTCTGGTTCTCGGCCAGCCGATCGCTCTCCAACACCAGGTGGGCGTCCGGCGCATGGCCCGCCAACGCCGTCAGCAAAGGCTCCCAGGACTCGATACCCTCTCCCACCGGCCGGTGCGAATCGTAGGATCCGTCGTTGTCGTGCAGGTGACAGTGTCTCAGGTCGTCCGCGAGGGCTTCGACCCACTCGGTGGACGGCGTGCTCGAGTGGATGAGCGCGTGCCCGTTGTCGAACGACGCCTTGAGCCGTGGGTGGTCGGCTGCCTCCACGATCGCGCGCTGCACGTCGGGCCCCCGTTCCCACAGGTTCTCGAGCACGATGGTGATGTCGTGGCGCCCCCACTCCTCCGCGAGCGGCAGCCAGAAATCGACCGTTCGTCCCACGAACTCATCGAGGTAGGCTTTGGAGCGAATCAGCGGGATCGAGTTCACGTGCGCGACGTAACAGGTCGCCGAGAGCTCGCGCGCGGCGAGCAGCGCGCGCCGGTGCCGCTGGCGACACACGTCGACGATGAGTGGATCGCGGCTGGCGGGATACAGGTCGAGGAACGGACCGTGACAAGAGGCGACGGGGACCTCCGAGAGCGCCACGGTGTGCCTGCGCACGCGCGTCATGAACCCGTCCTCCAGGCCCGAGGGCCACGCGAACGCGGTGACCTCCGCACCGACGCCGGACCGCTCGCAGAACGCGGCCGCTTCGTCGAGCTCTTCTTCCAGGATGTTGATGGCGAGTCGAGGCATGCTTCCTAGCCGGCGCGCACTCGCTCCAGCTCCTCTAACGATCGAGGCCAGTCCTTCCCCAACAGACGTGACAAGGCGCGATCCGCGAGCACCCGGCCCTCGGTCTGACAGGTGGCGCAATAGTTGGTCTCGTTGTTCGCGTACCGAATCCGCTGCACCGGCGATCCGCAATCGGGGCAGGGTTCGCCGAACCGCCCGTGGACCGCCATCTCCTCGCGGAACGCGGTGACCTTGTCGGGAAACCCGTCGCCGGTCTTCTCACGCAAGCTCTCGATCCACCTGCCGAGCGTGACTCGCGTAGCTTGGTACAACCGCGTGACCTCGTCCTCGCTCAAGCGTTGTGTCCACCGTACGGGCGACAGCCTCGCGCGGTGGAGGATCTCATCGGAGTACGCATTCCCGATCCCGCTTACGATCCGCGGGTCGGTCAAAGCCCGCTTCAGCGTGTGATTGCGCCGGGTAATCGCGGCACTGAACTGCCGCAGGTCGACCTCGAGCGGCTCGACGCCCCCGGGGTCATGCTCTGCCAGTGACTCCTCTCCCGCAACGACGTGCAGGGATGCGCGCTTCTTCGTCCCGGCCTCGGTGAGGATCAAGCAGCCGTTCTCGAAGTCGAATGCCGCCAACCCTCTACGCTTCGGGAGGCTCGCTTCCGGCTCCCGCCACCGCAGACGCCCGGCGATCATGAGGTGCAGTACGAGCCACACATCGCCGTCCACCTGAATCGCGACGCGCTTCCCGAGCCGTCGAAGCTGGAGCACGCGCCGCCCCTCGGCCTCGGATACTGGAGGATCGACGGACCGCAGGAGAAAGGGGTTGGCAAGGCGGACGCGCAGCAGGCGCCGTCCCAGTACGCGACGCTCCAGGGCCTCGAGATACACGGTAATGTCAGGGAGCTCAGGCATCGCTCGACGATTCGGCGACCTGCGCTAGTGCGGAGCCGCGGGCGACCGGAACCGACTCCGCCCTGCCTGGATCAGCCGCCGGAATCGGGTTCCATCTCTCCGTGGTCCATCTGCCCGTGCCCGTGCGCCTCGTTCGGCTTCTCGAGCATGTTGCGGAGGTCCTGCGCGTACGCCTCATGATATCGGTCGAGCTCCGGCCACTCGGAGGGGTCGATGGCTACGATGCCGCCCAGGGCGCCCATCCCGCCGTCGGCCGCTGGCCGATCCAGCGGGTTCATGTACCGGACCGTGAGCCGGTACACGTGGTCCTTGTACACGCGGAGCCCGCCGCGCCACAGGAAACGCCCGCTCGGGACGCCGATCACCCCGCCCGTCTCGTCCACCTCGGGAGGCGTTTCCCACAGCACCTTGCCGGTCGTGACATCTTCGAATCGGATCCACTCCCCGTAGTCATGCAGGTGCGCCCCAATCCCCAGGATCCGCGCATCTGCAGCCGGGCGCGTCTCGAACGATCGGGAATGCCGTCCCGGTGGGAGAGGGAAATCCTTGTCACCCACGGGCCCCATCACATCGATGTAGAACGGATAGACGCTACTCGGCTTGAGACCGGCCCCTTCGCTAGGGGTGTAGTCGACCCGGACGTGAAGGTACGCCTCCTCGTATGGGGTATCCGTGGGGTTGGCGAACATCGAGATGACCAGCCAACGGGTCCCCGGCTTGATGGGCAATCCCAGCACCCTGGGAATCGCCTGCCTGCTGGTCTCGCGGCCGGCTGCCAGGACGCGGAGCGGAACGGGAGAGAACAGCTCGCGCGCGTCCGGATCCACCATGTTCCAATGATGCAGCAACCGGTCCGGGAGCGGGTTCCCGGCCGCGTCCCGCATCTTCCACTCGAACCCGTGCGCCCAACCTTCGATCGGCAGGTTCGCCAGCTGGATCGGCAGCCGCAGATGCGGGCCATGCGCGGGAAGAGACGCAGGACCGATCACGACCTCGAGGTAGCCCTCGTCGGGGTAGTCCTCGACACGTACCAGATCGCTCTGGTTCACGGGCAAGTCCGGCGGGGTCATCTGCGCCGCCAGCCCTCCCGGCAACGTCAACGCAGCCGTCACCGCCATCGCCATCGCGGGACGGAAGAGCGCCTGTCTCATTACTGCCCTCCTCCGTTTGTCTCTTCGGCGACAAGGAACGCCTCCCTCAGCTCCTCGTCCCGATACTGGTCCAGCACGTCGCCTGCCGGTATGTCCTCCTCGCGCCGAAGCCACGCCTCACGGGGCGGGAACTCCAGATGGCCGAGGGGCTCGAACCGGATGCGTGCGAGGTGCCATCGATCCGCCCCGGGCCGCGCTACCTCCTGAGGCAAAGCGACGACGGTCCACTTGAGGCCATCGATCTCGAGCACGCGATTGGTCACGATCCTACCGTCGATCGCCGCCGCGCCGTTTCTGTCCGATGGAAAGAGAATCCGGACCCGGGTCGGATCCGGGCCGGCGCCGGCGCATGCCGCCAGCTAGGGTGGTGGGACGTCGAAGTACGTGTAGTTCTTCGCGGTGTATTCCTGCCATTGCTCCGGCACCTCGTCGTCCGGAAAGATCGCCTCCACCGGGCACTCCGGGACACAGGCGCCGCAATCGATGCATTCCTCGGGGTGGATATAGAACTGATCTTCCCCCTCGTATATGCAATCCACGGGGCAGACGTCGACGCACGAAGCGTCCTTCTCGTCGATGCACGGTTGCGTGATGATGTACGTCATGCGCCGGAAGATAGGGGGGCGTTTCGGGGGGTGCAAACTCCCCGCCGCGGCGGGATTTAACCCGAGCGGGGGTTGACCGGGGCCGCCGAAAAATAGTGGACACCCCATGAAGGCCCCGGTATCTTCAGCGGGCTCTGGCGGGAGCGTGGCGGCCGGAACAGGACCACGTGCGCGAGGAACCCGCGAAAACCGGCCTCGATCGGGCCGACCAAAGCGATGGAGACACGATGGAGTCGATCCCGACGCCATGAAGAATCTCACGATGCTGCCTCCGACACACCGCAAGGACGGGGGAGTCGCCTGGCCACAGCGCAAGCCGCGGTGGCTCAAGGTGCGTGCCCCGGGAGGACCTCAGTACTCGCGTCTGAAGCACCTCATGCGGGGACTGGAGCTGAATTCCGTTTGCGAGGAGGCGCACTGTCCGAACATCGGCGAGTGCTGGGAAGCGGGGACGGCCACGTTTCTGATCATGGGGGACGTGTGCACGCGAAACTGCCCCTACTGTGCGATCGCCCACGGTCGACCGGCCGAGCTGGACGAGGATGAGCCGCGACGGGTGGCCGAGGCCGTTCAACGTCTGCGGCTCCGGCATTGCGTGATCACATCCGTGGACCGTGATGACCTGCCGGACGGCGGCGCCTGGATCTTCGCCGAGATGATCCGCGAGATCCGCGAGCGGGCGCCGCAATGCTCGATCGAGGTTCTGACACCCGATTTCCAGGGAAATCCGGCGGCGTTGAAGACCGTCATCGAAGCTCGTCCCGAGATCTTCAACCACAACATGGAGACCGTACGCCGCCTCCACCGGGTGGCGCGCCCCGGTGGCCGCTACGATCGCTCGCTGTCCGTCCTCCGCCTCGCCCGCGACCTGGATGACGGCCTGCTCGTGAAGACGGGTATCATGCTGGGTCTCGGCGAAGAGAGGGAAGACGTCGAGGCGTTCATCGACGACGCGGTCGAGGTAGGAGTGCAGATCCTGACGGTGGGACAGTACCTGCGGCCATCCACCGACCACCGACCGATCGCGCGTTACGTGTCCCCAGAGGAGTTTGCCGAGTGGAAGCGCGTCGGCGAGGCGCGGGGGTTACTGCATGTCGAGAGCGGACCGCTCGTTCGCAGCAGCTATCACGCGCGCGAGCAAGTCGTCGACCTGCGAGCAAAAGCGGAGGCGGCGGCCCAATGAGCCTCGCGATCTTCACCCCCTTCCCTGCGGCGCATTCGCGGCACAGGCCCGGGCGCGATTGATGAGCCGCGACCACGAGACGGAACGTCCGACGCATGGCGATGAGCTGGGCGACGAGCCACGCCCGGAGCAGGCGGTGGGCAACGGCCGCCCTCTCCTCGAGACGGTAGAGGTCGAGACCGATTTTCTCGGTCTGTCCGTGGAGGAGTGCCACGAGCTCCTTCGGTTGCTGATCCTGTCCCGACGGTTCGAGGAGAAAACGGCCGAGGTCTACCAGATGGGCAAGATCGGCGGCTTCTGCCATCTGTACATCGGGCAAGAAGCGGTGGCCGTCGGCGCGATCTCCTGCCTGCGAGACGACGATTACGTGATCACCGCCTACCGCGACCACGCGCAGGTGATCGTGCGCGGTGCGAGTCCGGATGCGGTGATGGCGGAGCTGTATGGACGGGTGGACGGCACCTCAAAGGGCCTCGGCGGCTCCATGCACCTGTTCGACAAGCCGAACAACTTCCTCGGCGGGCATGGCATCGTCGGAGGGCACCTGCCGCTGGCGGCCGGAGTGGGCTACGCGATCCGGTACCGCGAGGGAGATCAGGTCTGTCTGTGCTTCTTCGGGGATTCGGTGGTGAACATCGGCTCGTTCCACGAGGCGATGAACATGGCGGCCCGCTGGCAGCTGCCGGTCGTCTTCCTGCTGGAGAACAACGCGTACGGGATGGGCACCGACATCCGTCGTGTGGCGGCGGCCGACGAGCTGATCGAGCGCGCCTGCTCGTACGACGGGATGGGAGCCATCGCGGTGGACGGCATGGATGTCCTCGCCGTTCGCCAGGCCACCGAAGAGGCGATTGCACGGGCACGTAGCGACAAGCTCCCCACGTTCATCGAGGCTCACTGCTACCGATACATGGGTCACTCGATGGCCGACCCTTCCCACGGCACGTATCGAACGAAGGAAGAGCTGGAACGGTGGCGGGCGGATGACCCGATTCTGGACTTCCGGCGGAAGCTGATCGATGCCGGCCGGATCACTGCCGAAAGGGTCACGGACATGGACCGGGAGGTCATCGAAGCGGTCGAGGCATCCGCGGAGTTCGCGGAGAACAGCCCCTCCCCCGACCCCGCCGCGATCTACGAGCACGTCTATTCGGACGACTACCCGGATGACATCGCCAGGAGGGACCGATGGCGGTGATCACCTACCGCGAGGCGCTCAATCAGGCCCTCCGCGAAGAGCTGGAGCGAGACGAACGCGTCTTCATCATCGGCGAGGAAGTCGGGGAATACGACGGGGCGTACAAGGTCACGAAGGGCCTGCTGGACGACTTCGGGGAATGGCGCGTGCGGGACGCGCCGATCGCGGAGCTCGGCTTTGCGGGGCTCGGAGTGGGTGCCGCGATGGTCGGCTTGCGCCCGATCGTGGAGTTCATGACCTGGAACTTCGCCCTGCTCGCGATCGATCAGGTGATCAACTCCGCCGCGAAGATACACCAGATGTCGGGCGGGCAGTACAATGTGCCTATCGTCTTCAGAGGCCCCGGCGGCGCGGCGTTGCAGCTCGCCGCCCAGCACTCCCAGGCCCCGGATGCATGGTTTGCGTACACGCCCGGACTCAAGGTCTGCGCGCCTGCTACTCCAGCGGACGCCAAGGGACTGCTCAAAGCCGCGATTCGTGACGATGACCCAATGGTGTTCATCGAGGGCGAGTTGCTCTACAACCTCAAAGACGAGGTGCCGGAAGGCGAGCACGTGACGCCGATCGGGAAGGCAGAGGTCAAACGGGAGGGCTCGGACGTCAGCATCATCACCTACTCGAAGATGGTCCATCAGTCCTTGAACGCCGCGCAGAAGCTTGCGAGCGAGGACGGGATCGAAGCGGAAGTGGTCGATCTGCGCACGTTGCGTCCCTTGGATGTGGACACGGTCATTGCCTCCGTGTGCCGGACGAATCGGGCAGTCGTAGTCGAGGAGGGTTGGCCGGCGTGCAACGTCGGGGCGCAGGTGGTCGACGACATCCAGCGGGAAGCGTTCGACGATCTCGACGCACCCGTGGCGCGCGTTTCGGGACTGGATGTCCCGATGCCGTACGCACGCAACCTGGAGAAGCTGGTCTTCCCGAACGCGGAGCACATCCTGAAGGCCGTCCGGCACGTCTGCTACAGAGACTGAGGAGTCGATGGCTACCAAGGTCGTGATGGCACAGCTGAGCCCGACGATGGAGGAGGGCAAGCTGATCGAATGGAAGATCCAGGAGGGTGATTCGGTCTCCCAGGGCGACATCGTGGCCGAGATCGAAACCGACAAGGCCAACATGGACGTGGAGGCGATGGGCGAGGGCGTGCTCCGGAAGATCCTCGTCCAGGCCGGTGAGACGGTGCCGGTCGGAGCGCTCATCGGAGTGATCGCCGCGCCGGATGAGTCCATCGAGAGTCTGCTCGCGAGCGCGTCTGCGCCGTCGTCGGACGGCGCAGACGCCGCGGCACACGTCGAGCCGTCAGCCCCGGCGGCGGACGCGGCTCCGCCCGAGTCCCCCGCGGTTCCACCGCCCGAGCCCCCCGCCCCCGCCCATGTGACACCCGGGGAAGCCACGGGGCCCGCGGATGGCCGCCTGAAGGCCTCCCCGGTGGCCCGCCGGATCGCGGCCGAGAGCGGCATCGAGCTCGGCGCGATCGCCGGCTCGGGCCCCGGGGGGCGGATCGTGAAGGCGGATGTGGAAGCGGCGTTGGCCGGCCTCGCGCCGGCACCGGCCGCCGAGGCTCTGGCCGCACCCGGGCAGGCGTCCACGACCTCGCCGGTGGCAGCGGACGCGGCAGTCCAGCCGACACCACCCGCGCCGCCGCCGGGCCTCACGGCACGTGTCGAGGAGGCGAGCCAGATGAGGAAGGCGATCGCCCGTCGTCTGGCGGAGTCGATCGGCCCCGTCCCTCACTTCTTCCTCACGACCGAGATCGATATGGGTAGGGCCCTCGCGCTGCGCGCCGAGCTCAACGAGCGGTGGCTCGACGGCAAGATCGGGGTGAACGATCTCCTCTTGAAGGCGACCGCCGAGGCGCTGAATCGGCACCCCGAGGTCAACGCCTCGTGGGGCGGCGATTCGATCGCGTATCACGGAAGCGTCGGTCTGGGGATCGCGGTGGCGATCGACGGTGGCCTGATCACACCGGTCCTCCGCGATGCCGGTCGTAAAGGACTGCGTCAGATCTCGCTCGAGGCCCGATCGCTGATCGAGCGAGCGCGGACGCGCGACCTCGTTCCGGAGGAGTACCAGGGATCGACGTTCTCCGTGAGCAACCTCGGCATGTACGAGATCGATCAATTCACCGCGATCATCAACCCGCCCGAGTCCGGGATTCTGGCCGTCGGCAAGACCGTGGAGAAACCGGTCGCGGTAGAAGGCGAGGTGGTCGTGCGAAAGCGATTGCGCGTCACGATGTCCTGCGACCACCGCGTGGTCGATGGCGCGACCGGCGCGGCGTTCCTCGGGACATTCAAGGCGATGTTGGAGAACCCGCTGGAGATGATCCTCTGACCCCTCCCGTGGGTGCCGAGGGCTGGCTCCGGGCATGGTGGCCGAGTGCCGCCGCGCGTCGGCTGAGTCGGAATGAAACCCTTACACTGAAACAACTTTACATACAGGTAAAGTGAGGTCGATGTATGCCGGAACGCTATGATGTCGTCGTGATCGGGTCCGGTCCGGCCGGTTACGTTTGTGCGATCCGGGCCGCGCAGCTCGGGCTTCGGATCGCTTGCGTCGAGAGTCATTCGTACGAGGGGGGCTTTGGGGGCACGTGCCTGAATTGGGGCTGCATCCCGGCCAAGGCACTGCTGGAGAGCGCCGCGCTCGCGCACCACTTGAAGAGCCATGGGGCCGACATGGGTGTCCGCCCGGTCGAGGTCGAATACGACATGGCGGCCGCGGTAGAACGCAGCCGCGGCATCGCCGATAGGCTGACCGGCGGCGTCCAGTACCTGCTCAAGAAGAACAAGGTGGACGTCATCCAGGGCCGGGGTCGGCTGGTGGGGAAGGATCGCGTGGCCGTTCAAGCGGAAGAGGGCACGCAGGAGCTGGAGACCTCCCATGTCGTCATCGCCACGGGCTCCGTCATGAAGACCTTCCCGGGACTCGAGTTCGACCGGGAGAAAGTGATCGGGAGCCGCGAAGCGCTCGCGCTGACCGAGCTCCCCGAGCGACTCGTGATCGTCGGCGCCGGGTTCGTCGGGGTCGAGTTCGCGGACGTGTTCAACGCGTTCGGCGTCGAGGTCACGCTGATCGAAGCGCTCGAAACGCTCGTGCCGCTCGAGGACCCGGAGATCGGGAAGGCTCTCGCACGCTCGTTCAAGAAGCGCGGTATCCGAACGCGCATCAGGTGCAAGGTCAAGGAGCTGGACCGAAGCGTGAGCCCAATGATACTCACCGTCGAGAACCCGGACGGGACTGAGGGGATCGAAAAGACCGATCTCGTGCTCATGGCTGTTGGCAGGCGGCCGGTAACGGAGGATCTCGGGCTCGAGGAAAACGGCGTCGAGCTCGAGAACGGTTTCGTCCGAATCGATGAATGGTGCCGCACCACGGCCGAGGGCGTGTATGCGATCGGTGATGTGGCCGGAGAGCCGATGCTCGCGCACGTCGGATCACACGAAGGGATCGTGGCGGCGGAGCACATTGCGGGTGAAGCGCGTCGCCCCATGCGGTACGACAACATACCCAGCGTCGGGTACTGTCACCCCGAGATCGCTTCGATCGGTCTCACCGAAGCGAAGGCGAAGGAGGCGGGGCACGAGGTCAAGACCGGCAAGTACCCGCTCAACTCACACGGCCGGGCGCTGACCGCCGGGGCGAACGAGGGATTCGTCAAGGTCGTCGCGGATGCCGAGTACGGCGAGCTCCTGGGCGTGCACATGATCGGCCACAACGTGAGCGAGCTCATCGCGGAGGCCGGTCTCGGACGCGAGCTCGAGACCACGCTCGACGAGATCGCGGCTCACCCGCACGCGCACCCGAGCATGGCCGAGGCCCTCATGCAAGCGGCGATGGTGGCGCTGGGGCGACCGATCGACGTCTGATGTCTCAGACCCGGTCTCATGACGCCGAGTGATCTGGTCGAGAAGATCGCAGGGTCGAAGACGTTCCTGAAGGTCGTCGATGCGGGCCTCGTGCCGTACGCCGATGCTCTGGCGATCCAGCGCGAGCTCGCGGCCGCGAAGAAGGACGGCGCCCTGGACGAGGACGTCCTCCTGATCGTCGAGCACCCCGCCGTCGTCACGCTGGGTCGCGGCACCAGGGATGAGGACGTCATCGTCGCCCCGGAGGTGCTGAAGGCTCGGGGCGTCCCGATCGTCGAGATCGAGCGCGGGGGGGACGTGACCTACCACGGACCCGGGCAGCTGGTCGGGTACCCGATCCTCGATCTGCACCATTACCGGTGCGACCTGCACTGGTATCTTCGAACCCTCGAGCGCGCCCTGGCGAACGCGCTCGGCCAACTCGGGTTGCAGGGGTTCCGGATCGAGGGCTACACCGGGCTCTGGGTGGGCGAGGCCGCCCCCGCCGCGAGCGCCTCACCAGAAGCCGTGCCCGCGCTCGATCCATCTACGGCTCCAACCTGGATCATCGGTGGTGGGGCCAGAAAGATCGCCTCGATCGGCGTGCATGCGAGCCGCTGGATCACCTGGCACGGGTTCGCGCTCAACGTGACGGAGGAACCGCTCTCGCCGTTCAAGTGGATCGTACCTTGCGGGATCCAGGGTGCGTGCATGACGAGCCTCCACGCAGAGGGGGTCCGAGCGGGGCGCGACGAGGTAGTACGCGCCTTGGCGGATGGCTTTGCGGGTGCGTTCGGGGTTCGGATCGAATGGGGTGACCGATTACCGGCGCTCCAGCCAATGGCGGACGACGCGAAGGGGTAGCGTGAGACGGAACCTCGCTTTGCTCATACTCAGCACCCTCGTGGCACTCCTCGGTGCCGAGGGAGCGCTGCGGCTCGTTGGCAAGCTCGCGCCGCCTCCATACCCGCCCGAGACATGGAGGCCCGAACTCTATACGAGCCATTCGGAGTACGGATATGCGCTCTGGCCCTCACGCACGACCCAGTACGACTACCCGCCGGCACATCCGCGGCGGCTCACCGTCAACTCGAACGCGCACGGATTTCGCAGCGTCAGAGAGCTGGACGAAGATGACCCGCGGACGCGGGTGTTGATTCTGGGCGATTCGTACGTGTTCGGCGAGGGAGTAGAGGAGTCGGAACGGTTCTCGGACATTCTCGAACGGCTGGAGCCGGAATGGCGCGTGGACAATCTGGGAATGACCGGCTGGGGCCCGGATCTGATGCTGATGGCCCTCGAGGCCGTGGTGGGGAGGGCATCACCGGACCTGGTCATCTTCACGCTCTTCACCGATGACTTTCGCCGGGTCCGGCCGCGGTACGCAGGGATGGGGTTTCCCAACCCTCGCTTCGAGCTACGCGAAGGACGGTTGGCGCGCGTTCCGTATCCCCGACCAAAACCGTGGGAGCGTTGGCATCTCTACCACGGCGTGCTCAGCGCATTGTCGGGGCCCAATCGCCCATACTCCGGACCGTCCGCTGCTGAATGGGAGTTGAACGAGAGGATCCTAGACCGGGGAAGGGAGCGGCACAGGACCGGCGGAGCTCCTGGGTGCGTGAGTACGGGGAGGAGCACGGCGTGCCCTCGCTGGACCTGACCGAGCCAATCCAAATGGCGGGGGACAGCGTCTACCTTCCGGAGAATCGACATTACGGACCCGCGGGCCACAGGATCGTCGCGGTCCAGCTGCACGCATTCTTGACCCGGATCAAGCCGCGTTGAGTGGGGCGCCACCGCAACATCCGCGCGTACGGTATCGCATGGGGGGAAATGTGCGTGGCCTGTCATGGTGAGGAACGGTGGCCAACACCCAAGAGAGTAGAGCGGGGGAAGCGCGCGTGAATCCAACCCACATTTTGGGCATCTCGGCGTTCTATCACGACAGCGCGGCGTGCCTGCTGCGCGATGGAGAGATCATCGCCGCAGCCCAGGAAGAGCGGTTCACCCGCAAGAAGGGGGACTCCGACTTCCCGGCCCGCGCCGTGGAGTACTGCCTCGCCCGAGCCGGGATCGAAGCGCACGAGTTGGACTACGTGGGCTTCTACGACAAGCCGCTCCTCAAATTCGAGCGCATCCTCGAAACGTATCTGGGAGTCGTGCCGCGCGGTCTGCGATCCTTCCTGATGGCCGGACCGTTGTGGATAAAGGAGAAGCTGTACATGGACCGGCAGCTTCGCCGGTCGCTCGATTACGACGGCACGATCCTGTACGCCGAGCACCACGAGTCGCATGCCGCCAGCGCCTTCCTGCCCTCGCCCTTCGAGGAAGCGGCGATCCTGACCATGGATGGGGTCGGGGAGTGGGCCACCGCGTCCATCGGCGTGGGGCGCGACAACGATGTCGAGCTCCTCAAGGAGCTGCACTGGCCGGATTCGCTGGGGCTGCTCTACTCCGCGTTCACCTACTACACGGGCTTCAAGGTGAACTCGGGCGAGTACAAGGTGATGGGGCTGGCGCCGTACGGAGAACCGAAGTACGTGGGGCTGATCCTCGAGAAGCTCCTCGATTTGCGGGATGATGGGTCGTTCCGTCTCAACCAGGAGTACTTCAACTACCTCACCGGCCTGACGATGACGGGGGGAGGGTTCGACGAGCTGTTCGGCGGCCCTCCCCGAAGCCCCGAGTCCCCGGTCACCCAACGCGAGATGGATCTCGCCCGATCGGTCCAGGACGTGTGCGAGGAGATCATGCTGCGCATGGCGCGCACGGCGCACCGCGAAACCGGCATGAGCAACCTCTGTCTCGCGGGAGGCGTGGCGCTCAACTGCGTCGGAAACGGGCGAATCCTGAGGGAAGGGCCGTTCGAGCAGGTGTGGATCCAACCGGCTGCCGGCGATGCCGGGGGAGCGCTGGGCGTTGCTCAGCTCATCTGGCACCGTCACCTGGGTCACCCGCGGTCCATCGAGCCGGGGCGCGACAGCATGCGGGGCGCCTACCTGGGGCCCGACTTCACGCCTGAGGAGATCGAGGCCTACCTGGATTCGGTCGGGGCCGCCTACAGGCGCCTGGAGCGCCGGCCGCTGATCGAGGAATCCGCTCGCCTGTTGGGGAGCGAGAAGGTGGTGGGCTGGTTCAACGGCCGTATGGAGTTCGGCCCTCGCGCGCTCGGATCGCGGAGCATCCTGGGTGATCCGCGCAGCCCGCGCATGCAGGAGCAGATGAACCTGAAGATCAAGTTCCGTGAGAGCTTCCGGCCATTCGCGCCTACGGTGCTGGAGGAGCGGGTGAGCGACTACTTTGAGCTGGACCGGAAGTCACCGTACATGCTGCTGGTGGCACCGGTGAAGGAGAGCCGCCGAATCCCGCTCACGGAGGAACAACAGCGGCTGTTCGGGATCGAAAGGTTGAACGTGCCGCGTTCCGATATTCCGGCGATCACGCACGTGAACTATTCGGCCCGGGTCCAGACGGTCAACAAGGAGGACAACCCCGACTATCACGACCTCATCGAAGAGTTCGAGCGACGAACCGGGTGTGGCGTGGTAGTGAACACCTCGTTCAACGTCCGGGGCGAGCCGATCGTTTGCACACCGGAACACGCATACACCTGTTTCATGCGGACGAACATGGATTATCTGGTCTTGGGACCTTACCTGCTGGACAAGACGGAGCAGCCCGAATGGAAGGAGGAGGTGGATTGGCGCGAAGCGATCGAGCTCGATTGACGAAGGCCGAGGGGCGTAAGTTCGGCCTGTCGGTTGGCATCGCCTTCTGCGCCCTGGCAGCGCTGGTGTGGTGGCGAGGCCACGCACCCGTCGGCCAGGGCCTTGGGGGCGTGGGCGTCCTGTTGGTCCTGTCTGGGGTGGTCATCCCGGACCGTCTGGGACCGGTGCAGCGCGCCTGGATGGGCCTCGCACACGCGATCTCCAAGGTGACGACCCCTATCTTCATGAGCCTGGTTTACTTCGTGGTCATCTCTCCGGTGGGATTCTTGCGGAGAACCTTCGGACGTAACCCGCTGAAGCATGCGGCAAGCGATGGAAGTTATTGGGTGACGCGCAGTTCGAGCCAACACAGCGACCTTGAGCGGCAGTTCTGACGGGGGAGAGACAAATGAGCTTGGTTCGTGAACTGTGGGCCTTTCTGCGAATTCGGAAGAAGTGGTGGTTGCTGCCGGTGCTGCTGGTGCTGTTCCTCGTCGGCTCGTTGCTCGTTTTCGCCCAGGGCTCGGCATTGGCGCCGTTCATCTATACCATCTTCTAGCAATGACCTGCTGGCGAGCTGACAGACCGTCCGCCGGCTGACCGTCTCCTGGCTTGACGCTTCTCGCGTCTCGCCCGTTGCAGGGGCGAGATGCCGTGCCGGAAGCCGTGTCCGCCAGCCGTGACCCGAACGGGCGGAACATGGCCAGTCTCTTCGACATCCTCGGCCCGACCATGGTCGGGCCGTCCAGCTCCCACACCGCCGGCGCCTGCCGACTCGGCTTCGTGGCCCGAGCGGTCGCGGGCGGTCGGCCCGAGCGAGCGCTGATCGAGCTCCACGGCAGCTTCGCGATGACCGGCGAGGGCCACGGAACCAAGCGCGCGATCATCGGGGGGCTGCTGGGCTATCGTCCCGACGATCCCCGTCTTCGCGAGAGCCTTGAGCAGGCGGCCGAGGCAGGGCTCGAATACGAGTTCGAGCAGGCCGACCTGGGTGACGAGGCGCACCCGAACTCGGCGCGCATCCACCTGTGGCGCGGCGAAGTGCACACCCGGATCCAGGGGTGCTCGGTGGGTGGCGGCCGGATCCGGGTCGAGGAGATCGATGACTTTCCGGTCGAATTCACGGGGAGCCTGCCCACAGTGATCGTTCAGGCGGACGATGTGCCGGGAACGATCGCCGAGATCGGCGGTCTGTGTGCGGAGCAGGGTCTGAACGTCGCGACAATGCGTGTGGACCGCACCAATCGCGGCGGGTACGCGCTGATGACGATCGAGGTGGACGGACGAATCCCCGCGGAACTCGAATCCGCGTTGGGCGAGAAGCCCTGGGCCCATTGGGTCCGGGTGATCCGGCAGCTGAGCTGAGGGACTACGAAGGTCGGGCCATGTTCAAATCGATCGAGGAGTGGATCGAGGACGCCGCCGAAGCGCGAGTGACCCTGCCGGAGGCGGTGCTGCGGCGCGAAGCGCGTAACACCGATGTCGACCCGGAGGCGATCCGCGCGCGGGTCGCAAAGACCCTCGACGTGATGCGCGAGGCCATCTCGGAGGGAGTGTCGTCGGCCGAGCGAAGTCCGACGGGGATGACCGGTGGGCGGGCTCGGCGGCTCGTGTCGGATGGGCCGCGCCTGATGGGGGAGGAGTTCACCTCGATGCTGGCCCGGGCGATCGCGACGCTTGAGGTGAATGCCCGGATGGGTCTCATCGTCGCGGCGCCGACCGCCGGGGCCGCCGGGGTCGTGCCCGGTGTGCTCGTGACGCTGGCCGAATCGCGCGGCTGGTCGAACGACCAGCTCGTGGACGCGATGCTGGTGGGGGGCGGAGTGGGGGCGGTGATCGCGACGCGCGCCTCGATCGCGGGTGCCGGCGGCGGGTGTCAGGCGGAGACGGGCAGTGCGGCCGCGATGGCGTCAGCCGCGGTGACGCACCTCGAGGGCGGCTCGCCCGAGCAGGTCAGCCAGGCGATCGCCCTCACGCTACAGGGCATGCTCGGGCTCATCTGTGACCCTGTGGCCGGACTGGTGGAAATCCCTTGCGCGTACCGGAACGCGAGCGCGGCGGTACACGCGGTGGCGGCTGCCGAGATGGCGCTCGCGGGCTTGGACTTTCCGATCCCGGCCGATGAGGTGATCGATGTCATGGGTCAGGTCGGACGGAAGATGGACGTGCGCTTTCGCGAGACGGCCCTTGGCGGTCTCGCCGTCACGCCGACGGGCCAGCGGATTGCCGAAGCGGCTGGCATGCCCGAGCTTGTCGAGCTGCAAAGACGTGGGGGGACCCAGGGTGAGCGATCCGCGCGCCTGGGTCCGAGCTGAGAGCCTAGAGTCCAGAGGGAAAGATGTTGCTGCCGATCGCGTTGCTGGGAGCGGCGTTGGTCGTTTCAGTCATGCTCGGGGTCATCGCGAAGATGCCCGGGCGCGAGATCGCGCTCCAGAGCGCGGCCATGTGCTCCGCGGCCCTCATCTTCTACGGGCTGGTCGCCCTGCTGTAGATCGAGGCCCGCCCCAGATTCCTGGCCTGTTCCGGCCCCCTCCTCTCCAGACGCCCGCCCGTAACCACCCGGCCCGTAGCGCCCGGACGGTAGCCGCTCCGCCTCGGTTTCTTAGCGTCGCGAGTCCCGGCGACGCTCGAGCTCCAACCTGGATTCGCGTCGGAACTCGCCCTCCAGATAGAGCGCGTATTCATCCTCCGTCTCGATCCTGAGCCTCGGGACGGGCACGGGGTGCCGCTCTTCGTCGATGGCCACCATGGTGACGTGGCAGATATTCGTCTCGCGCCGCGACCCTCCGTGGACGTTCTCCGCGAACACGCGCACGCCGACACCGAGCGACGTGCGGCCCACCGTCGCCACGGCCGCCTCCAGCGTCACGATCTCGCCGATCCGGATCGGTGAGTTGAAATCGACTTGGTCGAAGCCGACCGTCACGGTCGGACAACCGGCGTGCCGCGTGGCGCTCACATACGCGATCTTGTCCACGAGGGCGAGGATCACGCCACCGAACACGCTCCCGAACAGATTCGTGTCCTGTGGCGACATGAGCTGGATCATGATGACCCGGGAACGCGCGACCGGGCGGACCTCGTCCAGCTCGCCGCGACCCACATCGATCGGAAGGGTCGGGGTGCCCTCGCCGATGCCGGGCTCTCGATCCGCGCTCATGACTCGCTACGTTCCGAGCCGTCAGCCCCGGGTCCGCCGCCATCGAGACCCTCGAACGGGAGCCGGTCGGAGCGCGCTGGTTCATGCGAGAGCGTTTCCGCCACCGCTTCCACCTCACCGAGCACCCGGAGCAGGTTGCCGCCCAGGACCCTGCGCACGTCCTCTTCGGAGTAGCCACGCCTCACGAGCTCGACGGTGAGCGCGGGGAAGCGCGACACGTCCTCCATGCCCTCGGGAAGCATCGGGACGCCATCGAAGTCGGATCCGAGGCCTACGTGATCGATTCCGGCGATCCGAGCGACATGATCGACGTGGTCCGCGATCGACCCGATGTCGCCCGGGGGCGTCGGGTGGTCCGCGTACCACTGGTCCATCGCGCGCTGAAAATCGTCCGGGTCCGGGTTCTCACGCCGGATGCGGGCCTCCTCGCGGAAGAGGTCCTGCACGTTGCGGGCGCCCTCGGGGTTCAGGAAGCCCGAGTAGAAATTCACCATCACCACACCACCGTTGTCGCGCACGATGCGCAGCACGTCATCGGGCACGTTGCGCGGGTGGTCGGCGATCGCCCGCGCCGAGGAGTGCGAGAAGATGACCGGGGCGCGTGTGACCTCGAGTGCGTCGCGCGCCGCCTGTGCGGTCACGTGAGAGACGTCCACGAGCATCCCCAGCCTGTTCATCTCGCGCACGACCTCACGCCCGAAATCGCTCAGACCATTGTGTCGCGGCTCATCACCGGCCGCGTCGACCCACGCGAGCGTGGCCGAGTGCGTGAGCGTGATGTACCGCACGCCGCTTGCGTACATCTCCTGGAGGACGGGCAGCGAATTCGTGATCGCGTGGCCTCCCTCGATGCCGATCATCGAAGCGATCCTTCCCTCACCCGTGATGCGCTGGATGTCGGCGAGCGAGTAGGCCATCTCCAGATGCTCCGGGTAGCTGGCGGTGAAACGCTTGATGAGGTCGATCTGCTCGAGGGCCATGGTCCTGGCGTTCGGACCGATGAAGCGTACTGGGACGTACGCGGCCCAGAACTGGACATCGACCCCACCTTCACGCAGACGCACGAGATCCGTGTGACCATCGGCGCGTCGCTGCGAGAAGTCGACCGCGCCGAAATCGAGCCCCCACGTGCCGCGGATGCGCCACGGCAGGTCGTTGTGACCGTCGACCACGATTGCGGCGTGATGGAGAGCCAGGGCGCGCGATTCCGCCGATCCCTCCGCGCCCTCCTGGGCGTGCGCTTCCGTCACGTTGCGCGTGAGGCCGAGAACGAGGATAGGTAGAACGGCGAAGAGGCGGCGGCGTGTGCGCTCGTACATGCATCTCTCCGTGAGATCTCGAGGGCCGTCTCGATCGCGTCCTCGGACTCGTTCGGGTGCAGGATCTGTGATCCCAGATACGCCGTGTAGCCCACAGCGCCCGCCGCGACGACGCCGACCAGGATGACGAATCGGCGCAGTCGCCGGTCTTCGCTCTCGTACAGAGCGAACCCGGCGAGTACGCTGGCGGTGACGATCGGGATTGCGGCCCACGTCGCCGCGAAGCGGTGCGTCTGTACGATCGAGGGCTGTACGAAGGTCCTTTCGCCCACGACATCGGCCGCGTAGAGGCCGGTCACGTATGCCGGAATCACGAACACACCCCCGACGAGCAAGGCCACGAGCGCCCAGCGCTCGAGCTCGGGCCTGTCCCGAATCCAGCCCACGACCCCGACCACCGCGCCCGTGACCGACAGGACGATCGGAAAGGAATGAGTGACGAGATGGAAGTATTCCCACGTCATCGGTCCGAATCAGCTCCCAAGATCAAGCGACCAGCGGGGTCTCTCCGCGGTCCGCATACGTTTTTCGCCCGAGTTGCGTCCCTGCCGGCCGTGCCTCCCGCCCCGCTCCCCGGGCTTGACAGAGGCATGCGGCGCCCTAGAATATCGACCCCCAACACAGACGCGCCCCCTTCGTCTAGTGGCCTAGGATACCTGGTTCTCAGCCAGGAGACAGGGGTTCGATTCCCCTAGGGGGTATGTCGCTTCATTGCGGGGCATTCGCCCCGTCCCCACCCTGGTGCTTACCGCGGGGTGGGTACGTTGGTGTGTACGTTGGGCGCCTCATCTACGCTCCGCGCCCTGCGGCGCTGCCTACCAGCACCACGTCGAGCACGCTCTCGTCATCTGCGTGCTGGTACGACTGCTTCAACGCCTGGACGCTCCTCCAGCCACCCGCGGCCATCACGTCAGCATCGGCCAGATGCTTCCGCATCGTCGCCCACCCGCGCCGGAAGGCGTGCCACGCGGACCCATCCTGTGGTTCAAGCCCTGCAAGACGCTCGCAGCGCCCCAGCCATCTGGCGGCCCGGTAACGCGTCACGGGTTTCTGTGGATCGCTGGGAGATGGAAACAGCGGTGTGTTACCGAGACCCGGCCGCTCCGCGAGTATGCGATCGATCGCCGCTCTTACCTCGGGACTGAGTGCCACTGTCCACTCTCTACCCTCCTTATCGGTCTGGCCGGGCCAGCGGATGGCGCCGAACGGCCGTTTCTCGGTCCGACCAAGTCGCAAGTCGCCATACGTGAGCTGGCAGATCGCCGAAATGCGGCGACCGGTCCAGAAGGCGAGGTCGATCAGCTCGGAAAGGTGGGAGCGCACCTCAGACCGCTCCCCCATCCTCACCTGATTGCTTACCATTCGCAGCGCATCATAGCGCGCGCGGTCTACCCAAGGCCGCCTTACGTTCTTCTCCCTCGGAATCTCGAAACTCCGCCCACGCACTGGGTTCTCGCGCATCAGATATCGGCCCTCGCGATCCTGCCAGGTCACGGCCCAACCGAACACATACCGCAGCCACTTGAGATCGCACTCGACGGTGCGGGCGCGAACGCCTCTCCGGTCCCCCACATCGGGCACGGGATTGCCTCGGGCATCGATCTCGCCACTCGATCGCTGATCGATGAACCTTTCCCACTCGCCGCGAGTGATCGCCTGTGGGTTCTTCTTCTCCCCAAGGAACCGGTACCACATTTCGATGCGACGCAGGTCTTCCTGCTGCTCGCCCGCGCTCTTGCGAGGTGTGCGGTGCATCCGGTATAGGCGGAACAACCGTTCGAGCGTGATGCGGCTCGCGCGAATATCTTCGACTCCTCGTCGGAGCTTCGCGTGCAGCTCGGCGGCGCATGCCATAGCTGCTTCCCGGTCCTTGTAGCCGAGACTCCGCCGCTTCCACCGTTGGTTGGCCGGGTCCCAGATGCGCACGTAGAGGTTGCCACCCGGTTGGCGTTCCTCCACGATAACCGTGAACGGTCTACTTCCGACCGACTGCCTCCAGCGATTTCGTTTCATTGGGCTTCCTCTTGATCGACTGCCGCCTGTAATGCATCCGCAACTTCGTTGCATTGTTCGGCGCGGCTGTGGAGGTAATCGGCCAAGTCGCGCGCAGCATCGAGCGTGATCCGGCGCTGGCCAAGCTTGTACGCCTCCCAGGTTCGCCGGGCACGCGATGTCCCACGCCCGAGCTCGGAGAGGCTCACCAGTTCGAGACCTTCCATGAACCGTGCCTTCAACCCATCATACATGTGTGCCATAATACACACAAACATGCAGAGTGGGAAGTTATCGGGTCTCGTGGATGCGTAGAATCTCGTCGGCCATGTCTGGGCTCTCGGGTTCAGGTTTCCTCCTCGGTCTGCCATTGAGCAGATCGCACCGCCGCACAAGCGGCTTGCCCCTCTCGCCCGCGTTGGGGAGGTCACCCCGAGCCACCTGCTTCTGGATCGCGCTGTACGTGATGCCGCGCTCCTCGGAGGCCCGATCGAGGTCCAGCTCCTCTAGCCACCACTCATTGATCTGGTTGGACACCAGTTCGGCTGCCCACTCCAGGGCCTTGGCCTGGGGGCTCGCTCCAATTTCACGGGCGGCGTGAGCTCGCTCCCGGATCAGGTCCGCCATGTCCAGGAGCGGCTTGAGGTTCACGGCGCCTCCTCCGTGCCCGCACGCGGCGGGAGGCTCACGACTCCCCCACGGCGCTTTGGCTCGACAGCGCCTCCTCCAGCGGGCGCGAGACCCGCTCCAACGGCCGTGCCGACTCCCGGATGCCCAGTCGCGCAAACGTGTTTCCGTCCCTCCGCCAGAGGTCAGGCAGAACGCGGACTGCGTCGCGGTTCACGCTGCCAACTCTCGCACGGCCTCGTGAAACGGCAGACCGCGGACCTGCATCACGAGGGCGATCCCGTCACCCGTCCACCCGCAGGACCAGCATCGCGCGCCCCCACCCTCCTGGACCGAGAAGTTCGGGCCGTCGCCGCCGTGGATCGGACACGGGCCACGGTAGGATCGACCTACGCCGCGCAGCTTGATGCCCAGCCGCTGGCACACGTCCAGAATGGGTACGGATCGGGCACGTTCGACGGGGAGTGGTACACGACGCCTACGCCGTCGCATCGCCGGATCTTTTGCTGATTTTGCGGATGTATCGGTGCGTGTTATCCTACGCCCGCCTCCACCCACGAGTCGCACCAGGACCTCGGGCGCAGGCAGGATGCAGTTGACCTCACGCCAATCGAAAACCGCGATTGCGGCGGCCTTGAACCGCCGCGATAAAGGTCGGGTCGCGAGCCGTCGAACAACTTCCTCCGCGATCGCGGCATCTTCCCACGTGCCACCCGCCACGAGCGTCTCACAGACCGGGCAATCGCAACCGGGGACGGGATCGATCGGACTGGGCACCGTCTCGCCGACGCATCGGATCTCCCGATCGAGGTGCTGGCTTATCGGTGTTCTGTCCGACCAGGAGGTGATGATCTCGCCCCAGCTCACGTCGTGGCCGCTCATGCCGGCACGTCCCCGAGCTTGTCCTCGAGGGTGATCGCGAGCAGCTCGACCGCGCGTACATCGTCGGCGCGCCCGGAACGCCAAAGCTCCTGGACACGCCTGGCCGCCCACTCGCTCGCCCTCGTGTCCGCGCGGTGCTCGTCGAGATCGTAGGCTGCGGCCCAAAGTCGATCGGCCACCTCGATCAGCGATAGGTAGGCGTCCGTCCTCATCCGTCACCTCCCGCGAGTGCGGCGTTCAGGTCGTCCCGTAGGTCGACAGGCACATCCGCAGAAGTCGTAGAAGTGTGCTCCCGTGCGCTACTGGACGGACTTCTGCGTCTTTTGCTGACGTCGACGGCGGGGTTGACCTTCACGAACGGGCTGGGCGGCCGCCCGCCGCGGGACTTCCGGGGCGCGAGCCGGATCAGATTGTGCTCGTACTCGAGGACTGCGAGGACGGGCCGAAGGTCCTCCATGCGCTCGATCTCCGGCTTCCCGCGGCAGAGGTCGAACACATCGCGCTCCGTCAGCCCCGGATCGTCGGCGGTCCGTATGCGATTCCAGACATACCGCGCGAGGGCGAGTTCGGGATCGAGGTCCAACGAGTCGAGCACGGCCCGTGCGTGGCCGATGTAGGCGTAACCGAGGTCCATGGCGGACGCCATCGTGAGGCCCGCCACCGGAGTCCTCCACGGGTCGTTACCGTCCTCGACGGCCTGCGCGACGTGGAGGACACCCGCGATCCGGCACATGCTGCCGACGAGCTTCCCGCCCCAGTCGGGAATGGACCCTAGCTCCCCGCCGGGACGGAGCTTGCGCTCCACGTCCGCTTCGAAGTCGTCCAGAACATCGAGGGCCGATTCCGACAGTTCGAGGAGATGCGGGAGCAAATCGCCGTCATCGTCACGGCCTGCTGCTCCCGCCTCGAGTAGCGTTCGGAGCGTCCGTGCGTAGTTGGTACGCGCAGCGTAGACGAGCGGCGGCACGTCGCGCCCGGTGAGTCGATGTCCGATGCGCGATTCGGGGACGGCATACAGGAACCGACCGAGCAGCCCCTCACCGCGGAACGCCGATCGGTTCTCCAGGTTCTCCAGGAGGCGGGGCTGGACCGCGATCCCGAGCGTGAGTGCGGGACGGCGGACGTAGGAACCTTCGCGACCGATCCGATCGTCTCTTATGGGCTCCCCGGTCCACGCCCGCTTGAAAACGTCGAACCGCACATCGCGCCCACCCTTCGAATAGCGTCCCGCCATAATCCGAAACAGGTCGCCTTCGGGAGCGAGAACGGCCATCCGACCGTCGTTCTCGGCCATGAGCCCGAGCAGCCGCTCCGGTGTGACATCAGAGGCCAGCAGTCGAGGGATCGTCGGAACCAGGAGGTCGTCGAACCGAGCCTGAGTGTCCTTGATCCGCTGGCGGGCGTCCGCCTCGGCCTCCGAGGTCTTTGCGTTCGCCACGTCTCGCTTAGCCTTCTCAAGCTTCTTTTCGAGCGTGTCTTGCACGTTGAGGGCCGTTGTCCGGTCCGGTGAGATCGCGCGCGCGTGTTCGGCTTCGTAGTCGTAGATCGGACGATTCATTTGGTCCGTCGCCGCGCTCTTTCGGTTCGCGGGGGGCAGGACCGTCAGCGTCCACAAGTTCAGCGGCTCACGCCAACCTGGGCGGAGCTCGATCTCGGCCTTCCCGGCGATCGCGGTAGACACCGAAGCCAGTGCCATCTGGAGCGGGAGATCGGACGGAACTTGCTGGTGATCTGCCACGGATCGGACGTGATCCAAGATCCAGCTAGGTAGACCGTCGAGCGGCAGCGGGTCCGGATCTGGGGGGCCAAGCGGGATCGAGTCGCCCCAACTCTCCGACGCAGAAGTCGCAGAAGCCTGCCCATCGCGTACCCTGCTCTCGATCAACTCCTCGTCGTGGGCCAGCGCCGGATCCGTGACGAGCGGTTGAGCGACCTCTCGCTCCCCCTCAGGATCGGCGCGTAGCGAGCTCATCGCTCGGCGTGTTCGACGCGCGGCTGGCGGGTGAGCCATTCGCGGACATCCCCCACTCGATAGGCGACCCGAGTCCCGAGCTTGAGGTAGGGCGGGCCCCGGCGCTCGTGCGCCCAGCGGGCCAAGGTCTGGTGGCTAATGGGGAGAATCCGCGCCAGTTCGGCGCGCGAGAGTAGGGCATCGGGATCGTTTGGAAGTTGGCTTTCCATGTTCAGGCCTCCGCGTTTGGCGGCCCGAAACAAAAAAAACCGAGCCGCGAACGATGTTTTCGTTCGTCACGCTCGGCCTTGCCGAGCGACGCGAGCGACGGGAAATTTCTCCCGCGGCGCCCCTGGCGTCGCTGTTGTGCGGCCCTGCCGCACTGAGGGTGGGAAACCTCATCCCGAGGCCACCCCATGGGTGCTTCTCGAGCAACACTCAATTATACGCGAGGAAGGCCAACGCCTCAACCTTCCGCGCGGTCGCGTTCTCTTTCTTGGCGTTTCGGGCGCCGAAACATCCCCAATGCATTGCCGGAAGCTCCGCTCGCCGATCCGCATTGCCACCCCCGGGAGCGGGCGCGTACCGTGCGCTAGGCCGGCGAGGACTTGCCTGGACGCGGGAGGTCTGAGTGGGAGACAAGGCCAAACCTAGGGGAGCATCTAACACAGTGCGCACGGTAACCCGCTGCGGTGACTTCGGTGGGCGTCGAGCGGACGGAAGGCCGTGCAGGTTCCGCTCAAGTGAGCTGTGCCACCAGCACCGCAAGAGCGGGAAGCGCGGGGGTAGGCCGAGCCTCTACACGGAGGAACGGGCCACCGAGATCCTCGACCGCATGGCTTCGGGCGAGCTCCTAAACCACATCTGCGCCGACCCTCACCTTCCTGCCTACCGCACCGTCGCGGGATGGGTGTACAACGATTCCCCCGCAGGTTTTTCGCAGCGCTTCGCGCGCGCGCGCGAACTGCAAGCGGATGTCTACGCCGAACAGGCCCTCGAGATTGCAGACGACGCGACCGGCGATGTGGTACCAGGGAAGAAGGGTCCCGAGATCGACCACGAGAACATCCAGCGATCCCGGCTACGGGTGGACACGCGGAAATGGTTGGCCGGTGTGCTCAACCCACGGACCTATGGCAAGCGCGCCCACATCGAGCACTCGGGGCGCCTGGCCGAGAGAATAGAGGTCAGGGAGATCCACATCCGGGGCCCGTCCGTGGACGGTCAGGAGCAGGAGCTCGCGCGGACGCTGTCCCGCACCGACGCGAATGGCCGATGAGCCCTCAGCTTCGTCTCTCGCCTTCTTTCGAGCAGGGCGGTAGCCTGGGGAGGATTGTGGATCAAGGGAGACTTAGCGAGGCGTTAGAACGCCTCAGATAGCGCGTAGGCGAGAGATCGCTAAGGGCCTATGGCGAAGAGGATCTCACCATCACCCGCCAGCGCACGCGAGGCGTGTGGACCCCCCTCTGGGGTGGTTGGGTCGGGCTAGGGCGATGTCACGCCCAGGACCAGGCCTCGAGGTGCATGGGCGAGTCCGTGTTCGGATTCGCGAACACTATGGCCGCGCTATGTGATCTTCGTGCAGAACTCGCGGGCTTCGGGGCATACGACATCGATAGTGGGAGAGACCTCCCGCGAGCTGTTCCAGAGGAGCCTATACTCAGCTTGGTGAGAGAAGCTCCGCTCCTTTAAAAAGTAGGCGGACGGACTGACCGCACCCTGGGCGATCTCAAGTGATTTCGGCCCAATCCCTTTGTCCGAATCGCTGTCCAAATCCTTCAAAGAGAACCCGCCCGTTCTCGAGTGGGCCCGGCCCTCGCCATAAACGCAAGGACCCTCGAGACCGCCAGAGAAGTAAGGCAGCGTGTTCGCTATTTGAGCAGCGAACGCGGTTGTGTTGTCGATGCGGAAGTAACCGTCAACACGGAAAGCCTCAATTAGGGTTTCACTCTCGACGACACTGGCAGAGAGCACGTAGCTCTGGGCTCCGAGTTGGTACTCAACCTGGACGACGCCATCCGGCTCGCCATAAGCAATCGCGACCGCTTCGCCTTCGTCCGGGTCAAAACGCTGTTCGTCACTGTGCTCGGCAAATCGAACGAATGAACTCAATCGCAGGCTACCGCTGTCAAAAAACGCGTCGATATACTCCTGATTCAGATACCGGAAGATGCGTGGACCACGAACCTGCCAAGGACGGGGGAAGCCCCCTGGAAAAGTCGCTGGTTCACGATAGTCACTGGCCATGGATCCCCTTCGACGGCTCTTCGCTAAGGTCAATCCGCCTTGAGATCAGCCGCTTAACCGACCCGCGATTCTGGTGCGGATCAGGGTGCCGAACGGGCGACGAGCAGGCAAGAGCGTTCAGCCAACCGACCGCCGGTGCTGATCCCACAGTGATCGCTTTTTAGGTGTCGTGCTCCTTGGACAGATGAAGGAAGAACGATGCGGGGTGGCGCTTGATGTAGGCCTTTTCTTTCAGTCGTTGTGCAACAACATTCGCAGCTCCAGTGGCTGCAACGCCGGCCGCTGCCCATACGGCCCCGCCGGCCGCGATGGCCGGCCCGATCCCAAGGGCCCCGACCGCAAGCTCACCGCCGATGAACTTGGCAAGCGAGGCTTGGATATCCGCCCATTCTGCCTCGGATTCTCGAATCAGCTCCCGTAGCTCCTGCGCAAGGTTCTCTGAGTCTCGATCGGAGAACCCATCGTCGTCTCGGTTCGCCCGCCATGCCTTACCAAGACAAGCTCGAAGGTCGGCCAGCCGGTCTTGCCGCCGAAGCTCAAGGGCAGCGTCGAGCGGTACGGCGTTTAGGTACTTGAAGGGCAGGCCAGCGAACGCCTTGGCAAATGGCGTCCACTCGTCGTCGTGGACGTTCGCCTCTTCCCGATCGACGCGAATCTCCGCCCAGCGGGACTCTATGTCCGTGATCAGGTGTGAGCCTGAGAGGGCAGCGGTCCATTTCGCCATCTCGTAAGAAGCTCCGCTCGAGAAGTGATGAAGTTCCTCGAGCCGATCCTCGTGCAGGGGGTCGAGTACGAAGGGATCTTTGGCCCGCATCTCTTGGATTCCCCGAACGAAGCCCTCGACCTCCTCTTCTGACGTGGCCCACCCTTCCTCGCGTGCAAGTTGGCGATAGTACTCGTCCGGGAATCCGAGCAGGACCTGCTGCTTGTAAGAGTCGAACACTCCATCCGACTCCTTGGCCTGGCGTCGCGCTAGTTCTTCGAGCTCGGGCCGACGCTCATACCTTTCCCGGGTAATCCGCATCGCCTCGAACTCCAAGCCCACGTCGAAGTGGCCGGGGGTACGGATGAAATGGACGAGGTCGGCCTCGATCCACGGCGCCATCATCAGCCACAGCCATGCCCACCGTAGGGTTGTGGATCGATGCTGCTCGGGATGAAGGACCGGGTTGTACTCGTCCCGAACGGTCATTGGGTAGACGAACGGATCAAGTAGGAGAAGCCGCTCAGAGTATAGCGAGTGCCGAGTGATACCGAGGAGGATCCGCTTCGGATCGTACATCCCGACGTACAGGCCCGAGGTCGCCTCTCGCTCGTCACGAAGTACGCGTTCGAGTTCGTTGCCGGCGTACCAGACTAGATGGACGGCCGCAAAGATCTTTCGAACCGCCTCCGGCGTGAAAGCGCGCTTGAACGCTTGGAGGTCGCCGGCTTCACGCCGATCGAGTTGAAGAGCACCGGCAAGGTGATCGAGGAACAGGAGGTTCTTTCCGCGTGCCGACAGATTGCTGATAACTTCCGCCGGTTCGCCCTGGGCACTGATTTCCCCCCAATCAAGGCGTCCCCAGCAACAGTTTTTGTACTTCCTCCGACTCCCACAGGGGCACGGCTTGTTGCGACCGACCTTTTGGCGTTTTCGCACTGCTATTCAACTGAGCTGGGTGTGGAACGACACCTATTTAGCAAATGGGCTGCGGAAGGTGCGTTTCGTTTTCCCCTTCCTCGCAGCCTGGCCGCCTGCCCCGAAAGTTAGGAGCCGCAACTCCGACTGGGCAACGGCGCAGAACTCATGCTGATACGCTGCCAGCCTCGGTCAGCCTAGTCGGGATTCGGGCCCCGTTGTGAGGTGCTGTCGTCGGGCGGCTCTCTTCCCCGGCACAATCCCGACACACCGCCTATCTAACAACAGCCGCGACTGCCGGTTATCAGCACGCGATGGATTGGGAATCCGGTGTGTCCCGCCCCCGTTCTTTCGCGCTCCCCCCCCGGCTGGGTCTGGGACGCACGAGACGGCTAGGTAGCCTAGGTCGGACCCAGTTGCGACACTGCCAGATCCGGCTGCCTAGCCTGCGCATACGCCCGGTAGGAGCGGTTTCCCTACACGACGTGTAGACCACCTCCCGACTTGCGCCGGTGGCAAGCCTCATCATCGTGAGTCTGTTCCACATGAGCCGCGACGTGTTGTAGCCGATGGCACGCCACGACCCCGCGTCTGCCACCCCCGCAGACGAAACCGTGGCAGACGCAGCCACCCCCTCATCGGTACGGAGGGCTGCTGCCATGAGACGGCTCCTCATCATCCTGCCTACGGGATGCCTCATCGGAGCGTTATGCGTGTACGGGTGCAGCCGAGACAGCCCGACCGCGCCTGATCCTCCCACTATCGGAGAACAACCACCGGGGGCAACGCCCCCCCCACCAGCCACCGGACTCACAGCGACCGAACTTCTCGCTGATCCGCTACTGCATCTCATGCTGGGGAGCCTACAAGACCGGGTCGGTTCGGGTGCGATCACCGCCGCGATTGATGCTACTCGGGTGAGTCTGACGGACGATGACACCCCAGCAGCAAGAGCGCACTTCGAAGACGCCTACACGGCACTGACCAGCTACCTCCGAATCGGAGGCGTGGATGACGAGGATGTCATCCACCTCGATGCCGCCGAGCGGTTTCTGGATGAGGTGGAGGCGCTGATCGATGCGGGTGGAGGCAAGAAAGACAAGTGAGCCACTGCCGCTCACATCATATTTATCGTTGGAGAGAAGTCATGACGGCCAAGACAAGACATATGCTGGCGGCAACGGCCTTCGTGGGCTCCCTCGTGGCCCTGTCGTTGAGCCTCACGACAAGCGAGGCTGCCGCCCAGACCGTGCTGCAAGCCTGCTACATCCCGAACACCGGGGTCGTGTACCGGATCGGCCTACCCGACACACGAGATGAGTGCAGGAGTCCAAGGCACGTCGAGTTCAGTTGGACGGACGCGGGTGGGGCCGACCACGGAGCGTTGACTGGGCTCGCGGACGACGACCACGCGCAGTACCTGCTGGCCGATGGGAGCCGGGCGCTGTCCGGCAGTCTCGCCGCGGGCGGGAACAAGGTCACCGGGCTGGGAGCGGCCACCGCAGCGGGCGACGCGGTCCGGTACGAGCAGGCTGTGCTAGATGGGGACGCCGCTGGGGGTGACCTCGGAGGAAGCTACCCAGACCCGACAGTGGGGAATCTGCAAGGGAACGCCGTGTCCACGGCGGCTCCGAGCGACGGACAGGTGCTCACGTGGGACGGGACGGCTTCGGAGTGGACGCCCACCAGCGCCAACGGGGCGTCACCGTGGGACGGTTTGGTGTTCGTCGAAGACTACATCGAACTTACGGTCCCGGTCGGCGAGCATATCATGTGGAGTTCAGTTGCTCGGTGCCCCGCAAATCACATAGTAATCAACGGTGGCTACCGCGTCTTTTCAGGCGGGCCCTCCTACCCCCGGCCAGGCGATGTAAAGGTGACTGCCAGCCACCCCCGGGGGTCGGACGGGCGCGGCTGGGCTTTGACAGCCATCGTCCACAATAGTGCGGGCAGAGACCTGTCTTTTAGGTGGGTAAGTTTCGCCATCTGTGTCCCTGGCTCCCCCAGCAGCCCGTAGTCTTCGCTGGATGATGTCCAGAGGGGCGGCTCCACCGGGGCCGCCCCTCTCACATGCAAGCCCCAAATTGTGCCGCGATTGTGCCTGTACGGAGACACACTTAGGGGTAATCAGAGGGAGACCAGCTCCCTGGCCGAGGCCCGGATTGTCCCATTTGGTGCGGATTAGTACCGATGAGTACGGGTTCTCGCGTGGGGTGGGACAGGACTTAAAATCCGAAGGGACATAGTCCCGTGTGGGTTCGAATCCCACCCCCGGCATTTCCGAGTTGCTCTTGCGACCGGCTACCCGATCCCTCGGGATTGATCCTGTCAGCAGCAATCGCGTGTCAGGAAGCCGTGCCGAGGCGAGCTGCATCACGGTCGATCAGTTCGATCACCTCATCGATAAGGCCGGCGAGTTCCCCTGACCGCCTTTGGAGTATCCCCAGTCGCTGCCGTTTGATCAGAATCAGATTCTCGAACACCGCGTCTGTCAGCACCCTGCGAAGAGTCCCGTCAGGAATGTTGACGGGTTGCGTGGGGTCCGGCGGGAGGCGTCCGCCCGCGGTGAGCGGAAGCGGCTCTGCGGAGGTCCAACGGAAGTGTTCCGTGAGATAGGGGCGCAATCCGTCCTCATCCACCTCTCGCGCCCAGTCCTCCATGAAATTCACTCGCTCCCGGTGTTGCTGATATGTGAGTAACGCGAAGCGCAGGTCGGCGGACGTGAGGATCGACAGATTCCCCGACGACACGAGATCGTTGAGGACGGATGATGGGGGGAAGAACCGAGTCATATGCATCGCCACCTGCTGAATCCAGACGTTAACCGCCGAGTCCTGAGCCGTCCGCTCGGGAATCTGGGCCAGGATGGAATCGGACCAGGCCACCCACCGATCTCGGCGGCCATGGTCCTCTGCAAGCTCCTCCGATGCCAAAACCATCTCAACCCGAAGGGCTGTGAGGTATTCGCGCTCCTTGGCCCGCTCCTGTCTCGCTTCCCACATCGCGTCGATAGTGAACGCGAGCAGGATGCTGGCGACGATGAAGACCCCCTCGATCAAGAATCGCCCCCAAGGCATCTGTCTGCGGGTCAGATCTTCGTCAGCCATAGCTCCAAGCGTGGCAAGGGTTGGTGGTATTATGAACATCGCGACTGTGAGGTGGATCAGCGTGCGGATCGGGGGCGGGGCCGGCAAGGGCGTGTTCGTGCGGATGTTGGGAACGGGATGGGAACGATTGGGCGCAGACAAACGCAGACCGGCGCAGCTCCAGGCAGATGCGAAAGGCTGAAAAGCCGCGTAACGTCAGTAGATCACAGCCAGGCGCAGACCAGCGCAGAAGTCTCGGACAAACTTAAAATCCGAAGCGACATAGTCCCGTGTGGGTTCGAATCCCACCCCCGGCATTGTTGTCCTGCAAGCACTTGAGGCGTTCGAGACGCGGTCCAATCTGTCGTCATCTGCCCGTAACCTTGTACTAACCTTGTACGTCAGCTATCCAAGGGGAGCACCTTTCGCTCGGTGCGCCCCGCTGTTTCGTCCTAGAGCGCCGTCAACTTCGCCGCCCCTTCCACAAGCATCCCCTCATCAACGATCGCATACCGCTTGAACACGCTCGCGGTGAGATGACCCGTTAGGTCCATGGCGATGCGTTCTGGTACGCCTGCACGGATGAGGTTACGAGCTGCCGTTCGGCGAAGGTCATGGAAGAGCAGTCCGGGACAACCAGCTCGCTTGCAGGCCGACTTCCAGGCGCTGCGAAAGTCCCTGATCGGGTCTCCTGTATCATAGAAGAAGAGGTGGTCCACGATACGCCCGGAGCGTCGCGCGATTACCTGCTTACGCTTGTGCTGACCTTCCAGTGCTTCGCGCAGGCGCGGGATCAAGGGGAATTGACGACCCTTCCCGTTCTTGGTTTCGCCGGGGTCCAACCTGATCCACGCCGCGTCGAGATCGACGTGATGCCACCGCCGACTGAGAAGTTCCTGTTTCCGCCAGCCTGTCACGAAGCCGCACACGGCAAGCGATCGGAGATGTTCCGGCAGTTCGGCTTCGAGTGCGGCGAACGTCTCGTCTTCTACGAACCCGACGCGGATGTTGTTCTCGGCAAGGAGCCTGATCGACGGAGCCCGTTGATGCCCGCGCCTACCGTGTGCGGCGGACATCGTTCACCACGCGCCCACGGAGGCCCCATGCTTGCCTACCGCCGACTGCTGCCCTGGTACCGTCTGCCGCTTCTTCTCCTCGGTGGTGCGCCGACGTGACGCGGGGATGTAAGATTTCGGCCTCTCGTGGCATCCTATCTATTTACCGAGTGGATCAGCCGTTTAGCCTGTCGCAGAGAGCACCGGACTGGGACGCGCCACCTTCGGGACCGGGCCAGACTGTTTAGTCCCGCAACCTTTGTTGAAGGAGACCTCCCATGCTGCCCTCTCGTTGTGTCGCCCGCCGGCTTGTACCACGCCTTCCTGTGGGAGAAGGGGGTGATGACGGACCTCGGGACCTTGGGCGGCGTCCTCAGCTTTGCCGGCGGCATCAACGCGCGCGGGTACGTGGTCGGGTGGAGCTACACCGGCACCGGGGAATTGCGCGCCACGCTCTGGACGCCAAGCAACTGACTCTGGCCAATCTGATCTGAGACAGGGGCGGCTCCACCGGGGCCGCCCCTCGTCGTATCAGGTCAGCTTCTTCCGCGCCCTCCCCGGCTGGGTCTGGGACGCACGAGACGGCTAGGTAGCCTCGGCCGGACAATCAACGAAAAGGCCACGGACAGGGCCTACCCACCTGTAACCTCTTGTCGTTCTTAGCCGCGCATCGGTTTCCATAACCGATACACGGGCTCTCGGGTGGCGTAGGGACGCCTCACGGGGCCTCGGAGTCGGTGCAGCGGGCGGGCGTGGGCGTCCCGGTGCGGGAACCCAGGGACAAGAGCCTGAGCGGTCGCCCGCCGGGGCCGAGCGCCCTCGAACGACAGGTCGGTAATCGACCGTCTATGAGCTGAGGGCATATTCCCTCTAAAACACTCTGGGGACTCTACACGCTTTCCCGTCGTGACTTACAACCCTTTCTTTGTCTGCCCCGATCCTTCAGGTCCTTTTTTCCACAGTTTTCTGTTGTGTTTCTGCCACTCTTGTGAAACCCGAGAGCGGTGATCCATGCTTCGTTGTCTCGGTCCCCTTCTCCATCCGCCACAGGAGGTTTCACCATGAGGAAGGTACTCGCCGCATTCGTTGTCCTCGCGGTTGCTGCGTGCGAAAGCGTCGCCGAACCGGAGGTTGCGACGAGGGACTCGCCCAGCGCGGTACCCGTGTTGAACGCGTCTCAGAACACACCCGCCGCAGTCAACCAGCAACTTGCTGCGCTCCGACGCCTGACGGCGCCTTTCCACAACTTCCAGGGGTCGCAGGATGCCGGCTACACCGTCCTGGCGACCGGCTGTCGGGAGAACCAGCCGATCGGTGCCATGGGCTTCCACTACATCAACCTCGCTTATGTCGACGGCACCGTCACTCCGCTTGAGCCGGAGCTCGTCATCTACGAGCCCAGGAAGAACGGCCAGCTGCGCTTCGTCGGCGTCGA
>JBDHAD010000053.1:0-38942 GCA_039588215.1 Gemmatimonadota bacterium
GGGGGCGGGAGCCCTCCGCGCTCAGGCGACGGATACGACCGAGGCAAGACCGTCCACACACGACGGCGTCTACACCCAGGCTCAGGCGCGGCGCGGGGAAGCGCTCCTTGGCGACGTTTGCTCCGCCTGCCATATGGATGACTGGTTCAAGGGGTCCTTCCTCCAAGCCTGGAACGGTGCGACGGTGGGCATGCTGTACGAGCGAATCCGCACGACGATGCCCGAGGACCGGCCGAGTGGCCTCAAGAACCGGGAATACGCGGACATCCTGGCGTACATCTTCGAGTTGAACGGGATTCCCCCGGGGGAGGAGGAGCTCGCCAGCCGGAAGAGCGAGCTGGACAAGATTCTCATTCAGTGGAGGCAGCCATGAACCCGGTGGCGCATAGTAGCCGGTCCGCCAGAGCCGTTTTCCCGATGGCCGCCGCCCTTCTATTGGTGTGGGCGCACCCCGCGGCATCGCAGCGTGCGGGCACCCAGAACGGGGAGTGGCGCTACTGGGGCGGCGACGAGGGCAGCAGCCGCTATTCGCCGTTGGACCAGATCGACGCGAGCAACGTGGGCGAGCTCGAGATCGCATGGCGCTGGAAGGCGGCCAACTACGGTCCCCAGCCCGATTTCATCTACCGGGCCACACCTCTCAAAGTGGGCGACAAGCTCTACACCGTCGCCGGCCAGCGGCGCACCGTGGTGGCGATCGACCCTGCCACGGGTGAGACGCTGTGGATGTGGCGGATGAGGGATAACCCTCGCTGGCAAACCTCCACGCGGAAGAACTACGGCAAGGCGGTCGCGCACGCGGAGGTCGATGGCCGCGGCGTCATCTTCACGATCACCCCGGGCTACTATCTGGTCGCGCTCGACGCCGAGACCGGTCAGCCGCTACCCCACTTCGGGCTCAACGGGATCGTGGACCTCCACCTGGGTCTGGGAGACTACGCGGTCCACCCCGACAGCGGGACGCTCGCGTACGGCGACATCACGGCTTCCTCGCCACCGATCGTGGTGAACGGGGTCGTGGTCGTGGGCAACTCGCACGACCGCGGATACTACCCGCGAAGGATCGAGAACATTCCGGGCAACATCCGCGGGTACGACGCGAGGACCGGGATGTTGCTGTGGAAGTTCAACGTGGTCCCGGAGCCCGGGGAATTCGGACACGACACGTGGGAGGGCGACTCCTGGCAGTACACGGGTAACATCTCGGCCTGGGCCCCGCTGTCCGCCGACTCGGAGCGCAACCTCGTGTTCATCCCCACCGACACGCCCACCAATGACTACTACGGAGGGGACCGGCTCGGGCAGAACCTCTACGGCACCAGCATCATCGCGCTCGACGTCCGCACCGGCGAGCGGGTGTGGCATTATCAGATGGTGCACCATGACGTGTGGAACTACGACAATCCCACTGCCCCCAAAGTTGTCGACGTCACGATGGCCGACGGCCGCCGGGTCCCGATGGTGATCGAAGCCACCAAACAGGGGTGGGCCTACGTGTTCGACCGCGAGACCGGCGAGCCGGTGTGGCCGATCGAAGAGCGTCCGGTGCCGCAGTCGGACGCACCGGGTGAGGTCACCTGGCCTACACAGCCTTTCGTGACCCGGCCGGCCGCGTTCGAGCACCAGGGGGTCGCCGAGGAAGATCTGATCGACTTCACCCCCGAGCTGAGGGCGCAGGCGCTCGAGATGGCGAGCCAGTATCGGATGGGAGGGATGTTCAACCCGCCTTCCCTGGAAAATCATCCGGACGGCACCAGCGGTGCGTTTCACGCGCCCGGGGCGAACGGCGGCGCCAACATTCCGGGCGGATCGTCGGTCGACCCTGAAAGCGGTGTCCTGTACGTGGCCAGCCAGCGGGGGCACACGGTGAGCACGCTCGTGCCGGGAACCGAGTCGGAGCAGGCGTCCCCGCGTTGCGCGCCTGCCGCCCGGTGCACCAGCACTGCGACCTACGTCTCGACGGGTCCGGGCGGTATCGGTGGACCGCAGGGGCTGCCGCTGCTCAAACCGCCGTACGGGGCCATCACCGCGATCGACCTCAAGACGGGCGACCACCTTTGGCGCATCCCGAACGGAGACACACCGGAGTCGGTGAGGAACCACCCGGCGCTCCAGGGCGTCGACCTGCCCAACACCGGGAAGCGCGCGCACGCCAACATCCTCACGACCAAGACGCTGCTCATCTACGGGGAGGGGCGCGGCCAGGAGCCCTGGCTGCACGCGGTGGACAAAATGACCGGGGAGGAGATCGCGCGCCTCGAGCTCCCGGCCACCACGAACACGGCACCCATGACGTACATGCACGATGGCGTGCAGTACATCGTCGCGGCGGTGGCGGGAGCGGGCGTCGAGGCCGAGCTCGTGGCGCTCAGGCTACCGGAGTAGCCGGGCGTCCCACGGGCACTTCGGCGATCGGTGGGAGCCCGGCGGTGGGCACGTATCGGCCGGGGTGCTATCGCCTGCAGAGACCCACGTCCAACTCTCCACAGGCCACTTCGTAGGCCCTCGCCAGCCACCGGAGGAGCACCTCCCCAGCCTCCTCAGGGCTGCGTCCGAAGACCAGGATCCCGTCTTCATGGCCACCCATAGCCAGGATACGGCGCTCGGGAAGGACGGTCTCGCGATACAGGCGGTGCACCTCCACCGCCATCTCGGGCGTGCCGTAGGGGACCATTGGGTCCGTGGTGGGGAGCCGCAGGTGCTGCGCCCGCCGCCACACGACCGGGCAATGGGCGTGGAGCACGCAACGGATCTGCGGGCCCAGGTCGTAGGCGGCGCCGTGCGTCATCGATTCGGATGACGGCTCGGCACAGCCACGGCTTCGGACCCGGTTGTGCCGGTAGTCGTAGCGCTCCACGACGGCGAAGTCATCCAGGCCGAGACAGCGCTTCCCGGAGGTCTGGGTACCGGTGATGAGGAAGGATCGTCGGCCAAGGCCCGCGTTGGGCGGCCCGATTCGAGCGCTCACATTCCCGTATCCCGCACCTTCGTATCGGGCCGGGTCCTGCCCCACGAGCCCCGTCAGGGACATGATCTCTCGCCACGCGATCAGCTTGCAGGCGAGCTCGCCGTAGCGCCGAGGTTCGAGGGGCACTTGCTCGTGCTCCACCTCGAACTTGATGACGCCTTCTTGTGGCATACGGGGCTCGACTCTCAGGTGACTCGCAGTGTGGCCGGTCCGTTGTTCAGGATCTCGGTTCGGACTCCCTCTCGCAACCGTCCGGGTGCGTCGGCCAGCGCCATTGAACGTGCGCTCCTTGCGGCGAGATTGGCGACGCGCTTTTTTTCGGGGTCCGCACTCAGACGGTTCTTGCCGCTGTGCCCTGCCACACACATAGGAGGTAGACGTATGAAGAGGCTGGCTTCCTCGTTCCTTGTGGTTGCCGCGCTGATCATCGCGGGGTTCGCCCCCGTGCAGGCCCAGGAAGAGGCCCCGAATCTGGTATCCGTCGGCACGCTCACCGTGACCCCAGCCCACTCCGCGCCGTTCGGCGAGCTGGTCGCGAAGGTCGTCGAGGCCGCGACCATGTCCAACCTGGACGCCAAGTACTCGTGGGCGGTCTATCAGGAAGGCAACAAGTTCCACTTCGTCACGTGGCCCGAGAATTGGGCAAGCCTGGATGACCAGGGCGCCTGGGTGCGTGAGGTCGGGGCCGGCGAAGGCGGCGCAATGATGCAGGAGGCGTTCGCCGAGTTCGAGGAGCTCTGGGTAACCTCGGAGTCGCACATGGCCGGTTGGGTCGAGGAGTGGAGCTACGTGCCGGAAGACGGGCTCCAGGACGGTGAGCAAACGGGCGTTGTGATCTTCGAGACCTGGGTCCGCCCGGGAATGGCCGAGGCGTACAGCGAGAACACAGCCGGCATCGTGACGATGTTGGGGGAGATCGGGTTCCCCTACCCGATCTACGGGCACCGGGTGCTGCTGGGTGATGAGAACCTCACCTACTTCGTCGTCCTGCACGATGGGCTGAGCGACTTCTATGGAGAGAAGAGCTTCGGCGCTTTCATCGAGGCGGCCGGAATCGGTGAGAAATGGGCCGCGCATTTCGAGGCCCGGAACGACCTCATCTACGCGACCGACAGCTGGCAATCCACCTGGCGCCAGGACATGAGCTACCTGCCCGACGACGGCTCGTGATCTAACCACCTCACCGTTTCGGGGGTTCGCCTCGAGGCGGTTGGTGTCGTTACACGAGGGCGGGGTCGCGACACGCGGCCTCGCCCTCTTTCTTGATTGCTGCAGCAGCTTCCGATTCCCCCCGGAACCGTCCGTAGCTCAAGCGGGTTTTTATGGCGATTAGCCGCACAGGTTCTAGATCCGCCACAGGAGACGGGAGAAAGCCATGAAACGAATCGTGTTCGCATTGGGCGTGATGGCAGCACTCGCGATGGCCGCGTGCGGAGGCAGCGGTGGTGGCCCGGCCGGAGGAGGCAATCCACCTCCCCCACCACCTCCACCCCCGACCCCACCCCCACCCGGCGCCAACGTGGTAATCGACATCATCGACAACGCCTTCGTGGCCCCGAACGGCGACCGGAACGATGACATTGAAATCACCATCAACTCGGGTGACACCGTCGGGTTCACGCACAACGGTACCGCAGCCCACACGGTGACCTTCACCACGAGGGCGCCGGGTTCGACGGGGGCGACGAACTCCGGCACGATGAATAATGGAAGTACGCATTCCGTGACGCTGAACACGCCCGGCACCTATGTGCTTCGGTGTGATTTCCACCCGGGCATCATGCGAGACGTCACCATCATCGTGACCTGACGTCTCGCGCCGCGCGCGGGGCCAGCACCACGCCTTTCATGAACGGATGCGGGATACAGTGGTACGCGAACTCTCCCGCCGTATCGAAGGTGCGTTCCCACGTCTCACCGGGGCCGATCAGGGCGGAGCCCCAGTCACCATCGTCCGAGGTCGCGGTATGGCCTACGGGATCCTTGTTCACCCAGCGCACCGTGGTGCCCGCCGGGATCCGGATCTCCTCCTCGCGAAAGGCGAGCTGCGAGATCTCCACTTCCACGACGCGTTTTCCGGGTGTGTCCAGGAGGGCTTCGGGCGATCGTAGCTCATCGGGGCTGAAGATCTTCCCCCAGCGCGCGAAGCCGCTGAACGGGACGGTGAACTCGAAGCCCCAGAAGACCGACGCACCGAATCCTTCGGGAACGAACGTCCCCGAGCCCGAGGAGACTCCGGCCAGCGTCCCGCTCGTCACGTTCGTCGCCATGATCGAGAGGGTATGCGGCGTGAACGGGATCCCGAGGTTGAGACCCGCGCTCCATGCCACGTCTCCCTCGGGACCGGCGACCAGGTCCGCTACGTCCGCGGCGATGGTCACGTACCGGTTCACCTTGACTCCGATCCCACCCGCGAGCGCCAGTGCTTCGTCGTCGACTCCATCGGGGAAGTCGTAGATGTCCGAGAACGCGCGCACCGCACCACTCAACAGGAGTGGCCCCGCGCGTGTCTCGGCGGCCAACTCGCCATCTAAGCTCTGGTTCGCGCCGTTCCATGCGCCCGTGACTGCGAGCGAGAAGAGGCCGTCGCCGATTCCGCGCAGGGGGGCGTACTTCAGGTACGGCTGCCACTCGTTGATGAGGCGGGCCCCGGGGGAGTTGCTGCTGTAGCGGAATCCCGCCATGGCACCCTCGAAGAGCCCCAACGAGAGATCGAACGTCGGGTAGTTCACGATCTTCCCGTCACCGCCGAAGATGTCGGAGATGTCCGCATCGTCTCCGGCCATCTCGAAGCGGTGCGCGAACTGGAAGTTCAGCGTGCCGGGCGAGGAGACCCAGGCGCCGGACAGGTTCGGCGTCCGCTCCGTCAGGGGCTGCGCGGCCGCCACCGAGGGGGCTGTCAGGGCCGCACCAAGTAGCAGAAGCGCGACTCGAGCGCCATGTCCGTGCGAGTTCCGAATGGCGCGCGTCCTGTCCATACCGGGCCTCCTTTTATTTTCGGTGGGACAGGCGTTCAATGAGTAAAGTCCCGGAGGGCAGGCGTGGTTCCTAGCGCGAGTCGAAGCGCTCTGGACGGGATCCTGGCAAGCTCCTCTTCTCTGCCCGAGCTACCTGGACCAGGGAGGGACGATGCCGTTCATGCGCGCGTAGGCCACCGACTGCCCGACGTGCTCGTTCATGTGTGAGAGGAGCTGGAACAGGACCGCCCAACCCGCGACCTCACGGCCGTAGAGGACGGTGCTGGCCGTCAGGTCCTCCTCGCTCATGCGGGTCACCGATTCCTGCACATGCTCGGTGGAGCGCTCGTAGATCTCCAGCACCCGGCTCTTGTTCGTGATCGATTCCAGCTCCGACATCTCGATGCCATCCGGGACCGGTATGCCGAGCGAAGTATCCATGTATCGGGCGAGGTGCATGTAGACCTGCGCGACGTGCATCACACCCTCCATCGGGCTCCACGCATACAGGTCCTCCGGGACCGCCTCCGCCAACGCCATGATCTTGCCGCTCGACCGGGCGAAGTGCTGCAGGAACTCATCGCGATAGTCGGTCGACGCGCTCTGGGCCTGGGTCACCTGAGCCGTTTGAGCCAGCAGGACGAGAGCGAGGGCGAGTCCGCGCGCGTGTCTCGCGTAGGACATAGGAGATCCTCCAGATCGGTTGCCGTGTGGAGCGAGATTCGAGTGTGCCGGTTCGCGACCCGTCTTCGAACCAGCAAGCCGGCGAACGCGGCTGAACCTGTCCGGGAGTGGCGCATCGTCGCAAGTCGCCCCGGAAGGTCGGCAGCGACTCAGGCCGGCCGCGTGCTACTCCTGGCGCAACGCCTTCATCGGCTCGACGCGCGCTGCGCGGCGTGCGGGCAGGTAAGCGGCCAGCAGCGCGGCCGCCACGAGCGAGCCCGCGCCTCCCGCCAACGTAATCGGGTCGGAAGGCTCGACACCGAAGAGGAGCGATCGCACGAGGCCCGTGAGGGCGAACGAGGCGGCCAGCCCCACGGCGAGCCCGAGCCCCACCGGAATCAGCGCCCGCCCGATCATGAGGCGACCGATGCTACCGCGCTCGGCGCCGATCGCCATGCGGATGCCGATCTCTCGCGTCCTTCGGCTCACCGAAAGGCTCAGCACGCTGAAGATCCCCACCGCAGCCAGCACCAGGCCGATCACCGCCAGGGCGGAGAACAGCTCGGCGTTCATGCGTTGCGTGTAGAGAAATCCCTTCACGACCTCTGTGTACGGCAGGACGTTGACGATGGCGAGATGCGGCTCGAAGTCCCGCAGCCACCGCTGGAGGAGTGGTACCGATGTCGCCGGGTCTCCGTTCGTCGATACGTGCAGCGCGCTGCCCGTGGGCCACGCGTGTTGGGGAAAAGAAAAGAAGACCATCGGCTCGGGCTCGGTGAGGAAGTCGCGCGCGCGGAAGTCCTCGACCACGCCGACGATTTCGAAGCTCCGCGGCTCGGCGCCTTCTCCGACCGGCCACCACAACCGCCGCCCGACGGCACTCCCCAAGTCGAAGAAGCGATCCGCGAGCGCCCGGTTCACGATCGCTACGTCGGAGGCGCCGGCTGTGTCGCCGACCACGAAGCTGCGCCCGCGCACCACCTCGACCTCCAGCGGGCCGAAGAATCCGGGGATGACCCGGGTCGTGGTCAGAGAGACGGGCTCGTCCTGGCCTTCTATCCGCAGCCGGGCAGAGCCCTGCGGGGAGAGCAGCGCGTTCTGGGCAACGGAGACCGAGCGCACCCAGGGCTCCTCGCCGAGCCGATCCGACAGCTCTTGGAAGAATCGGCCACGGTCTTCGACCTGAACGTTCGTACTGCTGGTCGACACATGGCTGGCGATCAGGCGCTCGTACGAGAAGCCGGGATCCAGGTTCTGGACGGATCCGAGCGTGCGAAGGACGAGTCCGGCGACGACGAGCAGGAGGACGGAGAGCGCGACCTGGACCGCGACCAGCATATCGTGCGCGCCCGGAAGACGACGGCCCGCCAGCCGGCGCGGACTCGCGTCCCAGATCGCGGCGTCGGTCTTGAGCGTGCTCACGAGGTCGAGACGCGAAGACCTGAGCGCGGGCAGGGCGCCAGCGACCAGCCCGGTGATCACCGCGATCGCGAACGCGAAGCCTACGACCTGAAGGTCGATCCCGGCCTCCCGGGCCACGTTCGCACCCCAGACGCTTGGCCGGGCGAAGTAGGACCCGAGCTTCGCACTCAAGGGTCCGGCCAGCGCGAGCGCCACCACACCCGCCACCGAAGCGAGCAGGATATTCTCGATCAAAGTCTGCCGAACGAGACGCGCCGGAGACGCGCCGAGAGCAGCCCGAGTCGCTGCTTCCCGCCGTCTCCCCGCGGCGAGCGCCAGGAGCAGGTTGGCCACGTTCGCGCACACCAGGAGGAGGAGACCGGCCGCCGCCGCCATCATGATCCGGACGGTAGTCATCTCAGCTTGGCGGGAGCGCGGATCGATCCACGTCGCCGCGTCGATCCCGATGCGACGGGGAGAATCTCGCCCCGGATAGGCTTCATCCAGCCCCGCAGCCACTGTGGTCAACTCTGCCTGCGCGCGATCTCGATGTACGCCGGGGTCGAGCCGTCCGAAAACCCGGACAAGCGGCAGGTCACGGTTTTGGGCCGCCGCATCCCAGCTCGTGTACCGATCTCGAAAGTGAGCGATCGGAATCCACACGTCGGGGCGAAAGTCGGAGGCGGTGCCCAGAAACCCGGGCGCTGCGACACCGACGACGGTGAAGGGCCGAAAGTTGAGATACAGGGTGCTTCCGAGGACGGTTCGATCGGCGTTGAAGCTCCGCTGCCACCAGTCGTGGGAGATCACGGCGACCGGATCGAACTCGAGTCGATCATCGCGAGACTCGATCCCGCGCCCGATGTGGATCGCGACCGCGGCTACCGAGAAGAAATTGCCCGTCACGCTCTCGACGAACCCGACCTCTGTCATCGTCTCGCGTCGCACGCTGGCGGCGTAGTAGGGCTGCACCGCCGCGAGACCCTCGAACCCGTCCGCGGCTTCGGCGTAGTCTTCGTAATCCAGGAACGAGATGTCGGTGTAGGGCGCTTCCGGCTCGATGCCGAACACCCGGACGAAACCGTCGTGATCCACGCCGGGGAATGGTTGAAAGAACGCGTTGATGTAGGTGAACACCGCGGTGCTGGCCGCTAGGCCCAGTGCCAGGACGGTCACCGCTACGACCGCATACAGCGGTCGCCGGCGCAGGCTCCGGATCGAAGCCAATAGGTCTCCGGTTACACCCGAGATCGTCACGTCTCAATCCGCAGGTGGCTGGCTTGGAAGCCGATGATCAGAAGGGTGCCCTCACCGTGAGCCACCGAAACCACCGTCGCAACGCGGTGGGTGGACTACTGATAGCCGCGTTGCGAGGGGTCGCGACCCCACGCACGATGAACCTGCCCGAGCGCACGGTCCAGCCGCAAGCTGGAGGACCACAACGTTGCGCGGCGGAGACGTCGGTGTGAGTCTGATCCGACGTTCGACGCATCCAGTTCGCTTGAGATCCGATCCCCCGGGAGGAGTCGTTCAATGACGTACGTGAAACCGCTGGCCGTCCGTGCCGGATTCCCCACAGCCCTGATCGTCGCGCTCACCCTCGGTTTTCCGGGCCCGGGCGACGCACAATCCGCCGAGGACATCTTCATGACCGCGCTCGATCGATACGAGCAGCGCATGGAGGGAATCGAGTCGTATACGGTCATCCAGGAGACGATGGGGTTCGAATCCACGATCAGCCTCGAGCGCACCGAGATCGACGGACGAACGGCGTTCCTCCCTCCGGGATCGCCCGAGAGCGGCGCAGGGATGGCGGACTTCCACCGCATCTATCCGCAGTTGATCGAGCGGGCCAGCGTCGAAGGCAAGGAGTCGGTGGACGGCCAGGATTGCTTCGTCATCGCCATCGAGAATTTCGAAGGCATCGACTTCGGCCAGGACATGAACATGGGCGAAGGGTCGTTCGACCCGAAGAAAGGCGTCTTCTATATCGATGACGGGGAGTATGTCATTCGCAAGATGACCATGGACGGCGAGATGGAGTCGGACGGCCAGGTGCAACCCTTCTCCTTCACGAGCCTCCTGACCGACTACCGCGAGGTCGATGGGATGCTACATCCGTTCCTGATCACCGTCTTGGTGGAGGGCGCGGTTCCCGGGATGTCCGACGAAGAAATGGAAGAGCTTCGCCAGCAGATGGCGGAAATGGAGAAGGAACTGGCCGAGATGCCCGAGAGTCAGCGGGCCATGGTCGAGGGGATGATGAAGCCGCAGATGGAGCGCCTGGAGCAGATGATGGGGGGTGGCGGGATGGAAGTGACCATCACGACGAAGGAGGTCCGGGTCAACCAGTAACGGCCCGTGACGGGTCATCAGCGGACGGGGCCTGACCAGGCCCCGTACCGATCCGCCCCCAGAGAGGGGCTCTCCTCAGCCTCCCCCCACCGCCGCCACGCCGGCGGCTTCCTCCGGGCCGCTCACGAGCGCGTTGAAGACCAGCTTGAACGTCCCGTGCGTCTGGGCGCGGTGCTGGGCGCGGAAGCCGATGAGCAGAACGGTGCCCTCGCCGTGATCCACCGAGACCACGGTGGCCTTGTTGGCGATGTGATCCTCACCGAGCAGCCATCCGCTCTGGAGGAGGTCGCGGTCCCCGAATTCCACAATGCGCCGTACGGTGTGGTTACGGGATCCCGCCACGACCTCGTACACCTGGTTGTTCGCCAGGAACGTCGCGAGGGCCTGTTCCGGCATCCCGTACGCGTAGGGGCTGGAGGTGTCGACCCGCACGTGGAGGGTCGACCCGGGAGACCAGAATTCCCGTGAGGGGAGGCCCGCGAGGGCATTGCGCACGGGGAGCTCGAACTCCTCGATCGCCAGGTCACCGGCTTCGGCGAAGGTGACCAGCGTGCCGCCGGATTCGACGAACGCCTCCAACGCCTCCACACCGGCTTCTCCGAATCCGCTCCGGTACTCGGGCGGGTAGGCGGAGGGATCCGCACCCCGGTATCGACCCCCGCCCGTATCCGTCTCGCCCGTCATCCGCGAAGCGCGGTCGGCCGGGAGGATGATGACGTCGTAGTCACGGGCCAGGTTGCCGGCCAAAATCTCCGCGTCCATCAACGACGTGTACGAAAACTCGAAGTCCTCGAGCAGCCAGCGGGTCCACCCCTCGTCCATGTTTCCGCCCAGATAGCGCTGGTACATCCCGATCCTCAGCCGGCGCACGGGGCGCGCCGGCGGATCCGAGTCGAGCGCCGTGAAGCTCACTCCCGTCTCACCTGCCACGCGGGCGAGGATGGATTCCGATGCCCCGGGCGGGATGATGAAGTCGCCCGGTCGAACATCTCCCGCGGCTCGATCGACGCGCATGACCTGGACTCCGTCGTTCCACAGGAGGTTCACCGCCTTGAACGCGGCGTTCAGCCGACCGTCGACCCGGTACCCGAACTCGCCTCGCCCGACGGCCCCCGCGGGCGCGAGCATGTCGCTCACGACCGTGGTGCTCACCGCGACCGGCGTCTCGACCGCGTCCACTCGCACTCCCATGAACTCGCCCATGTTGTCGGTGGACATGTCGTACGGCCGGATCGGGTCGCCGTCGCGATCACGCGTGTACGAGTTGTCCGGATAGAACGTCCGGCCCAGCAGCCACCGGATGACCCCGCGCTTCGGTTGCGCCATCGTGACGACGTAGGTGCCGGCGCCGTAGACGCGGCCCTCGTGCGTGAAGTCACCGGCGGCGCGCCGCACCTCGATCCCCTGCAACAGCAGCTTGTTCACCATGTGCTGCATGGTGAGCGGATCGTGCTGGTCGGCCGGGATCACGAACTCGGCGACCGGTCCGTCCATCCCGCGCTCGGTCTGCCGCGCGGCCTTTAGATACGCGTTTCGGAGCACGGTCTCGCGGTTGCGGGCGGCGATGTCGAGCGTGGCCAGGTACGCGACCTTCTGACGATCGACCATGTCCCGGACACGCCACCAACCACCGGTCCAGGGGTTCGGGAAGGTCGTCTGCTCCTCGTATTCCGGGAGTTGTCGCGAGCCACCCAGCTGCTCGGGGTGCACGTACAGCGGAGTCGCCAGCCGAGCGCTGGCCGACTCGGTCAGCATCCCCGCGATGTTGTGGAACGGCGTGATCCAGTGGAATCCGAAGTGCCCCCACCCCGAGTAAATGGCCGCGTTCACGGCGCCCTCGAGATCGGCCTCTTCCATCTTGTACGCCATGTGCGCGCCGTACCACGACATCTCGCGCCACACGATCGGATCACCTTCGGGACGGACGGGCTCGGCGTACGGTGGCAGGTAGATCCGCGCCGTGTAACCACCCATCTGGTGGTGGTCCACATAGGCCTGCGGTATCCAGTCGCGGAACAGGATCTGACCGCCGTAGCGCGACTCGACCGTGTTCTGCATGAAAGCGTCACGGTTGTTGTCGTGACCGATGTAGTGGTGGTATAGCGAGGGCAGGCCGACGCCCTCGTACTCGGTTCCCACTGTCTCGTTGTACCAATCGGTGACCATGATCTCGCCGTCCGGATTGAGGCAGGGGATCATAATCCCGATGGTGTTCTCCATGATGCCCGTCATCTCGGCATCGGTCCGCGTCACCATGTCGTACGCGAGCTCGGCGGCGGTCTGGCTCGACGCGACTTCGGTCGAGTGCAGGCACATGGACTGGACAATCACTGCACGGCCATTCGCGATCGCGCGCTCGATCTCCGTCTCGGAGACGCCACGTGGGTCGCTAAGGATCGCGTTCATCTGCTGGAGCTCATCGAGCCGCGACAGGTTGTCGGGCGCGGAGAAGAAGAGCGCCAGAAAGGGATTGCCGAGCGTGGTGGGCCCCATGTGGACCACTTCCAGCCGGCCGCTGGTGCTCCCCAGAAGCTCGTAGTACTCCACCAGCTTGTCCCACCGCGCCAGCTTCCGATCCGCGCCCATCCGGAATCCGAAGAACTCCTCCGGCGATGGGATGTCAGCCGTCTGCCCGACACTCGATGTCGGGAGCCAGAGGAACATGAGCACAGCAGACATCAGCCCGACGAGTGCGATGGTGAGAGAGGGAATACGACGGCGATTCGGTCTCATGAGAAGCTCCTGCGGCCAAGGATCCGCTGGCTGGCGGAGGTAATGTCGGCACCTGTTCGCGGGGCGCGGGAACGCGCGTCGCCCGCTCACGCAGTCTCTGGGGACGGATTTCGGTGGTCAAGGGGTGCGCCCGCCGGATCTGCCCATCACCGTGTCGCGGCCGGCGTGAGGTGATTGCACCCGACCGAGGCTGTTTGTGTACGTGGTTAACACTTGTTAACGTCTAAGCTACTTCGTCCCTTTTGTTACCTGGGAGCGTTTGAAATGACGGGGATCGTCGCAGCACGTACCGCGGTCGCACTCGGCATGCTCATGGGCTTGGCCGGTGCCGCCAACGCGAGCGGACAGATCGAACAGGACCGGGCGGACGCCCGCTCTCGTGGGTTCGATGGATATGTAGAGACGGAACGTTTCGCGGTGTTCTGGCGCACCGAAGAGGCCTCAGCCGAACAGGTTCGGGAGCTCGTGCCGACCGCCGACGCGTACTTCGAGAGGATCAGCGCACTCGGGCACTCCGGTTTCTGGGAGGAGGGATTCGCCGAAGCGATCGCGATGGCCGTCGACCCCGATGACGTCGGGTTTCCCCGATATGGATATCCGCTGACCGTCGCGGCCGGGCATCTCCTGGCCTGGGACGAGTACATCCCCCTCGCGGAGGTCCGCGCGCGTCATCGGGAAATGGGGCGCCGGTGCCAGCTTCAAGCCTATCTCGAAAGGGCGTCCTTCTTCCATTACCTGGTCGAGCGACGCGGCATCACCTCGCTCATCGAGCTTACCTACGGGCCACACTCTCCTACTGAAGACGACTTCCAACAGGTCTACGGGAAGCCTTTCGATGAGCTCGTGACCGACTGGGAGACCAGACTGCTAGCTGACTACCGGGCCACGGTCGAAGCCGACGAGACGGCGCGGCGATACCGTGCCGAGCCCCCGATCAGGTCGCGACCGATGTGCGCCTCGAGCTGACGGCTCTCGGGAGTTCGCCGTGGAGGCAACCGACCGCACCACTCCCTCACCGCCTTCGCGACAGAGGTACCTCGACGCCGCGCGCCGAACGTTGGAGAACGCGGGACTCGCCGGAGTCACTATGCGCGCCGTCGCCCATGAGGCCGGTACGACCGCCACCGCCATCTACCGCCACTTCCATGATAAAGAGGCGCTGATCTCCGCCCTGCACAAGGAGTTCTTCCAAACTTTCAAGGGAGAGATCCGCGAGACATTGGCCTCTGCGGAGAGCGGGCCAGGCTTAGGCGCGCTACTTGGGGCGTACCGCGAATTTGCGTTGGATCATCCGGCCGCGTACGAGTTTCTCTTCATCCTCCCGCACGGGATCCGGTCCGGCGGCTATCCCGACACCGTTCGGAAGGAGCCCTCACCGACGTTCCGAATACTCGCGGACCGTGTCGGTGACGCTATGCGCGCGGGAGCGTTGCGCCAGGACAACCCCATCGACGTGGCGCTCACGCTCGACGTGCACGTGCTCGGACTCGTCATGCTGTACCGCTCTGGCCGTTTCGGCGACGATCAAGACGCGTTTCGCTCCTTCTTCGACAGTTCCCTCGGGAGACTGCTCGACAGTATGCGCTGACAGCGGCCGAGCGCTGAGCGCCGATTAGCGACCTACAGATCGGCTCCGACGACGGCTTCGAGCCGCTTGCGACCCCTCCGGCTGACGGCACGCTTTGTGTCGTCCGCCAGTGTAATCTCCGCTCGTCCGTGGTCTCCGACATGGAGGGGTGCATGCTCGAGGAGGACTTCGCGACGGACGGTGATTACGCGAGCCAGAGCTTCTTCGGGTGGGATTTCCGCACCAGCGAGTGGTATCGAATCCACATTGACTCGGAGGGCGTGCGTCTATTGCTGAGTGGAGGGCTGGAGGGGAGTTCCATGGTCCTGACCGGCAGCCGGCCGAGGGCCGGGGGCCAAGACCTCTACGTTCGCGTGGTGCTCACCCCGGAGGACGCGAACCACATGACGCAGACGTGGGAGACCTCCAATGACGGGACCTCTTGGAGGTTGAATTCCAGCGTCACCTACACCCGACAGTGATCGAACGGCAGCGGTCTGCCAGGCCGTGTTTTGTCAACTCGTGAACACCGGCGATCATGCCGGCTGTGAACGAGTCCTTGCCGGTGGGGCGTGGCGAAAGCCCGCCCCCGCCGGGAGGGTGCGGGCGGGCGCGGTGATCGCGCCCCTAGTCCAGCTCCTCCTCGTCGTCCTTTTCCGCTTCGTCCTCGACCGATCCAGGATCCCCATCGGTTTCGGCCGTTAGCTCATCAGGATTAGCCGCGGCGGTAGCGGCCTCCCTCATCAGTCTCTTCTTCTCCGCCTTCGCTTCCTTCTTCTTCTGCTTCTTGATCTCTCGCTGTCGTTTCTCGAAGCCATAGTTGGCTCTTCGCGCCACGCTACCTCCCTTTGATTCGTGATTTCCAGTGCAGCAGGTGTCTTCAATGATACGGCAGTTGCCCTGAGCCTGCATATCCAATGCCCGCGGCGCGAATATCGGAAGCGTCGAGTCGGTACCACCACGAGACGTTGGCTGGTCGTCGACGTGCCCGGAAGCGCGCGGCCATGGTAAGTGTACCGAAGCCACGTGTGGACTAGCCCTACGCGCCACCGAACGCGACCCTTGAACGCGACATCGGACTCCTGTCGCCGGTTCGCTGCCTCCAATCCTGCAGCCTCACCCCTCCATCGAGATCCAGGGCCGGGTTCCCGCGCTCCAGGCCAGCGTGGCGCTGGCGGAAGGGACGTACCACTCGCTTGCTTGCATCCGAAGCCAAAGCAGCGTACTATATAGGCGTAACTGTAGTTATTCCTACATTACTTCAGCGGAGTCGAGCCGGGTGACCAGAAACGGCCCTTCGACGTTCAGTCGGCGAGAGCGCGAGATCATGGAGATCCTGTATCGCCTCGGCGAGGGATCCGTCGCCGATGTCATCGGCCTCATGCCCGACGCCTCTTCGTACGACGCCGTGCGACTCACGCTGGGCGTCCTCGAGGAGAAGGGGCACGTGAACCACCGGCGGGAGGGACGGCGCTACATCTACCGCCCGACTCTTCCGGTCACCACCGCTTCGCGGTCCGCGCTCCAGCAGTTGACGCGGACGTATTTCCGCGGGTCTCCCCAGGAAGCCGTCCTCGCGATGCTCGACGCCTCGGCGCGACGGATGTCCGACGAAGAGCTGGATGAGATCGCGGATTGGATCCAGAAGGCGAAGGAAGAGCAATGATATCGGGACTCGTCGATCCATCGGTGATGGCGGAGCTGTACGCGGGGTTCATCGACCTGGTCCTCCTGAAGGGGACCGCGGTCGTGGTCGCCGCGGCCATCGTCTGTTGCGCGCTGCGCCGGTCGTCAGCCTCCATCCGGCACGGGGTCTGGGCCACCGCGTTTATCGTGCTGCTCGCGCTACCCGCACTGCGCGTGGTCGCGCCTCGGTCTGACCTGACGGTCGTCGGTGTGCGCTCGCCCTGGATCGCGGTCTCGATACCCGAGACCGTAGCCGCTGAGACTCCGACCCTCCCGGTGAAGGCGAGGCTCGGGGAGCGGGTTCGGAGCTCGGCCGCCATGCCCACCGCGCCGGCCCAGCCGACCGTCACCACGGTCGGGGTGGCTCCACATTACCGCTGGATCGTCGGGATCTGGTTCGTAGGGCTCCTCCTTCAACTCGCACGCTTCGGTGGCCATCTCCGTGCGGTTCGGCGCCTCCGCGCCCGGGCGGAGCTCTGCCCGGACCACCTGCGGCGACGGGTTCACCGTGCCGCGGCCGAGCTCGGCCTGCGCCGTCTGCCGGTGACGATCGTCAGCCCCGAGATCGCGGTGCCGAGCACGTTCGGGGTGACGCGGCCCACGCTCGTCCTCCCACGGGCTATCTCGGGTTGGTCGAGCGATCAACTCGATGCGGCGCTGCTACACGAGCTCGCCCACCTGCGGCGCCGCGACTACCTGACGCATCTGATCGCGGCCTTCGTGAAGGCGACCTATTGGGTCAATCCAGCCGTGTGGTACGCCGGGCACCGTCTCGACATGGAGCGCGAGCGCGCGTGTGACGACGGCGTGGTCGTCGATCGCGTCGATCCGATTCGCTATGCGGAGTACCTGATGAGCCTCGCGTGGAGCGGGCGACAGCCCGCAACCCAGCCTGTTCTCTCGTTCGCGACCCGGTCGTCGCTGCCCGAACGGGTGAAGAGCCTGCTCGACCAGGCACAAGCGCGGACTCCACTCGGCAGTACGACCCGAGGGGCAATGGTGGCGCTGGCGGCGGTGGCCATCGCGGCGGGGGGAGCGATCGAGATCTTTGGCGTCGTGCAGTCGCCCGGCCAGGGCGCGGCCGCCCTCTCCGACCCGGATCCCAGCATCCGGCGCTATGCCGCCTGGGCGGCGGGGGAGTCCGAGAGTCCGGCGCACGTGGATGAGCTCGTCGAGCACCTCTCCGATCCCGACGCACGTGTGCGAGCGGTATCGGCCTGGGCCTTGGGCGAGATCAAGGATCCTCGCGCGGTCGAGGCGCTGACGGCGCTGCTGGCGGATGACGATGACCGCGTCAGAGAGATGGCGGCGCTCGCGATCGGCGAGATCGAGGATCCGGCGGGGCTGGCTGCTCTCCGCGAAGCAGGCCCGGCGGTGGTCTCGTTCGCGGGGGCGCTCGCCCACCCGGACGTGCGGGTCCCGGACCTGCCCAGGTACCTCGAACAGCTCGCGGATGCCGATCCCGGTATCCGCGCGCTGGCAGCCGAGCGACTGGGTCTTCTCGGGGCCCCCGAAGCCGTCGATCCCCTCCTCGATGCGCTGGAGGACGAGGATCCAGCGGTCAGGGCGGCGGCCATATGGGCGCTGGACGAGATCAACCCATCTCGGCGCCGAAGCCGCTCGAGCGGCTAGCCCAAAGCGGCTCCGACCGACTCCGACTAACCCCGACGTGTGTCGAGAAAGCTCATGATCGTGGTCCGACGGATCAGCTTTGTAGGTTTTTATACACTATGCGTGGGCGCGCTGTGCGCATGGACCTGTGCCGGTGCGGTGGCTCAGGAGGGGAGCGTCCTTGTGCCGCGTGTGGCAGGCCCGCCGGACCTCGAGGCGCTGAGCGGCGGCTCCCTCGCCGAGCACCCGCAAGCGCTCGCCGAATTCACGCGTGTCGGCGGGTTCATTCAGCAGAACCCGAGCGACGGGACGCCTGCCACTCAGCAGACCGCGGTCTATCTCGGATACGACCAGCGGGCGCTCTACGCCGTGTTCGTCGCGACCGACGGCGCGCCGGACCGTATCCGGGCCCGCATGGCGTCGCGAGAGAACCTGGGGGCGGACGATTTCGTCACGCTCATGCTGGACACGGATCACGACAGCCGGCGCGCGTATGCCTTCCGCTCGAACCCGCGGGGAGTGCAATGGGACGCGCTGTGGACCGAAGGGCAGGGTTTCGACACCTCGTTCGATGCCGTTTGGGGGTCCCGGGGACGGCTCACGCCGACCGGCTACGTCGTGAGCTTCGAGATCCCGTTCAAGAGCCTCCGATTCCCGACCACTGGTGGCCAGACCTGGGGCATCGTCCTCTCCCGGAACATCCCCAGAGATCAGGAAGAAGTCTCCTACTGGCCGCGGGTGAGCAGCGAGGTCCAGGGCACGCTCACGCAGTCCGCCGAGCTCAGCGGCCTAGCGAACATCTCGCCGGGTCGAAACGTTCAAGTGATCCCTTATACGAACGCCCGTTCGTTTCGAGCTCTCGATCGCCGCGCCGAGGGCGGACCCCAGTTCGTGAGCGACGAGGACTTCGAGTTCGGCGCCGACTTCAAGGCTGTCCTCGATGACCGCTTTGTCGTCGACCTGACCGCGAATCCCGATTTCAGCCAGGTCGAATCGGACCAGCCACAGGTCACGGTCAACCAGCGTTTCGAGCTCTTCTTCCCCGAGCGCCGACCGTTCTTCACCGAGAATGCGGACTACTTCCGCACGCCGATCAGCGTCCTGTTCACGCGTCGTATCGCCGATCCCCAGTTCGGTTCGCGCTTCACCGGAAAGGCCGGCGCCTGGGGCATCGGCGCGCTCGCGATCGACGACCAATCACCCGGGAAGCTGGCTCCTGTCGGCAGCAATCTGGAGGGCAAGCGGGCGTGGTTCACGGTCGGGCGGGTCAACCGCGACATCGGGGAGTTCTCGCGCGTCGGCGCCATCTACGCCGGACGTGAATTCAACGGCGGCTACAATCGGGTGACCGGGGCCGATGGGCGCGTTCGGTTCGACGACCACTGGAGTGCGAGCGGACAGTTCGTGGGGAGCCGGACCCGAGGGCCGGGAGAGAATGCCGTCTCGGGGTACGCGGCGTCGGCGTCGATCTCGAGGTCAGGACGTCAGTTCTCGTACTTCGGAGGCTACACGGACATCTCGCCCGAGGTCGAGGCGCAAGCGGGGTTCATCCCGCGAACCGACCAGCGGCGGATGAGCCACTTCGCCAGCTACTTCTTCCGACCCGAGAAGACATTGATCTCGTGGGGACCGGAGGTATTCATCGTCCGCCTGTGGGATCACGACGGGACCCTGCTCGACGAGATTACCGAGGCCAGTCTCGAGTGGAATTTCACCGGCGGCTCGAACTTCGAGGTCAACTACCGCGTCGCGACCGACCGCCTCCGCCCCGAGGACCATCCTTCCCTGACGGAGACTCGTGACTACGACGTCGGGTTCTGGGACATCGAGTACGGGACGAGCTACCTCGATTGGCTCTCGTTGGGCGGAAACGTGCGCTTCGGCAACCAGATCAACTTCAATCCGATCGGGGGAGAAGAGCCGTCGGAAGCGGATTGGTTTCAGCTCCTCCTGGGCCTCAATCTGCGACCGGCGACGCAGCTGCGGATCGACAACACCTTGTTATGGACCACCCTCGATGACCCGATCGCCGGCGACCGGATCTTCACGGACCGCATCCTCCGTACGCGCTGGAACTGGCAGTTCACCCGCGAGCTTTCGGTTCGGGCCATCCTCCAGTACGAGCACACGACGACCGACCCGCTCCTGACGTCGTTGGAGACCCGGAAGAACCTGAACGCGGATTTCCTGATTACGTACCGGGTGAACCCGTGGACCGCGATCTACGCGGGGGTCAACACCAACGGTCAGAATATCGAGCTGATCGACGTGCCGGGCGGAGACCGCCGACTCCAGCGGGTCGACGATCTCCGGAACGACGCGCACCAGTTCTTCCTCAAGGCGTCGTATCTGTTACGGTTCTAGCGCCGGGGCCGGGCACCTGGTCGGGCGAGCGCCGAACCTCCGGATCCGGCCGGTCTATTCGGAGAGCGCTTCCTCCGCGGCTTCGGCCGGGGCATAGATATCGGGAGGCGCGAACCCCATCAGCCGCAGGAACGACTGGACCTGCCCGCGGTGGTGGATCAGCTCCTGGTATCCGAGCCCGGCGGTCTCGAGGCCGGTCAGCTTCCAGCCGAACCAGTAGTCGATCGTGTTTGCGGCCATGTCGGCGTCGAGGGCGGCGAGCGTCGACTCGAGCTCGGACCGTGCGACGCCTTCGATCTCCCGGATGCGCGACCGCGTGCCGGTCGATTCGTCATCCATCATCAGATCCGCGATATCGGCCTCCTCGCACTTCCCCAGCCGGATCGCGCGCGCCGTGAACGCCACGGCGCCGAGGGCGTGCTCGATCATCTTGCCCACCGGTAGCTGCTCGGGGACGGGTTGCTCGCCCAACCTCTCGTCGGGGACCAGATCCAACGCCCCGACCAGCGGGTCCATGGCTTTGAGCGCGCCCTCGAGCGTGTAGCGCGTCATCGCCTCGGTGTATTCCGGTGTGAGCTTCGTCATCGCTCCTCCGTATGGCTCAGCCGTGTTGTGGGACCGAAACTGAAGATCGAAGGGTGCCGGAGGAATGCCAAGAGCGGGCCGGCCTGACTGGCTTGGCGAGCCGGGAGCGCGCTCGGTTTCAGCGACCCGCTTGGCGCGTTGATCATCCCTCGCTCATCTTGAGGCCCATGACCCGCCCGATCTCTCCCCCTGACATCCTGCGCCGATGACCCACAAGGCCGGGCTCGGGCTGTGGATGTGCACGGCACTGGTCGTGGGCAACATGATCGGCTCGGGCGTCTTCCTGCTCCCCGCTTCGCTCGCACCGTTCGGTGGGATCAGCATCCTCGGGTGGCTCGTGAGCGCCGGTGGCGCCGTGTGTCTGGCGCTCGTGTTCGCCCGACTGGGCGCTCTCATGCCGAGGGTGGGCGGCCCGTACGCCTATGCGCGGGAAGGGTTCGGCGACTTCGCGGGGTTTTGGGTCGCCTGGTCCTACTGGATCTCGGTGTGGACGACCAACGCCGCGCTGGCGGTGGCGTTCGTTAGCTACTCGACGGTCTTCTGGCCGACGCTCGGGGCATCTCCGGCGCTCGCGGCCGGGACCGCGTTGGTCACGCTATGGGCCCTCACGTTGGTCAACACGTACGGCGTGCGGGAGGCGGGGCAGGTCCAGCTGGTCACGACGATCCTCAAGCTGCTCCCGCTCGCGGCGATCGGAGCGTTCGGCTTCTTCTCGTTCGACCCCGAGCACTTTCGGCCGTTCAACCCGTCGGGCGGCAGTCCGATCAGCGCGGTGACCGCCACGGTGACGCTCACCCTGTGGGCGTTCCTGGGGCTCGAGTCCGGGACGGTTCCGGCCGCGGATGTGCGCGACGCATCGCGGACCATCCCGCGAGCCACGATGATAGGGACGATAATCGCCGCTGCCATCTACATCATCTGCACGGTAGCGGTGATGGGAATCATCGCTCCTGCGGATCTGGCGTCATCCACCGCTCCCTTCGCCGACGCCGCCGGCTCGATCTGGGGCTCGTGGGGACGCTGGATCATCGGTGCGGGCGCCGCGATCTCGTGCTTTGGCGCACTCAACGGTTGGATCCTGATCGCGGGTCAGGTGCCGCGCGCCGCAGCGCTGGACGGGCTTCTTCCAGCGCGATTCGAGCGTCTCGGGCCGCGCGGGACACCCGTGTTCGGTCTCATCTTCTCGAGCGCGATCGCCACCGTGCTCATCGCGATGAACTACACGCGAGGCCTCGTTCAGGCGTTCACGTTCCTGATTCTGTTGGCCACGCTCGCGACGCTGATGCCGTACGTGTTCGCGAGCATGACGGGGCTCATGATCGCTCTTCGCGAGCGCCGGACCTCCGCCGCCCCTGGCAGGACCATCGGCCGCATGGTGCTCAGCGTCCTGGCCTTCGGCTTCTCGCTGTGGGCCATCGCCGGCGCGGGCCCGCGCACGGTGTACTGGGGATTCATGCTGTTGGTGGCGGGGCTCCCGGTCTACGCGGCCATGCGCTGGCGCCGGGCGGGCTCCGGCGACGGAGGACCGGGCCGGGAGCCGTCACCTCCATGAGCCGGGAGTCCACATGAGCCGGGAGTCCACATGAGCCGGGAGTCCACATGAGCCCGGAGTCCACGTGAGCCTGGACCAGTGCCACGCACCGCGTTTTGGTGTCACGAGCATGGTCGCGCCGTTGCGTCGGGTCGCCATGCGCCGTCCGGGCCCGGCGATGTTCGAGGCCGACCCGGACCTGTGGCACTATTCCCATCCGCTGGATCGCGAGCGCCTCTGCCGCCAGTACGACGCATTCCTGGAGCTGATTCTGGCGAGTGGAGCGGAGATCGAGTGGCTTCGGCCCGAGGATGATGGGCTCGCGGACTCCATCTTCACGTACGACCCATCCTTCATGACCGCCGAGGGCGCCGTCCTGCTGCGCCCCGGCAAGCGGCTTCGCGAGCCGGAGAGCGAGCTACACCGGAGGCTGTACGAGCAGATCGGGGTGCCGGTATTGGGTGTCGTCGAGGCACCTGGCACGATCGAGGGTGGCGACTGCTTCTGGGTCGACGAACGCACTCTCGCCGTCGGTAGGGGTCTTCGCACTAACCAGACGGGAATCGAGCAGTTGTGCGCCATCGTAGCGCCGCAGGGCGTGACCCTGGAGGTGTTCGACCTACCCGACCAGGCGGACCAGGCGGCTTGCCTGCACCTCCTGTCGCTGATCAGCCCGTTAGACCGCAACCTGGCCATCGTGTATCGACCGCTCTTACCGGTCGCCCTGTACGAGCTGCTGCGCGACCGCGGTGTCACTTGTCTGGAAGCCCCGCATGAGGAGTTCGCCGCCTCGAGCGGATTGAATCTGAACGTCCTCGCCGTGTCGCCACGCACGTGCATCGCCCTCGATGGCTTCCCGGCGACCGCTCGGCTCATGGCCGAAGCCGGATGCGACGCCGCGCTATTCACCGGCGACGCCCTCTGCCTTCCGTGTGAGGGCGGACCGACCTGCATGACCCTTCCGATCCTGCGTAGCTAGGGTCGCGAAGGGGTAGGATTCATCCGCGAAGGTTGGAGACAGAAGAGGGCGGCTCCCTAAGGAGCCGCCCCAACTGGTGGCGGTGCTCTCGGTGGCCGTTTGCTGCGGCTACTCGACCCGCATGTACTTCACCCGCCAGACGGTCCCGTTGTTCGCATTCGTGAACGTCCTGTACAACGTGTCGCCATCCACCTCGAAGGGCGCGCTTCCCTCGTTCTGCTCAGCCATCGCGTTGGGGTTCCGGTGCATGAGCAGCTTCGTGTGGATCTCGTTGCCCTTCACCTCGTACGTGCCCGCGGTGGCGTTGAACCGGCGAAAAGCGGCAAGTCGCTGCTCATCCGTCGGATCTTCCGGCAACATCTCCCGCGGCTCTTGGCCGCCGCTGATTCTGAACGCGGCCCAGTGGTTGCCCGTGAAGATCATGAGGCTCGGCTGGGTGATCTCGTTTTCCTCCGTGCCCTCGTCGTTGGTCATAGTGACGTGGACGGTCTTCCAGACGCCCTCTACGGCGCTGGCGTCCGTCGTCGCGGCGGGTCGGAATGCCACGAACGAGACGGCGGCGACGGCGAATACCATGAGAAGGGTGAGCCTGCGCATGCGGTGCCTCCGTGGAACGGGTGGCAAGGAATGGGGACAACAGCGTGCGCACTATGGGTCGGTGTATCTAACAGCCGCAATAGGGGCGGTAGCGCACCACGGTTCCGGACAAGAGGATCCCAAAAGTGCAATACTACCATAAGCTTATAGTCCCAAACGAAATCGGCATCCGATTCGGTCGAACGAAGCTACGGGTAGCAGGTCTTCTTCACACCATCGCGGTGCTCGACACTCCGCGGGTTCGCAGCGTGCGCCTTTCAGCGCAGCGGCGGTGAGTGCGTCGTCTTGATTGCCGCGCAGCTCCGAACCACCTTTGCCGATGCACAGAGAGTGAGTTGCCGCACTCGGCCCAGGCTGTTGCCGTGCTATCCGTCCAGCCAAAGAGCCTTATCGCGAGCCCTAAAACGCTCCCAGTCCTGTTCGGGATTGTGGGAGCTCTCGTTTGGGGCGTTCCCGGCCTGCTGGGTGGTTTGGCGGCAGGGTTCATCTTGGCGAGTCTGATCGGAATCGCACGCCGTGGGAGCCAGGCTCGCAGGCGAGTTCGCGTGGAACTGAGCCGGAAGGTGATCGTGTCGTTCCCGGACGTGGTTGGGACCGCGTTTCCTGATCTGGCTGGGGACTGGCTTGAGCGCGCGGTGGAGGCGCAGGTCGAGAAGCTCTGCCAGACGGCAACTCGCATGTCTCCAGGACATCGACTGGCGTGGCCGTCCCCCATGATGAGGATGGCGAGGTTCAAGTTAGAGACCGAAACGGAGAGCGAGGCCCTACTTCGGCTCTACGACGCGATTTTGCTTCAAATGGAAAAGGATTGGTATCACGCAGCGTAGGGCAGCACCTTCGTGCCCCCTCCGCGTCCTGTGTGGCCGTCTGGCTGACGCTTGCGCCTCAACGCGTTCCTGAACGCGGCTGCCAGCCGCCCGCCGTTAAGGGTACCGGCTGGTTGGGTGGAGAAGAGGACCCCGAGTTACGGGCTGATTGGACCCTTTGTCGACCCTATTCGGGACCTACGTAGCGAAAACTCAATGCGCCCGGGAGAATTCGGGGAGCAAGCATCCGCGAGCGACGACGGAGGATCGCGAAGCGACCGCACGTCTCATCCCTTGGGTGAGAATTCTCCGCGCGCGGGAGCGCGCGCGAATTACGACCGAAGGGAGTAATGCGCCCGGGAGAATTCGAATCCCCAACCTCCTGATCCGTAGGCAGGTCGGGAGGGGGCCTGTTTACAGTGTTTTCCCCTACGTTTTGGGGCCTTTGTACCGTATTCTCAGGTACAGTTTCGGCCCCGATACCTGAGTTTCCCGTAACCAACTCGTCACCGGGCTCGTCACCTCAAACGTGATGCGGCGCGTGCTCCCTGGTCATGTACTTATGATGTGCCGCCCGGATACGGACGAAGTTCGGACCAACCGCCCGGTGACCTAGGAGGGTTTCCGCGAAGGAAGTCGCACATCTTCCGGACGTCGGTTATGAGGTTCCACACTGCAGACTCGCTGCCGGGGATACTCTGGTTGTGAACCACCTGGTTGCGTAACTCGCAGGCCTCGAGGCACCGACCGATTAGCTCGACCGGGACGTCTTGCTCGTCGAACAACAGCGGGACGAGTATTCGTAGCGAGTTCTCAACACCTAGCTTCTTCCGGGCCGCCCCGAAGCTTTCCGTTAGTATCCTACCGTCGGCGACCTGCTCGCAGCGTTCGATTGCCCCGGGGTCTTGAGGCAGGGACTTAACAACTTGTTCCAGGGCGGCCACGGCTTCAACGATCGCGCTACGAAGATGTCCTGCATGAGCATGTTCGTCGGCGTTCGCTAGCATCAAGTTCACGCGGTTCGCACGTCCTTCTTGAGAGGTTCCTCGATTCGGCACCCAACCCAGGTAGGGCAACTTTGTCGGAGCCGTTTGTCTCCAACCTCGGGGCCTCGATCCGTCGATCGAAGCCCGTCTCGTAGCTTTATGTATGCTCTGCTATTCCACACTCAGCACCATTACGTACTGGATGTCGAGATCGTCTCGCCAGATCCCGGTGTCCGGGCTTCCGCTGTACCGCCCCGCGTGACGCGGCCTAGATTGACCCATGCATTCAATTCTGCTGCTGGTGACCGGCCTCGGCTTGCTCGTCCTCGGGGGAGAAGCGCTGGTCCGCGGGGCTTCGAGGCTCGCTCGCGGTTTTGGCGTTTCGAGCCTTCTGATCGGGCTCACGGTCGTCGCTTTCGGTACCAGCGCTCCCGAGCTTGCCGTAAGCGCCCGCGCCGCGCTGGAAGGCGAGCCCGACGTGGCCGTGGGGAATGTCGTCGGGAGCAACATCTTCAACGTGCTGGTGATTCTCGGTGCGTCGGCCCTCATCCGACCACTCCGCGTAGCACATTCGCTAGTGAGGATCGAAGCCCCACTCGTGGTCGCCGCCTCCGGTCTCCTGTGGCTCCTCGCCGCAGATGCGCGGGTGAGCCGAACGGATGGGGTCATTCTCCTCCTGGGGCTCCTCGCCTACGGGGCGTGGTCCGTTCGGCAGGGTCGGGGTCAGCGGAAGGACGCAGAGTTGACGACGGCAGCATCGGTCCGCCCCAGCAGGAAGAGCTTCCTGGCCGATCTCATCCTCATCGCGCTGGGCATCGTGCTGTTGGTGCTGGGAGCCCGCTGGGCGGTGGACGGAGCGGTGTCGATCGCGGACGCCCTCGGTGTCAGTCGGCTCGTGGTGGGCCTTACTGTGGTTTCAGCCGGCACATCGCTCCCGGAGCTCGCGACGTCGTTGGTGGCGACGCGACGTGGGGAGCGCGACATAGCGGTAGGAAACGTGATGGGCAGCAATCTGTTCAACATACTCGGGATCATGGGAGTGGCCGCGATCTTGTCGGGTGGGACGCTGGAGATTCCGCAGGTCGTGCTCACCGTCGACATTCCACTGATGACCTCAGGAGCGATTCTGGGCCTGGCGGTGCTGTATTCCAATTGGGAAGTCAGCAGACGAGAGGGAATTGCGCTCATCGGCCTGTATGTACTTTACGTCGGATACCTGGCCGTACGCGTGACGGTGCTCGACCCTCAACCTGCAGGTGGCGCGCTCGCGCTTGGTGTCGCGGTCCTTGGGATGGCTCTCGCCTGGCTGCGTTATACTCGCCGGGTGAGCTAGACAGATCTCTGGGGAACTCGAGCCGAGGCCCCCGCGAAGAACTCCGCTATTCCGGTCAGCCCCATCTGGAATCCGATAGGCACGAGGATCAAGCCGAAAAAACGTTCGAAAAGGCGTGCCACCCGAGGCGGTCGGCGAGTGGCGTGTCGGACATGGCCCCTTCATGTCGCAAAGGTCCTCAAGCCCGAGTGGGCGGCGGCGCCCCGGGCATGCCGTGGACCGCTCTCCTGGCGGCGTCAGCCAGCCTCTACCTCATGTCGAGACTCCCGGTTGTGACGTGGATCCGGTTCGGCGTGTGGCTCGCGATCGGCTTGCCGCTCTACTTCCTCTACGGCCGTCGCCGCGCCTCCGAGCGGCTGGGTCGCGAGGCGCTCTAGATCTCGACTTGGGCTCCGAGCTCCACCACCCGATTGGGCGGGATGCCGTAATAGGCGGTCGCCCGAAGCGCGTTTCGCTGCAGGCGGGCGAAGAGGCGTTTGCGCCACCTGGCCAGCCCCTCGCGGTCCGTGAACACGAGCGTCTCCCGCGACAGAAAGAAGGTGGTTCTCATCATCTCGAACTTCAGCCCGTGCCGCGCGCACGCCCGGAGCACGCGAGGGACGTCGGGCGTCTCCGTGAACCCGAAGCGCGCTGTCACTCGCCACAGATCCGGGGACAGTCGTTCGACCGTAAGCCACCGGTCCCGCGGGACGGTCGGAATGTCTTCGTTCAGGATGGTGAGGAGGACGACTCGCCGGTGCAGCACGCGGTTGTGCTTGATGTTGTGGAGCAGCGAAGGAGGCGTGCCTCGGGGGTCGCTGTGCATGAATACGGCGGTCCCCGGGATCCGAACCGGTTTGCTCTCGCGGATGTCCGCGATCAGGAGCTCGACCGGAAGTCGACCCACCTCGAGCCGCTCCACGAGCAGTTGGCGGCCACGCTTCCACGTCGTCATCAGCGTGAACACGATCGCGGCGACGAGCAACGGGAACCAGCCGCCGTGCGGGACTTTTGCGAGGTTCGCCCCCCAGAAGGACACATCAACCAGCAGCAAGAGCGCGGTGAAGGCGACCGACCGCATCCACCCCCAGCCGAGCAGGGTACGGGCGACCACGGCGAACAGAATCGTCGTGAAGACCATGTCCGTCGTGACCGCCACCCCGTACGCAGCGGCGAGATTGCTGGAAGATCGGAAGCCCAGCACGAGCCCCACGCACGCCAGCATCAGCATCCAGTTGAGCCCCGGCAGGTACACCTGCCCCTTTTCTTCCGCCGATGTGTGCCGGACGAGCATGCGCGGGAGGTATCCGAGCTGCACCGCCTGAAGCGTGAGCGAGAACGCCCCCGATATCACCGCCTGCGACGCGATAATGGTGGCCAGGGTGGCGAGCGCGACGACGGGGTAGAGCGCCCATGCCGGGGCCATGAGGAAGAACGGTTGGGACAGGTTCTCAGGGCTGTCGAGGATCGAGGCTCCCTGTCCGAAGTAGTTCACCAGAAGGGCGGGCAACACGAGACGGAACCAGGTGAGCCGGATGGGACGCCGGCCGAAATGCCCCATGTCCGCGTACAGCGCCTCGCCACCCGTGACGACGAGGAACACCGAGCCGAGCACGAGGAAACCGGCCAGGCCGTTGTCGGCGAAGAAGCGCACGGCGTGGGTCGGGAGGACCGCAAGCAGCACCTCGGGCCGGGCCGCGAGCGAAACCAGTCCGAGCGCGGCAAGGGTGACGAACCAGACCAGCGTGACCGGCCCAAACAGCATGCCGACTTTGGCCGTTCCGCGCCTCTGGATCGAGAACAGGCCGATGAGGATGGCCACCGTGATCGGAATCACATACGGGCGAAAGAACGGCGTGGCCACCTCCAATCCCTCGACCGCGGACAGCACCGAGATCGCCGGGGTGATCATCCCGTCGCCATACAGGAGCGCAGCCCCGAACAGTCCGGCGAGCACGAGCAGTCTTCTCTCGTTGCGCGGGCCGCCTCGCGGCATCACGAGGGCCGTCAAAGCGATGATGCCGCCCTCGCCCCTGTTGTCGGCCCGCAGGACGAAGACCAGGTACTTGATCGAGATGACGATGATCAGGGACCAGAAGATCAGCGACAGGACCCCGAGGACGTTGTCGGGTGTCGGCGCCAGCCCGTGCGACGGGTGGAACGACTCGCGGAAGGCGTAGATGGGGCTCGTCCCGATGTCCCCGAAGACGACACCCAGGGTGGCGAGTGAAAGCGCGAAGAGGCGGCGGCCCTCGGGCTCGCCGATACCCACCTCGGATCCAACATTCGTCTCCGGGCCCGACAATTGATCCCGGCTCACCGAACCTCAATAGCTCATGAGATAGCTACGCGCCACAGGCCGAGCGCGATCGTGCGCCTCGCGCGCTAGCCGCGAGAGTAGTGTCTTCGACGCACGTCGAGGAGAGACGCTTAGGGCGTGGTGCCGAGACCCCCTGGCCGTGCCGACGTGTTCAGATCGCCCCGTACGAAAGCGGCAAGTTCGGTCCGCGTCGAGTCGACAGCGCCGCGCCCGAGCTCCTGGCCGGCGGGCCGGACCGCCCGGCAACCCGCCACGAGCACGGCGAGAACGCCTAGCAGGGCGTGCGATCGACGCCGGACACTCTTTCCGGCGCTCCGGCGTGCGAGAGCCGCCGTTCGGGCTGACTCGCACCACCCGTCCTAGCGAACTTGTTCTGCGGTTTTCGCGCTATCAGCGAAGCCGAACATCCAGAGAAACATGTAGAGCCAGGTCGGGTCCGCGGGGACCTCACAATTGACTTCGCCAGGGTCGCACCACAGCATGAGCCAATCTTCGAGGTCGTGAGGTCGACCAGGACCTGTAGCTCGTCTTTGCCTACCCAAGGAGGTGACCGTGGATCTCTCAGCTGTGCCACGACGGGCCATCCTGTTGGTCGGTGTGCTCACCTTCGGCAATGCGTGCGGTGAGGGTGCTCCGACGGTGACAGTCGTCGACGGAGTATGCGAGGATGTCTATGGTGCCAGCGTTTGCACATGGGCCATGCTCGAGGGTGAGCGGGTCGTGGAAGTGGGAGCAAAGATCCCTTTGGCGTCGGTTGAGAACGCGCCAGCGGAGCAAGAAATGGTCTGGCCGCCGGTGGACGTAGCCAACATCCCCTTGCCGGAAGTGGCGCAGGAGCGCTTGGGGATTCAGTACGTGAAGATAAATTGGGAGGCACACGGCCACCCGCCGGGGCCATATCTGGTGCCTCACTTCGACTTTCACTTCTACGTGATTCCTCGGGCGGAGGCGGATGCGATGGATTGCAGCGACCTGAACAAGCCGACGGAATTACCGATCGGATACGATCTTCCGGACGTGGAAATCCCTGGGGTAGGCAACCTCGTCGGTTTGTGCGTTGAAAAGATGGGCATGCATGCGCTTCTGAAGGCGGAACTGGAAGGCGAACAGCCGTTCAGCGGCACGCTTGTGGTCGGGTACTACGCTGGAAAGCCCATCTTTTTCGAGCCCATGATCACGCGGGAGCTGCTGCTCCGGCAGCAGACCTTCCCATTAGAGTTCCCGGTGATAACGGGGGTCGATCCGGGCGTTACGCTTCCCACGCAATTTGAGGCTGAGTATGATGCGTCGACGTCAGCATACCAGTTTGTGTTTTCGGGGTTTCCGTCGAACTAAGGTTGCGACCGCGGAGCCAGGAGGCCGGCACCGGCCTCCCGACCGCTATTGAAGTAAGAGCCTAGGATGTCGTAGGGTATTGTCAACCTAGTTGGGACGGCGGGGTGAGTGCAGGCAAGGCAGGGGAGCCGTCGGAGGTGCTCAGGCAGCGGTGACCGCACTCCAGTCTTTGAAAGACTGAGCGCGCAACAACCGGTAGTTCTCCGCACGCAAACGGTGACGCCCGAGCTTGAAGCAGTTCTGGATGACTCCGTGAACGGACAAGAATCGTTGCGCCTGGCCAGCTGACTTGAAGCCTCGCATCTGGTGCTCTCGCTGTCGGGTTGGCTGATGCGAGAGTTCGGCCCGATTGTTCGCGTAGCGGGTCGTGTCGTGGGCCACGGAGGGCATGATGCTTCGGTGCGCGGCGGAGTAGCTCCGCAACTGGTCGGTCACCAGCCTCCACGGCGCGCTCTCTTGTCGCTTCAACAGCTTCCGGAAAAAGCGCTTCGCCGCGCAGGCGTTGCGATGTCGCTGGACCAGGACGTCGATCACGTCTCCGTCCTGGTCCACGGCTCGCCACAGGTAGTGACGCTCGCCGCTGATCGTCACGAAGACCTCGTCCAGATGCCAGACGTCGCCCAGCCGACCCTGTCGACGCTCTAGCTTCCGAGCGTACTCGGGTCCGAACTTCCGGCACCACTGTCGGATGGTCTCGTGAGTGACGACGATGCCCCGCTTCGCCAGCAGTTCCTCCACGTCCCGAAGGCTCAGCGAGAACCGGTGATACAGCCAGACGCTGTGACTGATGATCCCAGGAGGGAAGCGATAGCCGCGATACCTGCTTGCATTCGTTTTCATCGGGCGAGTCTGCGGCGACCCGGCTCAAGAGGGATTCCACGCGATCGTGGCGGAGGGGGGGGGCAGGTCGGCGGCGCTCACCTCCGCCTCTCCGCCGCATGACTAACCGCGCGGCACCGGAGCGGTCGCGACTGCCGGGGCTTATCTAAAGTTCTCAACTTTACTCCGGGTAGAGGGCCGATGGGTCCCCCTACGGGGGAACGCGCGAGGGGGGTTAGACCTCGAAGCCCCCCCCCGGCTGGGTCTGGGACGCACCAGACGGCGCTCCAGGCTCCCTCCGCGCCCGCGCCGTGTGAGCCCTTGGTCGGGAAACCTCTCCGTCATGGGTTCTTGCCACCGATGCAGAATCCCGTCTAGGTTGCGCCAATCAGGAAACGGATAGTCTTATCCGTTTCTGAGGTGTTAGCCGTGCCCGCAGTACGAGCAGTCCGTCGAGTCCCGCTGGCCGGATCTCCCGATCAGTCACTTTCAACTTGCAGCTTTCCTCCAAACCCGCGCCCCACGCGTGAGCTGTTTCGGTGGAAGTCGCCATGGCCCTTCGTCCGACGGTTCGCAGCCAGGCGTCTGAGCACCGGGTGTCTTGTCCGTAGTCCCGCTTTCCTGGCAGGAGGTGACGTATGTTCATTCGTGTAGCGACTCTGTGTGCCTGTCTGTTAGCAATCGTGGCGTTCGTGCACGGGCCAAGCTCCGACCAATCACCTGCGGCCGCTTCAGCGCTGAAGTCGCACCACCTTTTCAACCTTCCTGAAGGAATGACAGAAGCGGAACTGGCTGGGGCGCTTCAAGAAATGAACCGTGCGATCGCAGATTCGGGTCATCCGAGGGCGGGGTACCGGCTTTGGAAGGTAACGGGCGAACGATCGGGCGAGTACAGCTACCTGTTCGAAGGAGTCTGGCCAGACCAGGCCACTTATGACGCGATCCACGAAGCCGAGAGCTGGAACAAATGGTCGGAGCGATTCCAGTCCACATTCGAACCGATTCTTGAGAACGAGGTCTACAACCGGTTCATCGAGATCCCGACAGGCGGGCCGGGAAACTAGAAGCCTCTCGGCCTGGCCTCCGGCTCCTGGGGTTCTCCTCTGCCTCGGTCCATTTCCTGGATGGGGGGAAGGCCAAGCCGAGGATGACATTGAGGCGCGAACGTCAACCTTACGACACCTGGAAGATCGCCTACTGCGCCTGGAACCGGGACCACTCGCTGCCGGACGGGGAGTAGGCCGAGACTGCACATGTCCAATCAACGTCACTGACGGAAGGAGGTCAGCATGATCGGCATGGACTTCGGGAGCTTCTTGGTGCTCCTGGTAATCAGCCTCGTGGTCTCTGCTGTGCTGCACTACGGGTTCAAGTTCTACGTGCGAGGGGGGACGGTCTCATTCCTCTCGAAAGTGATCCTTGGCTGGATCGGGGCGTGGCTCGGCTCGCCGGTATTCGGGAACTGGTGGGAGGGCTTGAACTACAGGCAGGTGTACTACGTCCCCGCCATTCTCGGCTCGCTGGCCATGCTCATAGTGGTGGTGGATTGCGTGAAGACGTGTGGGGCGGTCTGCACGCCCGAAGAGCCGGTCGCGAAGGAGGCGGTCCACTAGCCGACTCCGGCGGCTGAGTAGCACGCCACGGGCGTGCGATTCCTTCGGGGCCACCCCTTCGCACCAGCGGCGCCCGGTTCGCGCCGGGCACATAGCGATCATCGATATTGACAAGGGGCCCGGCATCGATCCGGGGCTGGGCAGGGCAGTGATTCGCCGGCTGAATCACTGAGCGAAACGGGTTGGAGGTCGACGCCGTAGGCGCGACCTGAAGAGGCTCGTCATGTCCACACGCCGATTTCGTAGCACCAGAACCGTCGGCGCACTTGGTCTGATCCTCGCCGCCGTCCTGGTGGCGCTCTTCGTCTGGCCGGGGCTCCCCCGGGGCGAGGGCGAGCTCTCGATCGTCTATCCGTTCGACGGCTCCGTCTTCCCGCCCGAGATCATCCCTCCGGTCGTCTGGTGGGAGGACGCCGATCCGGACGCCGAGAGCTGGCGGGTCGTCGTCCGCTTCGAAGGTGGCGCCGCCCCGATCGAGGCCCTGGTCGACACGACGGCGTGGACACCTGACGCGAGCGCCTGGGAGCTCATCAAGCGAGGGTCGGTCGAGCAGCCGGCCGTGCTCACGGTTTCGAGGGCCGGAGGCTTGCCGCTCCTGGGGCGGGGCTCGCCATCCGACAGGGTCGCCCTCCGAACTGCGACGGACTCGGTCGGCGCGCCGATCTTCTACCGCGACGTGCCACTCCCCTTCCGGTTCGCGCTCCGGAACGTCCCCATGATCAAATGGAGGCTCGGCAACGTTGCCTCGCCCGAGCCCCCACCCACCGTGATGACCGATCTACCGGTGTGCGGTAACTGCCATTCGTTCTCGGCCAACGGTTCGACACTCGGCATGGACGTCGACCTGGGCAGCGACAAGGGTGCCTATGCCCACACGGCGTTCGAGCCCGTCACGGTGCTCTCGAGGGAGAAGCTGATCAGCTGGAGCGACTTCGTGCGGGGCGACCCGGTGCCCACGTTCGGCTTCCTGCCGAGGGTATCGCCCGACGGCCGCCACGTGCTGGCGGGCGTCAAGGATCGGGCCGTGTTCCTTTCGCGCGAAGACATTTTCTTCTCTCAGATCTTCTTTCCGGTGATGGGCATTCTCGCGTACTACGACCACGAGACGCGCCGCATCGAGGCACTACCGGGCGCTGACGACGAGACGTTGGTCCAGACCAACGGCGTCTGGACCCCGGACGGACAAACGGTGATCTTCGCGCGCGCCAAAGCGGCGGAGCTCAGCACGGAGGACCCCTCCGAGGACATCGTGCTCACGCTCGAGGAGTCGGCCGAGGTGCTGGGCGGTGAGGAATTCCTGTTCGAGGCGCAGGAGAGGGGGAACCGCTTCCGGTTCGACCTGTACCGAATGTCCTTCAACGGCGGCCGTGGCGGCGGGCCCGAACCCATCCCAGGGGCTTCGGACAACGGGATGAGCAACTACTTCCCCAAGGTCTCGCCCGACGGCAAGTGGATCGTCTTCACGCAGGCCCACAGCTTCATGCTCCTCCAGCCCGACAGCCGCCTCTGGATCATTCCGGCCGAGGGCGGTGAGCCACGCGAGATGAACGCAAACACCTCTCGCATGAACTCCTGGCACAGCTGGTCGCCGAACAGCCGGTGGCTCGTGTTCTCGTCGAAGGTGTTCGGCCCGTACACGCAGCTCATGCTGACCCACGTCGACGAGACCGGGGCCGACAGCCCTCCGGTGCTGCTCCACAACTTCACCGACGAGTACCGGACCGCGAACATCCCCGAGTTCGTGAACATCCCGCTCGCGGCCGTGCGGCTGATCGAACAGCAGTTCGTCGACGACTACAGCTACTTCCGTAGCGGGCGCATCTACGAGCAGTTCCAGGAGTACGACCGCGCCGAGCAGGAGTTCACGAAGTCGCTTGCACTGAATCCCGAGAACACCTTCTCGCTTTACTCGCTCGCGAGCATCCACCGCCAACAGGAGGAGTTCGACGAGGCGATCGCGGCCTACCAGGCCGTTCTTGAAATCGATCCGGGCTCGTCGGTCGTGCACGAGGATCTGGGAAGCCTCTACTTCGAGCTCGAGCGCTACGAGGAGGCCGAGACCGAGTTCATGACCGCGGTGCACCTCGATCCCGGTAACTTCGAGGCGGGCTTCAATCTCGGCGCCGCGTGCCTCGCCCAGGACAAGATCGACGAGGGCGAGACGGCCTTTCGCAGGCTCCTGGATTTGGAGCTGGAAAGCGAGGTCGCCGCGCGCGTGCACGACCGTCTGGCCGCCATCCACATCATGAAGGGCGAGAACGACCAAGCCGTGCGCGAGCTGAAGGCGCTGCTCGCAGCCGAAAGCGACAACGCCTCGGCGCGCTACAATCTGGGGCTAGCGTATCGCTCACTGGGGCGGGTCGAGGAGGCCCAGGTCGAGTTCGAGGCGGCGCTCCGTCTCGAGCCCGAGGACATGATGGCTATCATGCAGCTCGGCGAGCTCCACGTGGAGCGGGGCGACCCGGCGTCGGCGCGATACTACTTCGAGCGAGCGGTCGAGCTCGACGCGGCCAACCAGGATGCGCTCCGGCAGCTCGCCGGGATCCAGCTCGAGACCGGCGATCTCGCATCCGCCGAAGAGTGGCTGATGACGATCCTGGCCTCGAATCCCCGCGACGCGTGGGCCCTATGGAGCCTGGGGAGGGTCTATTACGAGACGCGCAGGTTCGACCTCGCCGCGCAGGTGTATGGACACATGACCGAACTCAGTCCGACCGCTTCGCGCCTGTGGTTCGTGCTCGCGGAGACGCTGGTCCAAATGGGAGGCTCCGCCCCGGAGGCCATCACGGCCCTCGAGCGCGGCCTGTCCCTGGATCCGAGCTACCTGGCGGGCCATGTCACCCTCGGCGACCTCTACGTCCTGACGGGCGACCTGTCCGGGGCGCTCCGCCAGTTCGAGACCGCTCTCCAGCTGGGCCCTGAGGACGCGGCGCTGGTCAGCGAGCTGAACGGGAGAATCGCAGACCTGAGGCGGCGGATCCGGTAGCGCGTGCTCGAGATCGACGGGGCGCTGGGAGAGGGAGGCGGCCAGGTCCTGAGAACCGCGCTGTCCCTCTCCCTGGTGACCCGTCGCCCCTTCTGCATTCGGAACATCAGGGCGGGCCGCCCGAAGCCGGGTCTGCAGCGGCAACACCGCACCGCCGTCAGGGCGGCCGCTCAGCTCGGCGGGGCAGAGGTCGAGGGCGATCAACCTGGCTCGCAGTGCGTGAGGTTCGTGCCAGGCAGGATCCAGCCGGGAGGCTACAGGTTCTCCACGGAGGGCGCCGGCAGCACGACCCTGGTTCTGCAGACTCTTCTTCCCCCTCTGCTCACGGCAGAAGGGCACTCGGCCCTCATCCTGGAGGGGGGAACCCACAATCCTTTCGCGCCGCCGTTCGACTTCATGGCGAAGACGTTCCTTCCGGCAATTCGGCGCATGGGACCGGCTGTGCACGCGAGTCTAGAACGCTACGGCTTCTACCCTGCCGGCGGGGGTCGCGTCCGGGTGCGGATCGAGCCGTCGAGTGTCCTCTCCCCACTCAGCCTGGTGGAGCGAGGCTGCGTGCTGCGCGTTGGCGCGACCGCGGTCGTGGCCAAGCTCCCCAAGCACATCGCAGAGCGTGAGCTGACCACGCTCCGGCGGATGCTGGACATGTCACCCGAGAGTCTCACGTTGCTCGAGTTGGCCGACGCGCCGGGCCCCGGCAACGTCGTCATGGTCGAGGTCGTCTGCGAGCAGATTACGGAAGTCTTCACCGGGTTCGGCAGGAGAGGTGTACCGGCCGAGACGGTAGGCGAGGAGGTCGGCCAGCGCGCCCGCCACTATCTGGACGCCGGAGTGCCCGTCGGGGAACACCTCGCCGACCAGCTCCTCTTGCCTCTATGCGTCGCCGGCCAGGGAGCGTTCCGGACGGTGGAGCTCTCGCTACACGCCCGGACGAACCTGGAGGTCATCAGGCACTTCCTGGACGTGGATGTCCGGATTCGCCCGGAGGCCCGCTCTACATGGATGATCGAAGTCGGCTAGTTTCGCTCAGTCCCCCTCACGGACATCCGAGGGGTGGCTGGCAAGGGCTGACTGAAGACAGGAGGTGTCCCGATGTCCCTGACCCTGACCTCCTCCGCGTTCTCTCACAGCGGTTCGATCCCCCGCGAGTACACGTGCGAGGGAGAGGACCTGTCGCCGCCGCTCACTTGGTCCGGCCTGCCCGAGGGCATGCGGAGTCTCGCGCTCATCGTAGACGACCCAGATGCGCCGAACCCGGCCGCGCTAAGGATGATCTGGGTCCACTGGATTCTCTACAACATCCCGCCCACGGTCACTGAGCTGCGTCGCGGAATCGATTCGACTTCGCTCCCATCGGCCACGCGGCCGGGGACCAATGACTGGGGTCGGACCGAATACGGAGGACCGTGTCCACCGGTCGGGCGTCACCGCTATTTTCACAAGCTCTTCGCGCTCGACACGGTACTCCCCGATCTCCGTAATCCCACGAAGGCGCAGCTGCTCAGAGCGATGGAGGGTCACGTTCTCGAGGTCACGGAGCTAGTGGGGACGTACGAGAAATCGCGTTGACTCGGGTGCAGAGCTTGTGACAGTTCGGTCAAATCCGAGAGGAAACGGATAGGCTCCAGATGCCACGACAGCCCACATGGTTTGAGGGCTGTCGGCTAATCGGGGCGGCGAGATTCGAACTCGCGACCTCCTGAACCCCATTCAAGCGGCCTGACCTGCCCCCAGGAACGTTATGTTAGTCCAGCCGCCATTCTCAGCCGTCCGGGGGCCTGAGCAACGATGGCCTCTTGAGGAACCAGGGCGCCGCCCGAACGGCTTCGGGAGCGGGCGGCCGGTAAGCGAGCCGAAACCTGGCCCGGCTGCACAAGCTCGAACACGGCTCGAAGCGGGTCCTGACGATAGAGCGGGTGGAGGTCCTGATCGCCCGGGTCGTGGCCGTCGTACGGTCGGAGGCCGGGGACGAGACGGCGGAGCGCGTGGGGCTACGCCTTCTGGAGGTGCCAGCGGAATCCGAAGGTTGAGCTTCCAGGCGATTGCCTGAACTTACAAAGGTGGCCGGAAGGGGAAGGCGGCCGTCTGGGTGTTGTAGGCACATGGCTACCGCGGCCTCGTCCGGATTCTCGTCACGGCCACGCAAAGCGGGACTCTGACCCGCCGATCGAAGCCCCGTATCTCGTTGTACCACAAGCTGTTCTGGAAACGCGCCCGGGAGAATTCGAATCCCCAACCTCCTGATCCGTAGTCAGGTCGGGAGGGGGCCTGTTTACAGTGTTTTCCCCTACGTTTGGGACCATTGTACAGGATTCTCAGGTACGCTGTCGGCCCCGATACCTGAGAATCCTGTACTCAAACTCGTACGAGTACTCGTCCACGCAGCCGTCGATAGCGTGGTCCCTGAACCCAATGAGGGACACTCAGCCGGCGCAGCACGCGTACACTTCGATACACTTCCGTACACACCGATTGGGCCGTTTTGACCTCCGTACACTTCCGTACACTCCTGCACACTCTGTGACAGTAGGCGTGACAGGTCATTTCGGCAGCCCGCCGGACCTTCGACTGGCTTCGCCGAGCTCGCGCCTCACGGCGCTCGGTTGCCACCTCCCTTCCCTATGATCAGCTTCCGAGCTTGGAGATTCCGAGCTGACACCCTGACCAGGCGGTTCTGCGATGGCTCCCGGGTTCGACGAGCTCACGACGGCGCTGACCGATCGTTACGCGATCGAGAGCGAGATCGGTGAGGGTGGCATGGCGACCGT
>JBDHAD010000054.1:0-20007 GCA_039588215.1 Gemmatimonadota bacterium
GAGCCGTACTAATCGGCCGTGAGGCTTGATCCCTCTTTTTCGATACGCGATCTCAATACACTCGTGTCTTTACGCTCACACCACTTCTGATTGCTATAGATGCGCCCGACTCCACGCGTGGGGACGGGCGCCAAGTTTGGCCGGTGGCTTTCGCGAGGGGGACACACCTGGTCCCATCCCGAACCCAGTAGTTAAGCCCCTCAGCGCCGATGGTACTTGGGCGGAGACGCCCCGGGAGAGTAGGTCGCCGCCGGTCGCTTATCGCAAAGCCCCGAGGTCCGTATGGATCTCGGGGCTTTTGCCATCAAGCCTGGCATGTACAGCAGGTCGCTAACGGGCTCCCGCTAGCCCAGCGCCATGAGGATCGCGCGCACCGCCCGGCCGGGCTCGTCCGCGCCCATCACGGCACCGAGCACCGCCACGCCGGCACCCGCCCGCGCCACCGCGCCGGCGTTCTCCGCCGTGATTCCCCCGATGCCGACACCTGGAAGCCCGGCGGCCTCGAGCACGGCGTGGACACGCTCCGATCCGATCGCCTCATCTTCCAGCCCCGGCTTGGAGCACGTGCCGTACACGGCGCCGACACCGAGGTAATCGGCCCCCGCCCCGGCCGCTGCGCGGGCCTCGTCGGGGTCGTCCGTCGAATAGCCGAGCAGGAATCCCCGGGGCGCGATCTGGCGTGCGGCGACGACTGGCAGGTCATCGGGACCCAGGTGGACGCCATCGGCGCCGGCAGCGAGCGCCACATCCATCCGATCGTTGACGATCAGAAGGGCGTCGCCGGCTCGTGCGACGGGCAGGAGCGACTCCGCGTGCCGGAGAAGCTCCTCGGCCGTGGCCTCTTTGTCGCGTAGCTCGATCGCGGTGGCGCCCGCGTCGCAGCATTCGGCCACGACATCCTGTAGCGGGCGCCCGCAAGCCGGGTGCGGGTGTGTAATGACCATCAACCGTAGCCGCGCGGCGAGCCCGGGTGACCGCGCGCGCGGACCGGAAGGTTTTGGCTCGGACGGACCGTCCGAACGGTCCATCAGCCCTGGCCGCGGCGGATGCGGTTTATCGCGTTTACGTGCTCCCGGGATGTGCGGGTGAAGACGTGCGAACCGTCGGGACGGGCCACGAAGAACAGGAAATCGTGCTCCTCCGGCTCCAGAACGGCGCGTAGGGACGCCTCGCCCGGCGACGCGATCGGCCCGGGGGGTAGCCCCGGTTGCGTGTACGTGTTGTAGGGGTGATCGGCGACGCTGTCGATGTCCCGGAACAGGAGACGAGGCTTGGGCTCTCCGAGTGCGTACTGGACCGTCGGATCCGCCTGGAGGAGCATCCCGATTCGCAGCCGGTTCAGGTATACGCCCGCTATCCGAGGGCGCTCCTCCCCACGGCGGGCTTCCTCTTCGACGATGCTGGCGAGCGTGACGACCTCGCGCTCCGTGAGTTCCAACAAGTCCGCTAGCGCTCGCTCACGGGCCCCCCAAAACGACCGATACCTCGTGGTCAGCTCGCGGACGATCGCCTCCACCCCGAGGCCCTCCGAAAACCTGTACGTCTCGGGGAACAGGTACCCCTCGAGGGTCGGCCCCGGGACCTCCATCTGCGCCGCGAACGCGGGTTCCTCGAGGAGCCTGCGGACCGAGTCTTCCGAGAGCCCGCTGAGCTCCGCGATCCGCGGCGCCATCTCGCGCAGGGTGAATCCTTCGGGGATCGTGAGCGGAACCGTGACGAGATCGCCCGAGCGCATCGCAGCCAGGAGCTCTCCCCAGCTTTGCCCCACCCGGAATCGATAGTGTCCGGCCTTCAGGTCCCGCTGCGCGCCATTGATGCGGACGTACAGGGCGAAGGCCCTCGGGTAGGCGATCAGGCCGCCTCGCTCGAGCTCGGAGCCGATCGTCCGCACCGTCGCTCCGGAAGGGATGCGCACGTCCACCTCGGTCCCGGCGTGCGCATCCCCACCCCCTCCACACGCGAGTCCCGCGACCCACGCCGTCCCGAGGGCGAAGAGAATCCCCCTTCGCCGACTTCCCCTGACCGCTGGCTGCCTCACGACTCCGATTGACTCCGCAGGTATCCGTCCAGGATGAGCGCCGCCGCCACCTTGTCGGTGATCCCCTTTTCACGCCGGCGGTTCCGGGGCAACTCCATGGCCCGGATCGCTCGTTCCGCACGTACCGTGCTCAGTCGCTCATCCCACTCGACGACCGGCACGTCGGTTCGAGACCGCAAGGCCGTCACGAACGAACGCGCTTCGCGCGCCATCTCGCCCTCGTCTCCGTCCAGCTGAAATGGAATACCCACGACGATGGTCGAGGGTCTGAGCTCCTGAATCAGGTCCAGGAGAGCTTCGGGTGTGGTCATACCCCCCCGCGAACGCTCCCGCGGACGTTCGAGCACGGAATGTGGGGACGCGATCGTGCGGGTGGGGTCGGAAACGGCGACGCCGATCCGCCGGCGCCCATAGTCGAGGCCCAGGACACGGCCCGAGGGTTCGTTCAGGAGCCCAGCACCGAGCGCAGAGAACCAGCGATCGCTGACTTGTGCACCTCCCGAAGGTGATCCCTTCCCCCGAGCAGAAACCAGCACGGACCGCCTTCGCCGGCGCGACAGCGGGCCTCGTACACGGCTACCGTGCGGCCTGCGGCCCGGCTGAGCAAACCGCCCAGGAGACCTGCCGCCAGATGACAGCGCGCGCGCGGCGAAGCAGAGCCCGGTCCGTCCGCCTCCGGCGAGCCCTCCCAGACCACGGCGCCCACACCCGGGCCGACCGTTTCGAACGAGACCGACCCCCAACCCAATTGGCCGATCGAGCCGTCGACCGCTCTCCAGAAGGCGGGGGCCGACAGCCGATCGGGGGCACCGCCGAGCTCGGCGTAGAGATCGGCACCGGCCCTGTAGCCGGCTTCCCGCATGGCTCGCACGCCGTCACTCCCGAGCTCGGAGCACCGTCTTGAGAGCAGGGTAAGGGCCGAAGAGGGGAGGGAGACCAAGGGCTTCCCGGATCGAGCGTTCATCCCCCAGAACCTAGACAGCGGCCCCAACGGGTACAAGCTTTCATACATGCCGCGCGCGAGCGCTCGACCGGGACCGGGAGGAGCCGGGTCTCCGCACCGACGTGGGGTACCTCGGCGCCAGGCTCGGGCGCGCGGATGAGTGGATCGAGCAGGAGATGAGACGATGTATAACGAGGACGAACGAGCGGCGTTCAGCTTTGTCACCGGTTTGGCCCTGGGTGCGCTGCTCGGCGCGGGGGCCGCGCTGCTGATGGCGCCTCAATCCGGTCGCCGGATGCGGAAGCAGATCGCACGCACGGCCGAGGACTGGGGGGACACCGCCAGCGAACGGTTGCAGGACGCCACGGAGGAAGTACGTCGGGTCGCCGAGGACGCGATCAAGGTGGCCGAGAAGTCCGGAACCAGGCTCCGCGATACCGTGCGACGTGGAGGGCGCGCATCTCGGAACTGACCTCGAAGCTCCTCCACGAGAACCTGCCGATCATGGCCGCTGGAGCGGTCCGTGCTCTCCTGTATCCACCGCGCACGGTAGCCCCTTCGGCGGCCCGCTAGATGCTCGTCGCCGAGTTGATCGAACGAAAGCGCGACGGGGAAGAGCTCTCCGCCGTCGAGCTCGAGGAATTCCTCGCGGGCTACCTGAGCGGGGATGTCGCCGAGTACCAGATGGCGGCCTTCCTGATGGCCGTCTTCTTCCGCGGTCTGAGCGTCACGGAGCTTGGCGCCCTCACACGCGCGATCATCGCTTCGGGCGCGCGCCTCGACTTCGACGACGGTGGCCCACCCGCCGTCGACAAGCACTCCACCGGTGGCGTGGGCGACAAGGTGTCGTTGATCTTGGCACCGCTCGTGGCCGAAGCCGGGCTGCGGGTCCCCATGATGTCGGGCCGCGGCCTCGGCCATACCGGCGGCACCCTCGACAAGCTCGAGTCGATTCCCGGCTTCAATACCGGGATCGATCTGGAGGAATTCCGCGCCGTGCTGGCGGATGTCGGGTGCGCGATGATCGGTCAGACGCCGGAGATCGCGCCGCTCGATGGGAGGCTGTACGCGCTGCGGGATGTGAGCGGAACGGTCCAGTCCATCCCGCTCATCGCCTCGAGCATCATCTCGAAGAAGGTGGCGGAGGGTATCTCAGCCCTGGTGCTGGATGTGAAATGCGGGCGTGGCGCATTCATGCAGAGCCGGGAGGACGCCGAAGCTCTCGCCCGCGTGATGGTCGAATTGGCTGCTGCCGAAGGTCTGAGTGCCACCGCTCTTCTGACCGCGATGGATGAGCCGCTCGGAGAGGCGGTGGGCCACGCGCTCGAGGTCCGAGAGGCGGTCGACTGTCTGGCCGGTGAGGGGCCGTCGGACCTTCGTGAGGTCACCCTCGCCCTGTCCGCAGAGCTGCTCGTCGGCGGTGGCGTCGCCGACACGACCGCGGCCGCCCGCCGCGATCTCGAAGACATCCTCGCCAGCGGACGCGCCGCAGAGCGCTTCGCGCGACTGGTCGAGAGGCAGGGCGGGGACCCGACCATCGTGCAGCACCCCTCGTCCCTGCCATCCGCGCCCGTTCAGACCGTCTACGAGGCCCCGAGCTCGGGCTGGGTCTCGCGCGTGGATGCGAGGCGCATCGGTCTCGCGGCGCTCGAGCTCGGCGCCGGGAGAAGACGGGTAGAGGACAGCGTGGACCTGGCCGTCGGGTTCATCGTCGAGACGCGCGAGGGTGCCAGGGTGGAGAGCGGCGAACCGCTGGTGACGATCCACGCGCGTGACACGGAGGGCGTGCGGCGCGCCGCGGAGCGACTCGAGGACGCAGTTCAGATCGGGGAGGCGGCCCCTGACGAAGGGTTCGAGCCTCCGCTCATCCTCGGGCGTATCACGCCAGGCTAGCCGCCGTCGTCGAACAGCAGGCTGTCCGCGCGCTCGCGAATCCCCCACGGCCCGTGCACGTCACAGGTCTCCGACGGCTCGGTGCCTGGCAGATACACCTCTTGGTATACGAGATCGGCTGGACACCACGCAGTCGCCAGTAGTCCCGTGGACCGGTCCACAGATCGGTTGACGAGACCGTTCGGACGGGGCCAGGGCTCCGGCGACGGGCGATTGGCGTAATACCTCTTCAAGACGGCGGCCCCGACCGGCGCGGCGGTGATCCCTCCCTGGGCGTTCCGATACACGCGGGCCGGGAGGTCGAAACCGATCCAGCTTGCTGTCACGATCTCCGGCGTGAAGGCGACGAACCACGTGTCTGTCGCCGAGTTCGTCGTACCCGTCTTGCCGGCGATCGGGATCTCGTACGGAATGCCGGCCTGCGTGCGCACGGCCCACCGCCCGGTCCCCCGGTCCACGGCATCCCTCAACATGGACAGCATCACCCACGAGACGCGGGGCTCGAGAACCTGCTCCCGGCTCACTCGACTCTCCCACAGCACGCGGCCGTCGTTGCTCTCGATGCGGAGGATCGCGCGCGGCGCGACGCGCACGCCCATGTTCGCGAAGGTCGTATAGGCCGTCGCGATCTCGATCGGTCTCACGGACGCGGCGCCGATCGCCGCCGACGGCACGCGCGGGACTTCCGACTCGATGCCCATGCTGTTGGCGATCTGCGCCATCGACTCTTCGCCCACTCGCTGGCCGAGCTTGACGGCGACCACGTTGATCGAGTTACGGAGCGCGGCCCGCAACGTCATCGGACCTTTGAAGTCGTTTCCGAAGTTCCTGGGCGAGTATGGCTCGGATCCCGGGTTGTCGATCAGGATCGGCGTGTCGTAGATGATCTCGGACGCCGGGATGCCCGCCGCGATCGCGGCCGTGTACACGAACGGCTTGAACACGGAGCCCGGCTGGCGGATCGCCTGAGTGGCGCGGTTGAACTCGGAGTCCTGAAAATCGCGGCCGCCGATCAACGCGCGCACATCCCCCGTCGTGGGGTCGAGCGCGATGAACATCCCCTGCACGTATGGCATCTGCCCGCCGCCCCCGCTCACCCGCGTCAGGCTGTCCGTCGGCCAATCGCGCGTTTCCTCGTAGGTGGGCGCGCGGAACTCCGCCTGCCTCTCGACCCAGGCCAGTTGAGCCTTCAACGCCGAGTCCGCCACGAGTTGGAGCTCGGGATCCAGCGTCGTATAGACGCGGTATCCCTTCTCGTACACGTCCGTCCCGTACCGGGAATACAGGATCTGCCGCACCCACTCCACGAAGTAGGGAGCCACTCGACCGCGATCGGCCCCGACGCTCAACTCGAGCGGATAGGACTTGGCTGCCTCCGCCTCCGAGCGCGTGATCATGTCCTGACCGGCCATCAGCTCCAGGATCATGTTACGCCGCCGGACGGCCCGCTCCGGGTGTCGGACCGGGTTGTACGTCGCCGGCGAGACCGGAAGGGCCGCCAGGGTCGTGGCCTCGGCGAGATTCAGCTCGGACGCATCCTTGCCGAAGTAATGGAGCGCCGCGGCCTGAATCCCGAAGATTCCGTCGAAGTTGATCTGGTTGAGGTAAGCCTCGAGGATCTCCGTCTTTTCGTAGGCTCCCTCGAGCGCGATCGATACGCGCATCTCCCGCAGCTTGCGGCGAACCGAGATCTCGCGCCGGTCCACGGAGACGGGGAACATGTTGCCGGCGAGCTGCTGCGTGATCGTGCTCCCGCCACCGGCGCTGTACCCCGGAACCACGTACCCGAGAAAGGCCCGTAACGTCCCGCGCGCATCGATCCCGCCATGCTTCCAGAAGCGCTTGTCCTCGACCGCGATGAACGCCTCGTAGACGTGGCGGGGGAGGTTCTGGATGTCGATCGGCGTGCGGCGCTCGACGGCCAGCTCGGCAAGGACGCTACCGTCGGCCGTGTATAACCGCGTCGCCTCCTTCGGCTCGAACGCGTAGATCTGGGCGATGGACGGGCAGGCATCGCACAGGTGCGCCCACGAGCCCCACCCGAGACCGGTTCCGAGCCCGACCACGGCCAAAGCGGCGAGGTTCGTACGCCAGCGCCCCTGCGGGCCGAGCCGCCCGTAGGTGCGCTGGTAGATTCTACGGATCGTCTGTCTCGGTCTCACTGCATCCGTCCCCCGGTCCCCTACGAGACCACCGCTCCAGGGTATAGCGCCCGCCGCTTCTGCTTGATCGCCACAGTCCCAGATCCTAACCTAACCGCCATTCGTTGGACGACACATGAGCGCCCGCGGGCCGCGCGACGATCTCGCGGTACGTCGCTCATATACCACCTGTGGAAGGCCGATGTTTCTCCCGGTCGACGAACAGCTAGAGAAGATCCGAGACGGGGCGGTCGAGATCGTCCCGGAGGCCGAGCTCGTCTCGAAGCTCGAGCGCTCGCGCGCCGAGGACCGCCCGCTGCTGATCAAGCAGGGGTTCGATCCCACGCGACCGGACCTGCACATCGGCCACGGCGTATCGCTGTACAAGCTTCGGACGTTTCAGGAGCTCGGTCACCGGGTGGTATTCGTGATGGGCGACTTCACGGCGCGGGTCGGCGACCCGAGTGGCCGGGACGCGACCCGCCCCATGCTGTCCGAGGACGAGATCGAGGACAACCTGCGCACCTACCACGAGCAGGTGGACCGGGTCCTGGACCCCGCAAAAACCGAGATTCGGCGGAACAGCGAGTGGCTGTCGCCGTTGAACCTCGTGGACGTGTTGCGACTGACCTCGCAATACACTGTCGCCCGCATATTGGAGCGCGATGATTTCGCGGCCCGCCACGCGGATGGCCGTCCCATCAGCCTGGTGGAGTTCATGTATCCGATGATGCAGGCGTACGACTCGGTCGCGCTCGAAGCCGATGTGGAGGTGGGTGGCACGGACCAGAAGTTCAACCTGCTGTTGGGTCGGACGCTTCAGGAACGGAACGGGCAGGAACCGCAGATCTGTCTGATCATGCCGCTGCTTCGCGGGACCGACGGCGAGCGAAAGATGTCCAAGTCGTTCGACAACTACATCGGCATAGCGATGCCGCCCACCGAGATCTTCGGACGCACGATGTCCATCCCCGACTCACTGCTGAACGAGTGGCTGCGTCTGGTGTCCAGCGCTCGGGGAGCGGAGCTGGACCGAAGGCTCGAACAGGCTGTCGACGACCCATTGACCTCCAAGCGCTGGCTCGCGCAGGACCTGGTGGAGAGGTACCATGGCGAGGCGGCGGCAGGACGAGCTACCGAGGAGTTCGATCGGGTGCACCGGCGTCGCGAGGCGCCGTCCGAAGTGCCGCTCGAAGAGGTAGAGGCCGACCCGGACTCGGGGACGGTGTCGATCGCTCACGCCCTCAAGCGCACGGGTCTGGCCGCGTCCACGTCCGAGGCCGGTCGCCTCATCGAACAGGGTGCGGTGCGCGTCGAAGGGGAGGTCGTGTCGGATCGAGATCACCGACTCGCCCCGGGGGAGTACCTGCTACAGCGCGGCAAACGGCGCTTCGTACGGGTGCGAGTCGCTTGCCCCCCCCCCGAGCGAGCCCCATATTCATAATCATCCATGGGGAGGGGTGGGGACTCCCGCGACGTCGTTCGCGGGGCTGTCCGATAACTGGTTGTGACGCAATCGGTTACGCGGTGAGGGAACCGGGACCGGGTCAGGGGTGGGTTCATTGCCCGAAACCCGCGCTACAGCTTGGTGCATGACGTCGCGGACGGTGATCGGCCGGTCCGCCGTAGTCAGAATCCGCAACATCCGTCCGAAACCATTGGTCGCGGACGTCTCTTATATAGGTACATCTCCGACGTGGTCCAACGACGCGCCCTGCAACGCGCGATCGACATAGAGCGACGTACAGCGACACGCACAGAAGGGAATATTCGCCCCATCGCGGCGCTGACCCGGTCGTGATGGGTGGAGGGAGCCTCGCTCTCTCCGATACATGTGCGGGTCTGAGGATCCCACTTTGCCACAGGAGGGTGATCCATGTTTGCTGACTGGTCAGCTAGGTACAGCAGCAGAGCCGTGGCGCTGCTGACCGCTGTCTTGGGAGCCTGGCTCCTCGTCGGCGCCGGAGCGGTGCACGCCCAGCAGGGCGCTGTCGCCGGCACGGTGACCGACTCGGAGACGCTCCAGCCCGTGGCTGGAGCGCAGGTGTTCATCCCCGGGACGGTGGTCGGTACGCTAACCGGCGAACGCGGCACGTACCGTCTGGAAGGAGTTCCCGCCGGAGAGGTGACCGTTACGGTCCGCCTGATCGGATACCGGGAAATCTCTCTGACGGTGACCGTGGCCGGCGGACAGGTGGCGACGGCCGACTTCTCGGTCGTGCAGACCGCGCTCAGGCTCCAGGACATCATCGTGACCGGGGTGGTGGCGAGTACGCCACGCGTCAAGCTCCCGTTCACGGTCGAGCGCCTGGACGCGCAGGATATCCCGGTCCCGACAGCGAACGTCGCGAGCCTCCTCGCCGGGAAGGCTGCCGGCGTGTCGGTGGTTCGCGCCACCGGGCAACCGGGCGAGGCCGCTGACGTCACGCTCCGCGGCCCGACCTCGATCGACGCCTCGGGCCGTACGCAGGGGCCGCTCATCGTGATCGATGGCGTAGCCCAATCGGCGAACGCGACGCTCGCCGACATCGGCGCACTGGACGTCGACCACGTCGAGATCGTGAAGGGTGCCGCGGCCGCCTCCCTGTACGGTGCGCGCGCGGGAGCCGGCGTGATCCAGATCACGACCAAGCGTGGGACCGCCCTGGCGACCAACACGTTCCAGGTGGCGGTGCGGGGCGAGTACGGGCTCAACCAGATCGAGAACAGCATCGAGCTGACGAACGCCCACTTTTACAAGATGACCGCCGACGGAACGCAGTTTCTGGGCTCCGATGCCGGCGTGGACGTCCCGGTCTCCGACTTCACCAACCTGAGCCGCCCGGGCTTCCCGGCGTCGCAGTTCGATGACGACTTCACGAACATCGAGGGTGAGAGCGGAACCGTGCAGACGGTGTTCGCGGACAACCCGTGGCCGGTCTCCTTCGACCACATCAAAGAGTTCTTCGATCCCGGCCAGACGTTCTCGGTCTACGGGGCGGTGACGGGTCGCTTCGGCGAGTCCAGCTTCCGCGTCTCGTTCGAAGAGTTCAAGGAATCGGGCGTCGTCTCGTGCTCGACGTGCGAGTCCAACCTTGCCGCGCTCAACTCCGAACGGGCCGGCCAGGGGCTCGATCCCTTCAACCCTCAGACGGTCAATGACGAGGGATACGAGCGACAGAACGCGCGGCTGAACGTGGACACGCGGTTCGGCGACATCGACCTCGCCGCGAGCGGCTTCTACTCGCGCTCAAGTCAGGATGACGCGGCCCAGACCAACGGGTCGTTCTTCGCGCTCACGTTCATGTCGCCGGGCATCGACCTCGCGAAGGTCGATCCGGAGGACGGGCTCCCGATCATCGACATCGACCCGCTGTCCGCCGAGGAGAACCCCCTGTATCAGCTCGCGATCGGGGACAGCTACGACTACCGGACGCGGACGATGGCGAGCTTCGACGCCAACTGGGCGCCGGTTGACTGGTTCAGCCTCGAGGCCAACGCGGCCTTCGACCGCACGGACTTCGAGTCGGTGGACCTGCGCACGAAGAACGAGAAGAACTCGGAGGGCGGGTTCAACACGTTCACCGGCGGGAGCCTGGACACGAACAACTGGACCGACGAGTCGGTCGGGGCCTCGGTCACCGCCAGTTACAACAACGCCTTCATGGACGGCGACCTGACGGTGCGCGCCAAGGCCCGCTACGTGGGCGAGAGCCAGGAGTTCAATGAGAACGGCGTGGAGGCCGACAACTTCGTGGTCGATGGCGTGCCGACCTTCGGCGCCCTCGAACAGCAAACCACGGAAGGCAATCGGACGATCCGGGAGATCAAGGGTCAGGGCTACTTCGGGATCGGCAGCCTGGACTACAAGGGCAAGTACATCCTCGATGGTCTGGTCCGACGGGACGGCTCCTCGCTGTTCGGCCCCGATGAGCGGTGGGCAACGTACTTCCGGGGCAGCGCCGCGTGGCGCATCGCCCAGGAAGACTGGTTCAACGTGGGCTTCATCGATGAGTTCAAGCTCCGGTTCTCGTTAGGGACCGCGGGCGGTCGTCCGAGGTTCTCGGCCCAGTACGAGACCTTCGATGTCGGTTCGGGCCGCATCACGCCGACCAACCTCGGGAACAAGGCGCTCAAGCCCGAGTTCTCAACCGAGCGCGAAGCCGGCGTGAACCTGGTGATGTTCGAGAAGATCGGCATCGATTACACCTACGCCTGGCAGGACACCGAGGACCAGCTGCTGCCGGTCCCGCAGGCCTCGTTCGCCGGGTTCCAGTCGCAGTGGCAGAACGCCGGCACGATTACCGCGAAGACGCACGAGGTCAGCGTCCGCTGGGCCGCGATCGACAACCAGGACGTCGGGCTCAACTTCCGGGCGAACTGGGATCGGACCACGAACCTGATCACCAAGCTCGACGTGGCCCCGTACCGGAACCCCGACGGCGCGTTCTTCATCGCCGAAAACCGCCCGCTCGGCGAGTTGTGGGGCAAGGTGTGGGCGACGAGCTGCGCCGACCTCGCCCCGGTCGGCATCAGCGCCTCGGACTGTGCGTCCAACTTCCAGGTCAACGACGACGACCACCTGGTCTTCGTGGGTGCGGGCAACTCCTGGCAGGATGGAATCTCGAAGGGGTTGTGGGGCACCAGCGGCGATGTGGGCGATGAGTCCTACACGTGGGGCTTCCCGATCGCCGTGCTGGACAAGTCCCCCATCTGCGTGGCCGCGAACAACGGCGATCCGAACGACGAGTGCGACCTCGTCGAATATCTCCCGATGGGGAACACGACCCCGGACTGGAACGCGAGCTTCGCGACGAACTTCCGGTACAAGGGTCTCTCGATCAACACGCTCTTGGACGCCTCGGTGGGAATGGACATCTACAACAACACCCGCCAGTGGCCGCTGCGCGAGCTGCGCGGGTCCGAGGTCTCCCAGCTAGGGAAGTCCGAGGCCACGAAGAAGCCGGTCGGTTACACGTCCGAGTTCTACAACGTGAACGACGAGAACTCCCGCTTCATCGAAAAGGGGGACTGGCTGAAGTTACGCGAGCTGGCGGTGGGCTACTCGCTCCCGCAGTCGACCCTGCAAAGCCTGTTCAAGGGCGCGGTCGACCGGGTCACGATCAGCTTCATCGGCCGGAATCTGCTCACGATCACGAATTACACCGGCTACGATCCTGAAGTCGGGTTTTCCGGCAGCGACCTGGGCTCGGCGTCCATCGGGCGCACGGACCGGTTCGATTATCCGAATTTCCGCACCTTCACCGGAGCGGTCGAGATCGTCTTCTGACGCTCGGTGGTAGCCGGGGCCGCCCGCAAACGGGCGGCCCCGGCACCCCCGCTCGGAGTGGAGATGCGACTGGATAACAGCGAATGGGAGAAAGATCGGATCATGATTAGAAAATGGACACTATCGGCGGTCGCCTTCGCGCTCGCGGTGGGTGTCTCGGGTTGCGAGCTGGGTGTGACCAACCTGAACGACGCCGACCGCGCGCGGGCGCTCGCGTCCCCGGACGACGTGGAGTCGCTGATCGGCTCCACGTACGCGACGATGTATGACATCCTGATGGACTACCACAACTTCGGCGCCTCATCCAGCGTGATGGCGAACCACGGGAGCTCCGCGTGGGGCAACTTCGGCATGAACGATGCCGGCCGCGAGCCGCGCGAGCCGTTGAAGAACGCCAGCTCGTACGCGTACTCGTACATCTTCGAGGAGCCGTGGCAGAACGGGTACAACGCGCTCGGGGCCGCGAACGACGGCCTGCGTGCCCTGGAGGCGGGTCTCGAGATCGGGCCCGGAGGCGAGCGCAACGCGCGGGCGGAGGCGTTCGCGAAGTTCGCGCAGGGTATTGCCGGCTGCTACCTGGCCATGGTCTTCGACCGGGCGTTCGCGATCGACGAGACCACGGTCATCGAAGACGTCGTGTTCGCGGACGCCGTCCCGTACGATCAGATGATGACCTTCGCGCTCGGCAAGCTGAGCGAGGCCGAGTCGCTCGCCGGATCGACGGGGTTGGCGCTCGAGGATCCCTGGATCAACGGGAATCCGCTCGCGCCGGCGGATTTCGTTGCGTTGATCCGCACCTACAAGGCACGGTGTGCCTCGAACGTGGCCCGAAGTCCGTCGGAGGCCTCGCTGGTCAACTGGGGCCAGGTGGCCGCGGACGCGGCAGGCGGCATCCAGGCCCTGATCATAGAAGGGTTGGAGAACGATCCGTGGTACGCGGGCCTCAAGATCTACCACGGCTCGGAGGAAGCGACGTGGACGCGCATGCACATCGACTTCGCCGGCATGGGCAACACGGATGGCAGCTACCAGGCCTGGCTGCAGATCCCGGTCACGCAGCGCACGGCGCCCTCGATCGGGTGCAACGGCGCCTGCATGCCGATCCCCGATGACCGCTGGCCGGGCGGTGGGGCGGCTCCCGCCGACGGTGACGTCAGCTCGGCGATCCACGCCAGGATGGGTACGCCGTACCACGGGTACGTGGACAACGTGAACGGGCGCGCCGAGCGCGGCACGTACCGGCAGTCCGGGTACCACAACATGTTTTGGGATCAGCTCGTCGACGACGATCAAGGCCCGGCGCCTGAGACCTGGGAGGCGGAGCACGACCTCCTGCGGGCCGAGGCCGCGCTCGAGATGAACGACGTCGCGACCTTCACGAGCATGATCAACAAGACCCGCGTGGGTAACGGCGGCCTGCCGGCCCTGGTCGATTTCGGCACGGTTCCGGGTGGGGCCGACTGCGTGCCACGCAAGCGGTTCGATGTTTCGGGCACGTGCGGGGATGGCCGGGACGCGCTCGTCTGGGAGTACTTTAACGAGATGCACTCGGTCTCGGCCGGCCTGTCGTATTTCTACGCGCGCAGACACGGCGTGCTCCCGACCGGAACGGCCGTGCAATACCCGATGCCTGCCGCCGAGGTGGAGGCGATCTTCCCGCCGTTGGGTGACGGAAACATTTACACCTTCGGTGGTGGAGGAGCGGGCTCGGCTCCGAACATCGTTCCGGGTGACCTGAACAACGCACTGGAACGGGCCGCCTGGGCGCTCGACTTCCTGGACCGCGTCCGCCAGCGGAAGGCTCTGGAGCGCCCGAATAGGGACCCCTCTCGGGTTCACTAGGATCGGTCCACGGGACGTGTCTAACCGGAGGCGGGCGCGGTAGCGCTCTCGCTTCCACAACCGAGAAGGCCGCCGCGGTCCCCGCGGCGGCCTTCTCTCATCCCGGGACGGCAACCTTCCTTCTTCCCGGCGTGACGCTTTTTAGCCTCGAGGTGTCATGTAACCAGTCCGTCGGACGTTACTCAGTGTGATCGGGGGACGTGCGGGCGGTCGGCGCCCGAGGCCACGGCCGAGCTTGCAGCCGACGGCGGGGGAACGAAGCTACACCGGTGCCGGTATACTACAGACGCATCCACGCCCCTAGATTGTAGAGATGCGTCCACACGCCCATGTTAAAAGAGGCTTGAAAAGGGGCGAGCTGAAGGAGGGCATATGACGAAAAGGAGTGTCGGCGTTCTGGCGCTGATCGGGCTCGCCATCGGAGTCCTCGGTTCCTGGGCCACGGGTTGCGACCTGGGCTCCGGCGGCACCGTCGGTATCGACGACAACCCCGAGGATATGGATACGACAACTCAAGAGCAGCGTGCGCCCGCGACAGGGGAAGAGCTCTCGAGCCCAAAGTTCTTGAAGCAGCTCGACGAGGACCACTGAAGCCTTCCGGCGTGAAGCTCTCAGGCGTGGCGGCGGCGACTGTGCCACCGCCCGGGCCACCGGGTGAGCTGACTCAGCCGGCGCCCCGCCGCGTCCAGATCACCACCGAGCCACAGCGTCCGTAAAACTGAGGCGGCGTCTGCGCGATCCCGCGGTATACTTCAAGCGCCTCCACATCGCCGCCGGGGGCGATCGCATCCAGGTCGATCACGCGCTCCCGAAAGAGCATCCTCCGCCCGTCCACGTAAAACGTCGGGATGCAGCGCGATTGGGTCGTAGTGCTCATGCGAAGGATCTGGGAGCAATGCGGCGTACAGACTTGCGTGATCTCGACGCCAGGAACATTGCGCAGTACCTCGCTGAACCGTCGCCAGCGATGCGTCTCCATCTCTTCCGGAGTCACGAACTCTCCCAGGTGACTGGCCACCCGGTCGTAAAACCCCGTGGTCTCCAGCCACTGGGGCCGGTATGCGATCGTGACCTCGATCGGCTCCACCGCGACGGGGGCCGGCGTGAGACGAAGCTCCACGAACGCGGTGCGCCGGTCCTGGATGTTGACCTGGAAGGTGGGATCGCCATACGCGACGTGGTGAACGGTCGCCTCGAACGACCCGGCGACGACATCGTCGAGGCGGAAGTTCCCGTCTGCGTCACTCAACAGCTGCGCTTCCGCGTTCGGGATGTCGATCATGGCGTCCCGTATCGGGTCACCGGTGGTTGCGTCGACCACTCGGCCCGCGAGCCCACCCCTCGCGCGCGCGAACGCGAGCGGAAGGTCGCGGCGCTCCAGCTCTCCTCCCTCGAACCAGAACTCGGCGGGCTGCCCCAGTTGCCCGAGTGCGTCGGCCTGGGCCATGAGGCGGGTCCGTTGCGGCACGTCGCAGAAGATGTAGGCGCCTTCGGCCGCATCGGCCTCCGCCTCGTGGACGGTCGAATCGCTCACGCCGCTCACGGTGAACCAGCTCAGGCGGACCTTACTGCCCGGCAACGGCGTCGCCGTCTGTCCATCCACGACAAAGCCGTATAGGACGGATTGGTTCTCCACCTGGTGGACGGCCTCGCAACGCGCGCGGATCAGCTGAGGGTCGAGCGACTGGGCGACCAGCATCGGGGCGGTGGCCAGCAGGAGGACGAGGCCCCAGAGCGTACTACGGCCCGGCGCACTACACGCTGGACCTGCCGAAACGGCTGGCCGGAGAGACTGACGACTACCGCCCGATTGCGGGCGGCTCGTCGAGAGTTGGGCGTGCAAGAGCCCCTTCCGCGGTAGATTAGTTTCGGTGCCCCCTGAACCTACACGATCCGGCCGCCAAAGGTTTCCCCACAGGGGTCTGGGGGACTCTCCCCACGCCGGCACCCGCGTCGCACTGGGCTTGGGGTCGAATCTCGGCGACCGGATGGACTACCTCCGACTGGCTCGCCGCCGGATCGAGGACCTGATCCAGGACGTCGGGTACTCCTCGGTGTACGAGACCGACCCTGAGGGCGTCCGCGATCAGCCGCGGTTCTTAAACGCGTGCTGCGTAGGAGTCACGGGGCACGCCCCCGGCGAGCTCCTCCGGAATCTGAAGCGGATCGAGCGGGAAGCCGGCCGGCAACCGGGGGGAGCCCGGTATGGCCCCCGCGAGCTTGACCTCGACATCCTGCTGTATGGCGAAGAGATTGTCGCCGGTCCGGCGCTCCGCATCCCGCACCCGCGGCTTGCGGAACGCGCCTTCGTGCTCGTCCCGCTGGCCGAGATCGCGGCGGATTGGGTAGAACCGGCGAGCGGGTTGACGATTGCCGAGTTGGCGGGCCGCATCGACCGCTCCGGCGTGTCTCTTGCCGGTGAAATGCCGGGGCGTCGCGGATGCGGGGCGCCCCCGACAGGTCGAGAGGGCGCTTGACCTGCGAGCGTAACGACCGGGCCAAGCGGGACGACCGGGACGAGGGGAAGGAGTTGGGGTCAGTGAGAATCGGCGCTATCCAGCGGAGTTGCGGTGGGTTCGCTCGTGGCCTGCGGAGGCACGCGCGCACGACCCTGTTGGCGGCGGCGTGTGTCGTCCAACCCGGGTGCAGCGACGGGCAGGCATCCGCGTCCCCCCAGGCAGCGCCCGCCCAAGCAGCGCCCCCCCAGGCTGCGAGTGATTCGACGCTGGCGCGGCTCCTGAGCGAGATACTGCCCGGCGTGGAGCGAACGAGCGGCCTCGAAGCCATCCGACCGCTGCAGGTGGCTCGCGCGGACTCCTTGCGGCTCGCCACATATCTGGGTGAGCAACTGGAGTCGCAGCTCCCGCCCGCCACCGCGCGCGCGATCACGGCGGCGTACGCCCGTCTCGGACTCGTACCCGACACCCTGGATCTGCGCGGACTGCTCGAGGCACTCCTCCGCGAACAAGTAGTGGGATACTACGATCCGGCGTCCGACACGCTATTCGTGCTGGAGCATGTCCCGGCCGACCAGCTCGAGGTGGTGCTCGCACACGAGTTGGTGCACGCGCTTCAGGATCAGCGCGTCGATCTGGACTCGCTCCGACATGATGTGATGGATGCGAACGACCGCACCCTGGCGGCGCAGGCGGCGATCGAGGGTCACGCCACCTTCGCCATGATGGAGTGGCAGTTTGGACAGATGTCCGGGGGCGTGGCCGATCTGACCCAATTGCCCGACCTCGGAGCGCAGCTCGCCAACCTGGATCTCGAGGCGCTGGGCGACGTGGCGTCGGTAGCGGTTCTGCAATCCGCCCCCCAGGTCATTCAGGAAGAGCTGATCTTCCCCTACGTGGGTGGGCTCGTGTTCCTACAACGCGCCTGGAGCGCCCAGGAGGGGCGTCCGCTCCCCTTCGGCGACCGTCTGCCCACGTCCACCGAGCAGGTGTTGCACCTGGATCGGTATCTGGGCGGAGACCACCCGACGGAGGTCATCTTCAGCCAGGCCGCTCCGCGTGGCTGGGAGGAGCTCTACGCGAACGGTCTCGGCGAGCTGGAGACGCGCGTCTTCCTCGCCGAGCACCTGGGAGACGACGCCACGTCGGACACGGCTGCCTCCGGTTGGGACGGAGACGCGTACAGGTTGCTCCGGGGACCGGACGGAGACGTGCTGATCTGGGTGAGCGTGTGGGACGCGGACAGCGAGGCGGACGAATTCGCCGCCGCGGCCCGGGCGGCGTACGGTGAACGGTACAGATCGGGAGCGGGCTCATCGTCCGCGGCCGAACAGATGCGCGACGTGCGTGTCGAGAGAGTCTCTTTGGAGGGGCGCCCCGGCGTGGTGATCCAGGATGTGCCGCGCGGGATGCCTCCACGGCACCTCGAAGCGCTTGCGCGCGTGGAGCTTTCGGAACAGTAACGTCATCGTGAGCGTCGATCTTCATCCATTACGCGTCGAGCAGCCGGGCACCGGAGCGTCGACGTACGAAGTGCACCTCGAGACAGGTGGGCTGGGGCGGTTGGGGGAGCTGTGCATCCGGTCGATCGAGGCGCACCGGTACGCGCTGATCGCCGACTCCCAGGTGGCTCGCCTGTACGGCGAAGCGGCGCTGGCGTCGCTGAGCGCGGCCGGGGTCGATGCCGAGCTGGTCACCTTCCCCGCGGGCGAGTGGAACAAGACGCGCGAGACGTGGGCGCAACTTTCGGATGGCATGCTGTCGGGCGGTTTTGGTCGAGACACGGCCGTGATTGCGCTCGGCGGGGGTGTCACGGGCGACCTGGCGGGCTTTCTGGCTGCCACCTACATGCGGGGTGTTCCCGTCGTCCAGGTCCCGACCACCCTGCTCGCGATGCTGGACAGCTCGGTGGGGGGCAAGACGGGCGTGGACACCGAGGTCGGCAAGAACTTGGTGGGTGCGTTCCATCACCCCACGTTAGTGCTGATCGACCCGCACCTGTTACACACGCTGCCGCGCCACCAGCGTGCGGCCGGCCTGGCGGAAGCGGTCAAGACGGCCGCGATCCTGGACCTCGATCTGTGGGAATGGATCGAGGAACGCACGGAGTCCCTCCTCGAGGGTGACGAGTCCGCGCTCGAGAGGGTCATCCGGCGAGTGGTGAGCCACAAGATCGACGTGGTGAGCGCGGACCCCACCGAGACCGACAGGCGGGCGATCCTCAACTTCGGGCACACGATCGGCCACGCGCTCGAGCTTCTGGGGGGATACGCCGTGTTGCATGGCGAAGCGGTCGCGTCCGGGATGCGCGTCGAGGCCCGACTGGGTGAGCGGATCGGCGTGACCGAGTCGGGCACCGCACGGCGCATCGAGCGTCTGCTCGAGGCCTGCGAACTGGATCGCCCGTGGGAGGAGGAGCGACCCGCGTCGCAAGTTTGGAGCGCCCTCGTGCTCGACAAGAAGGCCCGGGGTGGCCGGGTGCGCAGCGTCCTGCTCCGCCGACTGGGCGAGGTGGCGACCTCCCCCGAAGGGAGCCATACGTTCGAGATCTCGCCCGAATCGGGCGAGGAGTGGGTCACCGCCGCTTTACGTCCGGCTGCGCAGGCCTGAGATTAGATGATTACGGACGAGAGCAGCAAACCCGGATTGCGAAGCGAGAGGTTGGTGACGGTCGCACAGCACGCCAGAACCGAGACGTTGACGGTCGCGGACACCCTGAGGGTGGCCGCGGAAGGGCGCCCCGATGCACCGTTCCTGATCTTCAAGGAACGGACCTGGAGCTATGCCCACACCGCCATGCAGGCGCGGGCGTTGGCCGTGGGTCTGCACAACCTCGGCATCGAGCAGGGCGATCGGATCGCGATCGACATGCCGAATTGGCCGGAATTCGTGATCTCCGCGCTCGCGGCGGCCGAGCTGGGAGCCACCATCGTACCGCTCAACCCGGGCCACACCCCGCGCGAGTTGCAGTACATGCTGCGAAACTCCGAGGCATCGGTCGCGATCACGGCCGAGCACTTCGATGACGTGGACTATCTCCAGATGTTCGAGACACTCCTCGTCGAGCTCCCCGACCTCCAGTACCTGGTCACGGTCGGCGAAGAGGATCTCTGGTACGACGACCGGATCTACCAGTTCGAGGATCTGGTCGCGAGCGGTCGGGGGCGAGAGTTTCTCCCGGCAGAGGTTACGCCCGGCTCGGATCCGTACGCGATCCTGTACACGCCGGGGACGACGGGCACGCCGAAGGGGGTCATGCTCACGCACCAGAACCTGCTCGGGACCGCCGCGGCGACCGCGGAAGCTCTGACCCTCACTCCAGCCGATGTGACGCTGTGCGCCGTACCGCTGTATCACATCTTCGGGCTCTCGGTCGCGCTCATGACCGCGCTCGTATCCGGGTCGGCCCTCGTGCTCCAGGAGCG
>JBDHAD010000055.1:0-63350 GCA_039588215.1 Gemmatimonadota bacterium
CGACATGCCCCAGCATCTCTTGCACGGACGCGAGATCCGCACCCCCCTCCAGAAGGTGCGTGGCGAAGCTGTGCCGCAGGGTGTGGGGCGTCACCCGCTTGTGTAACGCGGCCCTCTCCACGTAGCGGCGCAGAATCTTCCACACGCCCATTCGGCTCAGCGGGCGCCCGTGGCGATTGAGGAATACTCTGCCGTCCGACGCTCCCCTGTCCAAGCGGGGCCTCGATTCTCGAAGGTAGCGCCGCAACGCGTGGCGCGCATCCGCTCCCACCGGCACCAGACGCTCTTTTCGGCCCTTCCCCACGACCTGAACGAGGCCGTCGTCGAGATGTAGACCCAACAGTCGAAAGTCGATGAGCTCCGACACCCTAAGCCCACACCCGTACAAGACTTCGAGCATTGCCCGATCGCGGTGCGCCAACTCCAGCTCGGGTGACACCGCGGAGAGCAACCGCTCGATCTCGGGGTACGAGAGCACCTGTGGCAGCCGCCGCGCGGCGCGGGGAGATTCGAGACGCTCGCTCGGGTCGGTCGACAGGACTCCTTCCTCGACGAGAAACCGGAACAGCGCGCGCAGCGCCGACAACTTTCGAGCGACCGAGGACGCGGCCAACCCGGACTCCGCGAGTGCCGCGACGAAGTCACGCAGCAGGTCGTATGTGACGGCCGATGGCTGGGTGACGCCACACTCCCGAGCGAAGGCGATCAATCGGCGGGCGTCCGCCTGGTAGGCTTCCAACGTGCTGGGCGAAAGCCCCCGCTCGAAGCTCAAGTAGTCTCGGAAGAGCTCGAGGCGGAACGCGCGCTCTGCCTCGAGCAGCTCGGTCTCCACCTTGATCATGGACTCCACCAATCAGTTGTCTTCGCGATCATGCCGACTCCGAAACCACCAGAATGCGATGACCACGATCAACGCCAGCGCGACGCCGAGCAGCCAGTTGTTGGCGGCACCGAGCAGCTGGAACAGCCGCTCGATGTTGCGGGAGGCGAAGACCCCGGCGAAGACCATGACGGTATACCAGGCGAGCGACGCGCTCGCGAGCGGAATCGCGGTGCGCACGAAGCCAACCTTGGTGATGCCTGCGAATACCGGAATCAGAACCCGCAGGACGGGGAGGAAGCGGCTCCCGAAGATCGCGATCAGCCCGTACCGTTCATAGAAGCCCGAGAGCTGGTTCAACTGGTGTGGCCGGAGGAGACGCCTTCCCCAGCGCGTCTGGAAGATCCCGCGGCCATGCCGACGCGCCAGCGCATATATGAGCAACGCCGCGCTCACGTTGGACACCCACGCGACCGCGAGCACGGTCCCCACTTGCAGCCCTCCCCGATCGGAAAGGATGCCACCGAGAACCACGACGGTGTCGGAGGGCACGGGGGGAAAGATGTTCTCGACGGCCGCCCCGGCACCAAGGAGCACGTACGCCAGCCACATCGGAATCCCAAGCAGGAGCGCGAGTAGCGCTTCGAACTCAGCCACCGCCCGAGCGCATGCTGGCGAGAAGCGCGTCAATGTCGCGGATCTGGTCGACGGCAGCCACGGCGATCACGGCAATCCCCTCTCCCCGCCCGATCCAACCCATGCCCTCGTTGGTTTTTCCCTTGATCGACACGGTCCCCGGCGAGGTGTGGAGAGTCGCCCCCAGGCGCTCTGCCATCTGGTCGACGAACGGGGCAATCCGCGGTCGTTCCGCGATGATCGACACGTCAACGTTCACGACCTGGTAATTCTCCATCTCCACGCGACGCACGGCCTCGGCCAGAAGAGAGAGTGAGTCCGCGTTCTCGTAGGCGGGGTCATCGTCCGGGAAAAGGCCGCCGATATGACCGAGGCGCGCGGCTCCCAGCAGCGCGTCGACTATGGCGTGGGCCACCGCGTCGCCGTCCGAGTGGGCAGCTAGGCCCGGTGCATCCGGAATCCGGACACCCCCGAGGACCAGCGGGCGAGTTTCATCGAAGCGGTGGGAGTCGTAACCGACGCCGACTCGCATGCGGGCACCTGCCTATCCGCGAGGACGATTCGTCAGCCGGGCGCCTCGCTCTCCGCTGACGAGAGACCCAGGATACGAAGCGCAAGATGTGCGGCGTTCTTGGCGCCGTCGATCCCGACGGTCGCCACGGGCACGCCAGGCGGCATCTGGGCGATCGACAGCAGGGCATCCAAGCCGCCCAGCGTTCCGGCTGAAATGGGAACGCCAATGACCGGCAGGGTGGTGTGCGCGGCAACGACGCCGGGCAATGCGGCTGCGAGACCCGCCCCGCAAATGACTACGCTGAAGCCGGCATCGCGGGCCCCGGCGGCCAACGCGGCCGTTCGCGCCGGATCCCGATGCGCGCTGCTCACCTCGAGCCGTACGTCCACGCCCCGGTCGTTCAAGATCTCGACCGCCTTCTCCATCACCGGGCGATCCGACTCGGAACCGATCAGCGCCAGGACGCGGGGTCGACTCACGGTCGATCTTCCAGGCAGAGAGCGAGCCGCAGAATCAAGCGTCCCCGTCCCATCTCTTGATCGCGAGACACACGTTGTGCCCCCCGAACCCGAACGAGTTGGAGAGCGCGTACGCCACGTCGCGCTCGATGGGGCCGCCGTGCGCGTATTCGAGGTCACATTCGGGATCGGCTTCTTCGAAGTTGATGGTCGGCGGGATCACGCCTCGTGCGCACGCGAGCGCCGCGATGGTCCCTTCGATGGCCCCCGACGCACCGAGTGTGTGACCGGTCATCGACTTGGTCGAGCCGAGCACGAGGTCGTACGCGTGATCGCCGAACACCCCCTTTACCGCCGCAGTCTCGGCGGTGTCGTTCGCGGGCGTAGAGGTCCCGTGGGCGTTGACGTAATCGACCTGCTCAGGCCGGATCGCGGCGTCTTCGAGGGCCAGTACCATCGCCATCTGTGCGCCGGCCCCGTCAGGTGCGGGCGCGGTCAGGTGGTACGCGTCAGCGCTTTGACCGAACCCAACCAGCTCGGCGACGATGGGCGCCCCACGCTCGCGCGCGTGCTCCAACTCCTCGAGGACCATCATCGCCGCCCCCTCTCCGAGCACAAAACCGTCCCGATGCCGGTCAAAAGGCCTCGAGGCGCGAGCCGGATCATCGTTTCGCGTCGATAGGGCCTTCATCGACGCAAAGCCACCGACGCATAAGGGGGTGATGGTCGATTCCGTGCCACCCGTGATCATCGCGTCCGTCTCGCCGATGCGGACCGATCGATACGCGAGTCCCAGAGCATGAGCGCTGGATGCACAGGCCGATACGGTGGCGTAGTTGGGACCCTGGACTCCGTAACGCATCGAGATCATGCCCGGCGCCATATCGGCGATGAACATCGGGATGAAGAAGGGAGATACGCGGCGCGGCCCCTTCTCCAACAACTTGATGTGCTGCTCCTCGAGCAGTGGAAGCCCGCCGATCCCGGAGCCGATCACCACGCCTATGCGATGCGGAGTCGGTCCCGGGAGCCAATCTTCCAGCCCTGCGTTCCCGACCGCTTGTTGTGCGGTGGCGAGCGCGAACTGGACGAAGCGATCCGTCCGCCGGGCCTCCTTGCGGTCCATGTAGAGTTCCGGGTTGAACCCGTTCACCTCGCATGCGAAGTGAACATCCTGGTCCGCATGGTCGAACTGCGTGATGGGGCCCGCTCCGCTCTCGCCGGCGATGAGCGCGGACCATGTAGACTCGGGGTCGAGTCCGATCGGTGTGACCAGACCGACCCCGGTGATGACGACACGACGATTTGTCATGGAAGAAACGTTCAGATTCAGCCGTGCGAGATCCGGTTACTGCTTCTGCGCGAGGTAACCGATGGCTTGTCCCACGGTCTGCATCTGTTCGGCGTCCTCGTCGGGAATCTCGATCCCGAACTCTTCCTCGAACGCCATTACGAGTTCGACCGTATCGAGCGAGTCGGCACCGAGATCCTCCACAAAGGAGGCTTCATCGGTCACTTTTTCTTGCTCGACACCCAGTTCTTGGGCGATGATCTCTCTAACCCGTGCTGCAGTCTCGGACATGCCTGCTCCCTTCCCTATTCGGGATTCCGGGGTCTCCACGATCCCGCGATCCTACGTCAGCGAGGAACCCGGCGTCATGCGCCGAATCCCACCTCCGTCTTCACATCACCATGCCGCCGTCCACCACCACGACCTGACCCGTCATGTACGAGGCGGCGGGGCCAACCAGGAAGCGGACTACCCGGGCGACATCCTCCGGGGTCCCGATCCTGCCGAGCGGAACGCTCGCTAGCATCGATTCCCGCACTTCCTCAGGCAACGACGCGGTCATGTCCGTCTCGATGAAGCCGGGTGCGACGGCATTCGCAAGCACACCTCGACTCGCCAATTCCTGCGCGACGGACTTCGTGAGCGCGATCAGGCCCGCTTTGGACGCCGCATAGTTGGACTGCCCGCGGTTTCCCGTCAAGGCCACGATGCTGGAGATATTCACGATGCGGCCATCGCGCCGTTTCATCATGCCGCGAGCCACACTCCGTATCATACAGAACGCACCGAACAGGTTCGTCTCGAGCACCTTGGACCATTCCTCGTCCTTCATCCGGACGAGGAGGTTGTCGCGCGTGATCCCGGCGTTGTTCACCAGGATGGCGGGCGGTCCCATCTCGCTCTCGACCCGAGCCACGAGCTCAGCGCACGCGTCCGGCCGCGCGACATCGCACTCGAACCCGTGGTGCCCGCCCTCTCCCAATTCCGCCGCGGCCGCGCCCGCAAGCGCTTCGTCGAGGTCGACGACAGCCACACTCGCCCCCGCTTCCCCCAGCTCGCGCGAAATAACAAGACCGATACCGCGAGCGCCGCCCGTCACGATCGCGACTTTGCCCATCAGCTCACCCATGAACCCTCCTCTGCTAGATCAACCGGAGGTCAGCGCTAGCTAACCGAAGGTCAGCGCGTCCAATGCCTCCGCATCGCCGACCGCGGTGACCGAAAGCGATCGATCGATCCGGCGCAACAGCCCCGCCAGCACGTTCCCTGGTCCCAACTCGAGCCAGCGGGTCGGCTCCTCTTCGCGCATGCGCTCGACGCTCTCGACCCAGCGAACCGCCGATGTGAGCTGCGCCCGCAGCGTCGCCCGCGCCGTATCGGCGTCCCGTACCGCCTCCGCCGTCGCGTTTGCGATCACCGGGAAGCGGGGATCCATGGCAGGGGTGCCGGTGAGCGCCTCTTCAAGCCCGCCCGCGGCCACCTCCATCAAGGGTGAATGGAACGCTCCGCTCACGTTGAGGGGGAGGACCCGGCGGGCCCCCGCCTCCGTGGCCCGCTCGCATGCCGCGGAGACCGCATCGACGTCGCCGCTGATCACGATCTGCCCGGGAGCATTCAGGTTGGCAGGCACGACCGTTCCCACCGAAACCGCTGCACAGATCTCCTCGATCTGCTCGGGCGTGAGCCCGAGAACCGCGGCCATCGTGCCAGGCCGTTCGGCACCGGACCGGGCCATCAGCTCGCCGCGGCGACGCACCAGTCGTAGGGCGTCGGCGAAGGTGAATGTTCCCGCCAAGAGGTGAGCCGTGAACTCCCCCAGAGAGTGACCCGCCGCCACGACAGCCGAGTCCGCCAGCATCTCTCGAGCGAGTGCCCACACGACATAGCTGTGAAGTAGGATAGCGGGCTGGGCGTTCTCCGTGGCCGTGAGGTCTTCGCCCGGACCCGTCCAGCACAGCGTGCTGAGACGCACCTCCAGGATGTCATCCGCTTCTTCGTACAGCTCGCGCGCCGTCGGAAAAGCCTGCGCCAGATCGCTCCCCATCCCGACGAATTGAGAGCCCTGTCCCGGCAGGAGTAGTGCGATTCGCGTCATGCCGTCCCTCCTGCCATCCGCTCTAGGTCGCGCCGCATATCGGCGACCATGCCCGCCCCAACGGAATCGATCGCGGCCCGTACCGCGTTCTTGATCGCGCGGGCGGGAGACGAGCCGTGACACAGAATCGACACGCCATCGACGCCGAGCAGTGGTGCGCCCCCATACTCCGTGTAGTCGAGAAACCGGAAGAGCCCCTCGAGCTCCGTCTCGTCGGCCGGGGCGCCGCGCTTTAGGATTCCGAGGATGAACCCCGCCATCGACTCGTAGAACTTGAGGAGTACGTTTCCGACGAACCCGTCGCAGACGAGCACGTCGCACGGCCCTTCGATGATCTGGTGCCCCTCCACGTTGCCCACGAAATGCAGCGAGGAATCCTCGCTGAAGAGCCGGTGCGCGGCGAGCGCCAGGTCGCCACCCTTTTGTGCCTCCTCGCCAACGTTCAGGAGACCGACGCGGGGTTGCTCGATTCCGAGCAGATCCCGCATGTAGATCGTACCGAGATGTGCGAACTGATGAAGGTGATCGGATCGGCAGTTCAAGTTCGCGCCTACATCCAGCACCAGAACCCGTCCCGAAGCCGCCGGGAATAGGGCTCCGACCGGCGGTCGGTCGACGCCCGGGAGCACCCCGAGCTTGAGTACCGACGCGGCCATCACCGCGCCGGTGGAGCCCGCGGAGATAAACGCATCGGCGTCGCCGGCCCGAAGCGCCTCCAGACCCACGACGATCGAGCTGTCCGGCTTGCGACGTACAGCGAGGGCCGGAGGATCATGTGGTTCGATGCGCTCCGTCGCTGGCAAGATGCGAAGCGGCCCGGTGGAGGGGCGGTGCCCGAGCACTCCCTGGACGAGATCCGGCGGGCCAACGAGGAGGAACTCGACTTCATCCGGCCACGCCTCGACCGCCGCCCGGGCCGCCGCGATCGGGGCCTCGGGGGCCGAATCGCCTCCCAGGACGTCGAGTGCGACTCGAATCATACGAACCGCCGGCTAGGACAGTGGGGGGTTATGCGTGTCCGGAAGGGGCGACACGGCGCGGGCCGAGCTGGCGGCTCAGAACTCTTCGATTCGGATGACCTCGCGATCACCATAATAGCCGCAGTTCGGGCACACGCGGTGTGGGCGGCGAGGGTCGCCACAACGCGGACACGCCTGATTGGCCGTCGCCTTGGCCTTGTCGTGCGTCCGACGCTTCCTCTTACGCTGTTTTGAAGTCCGTCGCTTCGGGACCGCCATATTGGACCTCTCCTGCTCTCATCAGTCGACACTAATGTACCGCAACCACGCTCTCGGCGTGGTCTGCAACCGCGCTCTCGGCGCGGATTGAAGCCGCGTAACAGGCGAAGAAAACCACCTCGTGTCAAGAGGATCGATCGCTCTTGGCCCGTCAGCCCGTGTCCGGCGTGTCCTCACCGTGACGCGCCAGCGACCCGCGGACCGCTTCCAGGGCGGCCCATCTGGGGTCCGGCCCCTCCGGCGGACAGTCGCACTCCTCCGAATCCAGTCGTGCCCCGCACCGCGGGCATAACCCCGTGCAGTCGGGCCTGCACAGTGCGAACTCGGGGACAGCGAGCCATAGCTCCTCACGGATGGGCTGACGCAGGTCGATCTCCGCTGCGTCGGGGTCCAGGGGCCACACGCTGTCCTCTTCCGGCTCGGCCAGGCCACCGGTACGAAACCATGCCTCGAGCGATGATTGAATCTCGCAGCGTACCGGAGACAGGCAGCGTCGGCACTCCAGGGTGGCCGTGCCGCTGAGGCGGCCGACCACGCGCACGCCGGTGCCCTCCGCGGAACTCGCTCTGACCGTTATCGAGAGCGGACCGTCGAGAGCCTCCGGCACCTCGCCCAGTGCGACGCGCGGGGACTCCAGGGTCCGCTCCCAGGCTATGGAACCACCCCGCAGATCCGATACCGCGAGACGCAGGCTAGCGGGGCCTTCAGACACACCGCTACCGAGCGAGATCCAGATCGCTGAAGAAGAAAGCCAGCTCGCGGCGGGCGTTCTCCGAGGAGTCGGAGGCGTGGATCGCGTTCCTTTCCTTGCTCTCCGCATACAGAGCCCGGACCGTGCCCGGCGCTGCCGCCGCGGGATCCGTCGCCCCGATCACCTCGCGCAAGTGCGGTACGGCCTCCTCCCGGCACAGCGCCACGGGCACGCAGGGGCCGGACGTCATGAACTCCACCAGCGAGTTGAAGAAGGGACGCTCTCGGTGGACGTCGTAGAAGGTCTCTGCGGCGGACCGCTCCAGCCGAACGACGCGGAGCGCGCGGATCTCGAACCCGGCGGTCTCCAACTCGTGCAAGATTCGTCCCGTCTTCCGTGCCGAATACGCATCCGGTTTGATGATCGCCAAGGTCAAGTCCCGGGTGTCGGCTGTCATTCGCCCTCGTCCTGAGCTGGATCCGTTTGCTCGACTGTCTCGCCGCTCAGTCGGGCGAGCAGCGTTCGAATGATGTCCCCGCGGGTCAGGAAGCCGACTAGCACTCCCTCCGCTACGACCGGGAGCCGCTCCATCTCCTTGTCCAGCATCAGGGCGGCGACGTCCGCGAGCGGCTGGTCGTCATTCACGCACATCACGCTTCGGTCCATGACCTCGCGCACCGCTACACCCCGCGGGCCCGCGAGGTCGAGCTCGCCCGCCGCCGGATCTCGGGTCTCGAGCCGGGGAAGGAACTGGCTCATCACACTTCGGTCCGTGACGATCCCCAACACATGGCCGCTTTCATCGATCACCGGGATGGCCCGGACGTGTCGCTCCATCATCGTCTCGGCGATGCTGAGTAGCGGGGTCTCGGGCGTCGCGGTTATGACCGACGTCGTCATGACGTCACGTACGCTGATGTAGCGCTCGGCTTCCTCCGGCATTCGCGCCGTCCTTAGCTATAGTCGCTGGCGGAGCAGGCCCACGATGTCGGCCGGCCGTTCGGCGACGTCGATGCCATGCTCTCGGAATGCCCTCATCTTCTCCTCCGCCGTGCCCTCCGAGCCCGAGATGATGGCACCCGCGTGCCCCATGCGTCGTCCCGGCGGCGCCGTCTGTCCGGCTATGAAGCCGACCACGGGCTTGGTCATGTGCTCGGAGACGTACTCGGCGGCGACCTGCTCGTCGGTACCTCCGATCTCGCCGATCAGGACCACCCCGGTCGTGTTCTCGTCCTCCTCGAAGGCGTCTAGACAGTCGACGAAATTGGTGCCGATCAGCGGATCACCACCGATCCCGATACACGTCGACTGGCCGAGCTCCTGTCTCGTGAACTGGAAGATCACCTCGTAGGTGAGCGTTCCAGACCGACTCACGATTCCGACGGGTCCCTCTCGCACGATCTGCCCTGGGAGGATCCCGACCTTCGCGACGCCCGGCACGATGAGGCCCGGACAATTGGGCCCGATCAGACGCGCGCCTTTTTCACGGATGTAGGGCAACGCACGCATCATGTCTGCGACCGGAACGCCCTCCGTGATACACACGATCAGCGAGATCCCCGCATCCGCCGCCTCGAAGATCGCGTCTCCCGCGAACCGTGCCGGAACGTAGATCACGCTCGTGTCGGCGCCGGTCTCCTGCACGGCCTCGGCCACCGTGTTGTACACCGGAACGCTGTCCTCGAAGCGTTGCCCGCCCTTGCCCGGCGTCACACCGGCCACGACGCGTGTACCGTAGTCCATCATCTGGCGCGTGTGAAACGATCCGTCACGACCCGTGATGCCCTGCACGACGAGTCGGGTGTCTTCTCCAATGAATATGCTCATGGCTTGTTAGCCCTCGTGTTCTGTCCTTCCAACCTTCCCGCGCTCGCCTACGGGCGATCAGGTCGCGATGCCCGAGCGCTCTACGGCCGTCTTGACGGCCCGGTCCATGTCCACCATCGCCTCGAAGCCGTTCGCCTCCAGGATCTCGACGGCCTCTTCCTCATTCGTGCCCGTGAGCCGGATCGTGAGCGGAACGGTCAGGTCGATCCGCCGCGTCGCCTCGACGATCCCGTTCGCCACGTCGTCGCACCGGGTGATCCCACCGAAGATGTTGAACAGGATGGAATGGACATTGGGGTCTTCGGTGATCAGCTCCAGCGCCGTCACGACCTTCTCGGGGTTGGACGAGCCTCCGATGTCCAGGAAGTTCGCCGGATCTCCCCCGTAGTACTTCACGAGATCCATGGTCGCCATCGCGAGGCCGGCTCCATTCACGCAGCACCCGACGTTGCCCTCCAACTTGATGTAACTCAGGCCCGCCGCCCGGGCGCGCCGCTCGGCAGGGTCCTCGGCCTCGACATCGCGTAGGGCAGCGATTTCCGGTAGCCGGAAGAGCGCATTGTCGTCGATGTTCATCTTGGCGTCGATCGCCTTCACCTCGCCCGCCGCGTTCACGATGAGCGGGTTGATCTCGGCCAGGGTGGCGCCGGAGGCTCGATAGGCCGCGTACAGCTGACCGATCACACCGGAGGCCTGCCGGGCGAGTGCCGGGTCATCGTACAGGTGGTAACCGAGGCGCACGGATTGATGCGGCAGGAGGCCGTAGCGGGGATCGACGGTCGCAGTGTGAATCGCTTCGGGCATCTTGGCGGCGACCTCTTCGATGTCCACACCGCCTTCCGCCGATACCATCACGACATCCGCTTGGCGGCCGCGGTCCATTACGATGCCGACGTAGGCCTCGGAGGCGATGTCCTCGGCCGGGGCGACCAGCACCCCTCGCACCTCGATCCCCTTGATCTCCATGCCCAGGATGCGACCGGCGGCCTCACGTGCTTCCGCGGCGTTCGCCGCGAGCTTGACACCTCCGGCCTTACCCCGACCTCCCACGTGGACCTGTGCCTTCACCACCACGCCGTCCCCGAAACGATCCGCGATCTCCGCTGCCTCGTCAGGAGTGCTCGCCAACTCGCCCGGTGGGACCGGGACCCCGTGACCCCGGAAGATCTCCCTGGCTTGATACTCATGTATGTTCATGTGCTCACCGTCGTGTTTGTCGGCCCTCTGCTGAACTCTCGGCAGGTTGCCGAAGAACTCTATGGGGTCGCGTCGCAGACCGCTGAAAGACCCCAGCGGGTCGCGTTATGGCACTATCCACGTGCCGGCGGTGCCCTGAATCGCCTGCGGTGCGTCCTCCAGCGCCGCGATGATGGCCCGTTCCCCTCCCTCTTCCACGAATCGGACGCCGGCCGTCACCTTCGGCCGCATCGACCCGATGCCGAGCTCGTCGCCGGCGAGAAGCTCCCTGGCCTCGGCGAGGCGGAGCCGCTCGATGCGTTTCGCCCCGGGGGTGCCATAGCCCGTGTAGACCCCGTCCACGTTCGTCAGAATGAGGAGCAGAGAAGCGCGAATCTCGTGAGCCAAGATGTAGGCGGCCAGGTCCTTGTCGATCACGACATCCAGTCCCTCGAACCCTCGAGGGTCTCGATAGACGGGAGTACCGCCTCCCCCCGCGGCGATGACCACATGCCCCTGCTCCACCAGTTCGGAGATCATCGGCGCCTCGACGATCCGCAGGGGCTTCGGGCTGGCAACACGCCGGCGCAAGCGTCCGTTGTCATCCAGGTCCACCCTGATTCCCTCTTCGCGCAGTGCCTCGGCGACCTCGGGATTCACTTCGCGTCCGATGAACTTGCGTGGTTTCCGGCCCTCGGGATCCTTCGTATCCACCAGCACCTGCGTGATCACCGTGACGACTCGTCGGTCGGCTCCGGCGCGCTCGAGCGCGTTCTGCAGCGATTGCTGCATCATGTAGCCGATCCAGCCGGCCGTCGAGGCAACCAGCACGCCGAGGGGGAGCTCCGAGACCTGATCGCGCGCGCTTTCGTTCCGCAGCAGCGCGTCGCCCACCTGCGGCCCGTTTCCGTGAACAACGGCCACGTTCCAGCCCTCGCACACGAACCGCACGATCGGCTCGAGACTCTCGCGCGTGTGACGGAACTGATTGGCGATCGTCGCGCGCTCGCCCGCCGGTGAGAGAGCGTTGCCGCCAACGGCGACCACCGCCGTCGGGCTCCCGGAGCGCGTCATGCCCGGTCCGCTCAGCCCGGTCCAAGCGGCGGGAGAACCACCCCCTGCTCGCCCAGATAGGTCCCGATCTCGGCCCCGATCTCGCGCAGTCGCTCAGCCGAGTCCGCTTCGATCCGGGCGACGATCACCGGCTGCGTATTGCTCGCGCGGATCAACGCCCAACCGCCGTCGAACAGCACGCGGGCCCCGTCAATGTCGATCACCTCGTGAGTGGTCTTATAGTGTCGGACGGCTTCGGCCACGACCTCGAATTTTCGATCTTCCGCACAGTCGAGCCGCAGCTCGGGTGTGGATGGATACGATGGGATCTCACCTGCGAGCTCCGAGAACGAGCGCCCACTGCGCGCCAGCAATCCGGCCAGACGGGCCGCTGCGTAGATCGCATCGTCTATTCCGAAATATCTGTCACTAAAACAGATATGACCACTCATCTCACCCGCTATGGGAGCATCTGTCATGCGCATCCGCTCCTTGATCAGGGAGTGGCCGGTCTTCCACATGACGGGGACGCCCCCGTCCCTTTCGATCACCTGCGGGAGGGCCTGCGAGCACTTCACGTCGAATATCACTTCGGACCCGGGTCTCTCCCGCAAGACCTCTCGCGCGAACAGGAGCAGCAGGTGGTCGCCCCGCACGATCTTCCCCTCCTCCGTCACCGCACCGATCCTGTCCGCGTCACCATCCAGCCCGACGCCCAACGCCGCCCCCGTCGAGCGGACCCGTTCTATGAGATCGACGACGTTCTCATCGACGGTCGGGTCGGGGTGGTGGTTCGGGAACGTACCGTCAGACTCGCAGTACAGCGGGTCCACCTCGACGCCCGCGGCCCGCAACGCGCGGGTCGCCACAACGCTTCCCACCCCGTTCCCGCAGTCCAGCACCATCTGGACCGATGGCTCGACCGCCCCGCGGGCTGCGATCGCATCCACGTACCGGTCCAAGATCTCGATACGCTCGGTGTTCCCCTCCCCGTCGGCGTAGTCGTCCGCTTGAATGCGCCGGCGCAGCGCCTGGATCTGCTCGCCGTAGATGGGACGATTATCGCGCACCATCTTGATACCGTTGTACTCGGGGGGATTGTGCGAGCCCGTGATCTGAATCCCGGCATCCGCTCCGAGCTCGATGCCCCCGAAGTAGAGGGTCGGCGTCGGGATGGTCCCGAGGTAGAGCACATCGGCGCCCGCCCGGTTCAAACCGCGACACACCACCTCACCCAATCCGGGAGAGCTTGGCCGGTTATCGTGCCCGACGACAACTCGAGGTGCGTCACGGTCCGCCAGATCGCTACCGAACGCGAGCGCGACCGCCTCTGCGACCTCGTGGGTGAGATCATCCCCTACGATCCCGCGAATGTCGTATTCCCGGAAGATGCCGCTGTGTATTTCCATACCGTCTCTCTGGGATGACGCCGCCATGAGGAGGCGGCGACGGTGTCAGGGGTCCGTAGACTCGGCCCCGCCGGAAGCGGACACGTTCGGTGGGAGGGATCTCGTCGGCCCTGCCACGTTCTCGATCGGATCGGCGACGATCGGTGACGGCGCCAGGTCCGCCTCTGCCCGCCGCATCCCGTTCAAAGCCGTCTGGGGGAATAGGCCAAAGAACAATAGGCCGATCGCGCATGCCGCGGTCGCGAGGCGGAAACCGGCGCCCGGACTCGGTATCTCCTCAGCTTCGGACGGGGCGGTCTCGAAGTACATCTTCCACACGACCCGCAGGTAGTAGTAGTACGCGACCAGGCTGGTGAGCACGAGCGTGACCGCGAGCGCGGTCTGCCCGACATCGATCGCGGCTCTGAGCAAGAACAGCTTTCCGACGAAGCCGGCCGTCGGTGGAAAGCCGGCCAGCGACAGGAGGAAGACGACCAGCGCCACGCCCACCCACGGTCTCCGCCAACCGAGTCCGCGGAAGTCCATCAGGCCGGATTTGAGGTCGCCCCGTCCCGCCACATGATGAACGATCGCGAACGCCCCCACCGTCATGAGCGTGTACGCCGCCAGGTAGAACAAAGCGGCCGCGCGCCCGGACGCGGAACTCGCCATCACCCCGACCAGCAAATAGCCGGCGTGGGCCACGGACGAGTACGCCAGCATCCGCTTCACATCCTCCTGAGCCAGCGCGATCAGGTTCGGGACGATCATGGTCAGCAACGCCAGCCACCATATGGCCGTCTGCCAGATCGGGGCAGCCGCTGCCAGGTCGACCGTAAGTAGCCGCAACAGCGCCACGAACGCGGCTGCCTTGACCCCAGTGGCCATATAGCCGGTTACCGGAGTCGGGGCACCCTGATATGCGTCGGGCGTCCACATGTGGAACGGCACCGCCGCGATCTTGAAACCGAACCCCACGAGCAGGAGGCCGATCCCGGCCGTCAGGATCAGATCGCCATTCGCGCTGGCCTCCGCGATCTGTCCGGCGACCGAGGCGAGGCGCATGCTTCCAGCCGCACCATACACGAGCGCGATCCCAAACAGCAGAAAAGCGCTGGCAAAGGCTCCGACGATGAAGTACTTGAGCGCCGCTTCGGAGGAGCGGGGGTCGTGCCGCGCGAAGCCGGTCAGGACGTACACCGAGATCGACATCAGCTCGAGACCCATGAACAGCACGATCAGGTCCCGCGCGGCAACGAGGATCATCATCCCTACCGAGGCGAGGAGTAGCAGCCCATAGAACTCGCCGATCCTGAGCCCCTCGCGCACCAGGTACTCGCCCGCGTACACGGCCGTCAGCAGGGTCGCAGCCAACACGATGAAGTTGGCCACCACCCGGTACGCATCCACCGACACCAGGCCCCCGTCTCCCACGGCGGTCGCGCCGAGAAGCCAGGCGTTCGCGACAACTGCCGCGGCTAGCCCGAGCAGTGTTGTGTGGCCCACCCATGCGCCGCTCTGACCTCCCCCAGGCCCGCGGCGGAACACGTCGACCAGGAGGATGATCATGGCCGTGAGCGCCAGGATCACCTCCGGTAGGAGAGCGATCAGATAGTCGCCGTGCGAGGAGAAATCGAGCGAGGTCACGTCACTCTCCCTCCCCATCCGGGCGCGCCGCATCCTGTCCCGAAGGCGATCGCCGGCCCGGCGATCGAGGCTCCGCGGGGCCGGTCACCCCCACGGGTACGACAGGGACGTGCACGAGCGATACCTCGGCTTGCGCCGGCGCTCCGATCGTCGTGGTGACGACGTGCCCTTGCGTCTCGACCCGCTCCAGGAGCGCCTCGACGGAGGCGCTCGTCCGCTCAAGGAACGGACCCGGCAGGACTCCGATGAGCACGATCAGTACCAGTATCGGGGCGAGTATGGCACGCTCCCGGCCCGAAAGATCGGTGAGTTCCTTGTTCTCGTCCCGCTCCAGCGGGTTGAACAGGATCCGCTGGACCATGGGGAGCATGTAGCAGGCGGCGAAGATCACCCCCGTGGTGGCGACAGCGACGATCACCGGATGCGTGCGGAAGGTCCCGACCAGAATCAGGAACTCACCTACGAATCCGTTCGTGCCGGGCAAGCCGATCGAGCTCAACGCCACCACGACGAGGGCGAACGCGAAGAACGGCATGCGGCGCGCGATCCCACCAAACTCGGAGATGAGCCGGGTGTGCCGTCGCTCGTAGAGCATGCCGACGAGCAGGAACAGGGCACCCGTCGAGATGCCGTGGTTCACCATCTGCAGGATCCCACCCTCCAGCCCTTGCACCGTGAAGCCGAACACGCCGATCACCACGAAGCCCAGGTGGGCGACCGACGTGTACGCGATCAGCTTCTTCGCATCGGGTTGCACCGCGGCGACCCAGGCTGCGTACAGGATGCCCACGAGCCCGAGCATCAACAGCGTCCCGAGCACCGTCGGGTGGGTCGCGGCGGACGGGAACAGGGGAATCCCGAATCTCAAGAAGCCATAAATGCCCATCTTCAGAAGCACGCCGGCCAGGATCACGGACCCTGCGGTCGGGGCTTCGACGTGTGCGTCGGGGAGCCAGGTGTGGAACGGGAAGATCGGCACCTTGACTGCAAACGCGAGTCCGAACGCGCCGAACAACCACAGTTGTGTGGTCCCGGGAATCTCGAGGCGCAGCAAGTCCTCGTATCCGAAGCTGGGTACGCCGTACGCCTGCGTGTGCAGGTGCACCAGGACCACGATCGCAACGAGCATGAGAAGCGAGCCAGCGGCCGTGTACAGGAAAAACTTGACCGCTGAGTAGATCCGCCGCTCACCGCCCCAGATCCCGATCAGGAAGTACATCGGGATCAGCATCAGCTCCCAGAAGACGAAGAACAAGAACAGATCGAGCGCTACGAACGTCCCGATCATGCCGGTCATCAGGATCAGCATCATCCCGTAGAACGCACGCTCACGCTCCCGGATGTAGGTGAAGGACCCCGCTACGGAGAGGGGCATGATGAACGTCGTGAGCAGGACCATGAGAAGCGAGATCCCGTCCACCCCCACGGCGTAGCGGATTCCCCACGACTCGATCCACGAAGCGGATACGGTGTTCTGGAACGCCGCCGTCCCGGTGTCGAAGCTCCAGAAGAGGGGCAGCGACAGCAGGAAGGCCACGATCGTCGTTACGAGCGCCACTCCCTTCGCCCGCGCTTCCGGTGCGAGGAAGCAGGCCACCGCCCCGGCCATCGGGACCACAAGCAGCAACGTGAGCGCCCAGTGCGACTCGTAGATGCTCATGTCCTCACCCCGCCAGTACGCCGAGCACGAGTAGCGTCCCGAGCATGAAGATGACGAGATACGTAGTCACACGGCCGCTCTGAAGCGATCGTACAGCTCATCCACGTACCACTTCCGGTACAGCACACGCGCGAACCCGACAGGCTCTGGTGATTCGGCCGCCGGTCGGTAGGCGCGCGGCGCGAGCGCCCGTAGCGTGAGGCCGATCGCGAGCAGCGCCGCGAGCACCGACAGCAGCGCCCACATGGCCTCACCACCGCCGATGGGCGACGCGTGTGCGGCCTCGATGCCCGCTGCCGCCGCGACCGCCCGCGCCGGCTCGAACACGGGCTCCAGCCAGTGGTGCAGCGCCTCGATGTGTGGGAGTGGGAGCGCCTCGGGGATGTTGACCCAGCCACCCACGACCGACAGCACCGCCAGGATCACCAGCGGGACCCACATGACCGCCGGCGCCTCGTGCAGGTGGCGCCCCTTCAAATCGTGACCCGACACCTCACCGGGGCTCCCGAACGTCCGGTTTTGCCCGTGGAAGGTCATGACCATCAACCGGGTCATGTATGCGGCTGTGAGGATCGCGGTGGCAATGGCGACGATCCATAGGATCGGGTACCCGTAGGCACCGGCCGACCAGATGATCTCATCCTTGGAGAAGAAGCCCGCGAACGGGAAGACGCCCGAAATCGCCAGCGTCGCGATCCACATCGTGACCCACGTGATGGGCATGAAGCGGCGAAGCGCCCCGTAGTTGCGCATGTCGTTCGGGTCGCCGTGCATATCCGCATGATCCCAGGCATGGTGAACGGAGTGGATCACGGCGCCGGCGCCGAGGAAGAGAAGCGCCTTGAAGAACGCATGCGTCATGAGGTGGAAGATCCCCGCCGTGAAGGCGCCAACCCCGACGGCGAGGAACATGTACCCGAGCTGCGAGATCGTGCTGTAGGCGAGCACTTTCTTGATATCGAACTGCTGGACGGCGATGCTCGCGGCGAACAACGCGGTGCCTATCCCCACCGCCGCGACGACCCCCTGCGAGACCGGCGCGAGCGCGAACAGCACGCCCGCGCGAGCCACCAGGTACACGCCCGCGGTGACCATGGTGGCTGCATGGATCAGCGCGGAGACCGGCGTCGGACCCGCCATTGCGTCGGGCAGCCACACGTAGAGTGGAATCTGGGCCGACTTCCCGGCGCACCCGAGGAACAGGAGGAGCGTGATCCCCGTCACGAGCAGACCGCCATACTCAAGCGCGGCGGGCGCCTGTGTGAAGATGGGTGCGAAGTCCAGCGTGCCGAACGTGACGAACAGGAGGAACATCGCCACCAGGAAACCCGCATCGCCGATCCGATTGACGATGAAGGCCTTCTTTCCGGCGTTCGAGAACTCCCGGTTCTCGTACCAGAAACCGATCAGGAGGTACGAGCAGAGCCCCACACCCTCCCAACCGATGAACATCACCGGGAGATTGGCGCCCATGACGAGCACCAGCATGAAGAACACGAACAGGTTCAGGTACGAGAAGTAGCGCGAGTACCCGGGGTCGTCACGCATGTACCCCACGCTGTACACGTGGATGATCCCACCGACGCCGGTGACGACGAGGCACATGAGGAGCGAGAGCTGGTCGAACTGCAGATCGAGACCCACCCGCAGGTCGCCGGATGCCATCCACGTCCACAGGTGCGCAATCGTCGGATCGTGCGGAGCGGCGGCGCGCATCGCGAAGAAGTTGACCAGCACCACGACGAACGCAGCGAGGACCGTGAGGGGTCCGACGAGGCTCGGAATCGTCTTGTTCTCGCGCCATCGGAAAGCCCCGATCCCGTTGATGATCGCCCCCAGCAACGGGAGGGCCACGATGAGAGCCGGAAGGATCGGCTCGAACGCGGCCGCGTGCTCCTGAAGGAGCATCGCATCCAAAGCCGCCACCGAACCCATCACGCTCTTCTCACCATCTGAGGAGGTGGAACCGGTCGAGGTCCACGACCTCGTAATGCCGGAATATGGCGATGATGATCGCCAGTCCGACGGCGGCCTCGGCCGCCGCCACCGCCATCACGAAGAAGACGAGCAACTGGCCCTCCACCCCGTGCACCCTCGAGAAGGTGACCAGACTCAAATTGACCGCGCTCAGCATCAGCTCGATGCACATGAACACGATGATCGCGTTCCGCCGCAGGAGGACGCCGACCACCCCGATCGCGAACAACACCGCGCTCAAAACGAGCGCTTCAGGACCGAGCGGAGGCAGACCGGTCACGGCGTCTCCCTCCGCGCCAGCAGGATGGTTCCCACGATGGCGACGAGCAACAGCAGGCCCGCGATCTCGAACGGGACCGTGTAGTCGCGGAACAGCGGCTCCGCCACCACGCGCACCACCCCGTCTTCGGCGGCTGCTGCCAGGAGGGCCTCACCCGCGGGTGTGCTCCCCAGCACGGGCTCTCCACCGCCTAACAGGAATCGGGTCAGGACTCCCAGAAACGCGACTGCCACCGAGCCGACGACCAATCCCCCGAAAGGTCCCCTCAAATCGCGCCACGTCGCATGCCCCAGGTTGAGCAGCATGATCACGAACAGGAACAGCACCATGATCGCGCCCGCGTACAGAATCACGTTGAGGACCGCGATGAAGTGGGCTTCGAGAAGCAGGAACAAGGCGGAGATGCAGAAGAACACGGCGATCAGGAAGATGGCGCTAGCCACCGGATTCCGTCGCGTCACCATCAGGATGGAGCCCAGGACAGCGCCCGCCGCGAACAGGAAGAAGACGAATTCCTGAATCATTGCGAGGCGGGGTCCGACGGCTCCCAGAGGCCGGTGTACGGGTGGTCCTGCTCGCAGAGCCGCTCCAGGTCGTAGACCCAGCGCTCGCGCGTGTATTCGGCGTTCTCGTAATGCACGCCGAGGTGGATCGCCTCCACCGGGCAAACCTCCTGACAGAATCCACAGAAGATGCAGCGGAACTCGTCGATCTCGTAGACCGCGGCGTAGCGTTCGCCGTTCTCATCTTCGGCGGGAATGAGCTTGATGCAGTTGACCGGGCAGACGGTTGGGCACAAGCCACACCCGACACACTTGGCACGGCCGTCCTCGTGCGTGGCCATGCGGTGTGTCCCTCGAACCCGGGGGGACAATTCCCACTTCTCGTCCGGGTACTGCTGCGTGACCTTGCGTGGGTTCACCATGTGCCGCAGGGTCACGCCCATGCCCTTTATGGCCGCGCGCATGTAGGAGCCCCCCGTCTCGGGGCGTTGGACGACCTTCACCTCACCTGGCACCGCGACCTCCTCGTTTCACGGAATCTCTCCCCCGTGTGTGGCCTGATGCCGCTCGAGAACTCGTCTTCTCTCTTCGAGCCGGGCCCGGTAGCCCGCCCCCCGGATGAGCACGCCGCGATCGAGGACGAAGAAGACCAGCACGGCGAGACCCACGTTCAGCCCAAAAAGAATCGCGGCGTACAGCGGACCCATTTCGATTCCGGCACCTTCGATCACCAGCACCGCGAGAGCGATCACGAGTATATAGACCGTCACCGCCTCGAGCAGGAATTTCCAGCCCAGGTCCATCAACTGGTCGTACCGGAAGCGCGGGAGCGTCCACCGAATCCAGACGAACAGGATGATGATGAAGCCCATCTTCACTCCGAACACGCCCGCGGTGAGCAGTGTCTTCCACCACGTCGGATCCCCGATAACGGTCCCATCGGACAGTACACGGATGTTGTCGCCGGCCCAGAACGGAATGTCCCACCCGCCCAGGAAGAAGACCGTGACGAGCGCCGCCACGGTGATGATGTGGAAAAACTCGCCCAACATGAACATGCTGAACTTCATGGCCGAGTACTCGGTGTGGTACCCGGTGACGAGCTCGGCCTCCGCCTCCGGCAGGTCGAACGGGAGCCGGTTGGTCTCCGCGAGCGCGGAGATGAAGAAGAAGAACGCGCCCATGAGGAGCGGGAGAATCATCCACACCGCGAGGGTCGGAGGTCCCTCGCTGAAGCCCTGCTGCATCGCCACGAGCTCCGGGACCCGAACCTCACCGGCAAGCAGGATGAGAGGGATCAGACTGAGTGCGAGCGCCACTTCGTAGCTGATCATCTGGGCGGAACCGCGCAGTCCTCCCAGGAAGGCGTACTTGCTACCCGAGGACCACCCGGCCATGACGACCCCGTACACGCCGAGGGAGCCTATCGCCAAGACCCACAGGAACCCGATCGGGGCGTCTGCCACGATCATCTCGACCAGTCCCCACTGCGTGGGCAGCGGAGATGCGAACGGAAGCACGGCAAAAAGTATCGTCGCGGGGATCATCGCGATCGCGGGTGCGAGCAGGAAGAAGGGCTGCACCGCCTGCGCCGGCATCGTTTCCTCCTTGAGGAGGTTCTTGATACCGTCCGCCACGACCTGGAAAAGGCCCCACGGTCCCACTCGATTCGGACCGCTTCGGTCCTGGATGAACCCGGCCACCTTGCGCTCGACCATCGTTGCCACAGCCACGATCAGGAACAGCACCGTGAAGAACACGATCGCCTTTCCGACCGTGAACAGCACAAACGCGGTCCCCCTGACCGGATCCACCTAGCCCTCCGCCGCCGCCGCTGCAGTCGTCTTCGCCCGAGCACCCTTCAGCGCCAGGCTGTCCCAATCCAAGTCGGCGAGCGCGGGCACCTCAGCCGCCATTACGCCGAAAGCCGTCCGGGCATCCATGACGGTGTCACCGGCTCCCAGCGACGCCAACAACCGGCTCAACACGAGCCACGCTGGCCTCGCGATGCCTGGCGGCTGGAGCGCCTGTCGGGAGCGCTGCACCCTGCCTTCGAAATTGGTGAAGGTGCCCTCCATCTCCGTGAACGATGTCACCGGCAGCACCGCGTCCGCCTCGCGAGCCGCATTCGGAAGCCGAGTCCCCAGATATAGGAAGAAAGAGGCTTCGGATCCGAAACCGGCGGGAGCATCCGTGAGCGGGTCCTCGAGAACCACCAGAGGCGCGCCCGCAGTCGACCGGGCGATCTCTTGTGCCCGTTCGGCCCCCAGCAACTCGGCGCCAGTTACGTTGGGTGCGCGGTCGGCCCGGAGTTCCAGCTTGGGGAAGCCGTGAAGCGCCGCCGTCTCGCCCTGCACGACGTGGTAGACGATCCGTCCGACTCCCAGACACCGGACTAGCTCGGACAAGTAGAAAAGGCTCTCGTTGCTGGCTCCCGGGGAGACGATCGCCAATCCGTCCGGCGGGTTCTGCTCGCCGATCTCGCCCAGCTTGTCCGCCACCCACTCCAGGGCAGTCTTCCAGTCGACCGGCGCCAAGCGGCCGTTGGTACGGATCAAGGGCACTTCAGCACGCACGCCCCGATTCGACATCACAAGATGCTTTCTGCCGTAATCGCACATCCAGTAGGAGTTCACGGCGGCATTGTGGCGCGGCTTCAGCCGGACTATCTGGTTCTCCTTGGTGTCGATCGTGACGTTGCACCCCGTCGAACACCCGGGGCAGATGCTTGGGGTCTTGTCTAGATCCCACGCCCGCGCTTTGAAGATGAAGTCCTCATGGACGAGGGCGCCCACCGGGCACACATCCACGATGTTGCCCTGGAACGGGTTGTCGAGCTCGGCTCCGGGGAACGTGTCGATGTATGCCTTGTGTCCGCGCTGGGCGACGATCAGAGCGTCATCATCGGCCACGTCCCTCATGAAGCGAACGCATCGGGTGCAGATGATGCACCGGTCCGCGAAGTACAGGATGTCCTCCGCGATCCGGTCACGGCCCATGACCTGCTTCTCTTCGTTCAGCCGGCTCTCGAGTTGGTGCGTCTCGTAGGCGTAGTCCTGCAGCATGCACTGGCCGGCCGCATCGCAGATGGGGCAGTCGAGAGGGTGGTTCAACAACAGGAACTCGATCACCGACTTGCGTGCGAGCTCGGCGGTGTCGGTCGCGGTGTTGACCACCATCTCATCCTGAGCCTGAAGCACGCAGGAGGGGTGCAGCTTCGGCTGCCCTTCGACCTCCACCAGACAGACGCGGCACTGGGCCGGACGGGTCGGGATTCCCGGGTGATAGCAGTATCGCGGCACGACGACCCCGACGCGCTCAGCGGCCTCGATGACACGGGTACCCGCCGGGACCGTGACCTCGACGCCGTCGATCGTCAGCGTGACCGTATCGTTCCCGTCAGCCATTCCACACCACCGACATGGTCCTCCTCACGTCGCCGTGCACGAATTTGTCTTGATGTGCGCTTCATACTCGTCGCGGAACTTGTCCAGCGACGAGCGCAGCGGGAAAACGACACTATCCGCGAGCACGCAGATCGTCCGGCCCGTGAGCTGCTCGCAGAGCTCGTACAGCGTGTCCAGGTCCTGCATCCGCCCGTCACCCTCCTCGATTCGCCGCAAGATCTTCGTCACCCACGAGGTCCCCTCGCGGCATTGGACGCATTGGCCACACGACTCGTGCGCGTAGAACTGCGCGATTCGACGCATGGCGCTCAGGATGCAGGTGCTCTCGTCCATGACGATCGGGGAGGCCGTGCCCAGCGCGCTTCCCGCCTCGGCGAGTCCCTCGTAGGTGGTCGAGCAGTCCAGCTCGTCCCCGGTCAGGAACGCGGTGGATGATCCACCCGGGATCACCGCCCGTAGGGCTCGATCGTCGGGGATTCCGCCACACACTTCATAGATGACGTCCTTCAGCGGTATGCCCAGCTCGAGCTCGTAGTTGCCGGGCCGCTTCAGATGGCCCGAACAACACCACAGCTTCGTGCCCGGCGACCTCTCCGTTCCCCACTGACGGTACCAGTCGCTCCCGTTGTCCACGATCATCGGGACGGTAGCCAGCGTCTCGACGTTGTTTACCGTGGTCGGCATCCCGAACACGCCGGATTGCGCCGGGAACGGTGGCTTCATCCAGGGTTCGGCTCGATTACCCTGGATCGAGTTCATGAGACCGGTTTCCTCACCCGCGATGTAGGCACCGGCTCCCAGGTGAACCGTGAGGTCGCAGGACCAGCCACTGCCCTGGATGTTCTCGCCGATGTAACCCGCCTCGTACGCTTCGACGACGGCCTCGTTGAGCACCCGGCTGACCGGGAAGAACTCCCCGCGTACGTAGATGTAGATGTGCTGTGCCCCGATCGCCCGCGCCGAGATCATGCACCCCTCGATCAGGAGGTGGGGCGTCCACCGCATGATCTCCCGGTCCTTGAACGCGCCGGGCTCGCTCTCGTCGGCGTTGCAGCACAGGTAGTGCGGCTTGCCGGAGTCCCTCGGCATGAAGGTCCACTTGAGACCGGTGGGGAATCCCGCACCGCCCCGCCCGCGGAGTCCGGAGTCCTTGACGACCGTCGTGATGTCATCCGGCGACATTACGAGTGCCTGGCGGAGCGTCTCGTACCCACCCCGCTCCAACCACCCGCTGAGGGTCTTCGCTTCGGGATCCCCTATGTAACGGGACAGGAGGGTCGTCGTCTCCAGATCGTGGCTGTGGGGATAGCCCATTGGTCGTCGTCTACCGATCCCGGAGTTCCTGGACGATCTCCGGGACCGTCTCGGGCCTCACGTTCTCGTAATACTCGTCGTTCACCTGGACCACCGTCGCGAAGCCACACGCACCGAGGCATTCGGCCTCGATCACGGTGAACTTCCCGTCCTCCGACATCTCGCCCTCTCGGGTCTCCGTCTCCTGAAGAAAGCGCTCGAGAACGGCATCACCGTCGTGCAGGTGACAGCTGATGCAGGTACATACCTGCACGAGGTGTCGGCCGACGGGGTGTTTGTTGTACATCGTGTAGAAGGTGGCGATCGAGTGTACGTAAGCCGGCGTCAGGTCCAGCACGGCCGCCACTTCCACCATGTCATCGGCCGAAATCCACCCCTTCTTCTCCTGCACGAAGTGCAGCAGCGGGAGCAACGCGCCCCTCTTCACGGGATAGCGGGTGAGGATCTTCTCGAGGCGATCGCGGCCTTCCGCAGTCTCGAAGATCGGACCCTCGATGTGTTCGCGCTCCGCCCTCTGAAACGGCTGTGCCCCTGCGACCGCCGGGTGCAAATCCCTGCTCATGCGTCGATCTCTCCGCGCACCTGAGGGTTCACCGTTCTATTTCGCCTAGTACGACATCGAGGGACGCGTGGCGCCCTGCGGGCGCGACGCGGGCGGCCACCTGAGCCGCGCTCGAGGTCGTTCATCGGTCTATTTTGCCCAGTACGACATCGAGGGACGCGTGGCGCCCTGCGGGCGCGACGCGGTCTTGCCGCCGGAGCTGCGCGCCGGGTCGCTCACCGATCGATCTCGCCCAAGACGACGTCCAACGACGCGTTGACGGCGATCACGTCCGCGACCAGCTCGCCCTCCACCAGATAGGGGAGCGCCCCGATGTTGACGAACGATGGCCCCCGGAACCGGCAGCGGACCGGCTTCGTCCCCCCGTCTGACACGATCCCGATTCCCAACTCGCCCTTGGAGGCCTCGATCGAGTACCAGGTCTCTCCCGCCGGCACGCGGATGCCTTCCATCACGAGCTTGAAGTGCGAGATCATCGTGTCGATGGACCCCATCGCCTCGCTCTTCGGCGGAAGCACGACGCGATAGTCGTCGATGTTCATCGAGCCGTCCGGTAGATGAGCGAGCGCCTGCTCTACGATCCGGACGCTTTGTCGCATCTCCTCCAAACGGACCATGTACCGATCGTACACGTCCCCGTGCACGCCGACAGGCACGTCGAAATCGTACTGATCGTAGCCAAGATAGGGGCGAGCCTTGCGCACGTCGTAGGGAACGCCACTCGCTCGGAGGTTCGGTCCGGTGAGGCCATAGCTCACGGCTTCCTCCGGTCCCATGATGCCAATGTCCTGGGTGCGAGCCATCCAGATCGCGTTCCGACTCAGGAGCCGTTCGCATTCATCGAGCGTCGAGGGGCAGTTCTCCACGAACTCGCGGCAGGCATCGAGCCATCCGACCGGGAGGTCCGCCATCATGCCGCCGACCCGGGTGACCGAGGTCGTGATCCGACCGCCGGTGTAGGCCTCGTGCAGATTGTAGATCTTCTCCCGTTCCTTGAACGAATACAGGAAGACCGTGAACGCCCCGAGGTCGATCGCCGTCGTCCCGAGCCACAACAGGTGACCCAGAATCCGGTTCAGCTCGCACAGGATCACCCGCACCACCCGGCATCGCTCTGTAATCTCGACCCCGAGCAGCGTCTCGACCGCCCCAGCGTATGCGATGTTGTAGAGCATCGGCGCGAGGTAGTCCATCCGGTCGGTGTATGGCACGACCTGATTCCACTCGCGGAACTCGCACGTTTTCTCGAACCCGGTGTGCAGGTATCCGATGTGCGGGATGCAGCGCATCACGCGCTCGCCGTCGAGCTGCAGCACGAGCCTCAGCACGCCGTGTGTGGCCGGGTGCTGGGGACCCATGTTGATCAGCATCGGCTCACCCTCGAGCCGATTCTCCAGCGCATCCTCAGGTCGCTCGGCGGGAGTCAGCTCTCGCAGCGGCACAGTCGCATCGCCGTAGCCCGCCAGCTGGAGCTCTTCGGTGGCGTAGACGTCCTCGAGGCTCCGGCTCAGACAACGGCGGACCTGCTCGGAGCGACTGAACCGCCCTCGGAGCGGGAAGTCCTTTCGGAGCGGGAACCCCTCCTCGTAGTTCTCCGGCATCAGGATTCGCCTGAGATCGGGGTGTCCTTCGAATGTCACGCCGAACATGTCGAAAGTCTCGCGCTCCAACCAATCCGCAGTATGCCAGAGGTCCGTAACTGTTGTGAGTGTCAGATCCGAGAGCGGCACCTCGCACACCACGCGCAGTTGGCGACCGTGCCGCATCGACCAGAGCTGATACCAAACCCGGATCGGGACGCCGCCTCCAAGGTCCACTCCGGTGATGTCGGCGAGAAAGTCGAACCCCTGCCCCGGGTCATCCCGCAGGAAGCGCAGAACCTCGTGATTCCGGCTGGGCTCGATCCACAGGACGGGGTAGCCGGCTGCGTCTCGAACCACGTCGCGAATCGCATCCGCGAACTGCGCTGACACCGCCTGGATCGATGGGTGCTCGGCCAGATCCTCCTCTGGTCGAGGCTCGGCGCGGATCAGCTCCCGTGTCGGGTCGGGTGCCACGGTCGTCGGCATGGGTCGAAGGTCGCGCTTACTCGCGGTGCTCCATGAGGCGCTCGATGCGGTCGCGCTCCCGCGCGACGGCCGAGGTCGCCGAGAGCCCGCTGACGCGGTTCTGCTGCGTAGAGTTGCCGAATGGCTGGGCAACCAATTCGATGGCCTCCGCCGGAAGGTTGGGACGCCCCACTGCCTCCGGGTCCTCCGCCCGCGCGACGGGGTGGGCCAGCGATTCTCCCTTGATCTTCTCCTGGATCATGAGGAGCCCGTACATGAGACCCTCCGGCCGGGGCGGACAGCCCGGGACGTAGACATCGACCGGGACGATCGTATCGATCCCCTGCACGATGGTGTAGTTGTCGAACATGCCGCCCGAGCTCGCGCAGGCTCCCATAGAGACGCACCACTTGGGCTGCGGCATCTGGTCCCAGATTCTTCGCATCACCGGCGCCAGCTTGTAGGTCACGCGCCCGGCCACGATCATCAGGTCCGCCTGACGCGGAGTGAAGGACATGCGCTCCATCCCGAAGCGCCCGATGTCGTACTTGGAGGCAGCCGCCGCCATCATTTCGATCGCACAACAGGCGGTGCCGAAGGGCATCGGCCACAGCGAGTTTCTTCGCGCCCAGTTGATCACGTAGTCCAGGCGGGTCGTCACCCAGCTCCGTGGGATGCCGGTGTCCACACTCGAATCGGTCGGGACTACATCGAGCTTCTTCATCTGCGCTCCGCGCGACTCAGTCCCATTCCAGCGCCCCTTTGCGCCACGCGTATACCAGTCCGACCCCGAGTATCAGCAGGAAGAACGTCACCTCCAGGAAGCCGACGAAACCGAACTGCCGGAACACGGACGCCCACGGCACCAGGAACAGGGTCTCGATGTCGAGGACGATAAACAGCATCGCCACGATGTAGAAATTCACCGAGAAGCGCTCGCGGGTATTCCCGAGCGGGTCGATGCCAGATTCGTACGGGGCCGCCTTGACCGGGGTCGGGCGGCGAGAGCCGATCAGGTGAGACAGACCCAGGATGACGACGGCATTTAGGACGCCGACGACTCCGAGGATGAGGATGCCCAGGTACGGGTCGAGCACGCGTCGGCGCTCCTTGTGAAATAATTCACTTGCTCGGAAAGCGAAGTTATCGTCGGGTCCCCGAACCGGCAAGAAACGGAGCGCTGGGAGCCCGCGCAAGGTCACTCCCCACCACATGTTCCGGCTCGCGCGGTTGCGAGAGCGCTTCGACCGAGGGAGCTTCGTCGGCAGACTGGCTGGCCGCTGAGGGTCGAAGAACCGAGCGCCGAGGATGAACGTCGAGCAACGCGAGATCGACATCGCCGACGGGCGCATCCGGGTGCGCATCGTGGGCCGGGGTGCCCCCGTTCTGTGCCTTCATGGCCTGAGCGCGCATGGCCGCACGTGGCTCCCCGTCGCCCGTCTTCTCGCGCACCGACAAACGCTCTGGGTTCCCGACCTCCTCAGCAGGGGACGCTCGTCGCCCCGCCCCGATTTGGCGTATGGTCTCGAGGACGAGCTGGGCCGAGTCCACGAGTTAATGAGCGCGCTCGGAGATCCCCCCCCTGTCGTTGTCGGGCACTCGCAGGGTGCGGCGATCGCGCTGGGGCTGGCGCGGCGAGAGCCTCGGATTCGCGGGCTCGTTTTGTGTAGCCCTGTCACACCGTCGACTCGCAGGCCCCTCACCCTCGAGTTGCTTCGGTCGGGCTTGATGCGGCGAATCGGCGCCGGCATGTTTCGGCCGCTGCGCCGACCCCTGGCTCGTCTGATACTGGCTCGCGCGTTCGGCCCGGCGACACGTGCCCCGGCCGGCACGGTGGAGGCCTACTGCGAGCCGTACGCCGAGCCGGAGCGGGCCCGAGCGTTGATGAGGCTGCTGGCCGATTGGCGGCCCGCGGAGCTTGAGCACTTGTTGCCCGAGCGTTCCCTCACAACGCGCATCATCGTCGGGGAGCTCGACCCCCGCATCAGACTCGAGGCGGCCGAGACGCTCGCCGAGCGTCTCGGGGCGCCGTTGACCGTGATCCGCGATGGCGGGCACGTGCTCCCCGAGCAGGTGCCGGATGTCATCGCCCGAGCGATCGCCGCCGTGTGTGACTCGGCCGAATAAACCACGGAGAAAAGAGACTAGATTCGATGACGATCAAGAGCGATCGATGGATCCGAGACAGGGCGCTCAACGAAGGCATGATCGACCCGTTCGAGGACAGACAGGTGCGGGAGGGCGTCATCTCTTTCGGCGTGAGTAGCTATGGGTATGACATGCGCGTGGCTGACGAGTTCAGGATCTTCCACAACGCCCTGGCTCCCGTCGTGGACCCGAAGGCGTTCGACGATCGGTCGTTCGTGGAGTACACGGGCGATGTCTGCCTGATACCTCCGAACTCCTTCGCGCTCGCCAGATCGGTGGAGTACTTCAGGATTCCGAGAAACGTGCTGACGATCTGTGTCGGAAAGAGTACCTATGCAAGGTGCGGGATCATCACGAACGTGACACCGTTCGAGCCCGAGTGGGAGGGGTACGTCACTCTGGAGATCAGCAACACGACCCCGCTTCCAGCCCGTATCTATGCGAACGAGGGGATCGCCCAGGTACTCTTCTTCGAGTCGGACGAAGCCTGCGAGATCAGCTACGCGGACAAGAAGGGGAAGTACCAGAAACAAACCGGGGTCACGCCGCCCAAGCTCTAGCCACGGTCGGGTGGCGGTACACGTCGCCCGGGCATCACATCACGGCGGGAGGTGCCGCGTCATCGTGGGAGGCGCCCCGCAGCCGCGAGTCCCAGGAACCACCCGGTGAGAAGACTCACTCCGCCGACCGGGGCGACGGCGCCGAACACACCGATATCCAGAAGACTCAGCGCGTACAGGCTGCCCGAGAACAGGATCGTACCCGCGATCATCAGAACCCCGGCGCCCGTCCACCTTCGATCGGGCCACTGCGCCGACGCGAGCCCAATCCCGATGAGAGCCAGCGCGTGCAGGATTTGGTAGCGAACGGCGGTCTCGAATGTCTGGATCCGATCGGGCCCGAGCGCGTCGCCCAGGGTGTGCGCGCCAAAAGCGCCCGCGGCTACTCCCAAGAACCCCAGGGTGAAGCCGATCGAGAGGAACGATCTGTGCATCTATTTAACCTAGGACGGGAGCGTATCCGCGCACCACAGGTTATCTTATGGCGTATCGCCACTGTGTGCGCGAAGTTCGCGACTGATGCTCCAAGGGAGGTGTGATGGGGGAGATGGGTGCCACGACGACTGGCAGCCGAGTCGTCGCGTTGCTCGCGGGACGACCCGACCTGGATGAGCCTGTCCGTGAGGCGCTTCGCCGCGTCGATCCCAACGTGGCGGTTTTCAAAGACCCTGACGCCGCGTTGGCGTGGATCGCGGGAGGGAGTGTCGAGCTTGTCGTCTTCGATCAGGCGAACACCGGCACGAGCCTTGGTGAATTCCTCGGTGCGGTCGAGGCCGGTTCGGGAGGAGGTCCCGCGCTGCTCGCGCTGCTCGCGCCCGGGGGCGAGGCCTCGGTCGAAGACGCAGAGGATCCCGGGCAGGAGCACTTCCTGGCGCGTCCGTTCCGGATGGAGACGCTCGTCGCCTTGTGCTTGACCCTACTGAACCAGACCACCGAGGCCGCGCCCTCCCAGACGTCCCGGGACCCCTCGCTCCAGGTGCGCCGGCCGGCGCGCTTCAGCGCCCGTCCGTTGTACTCCGACGCCGTGTCGTACGCGCGAGCGGCATTCGAGGCGGCACGCCGCGGCGAAGCTCCGGACATGAGAGAGGCTCGAGTCCTCGCGGAGAGGCTCCACACGTCTCTGCTCCAGAGCAACCTCCTCCTGATCCGCGCCCTCGAGCCATATAAGCACTTCGAGATCGACACGCATTGCGCCAACGTCGCGATCTTCGCCGCGAAAATCGCGCTCGGTCTCGACTTCTCGCTCGACCAAACGCTGCACGTCGTTCAGGCAGGGCTCCTGCATGACATAGGGATGGCTCGCCTGCCCGACCGTATTCTCGAGAAAGAGGGCCCGCTCACCGACGAGGAGCGAGCCGAGATGCAGCAGCACCCGATCCTCGGCGCCGAGATCATCGGGGAGCTCGGGCCCGGGTTCGACTGGCTTCAGAAGGCAATCCGACAGGAGCACGAGCGAGTCCGCGGGCAGGGCTACCCGGATGGCCTGTCAGAGGATCAGATCGATGATATCGCCCAGATCCTGGGCGTTGCCGACGTGTTCGAGGCCTGCTCGCACGCACGCGGGTACCGCTCGCCGTTCACCGCGTTCGAGGCGCTCGAGAAGGTGATCGCGATGCGCGAGGAGGACTTCGCTCGTAGGATCGTCGACGCGCTCGCGAACGAAATTTCCGTATTCCCGCTCGACAGCTACGTGAAGCTGAGTACGGGCTCGATTGGACGTGTTGTGGCCACGAACCCGGGCAACCTGATGCGTCCGACCGTCGAGGTGTTGTGGAACGACGCGTGGGCACCGCTAGCCGATCCGAAGATCGTCCCGCTAGAGGAGGCGCCCGAGATTACCGTCGAGCGCCCCCTCCACGAATCCGAGGTGCCGATCACCTAGGCTAGAGTTGGACAACCCCCATGGTTTCCCGCACTTCTTCCGCGGAGCGGTGCAGCGCCGCGAGTTCACCGTCCGTGAGCCCGACCTCCAGGATGTCTTCAACTCCGCTCCGGCCGAGCTTACAGGGCGCTCCGATGAAGAGGTTCTCCAAGCCGTATTCGCCCTCCAGCCACACAGCACAGGGGAGGATTCGCCGCTTGTCGCGAACGATTGCTTCCACCATCTGAGTCCCGGCGGACGAAGGGGCGTAGTAGGCGCTCCCTGTCTTGAGCAACCCCACGATCTCTCCCCCGCCCTTGCGAGTCCGCTCGACCAGCGCCTCGATGCGGTCGGTGGCCAGCAGCTCGGTGAGCGGGATCCCTCCCACGGAGACCGTGCTGACGATGGGAACCATGCTGTCGCCATGGCCTCCGAGAACGAGCGCCTGAATGTCTTCCACGCTCACATCCAGTTCCGAAGCGATGAATGCGCGGAATCGTGCCGTGTCGAGGATGCCCGCCATCCCGACAACACGCTCGCGCGGGAAGCCCGTGACCTCCTTCGCCACGTAGCACATCACGTCGAGCGGGTTGGTGATCATGATGATGATCGAATCCGGGCTGTGGGTCCGGATCTGCTCCGAGATCGCTTGGATGATCGAGGCGTTCTTCGTGACTAGGTCATCCCGGCTCATCCCCGGTTTCCGCGCCAGCCCGGCGGTGACCACGTAGATTCCGGAGCCTGTGGTCTCTTCATATGTCTGCGCCCCGACCACTCGAGTGTCGAACCCTTCGACCGGGGCGGACTCCCATTGATCCAGCGCCTTCCCTTCCGGGAGTCCCTCTACGATGTCGACCACCACGACTTCGCGCGCCAACTCGCGCTCCGCGATGCGCTGGGCCGCCGTGGCGCCAACGTGACCGGCTCCTACCACTGTTATCCTATCCACGGTGAATCCCTCAGATCCTTTTTAGAGGCAGGCGTTGGGCGATCGTGCGTTAGGCGGCGATCCGCCCGCTGATCAGGCGTCGGGGGGCTTCCCCAACACCGTCTTGAGCACTCTAGGGGGGTTCAGCGGGCCCGGCAATGGCGGGCCCTGAGGAGTCGATTCCCGGGGCGGCGAGACGTCTGTCGACCGGCGGCCGGGACTAGCGAGAAGGCGCCATTGCGCCCGCCCGCCGGGAGGCCTCGTCGGCAATCGTCTCCATCAAACGGTCCATGCGCTCGGGGCTCAGTCTGTCCGCGATCTCCTCGAGCACCATCACCAGCCCGAGGGCATCCTCGCGCGTGAAGGGTGCGTCTGAATCACCGGCCTCGAGGCTCTCGCGCAGGGCTGCCAGCCGGTCCACGAGCGCGCGGTGCCGCTCTCTATCCTCGTATGTCATGTCTCGCTCCCGTGGCGCGGTTACGGCCGGCTCAGCCGCCCACTTCGCTGAGCGCGGCCAATCCACCACTTCCGGAAATATTGCCAAGCTGCAGGTAGTGCCGCTTCGGTTTTTCGGCCAGCGCCTCGTGGACCGCCGCATCGATCCGCCCGGTCTCACGCAAAGGCGTCTTGAGATCTACTTCGTGATCACCGAAGAGGCACGTTCGAAGCCTGCCATCGGCTGTAAGACGCATCCGGTTGCAGCGCTCGCAATAGTTGTGCGACAGCGGTGTAATGACGCCAACCGTACCCTTCGCGTTCCGGAAACGATAATAGCGTGCCGGGCCGTTCCCCATCGGACCGCGTACGGGCTCCAGCGCTTCGATCGACGCGACCGTGTCGAGGATCTCGTCCGCCGAGACGAAGCGGTTGGAGAGGTGCAGGTTTCGACCTACTGGCATGAGCTCGATGAACCGCACGTGCCACGGCCGCTCACGCGTGATGGCCGCGAAGTCGAGCAACTCGTCGTCGTTGAGCCCTCGCAGGACGACGCAGTTGATCTTGATCGGATCGAACCCGATCGACTCGGCCGCCTCGATCCCGGCCAGGGCCTCATCGAAGAAGCGCAGCGGGCGGCGTGCGAGCTCCTCGAAGCGGTCTCTACGCAGCGTGTCGAAGCTGATGTTCACGCGCCCTACACCCGCGTCCCTCAGAGCCCGACCGTGTCGAGGAAGGAGAACGGCGTTGGTGGAGAGCGATATGTCGTCGATCCCGGGGACTTCCGCGAGCATGCTCACGAGGCGGGGCAGGTCACGCCGTACCAGGGGCTCGCCGCCCGTGAGCCGGACTCGTTCGAGCCCGAGCTGTGCCATCTGCCGCACGATCGCAGCGATCTCTTCGTACGTCAGGACTTCGGGCTTGGGAATCCAATCGAGGCCCTCGACCGGCATACAGTACGTGCACCGGAGATTGCACTTGTCGGTGACAGACACACGCAGGTATTGAATTCGGCGTCCGAACTGATCTCTCATGCCGGGCCCTCGGTCTGGGCTCCGGGGGTGAGCGGCCCGCGTGGGGCGTCGGCGTCTACGGCGCCGACCCACCGCGTGGATCCATCCGCATATGCCTCGTGCTTCCAGACCGGAACGCGCACCTTCAGCTCCTCGATGATGAAGCGCGACGCCTCGTAGCACGCCGCTCGGTGCGGCGCCGCGATGGCGATGCGCACCGACACCTCCCCGAGGTCCAGGGGTCCGAAGCGGTGGGCAGCGATGATCGCTCCAACATCGAACCGGACTGCGGCCTCATCGCAGATACCGCGTAGCTCCCGTTCCGCCATCTCGGGATACGCCTCGTATGCAAGACCGGATACCCGGCGGCCCTCGTTATGGTCACGGACCCGGCCTTCGAAGGTCAGCACGGCACCGTCCGAAGTGCTTCCGATTCGACGGAAGGCCTCCAGCGACTCGAGCGGCTCGTCGGTGAGGATCGTCTCGACAAGCGGCGGGACCGAGGTGGGCGGCGAGCCGCTTTCGGGCATATCGGGCATCAACCGCCCGCGACGGGGGGGATCAATGCCACCTCGTCCCCTTCCGACAACTGAACGTCCAGACTGGCGTACGCCCGGTTCACGGCGACAACGGGCTCCTCGGGGAGCTCGAGACCCGGCGTCTCGCGGAGAGACTCTACGACGTCGGCCACTCGGCTCCCGGCCGCGAGCGAAACACGGCGCTCGCGAGCCCCGCTCATCTCCCCGTACATGCCGAACAGCAACACTCGCACGCGGATCGTGTCGGCTGAAGAGGTGGCCGGCTCAGGTTCCCGGTGGTACAGCCGGCCCCCCGCCTTCGTGTGCGGCCCGGCCAACGGCCTCGCGCGTTCGCAGATAGGTAACAAGCTTTCCAACCGCGCTCTCCTCGCGTAGGGTCGAGATTCGCACGCGTGTCGGGGCTTCATCCAGCGGGTCGGGGAACGCGGCAACCGCGAGATTCCCCCTGAACGTGCCGAACGAGATATGCGTGTCGCTCTCGGTCTCCAGCCACGCTGAATGCACCGAATCCGCTCCCATGAAAAAGCGCCGCACCGCGCTCAGGACCTGCTCGGGTGCCAGCGTCGTCGTAGTCTCGGTCGTCATCGCTCCCTCGCTCGCCGTCCGCGAGCCACCCGCTATTGACGCTTTCGCATCACACGGCCTAACATTTCGTGCACGCGTTCATGAAGATAGGGGAGCCCCCCGGCACCTTCAAAATAAGAGTCCCGTGAATTTCTCGCCGAACGTCTCCGCGCTGAAGCCATCCGCGACCCTTGCACTCGCGGCCCGAGCAAAAGAGTTGAAACGGAGCGGCATACCCGTTATCGACCTTTCGGCGGGAGAACCCGCATACGGTACGCCGCCCTACGCCGCGGAGGCGGGGATCCAGGCGATCAGGGATGGCCACACCGGATACCCCCCTACGCCGGGAACCCAGTCACTGCGTGAGGCGATCGCCTCGTACCTGGTCGAGACGACAGGCGCCGCCGAGGTCGACCCATCCGGAGTCCTCGTCAGCGCTGGAGTCAAGCAGGCCCTGTTCAACTGCTCGTACGTCCTCTTCGGCTCGGGGGACGAGGTCCTGATCCCGTCACCCTATTGGCCGAGCTACCCCAGCATCGTCGAGTTGGCCGGCGCACGACCCGTGATCGTCGAGACTACATGGGATGAGGGGTTCGTCCCCACGCCGGCGACCCTGGAGGCCGCCCGCACGGCGAATACGCGGGGCTTGATGATCAACAGCCCCAGCAACCCGACGGGTGCCGTCTACGATCAGGACCAGTTCGCGGCGATCGCCAATTGGTGCGGCGAGCATGGGATATGGCTGTTCTCCGACGAGATCTATCGCCGAATGAGCTACGGTTGCTCCGCCCCCTCGGCCTACGATCTCGGAGCCGCGCCCGAGCGAACCGTGCTCTTCGACGGCGTTTCCAAGGCGTTCTGCATGCCGGGGTGGCGAATCGGGTTTGCGGTGGGGCCGGCCGAGGTGATCAAGAAGGCCTCTGATCTTCAGAGTCAGACGACTTCGGGGGCCATGCACCCGGCCCAGTATGCGGCCGCAGCGGCGCTCGGTCAGTCGGTGGTGCGCGAGGAGTGGGTCAGCTCGCTGGTCCACAGGTTGGAGGGCCTGCGAGCGCAGGGTCTCGGACTGCTATCGGACTCGGCCGGGGTGGAGGTCTTCCCGCCGGAGGGCGCCATCTATCTCTTCGTAAAGCTCACGGAGGCCGAGGCCCGAGCGAACTCCCTCGAGGTCGCCGAGCAACTGCTCAAGGAGGCCCAGGTCGCCAGCATCCCCGGCGAGCCGCTCGGCTCGCCGGGCTATCTGCGTTTCAACTTCGCGGTGGAAGAGGACGTTCTGGAGGAAGGGCTGACGCGGGTTCGGGAGTTCTTCTCCCGCTAGAAATCGCGAAATCCGCCCCCACCAGGCTCCATGAACGGCGGCGACGTCGGCTGCTCGAAGTCCTCCCTCATCGGCTCGCCCTCCTCGGGCGCCGCCGCGACTTCTTCCTTGAAGAGTCTTGAAGGCTTGAACACGGGCACCGCTCGCGCCGGGACGCGCACGGGGTCTCCCGTACGCGGATTCCGCGCCATACGCGTACGCCGCTCCCGGACTTTGAACGTCCCGAATCCACGGATCTCGATGTGCTTCCCGTCCGCCAGGGCACGTTTTATCGCGTTCAGGAACGCATCCACGACGGCCGCACAGTCCTTCTTGGTGACTCCCGGGCCTATCGCCTCGTAGACCTGTTCGACCAAATCCGCCTTCGTCATGGCTCTTCTCTCCGTCCCGGAAAACCCACGAAGCAGGTCAAAAAATCCGATTCGGCGCTCCCTCGGGCGCTGAATCGCGGGGTCATCTCCGAGTCCCGCCATCCGTCCGGCCGCCCGAATCGCCTCGTCCAGCGTCGCGATTCGGTCTACAAGCCCCAATTCGACGGCCTGGCGCCCGGAGAATACACGACCGTCCGCTAGATCCTCCACTCTGGCTCGATCCAAGGGCCGATTCTCGACGACCGTCTCCGTGAACTGGTCGTGAACGTCTCGCACGACGCCCTCAAGGATGGCGCGATCCTCCGGACTCAGGGGACGGAATGGCGATCCCATGTCCTTGTGTTCACCACTCTTAACGACTTCCCACCCGACACCGACCTTGCGGAATAAAGCCTCGGCGTTGGGGAATTCCATGATCACGCCGATCGAGCCGGTGAGGGTCCCAGGAAGCGCGTAGATGCTGTCGGCCGCCAGCGCGACGTAGTACCCGCCCGATGCAGCCACGTCTCCCATCCACGCGACGACGGGACGATCCTCTGTGTCGCGAAGCTCCTTCAGCGCATGGTAGATGGCCTGGGAGGCGCCTACTCCACCGCCGGGCGACCGGATTTCGACCACGAATGCTCGGATTCCACCGTCATCACGAAAAGTCTCGAGATGGCGAAGTATGCCACGCTCGGACACGATGACCCCCTGGATCGGAAGGACGGCGACTCGATCCCCGGCTGGTAGGATGCCCCGTCCCAATAGGAGGCGCGCGGAGATCACGACACCAGCGCCGAAAAGGGCCAGGATCAGGCCGATCATCAGGATCGTGCTGCGACGGTTATCGGTCACGGTCGAAACCGGAGGATAGAGTACCTGGTTGGCCGGTCTGCGGTCCGATGATCCATCTCGCACCGCGTGATCGCTCGGTCACGACCGCTCGCTCATCCCACGACCGCGACCGCACAATCCAAAGCTAACGCGCCGCCGCAAAGAGTTCAACCTCTTGTAATTACGACAGTTCCGCGATCGACGAGACGAAGCGGTCGAACAGATAGCGACTGTCATGCGGACCGGGCGCCGATTCGGGGTGAAACTGTACGGCGAAGACCGGCCGCTCCCGGTGGAGGACCCCTTCCACCGTGCCATCGTTCAGGTTTCGGTGCGTAATCTTGAGAGCTGGGGCGCCTACCACTTCGCCCGCTTCTTCGAGCACCGCGAAGCCGTGATTCTGCGAGGTGATTTCGACGGCTTCCGTCTCGAGATTCTGCACCGGGTGGTTCCCGCCCCGATGGCCGTATGGGAGCTTGTAGTTGTGCCCCCCAAAGGCACGCGCGATCAGCTGATGCCCCAGGCAGATGCCGAATACGGGCATTCCCGCGTCGCTAGCCGCACGGATCTGTTCCACCGCGCCCGGCACCGCTTCCGGGTCGCCGGGGCCATTCGAAACGAAGAGACCCTTCGCGCCCAGGGAAAGCAGCTCTTCCGGCGGGGTCGAGGCCGGCAGGACCCGGACTCGATACCCACATGAGCGGAGGAGCTCCAGGCTCCGCGTCTTCACGCCATAGTCCAGGCAGAGGACAAGTCCCAGGTCTGCATCCGGGACCGGCAACTCGTACGGCTCCGGCGTGCTGACCGTAGAAGCCAGGTCCCGCCCCAGCATCTCCGGTTCGGCCGCCAGTCGCTCCCTGGCCTCGTCCGGAGAGCTGGTCGCTGGTGCCATGATCGCCCGCATCGCACCCGCGGCTCGAATATGCCGCGTGATTGCACGCGTGTCTGCGCCCACGAGCGTCGGGATCCCGTGCTCGTGCAGGTAAGACCCGAGTGTCCCGGATGCGGGGCCATCTCCCACGACGCTCGAGAGGTGTCTGACCACGAAGCCCGCTACCCAGGGGCGCCTCGACTGATCGTCGCCGAGTCGCACCCCGTACACACCCATCATCGGTGCCGTCATCACGACGATCTGACCGGCGAACGACGGGTCCGTCAGGGTCTCCTGGTATCCCGTCATCACCGTGGTGAAAACGGCCTCGCCCGGGGCACCTGTAGCGGGGCCGACGTACTGGCCCTCGAAAGAGCGACCGTCCTCCAGCAGGAGATAGCCGGGCCGTTCTTGCGTATCGTTCATGCGTTGTGTCGAATGGGCTCGTTCACGAGGCTCGATCTGGACGGGTGCACCGCCAACGACATGGGAGCCGGAGATGGAACCGAACGCCGGTCAAAGTCTGGTCCAAATCTTCGCGGACGAATCGTGCCTCGGCAACCAGTTTCAGGACCGCGGACGACCGGGTGCAGCCGCCGGAATGCTCGAGCGCTTCGATGACCGCAGGGGGTGGCACCGCCGCGACTACTACGCGTCTGAGCCCGATACCACGAACAACCGGATGGCGTTGATGTCGGCGATACTCGGTCTCGGCGCACTGCGGCGGACCTGTGCCGTCGTGTTCGTCAGCGACAGCCAATACCTCGTGCGGGGGATGAAGGAGTGGGTCCACTCCTGGGTGCGTCGGGGCTGGCGCCGGCGTGGCGGCCCCATCGAGAACCTCGACCTGTGGAAGGAGCTCATCGTTGTAGCTGGGCGGCATGAGGTCGAGTGGCGGTGGGTCCGCGGGCATGCGGGTCACGCGAAGAACGAATACGCGAACATGCTCGCGGTGCGCGCCGCTCGAGAACAGGAGCAGTCGAACGGCTTGGTGGCATCGGGATTCGAGGAGTGGATCCGCGAACAACTCGACTCAGGCGGCTTCCAGGACTTCCTGGACCTGCCGCCGAATGAGCCGTTCGTTCCAGACCCGGCTCCCTCCGGAGCCTGAGCCAGGAGCGCTACGAGTCCTCCTCGCCGTCACCCTCTGGGTCGCCCTCTCCATCGGTCGTTCCCCCGGAGTCGCCCCCACCCTGCTCTCCCCCTGCACCTTCTTCGGCCGTGTCACCCGACTCGGGAGCGGTCTCCACATCCAGGACCGATCCCGGGGCCTGGTCGAGAGGAGTCCCGGTCGATACCCCTTCGCGCAGCACCGATTCCGGAGTCGCGACGGGTCGTGAGGACAGGACCGCCAGCACGAGCGCCAGGAAGAGGAACACTCCCCCACCGATCCAGGTGAGCCTCGTCAGCACCGTGGCTGCCTGGCGTCCGCCCATGAACGAATCGGTCGAGGATGAGGCACCTCCGAACGAGGCGGCGAGCCCCCCTCCCTTCCCCGACTGGATGAGGATGATCACGCAGAGCAGCAGCGCGAGAAGGACGATCAGGGATACGAGTATCGTGAACATCGTGCTCCGGTTCCTGTGGAAACGGGCGTGCGCCGAAGCGCCACGCCCCATCGCTCACCAACGCCTGGGGCCCAGGGCGGCGCAAAGCTAGGCGACCGCCCGTGTGCCGGCAACGAGGTCTACCCGCCCCCGGCCGCACAGATCCGGGCGAAACCACCACTGTCGAGGCTAGCACCTCCGACGAGCACACCGTCCACGCCACGGACCGCGAGGAGTTCCTCGATGTTCTCCGGCTTTACGCTTCCGCCATACAGGATGACTGCGGCTTCGGCGGTAGGCTCGTCCGTCAGATGGGCCACTCGCTTCCGCAAGATCTCATGCGCTTCCGAGGCATCGTCGGGGCTGGCCGTCTTACCCGTCCCGATCGCCCACACGGGTTCGTATGCGTAGGTAAGGCGTCGGCGGTCTTCCGAGCCCAGGTCGCGCAGCGCCGTCGCCGTCTGACGTGACAGTACCTCGTACAACCTGTCCTCCTCGCGCTCACTGAGCGTCTCGCCCACGCAAAGGATCGGCTTCACCCCCGCCTCCAGGAGACGGGCCAGCTTGAGACCCACCAACTCGTCGTCGTCCCCGAACTCGCGTCGCCGTTCAGAGTGACCGGCGAGGCCCCAGGGGACCCCCGCTTCCGCCGCCATCCCGGCCGAGATCGCGCCGGTGTGCGCGCCTTGCACCTCGGCGTGGACGTCCTGGATACCGACCTCGAGATCCGGCCGAGCTGCAGCCGCGGTCTGGAAGCTTGCGATACTGATGGCCGGTGGGAAGAAGACCACGCGCCGATCGGATCGTGCCTCGTAGGCCGCCGCGAAAGAACGGACGAAGCGGGAGGTCTCCTCCGGTCCCATGTGCATCTTCCAGTTCGCCGCGAAGAACGGGCGCGCCGGTCGAGTCATCTCGGATCCTCCGGGCAATTGTCCACTTCCAAGCCACGCGAGTTACGCATCGTCCAGCACTTCGACGCCCGGAAGTGTCCCTCTGGCGAGGAACTCGAGCGCCGCACCTCCTCCGGTGGAGACGTGCGATACCTGCTCCGTGAGTCCGGACGCCCGCACCGCACTCGCCGAGTCTCCGCCCCCGATCACGGTGAACGCGCCCTCACGGGTCGCATCCGCCGCGGCTCGGGCCAAGGCGAAGGTACCCTCTGCGAATCGGGCCTCCTCGAACATCCCCATCGGACCGTTCCAGAAGAACGTTTTGGAGTCGCGGATCGCATCGGCGTAAGCGGCTCGGGTTTGCGGACCGATGTCGACGGCGGCCGCCTCATCCGGGATCTCGTTCGCCGGCGTGGCCCACGCCGGGCTCTCCGGGTCGCTCGGGTCAGGCGTAACAATCACATCCTCGGGCAGGCGAAGCTTGTCGCCACCGCGTGTAAGGGTCCGCTCCGCCACATCCAACGACGTTTCCTCGACGAGCGAGCGGCCCGTCCCGGCGCCCCGGGCCCGGATGAAGGTGTTCGCCATGGCGCCGCCGATCAGGAGTTGGTCCGCCCGATCGAGCAACTCTTCGATGAGCTCGATCTTGCCACTGATCTTGGCGCCGCCAAAGGCCACTCGGAACGGGGTCTCGGGCGCGTCCCGAAGCCGCCCGAGCGCCTCCAATTCCCGCTCCACCAGAAGCCCCGTGACCGCCGGACGTAGGAACTCCGTCACGCCGGCCGTCGAGGCGTGCGCCCGGTGGAGGCTCCCGAAGGCGTCGCTCACGTACAAATCGCCGAGTGCCGAGAATCTGCGGGCCAGGTCCGCATCGTTGAGTGTCTCACCAGCGTGGAATCGCGTGTTCTCGAGGAGTAGAACCGCCCCCATGGGCAAGCTGGCCGAAGCCTCCACCGCATCCGGGCCATCGCACGGGGCCACGAATCGCACCTCGATGCCCAACCGCTGGGCCAAGAGGTCTGCCACCGGAGCGAGTGACATTTCCGGTCGCGGTTCCCCCTTGGGGCGACCCAGATGCGACAGGAGGACCGGGCGTGCCCCCCGCTCGAGGAGCCAGCCAAGGGTGGGGAGCGATGCCTCCACACGTGTGTCGTCCGCGACCCGGCCTCCCCGTAGCGGGACATTGTAGTCGACCCGCACGAGCGCGCGGCGGTCGCGCAGCTCTTCATCCGGAACGGCGCGCAGCGAGCGCTTCATCGAGTGCCTCTGCCCCAGGGGGTTATGGCGGCCCGTCAGGATCCCGAGGACGGCAGCCGTTGCGCGACCAGCCTGGCGAGGTCGATACACCGGGCCGAGTAGCCCCACTCGTTGTCGTACCAGGAGATCACCTTCACCATGCGCCCACCGATCACCGAGGTGGAGAGACCGTCCACGATGGAGCTTGCCGGGTGGCCGGTGAAATCGACCGAGACCAGCGGCTCCTCCGTGTACTCGAGGATGCCGGCCAGCCGCCCCGTGGCCGCTTCGCGGAACGCCTCGTTGATCTCCTCCTTCGTGATGTCCCGCTCTACCATCGCGACGAGGTCCACGATCGACACATCCGGTGTCGGCACCCGCATCGCCATCCCGTCCAGCTTGCCCTTGACGTCGGGGATCACGAGTCCGACCGCTTTCGCGGCCCCGGTCGTCGTCGGAATGATGGACATCGCCGCCGCGCGCGCCCGCCGAAGATCCTTGTGCGGCAGATCCAGCAGTTGCTGACCGTTGGTGTAGCTGTGCACGGTCGTCATCAAACCGTGCGCGAACCCGAACTCATCCAGGAGAACCTTGACGACAGGCGCGATACAGTTCGTCGTGCAGCTCGCGTTCGAGATCACGTCGTGGCGTTCGGGATCGTACTGGTCGGCGTTCACCCCCAGCACTAGAGTCGCGTCGGGCTCCTTCGCGGGCGCGCTGATGATCACCTTTCGGGCGCCCGCCTCCAGATGCTTGGCGGCCGCTTCGCGAGAGCGGAATATGCCCGTCGCCTCGATGACGATATCGACACCCAACTCTCCCCAGGGTAGGGCTGCGGGATCCCTCTCGGAGAGTCCTCGAACGCGCTCGTCACCCATCACGATGTCGGTGCCCTCAACGCGTACCGTGCCGGGGAAGCGCCGGTGCACCGAGTCGTATTTGAAGAGGTGGGCCAGTGTCTCGTTGTCGGTGAGGTCGTTGACCGCTACGAAGTCGAGGTCGTCGTGCTCACCTTGTAGTGCGGCCCGCAGGATGAGTCGACCGATCCTGCCGAACCCGTTTATCGCGATTCTGACTGCCATGCGACGTTCCTCGCTGGTTCATGTGAACGGTTTGGGGGGGCGTGCGCTTCGGCTCTCCGATGGCCGAGCGCGACCCTCAACCCTCGTCGTCCGTCATGTTCGGGGGACGGAGAGTGCGCGCAAAGGTTATCACGGAGACGCGGCCGAATCCAGCCTCGACGAGCGCCGTAGCGCAGGCTAGCGCGGTCGCCCCCGTGGTGAGGACATCATCAACCAGGACCACGGGCGCGTCCGGGATTCCGGAGCATCGAGCTTGGAACGCGTCACGAACGTTTTCGCTCCGCGCGTGCCGGGCCAACCGGGCCTGCCGCCGGCCACCGGGCCGCCGCTCGATCAGGTTGGCGCACCGCCAGTCCAGTTGGCGACCCAGCGCTTCGGCGAGAAGCGCCGCCTGGTTGAATCCGCGTTCGCGCGCCCGGGCGGGGGTCAGGGGCACCGGGACGAGCGTGGGGATGCGGTCGCCTTCCTTCAGCAGGGCGGTCGTCGATGAGCACATACTCCGGCCCATGGGCTCTGCGAGCGCCCGCCAGCCCCCGTACTTGAGCGCTCTGACCAGCCGCGATGCCGCACCGCCGAACGCGAACGGGGCGGTCGCCCCTCGTAAGGTGCCCGGCCACTCGGCGCATCCTGCGCAACTGCTCCCCGCTGGGAGGCCCCACCCGTTTTCAGGCGTGCCGGCCACAGCCACCCGGCTCGAGATGGGCCAGCTTCGAGGCTCTCCGCAACGCGGGCAGCGAGGCGCTGGTAACCTCGGGAGTCGATGCCAGCAAAGCGTGCACACGGGCGGCGTATCCGGCGGGGTGCCGTGCCCGCAGGCCACGCAACGGCGAGGGATGAGCGTATCGAAAGTGAACCGCGCGTATCTTGCGCCGCGACGCAGCCACGCACCCCCCCCCGTCACGACTCGCGACCCACCGGAGGTCTTTAGCGACCCGCTAGGAGCGGACGGCGGAGCGAGCCGATCGCCGCATCAGGTCGAGTGGCGGCTCTTCATCCGGATACCAGCTGCGTAACGAGAGGGCTGCCTGCTGAACGAGCATCTCTACCCCATCCGCCGCGGGCACGCCACGCTCCGCGACCGCGCGCGACCATGAGGTGCCACCCCTCGCGTACACCAGGTCCATGGCGGCGCCCATCCTCTCCGCGGGAAGCTCGACGGGCAGAGGGTCATCCGCGTGGAGACCCAGACTCGTCGCATTGACGACGAGGTCGTAGGACATTGCGACGTGATCCGGGTCCGGAAGCACCCGCGCCGCAATACCGCCGCCCGCGGCCGATACCATCGCGCTAGCGCGTTCCAGTGTCCGATTCAGGACGTCGACCTCGGCCGCTCGCTGCAGAGCGCATGCGTGCAACACGGCCCGCGCCGCACCGCCGGCGCCGACCAGAAGGACTCGCGCCCCAGCCAGACCGGTCAACCCAACTACCGGGAGTGACGCCAGAAAACCACCAACATCGGTGTTGTCGCCGGTGAGACCCCCCTTCGCATCCAACCAGAAGCAGTTGCAGGCAGCAGTCGCCCTCACGGTCGGTGTCGACCGCTCGAGCAGCTCGGCGACGCGCTCCTTGTGTGGCAGGGTGACGTTGCCGCCACCCTCCTCGGCCGCGGCCCGAAGCGCCGCGGGCAGCTCCTCGACCTCCGTGCGGCATGTCGAGTACGACGCCGGCAGCCCGAGCGCGTCGAACGTCGCGGTGAAGATCGCCGGCGAAATGGAATGATCCACGGGGTCGCCGAGCAGCCGGAACCGCCTATGCTCGGCCGGGCTCATGCCTCCACGATGCGATCGAGCAGACCGCGAATCGCGTCCTCCAGCAGCTCGAAGGTGGCGAGGTAGACTTCCCAGTCACCGCCGATAGGATCGGCAACGGATCGACCGCGGAACGGGTGCTCGCTCGGCAGCGAGTCGGTGAGCAGCTCCGTTTTCACCGTCGGATCCAGTCGGCGGACCGCCTGGAGGTGCGCCACGTCCATGCCAAGCACGACATCCGCCCAGGTCAGAAGTGCGTGATCCAGCTCTCGCGACCGGTGTGCGTCCAGGTCGAGACCTCGCTCCCGACCGACCAGGATCCCGTTCGCCGCCGCCGACTGGCCGCCCCGGGCAAACGTTCCCGCCGACCGAAACTCGAGGTCCTCGAGCCCGCGTCGCCAGGCCTCGGCGCGAGCGATCGCTTCCGCAAGCGGACTCCGGCAGGTATTGCCGGAGCACACGAACAACAGCTTGCGTGGCAAGGGGGACGGCTCAGATCTCACCGCCGTCCTCCTCCCGCAGGGCCGTCTCGATCCGCTCGACCGGCAACGCCCCCTCACGTATGATTCGGGTTTCGCCACCCTGGAGCGATACGATGGTCGACGGAGCCGATGCGGGAAGATCACCGCCATCCAGGAACGTCACCTCCAAACGAGATTCGGGTAGCGATCCGGCAACCGCGGCCACCTCGTCCGAGCGCCGCGCCGGTCGATCCCCGGACCGGTTCAGGCTCGTGGACGTCATGAGACCGCCGGCGGCTTCCAGAAGCGCCATGATTGCCGGGTGCTCGTCCACCCGCACGGCGAGCCCATGAGCCGATCCATCGTCCATTACGAGTGTGAGCGCGCCGGGCCAAAAGGCCCGTGCGAGCTGCTCCGCGGCTTTCCCCCACTCGAGATCCGGTCGAGCCCGGCGGAGGGCGACCTCGCTTGCGGCGAGATGGATCAGCGGGGCTGCCGGAGGCCTGCCCTTGAGGCGGCGGATCTCCTCATTCAACTCTCGCCACGGCAGCGCGCCGAGGCCGTACACGGTCGAGGTGGGGTGAATCACCAAGTGGCCAGCAAGCAGGCGCTGCGCGGCCGTGCGCGCAGCCTCGGCGACCGAGACGCCGGGTCCGATCCGGATCACCCGATAATTCACGGGGGCGTGATCAACCCGCTCTCAACCAGCCAGCTCGCGAACGCCAGATCTTCGCTGGACGTGATCTTGAGGTTGTGAGGCTCCCCCTCGACGGTCGCCACCTCGATCCCGTGCGCCTCACACAGCATCGCGTCGTCGGTGACGTCCGAGTTCGGCGCGGTCTCAATGCACAGCCGGCGAAACAGCCCCCCGGGGAAACCCTGCGGTGTCTGGGCGCGGCACAGACGCGACCGATCCGACGTGCGGACGATGCGCCCCTCGCCGCTGACTTCCTTGATCGTGTCGCTCAGAGGCAGGACCGGGATGACCGGCCCCCGGACCGCGGCTTCGCACACCCGCCCGATGAGAGAGGTGGATGCGAACGGTCGAGCGCCGTCATGGATGAGAATCCGGTCCAGGTCGCGCGGAACCACCTCGACCCCGCGAGCGACGGACGACGCGCGAGTATCGCCCCCCTCGACGATGCGGTCGGCGCCCACGAGCCAGGCAGGTGGTTCTTTCGCGTCTTCGGGGGGCAGCACCACCACGATGTGACGGATGGCGTCGTGGGCCCGGAACGACCGGATGGACCACTGTAGGACCGGGAGCCCACCGAGCGAAGCGTACTGCTTCCGCTCTGACGGTCCGAACCGCTGACCCTGGCCGGCCGCGACGATCACGGCGGCCGCGGAACGGTCGCTCACTGGCGGCTTGCCACCTCAGAACGGCTCGCGCTGGGGTCGCGGCTCGAACAGCGTGTACGACTTGTGGAAATGGAGCGGGACCTCGCCGGTGGGACCGTTGCGTTGCTTACCCACGATCAAGTCCGCCTTCCCTTCCAGCGTCGGGTCCTGCTGCAGCTCGTCCCGGCTCTTGTAGATCTCCTCACGAAAGATGAACAGGACCAGGTCGGCGTCTTGCTCGATGGCACCGGACTCACGCAAGTCCGCTAACACCGGCCGATGATCCGCTCGCTGCTCAGGTGCGCGAGAAAGCTGCGAAAGGGCCAGGATCGGCACATTGAGCTCCTTGGCAACCGCTTTGAGCGCCCTCGATATGGAGCTGATCTCCTGCTGTCGGTTCTCCGCCCGTTGCGGACCGGTCATGAGCTGCAGGTAATCGACGATGATGAGGCCGAGATCGACCTCTGCTCTGAGACGCCGCGCCTTGGCGCGCAGCTCGAGCGCCGAGATCGCCGGCGTATCGTCGATCCACAATGGCGCCGTGTTGAGGAGTCCAGCGGCCGTCGCGAGACGTTGGTACTCATCGTCATGCAGGCTCCCGCGACGAAGTCGGCTCGAATCGACGCGGCCCTCGGAGCACAGCAGCCGTTGCACCAACGATTCCTTGGCCATCTCGAGCGAGAAGATAGCGACCGGAAGCTCGGCTTCGATCGCCGCGTGCTGGGCGAAATTCAACGCGAGCGCGGTCTTGCCCATCGAGGGACGACCCGCGAGCACGATGAGGTCGGAAGACTGGAACCCCGCGGTCATGTGATCCAGCTCCGTGAAGCCGGTCGGAACCCCCGTCACGGCGCCTGGCGTGCGCTGGAGTTCCTCGATCCGCTCGAATGCGGGCCACAGGATCTCCTTGATCCACACGAACCCGCTCCGCTGCTGGGCTTGGGCTATCTCGAAGACCCGTTGCTCGGCCCGGTCGAGCGTGTCTTCGACCTCGCCACCACCGGTTTCGTACGCGTCCCGAACGATCTCGGTGGCTGACTCGATCAGCCGACGGAGCACCGCCTTGTCACGCAGGATGCGACAGTGGTACTCCACGTTCGCCGCGGTCGGGACGGCATCGACCAGCTGCGCCAGGTATGCCATCCCACCGGCCGACTCCAGCTCCCCAGCCGACTTGAGCTCGTCGGTCAGCGTCACCGCGTCGATCACTGCGCCGCGATTGTAGATGCGGGCCATGGCACGGAATACGCGCCGGTTGCCTTCACGGTAGAAGGCGGAATCGTCGATCTGATCGATCGCGGCCGCCACCGCGTCGCCATCGATGAGCATTGCACCCAACACCGACAGCTCGGCCTCCTCCGACCAGGGAGGTTGCCTGCCAGTGAAGACGTCCGTCCCCGGGAGGGGCAGAGCGGAGTCAGCCAAAGATCTCTGGTTGGGCGGCGTCGCCCCCTTGGACATCATCGACGTGTGGCGAGCTGGCGTCCCTATCGACCATACCTTCCCGATCGCCGTCCAGGATGCGACGGACCAGCTGCAGATCCTCCCATGTGGCCCGGGTCCACCCCGGGTTTCGGAGCAATGCCGCCGGGTGGTACGTCGCCACGAGCGGATAACCGGCGTACCGGTGGACGGTGCCACGCAGCTTCCCCAGCGCCGCGCCCGACTCGAGCAGAGTGCGCGCCGCGAACGCCCCGAAAGCCACGATCACGTCCGGGTCGATCAACTCCAGCTGTCGTCGGAGGAACGGTGAGCAAGCCTGCACCTCCTCGGGGAGCGGATCCCTGTTGTTGGGCGGACGGGACTTCAAGACGTTACAGATGAACACAGACTCGCGGGGTAAGCCGATCGTCATCAACAACCGGTCGAGCAGCTTGCCCGCTCGGCCCACGAAGGGCCGACCGGTCTCATCCTCGACTGCGCCCGGCGCTTCACCCACGCATACGACGCGAGCCGTCGCATCGCCCTCACCGAACACCGCGTTCGTGCGGGTCTCGTGAAGTGGGCACCGCGTGCAGCGCTCGACGATCGCGCGCAACGAGCCGAGATCCGTCACGGTACGGATCTCCTCTGCTGGGCCGACGCTCGCCGGGCGGCTCAACTCCGCCTCCGGCTCCCTATAGTCGTTCGGCACCTCGACGCCACCACCGATACGGGCCGTCAATCGTATCGCTTCCTCTCGCGGGAGATCCAAGACCAAGGTCTTTTCGCCTAGGCGGCCGATTCCCTCCAGGTAGCGGCGTGCGAGGTCGACCACATCGGCGGCGGGACGACTCACTCCGACAACACCTCCTCGACTCGATCCAACAGACGGTCCGCCAGCTCTTCTTTCAACATGAGCGGGAGCTCCTCCGTGTGACCGAGCCGATCCAAGAGCGTGATGCGGTTGGTCTCGACGTCGAACCCGGCGCCCGGCTCGCCCGCCACGTTGATCGCGATGAAATCGAGGCCTTTGGCTTCGAGCTTCGCTCGCCCGTTCTCGAGCGCATCCTCGGTCTCTAGCGCGAAACCCATGCTCAAGATCCCTGCCTTCTTTCTGAGCTCTCGTGTCGATACCAGCAGATCCGGTGCCCGATCCAGCTCCAGGGACAACCCCCCGGTCGGTCCCTTTTTGATCTTCGAGGGTGCGATCGATGCCGGCTCGAAATCGGCGACGGCGGCAGCCATCAGAAGGACCGCTGCCTCGTCTAACTCGGTCTCGAGCGCCGATAGCATCTCCTGAGCGGTCTCGACCTCCACGACGCGCGGTCCCCTGGGCCGAAGGGCATGGCCCGGCCCGGTGATCACGGTGACCTCGGCGCCCCGGCGCCATGCGGCCGAGGCGAGCGCGAAGCCCATCCTCCCGGAGGACCGGTTCCCGAGGAACCGCACTGGATCCAAAGGCGCCCTGGTCGGACCCGCCGTCACGACGACTCGCGTGCCGGTCAGGCTCGAATCCGGCTCCAGGATTCTCCCGAGCACGGCGAGGATCTCCTCGGGCTCCGCCATGCGTCCACCCCCCACTTCGCCTTCGGCGAGCGCGCCGAACACCGGACCCACCTGCTCGTAACCGAACTCGCGCAGCGCGGCCATGTTCCTCGCCGTCGCGGGATGCTCCCACATCCGGGTGTTCATCGCCGGGCATACGACGACCGGACACGCCGCCGCCAACATCGTGGCCGTGGCCAGATCGTCCGTGGCGCCTCGCGCGAGCTTCGACAGGATGTCGGCCGTCGCCGGAGCAACGACGGCCACGTCGGCGTCCCGTCCGAGGTCCAGGTGAGCCATCGGTCGCGACCAGAGGTCCGAGTAGGCGCTCCTCCCCGTTAGCCCCTCGAACGTGGTCGGGCCCACGAAATGCTGCGCGCCGTCCGTCAGAACAACGTCAACGACGGCCTTCGCCTCGATGAGACGGCGAGTGAGGTAGGCGCTCTTGTAGGCGGCAATCCCGCCAGAGACGACGAGGAGAATCCTGCGCCCGTCGAACGGTCGCATGGCCGCGACTCCCGTCAGCAGGCCGTTGAGGAACTCGAGTGGGGCGCGTTACGAGCGCCGTGCGGGCAGATCCAAGGCGGCGCGACGACGCGATGTCGTGAGCCATCGGGGAGGAGTGACAACGCAGGAGATGCCCATACGCCGCCGTAACCCGGTGGGCGCATGGGGATTAGCTGGGGCTGACCTCCGCCCGCTGCGCTCGCTCCGGTTGTGGCCGAATACGGCGTCTCTCGTCGACGACGATGCCACGGCATCGCCTTCCTCCTCGTTCCTTGTCTTCGACTCACAAGACCCATGCGCGCGACCCGCTCGAGTTCCTCAGCGGCCTGCACGGCGCGGGTCAGCCCACCGGGCCGACCCGCTTTCGAACCAGGCGGTACTCCAGCATGTCGGAGGTGAGCGCCTCCAACGATACGGTGGTCAGCTTGACGGGCCCGTAGGGCGAGCGCTCCAGGGGGAGCGCGTTCAACTCGCGGGCATACTTTGCCGCGACGAGTACTCGTAAGTACTTGTTGCTGGCGGTGCCGGCCAGCTCTTCCGGCGTGAACACCTTCATATGGCTCGTTCCCTCGTGTCGCGTGCGGTCCGCGGTCGTTTGGAACCCGTACTCCTGAGCGGCGCGTCCGCAAGCGGAGCGAGACGGTGTCCGTCGGGGCTCCGCGGCAGGCTAACGGGTAAGACTTTAATACTACTCCAAAGCGCGCCGGATTTCACCTTGTAGCTCGGTCGCGCGCGCGACTGCACCGTCCCCGAGCTGTCGGACCGCTCTCTCCTCGGTCGCAATGATCGCCACCACGGTGTCGATCGCCGCCTCCAGATCGTCGTTCACGACGACGTAATCGAACTCAGCGACAGCCTCCAGCTCGGCCACCGCGTTGCCGAGCCTCGCCCGCAACTCTACCTCGGTCTCGCTCGCTCGAGATCGGAGGCGCGCGATGACCCGTTCTCCGGATGGCGGGAGCACGAAGATCGACACGACATCGGACACCGATCGCCGGACCTGCCGTGCTCCCTGAACGTCGATGTCGAGCAACAGGTGGACGCCGGTTGCGCGCGCTTCGTCCAGGTTCGACCGCGGCGTGCCGTACAGCTCTCCATGTACCTCCGCGAACTCCAGCATCTCACCCGCCGCGATTCGGTGCTCGAAAACCTCTCGAGTCACGAACAGGTAGTCCTCGCCCTCCCGCTCACCCCGCCGAGGCGCTCGCGTCGTCATGGAGACCGAAAAGGCACAGTCGCCCGAGCCTTCTCCCGTACCGAGTAACCGGTCGCGGATGGTCGTCTTACCGGCGCCGGAAGGTCCGGCGAGGATAACCGGAAAAGCACGGGCACGGAGCTCTCTCACGGCCGGCACCTCACTCGACGTTCTCCACTTGCTCACGGAGCTTCTCGATCTCGTTCTTCATCTCGACGGTGCAACGTGAGATCTCGATGTCGTTCGCCTTCGCGCCGAGGGTGTTGACCTCGCGTTGGAGCTCCTGAACCAGGAATCTGCGATGAGCGCGATCTCGCGAACGAGGCGATCCTCCTCCAGGTCCCGAGCGTCGGCGATCTCCGCCACCGCCAGGCGGAGCCGCTCGCGCTCGCGCTCGAGCCGCCGCGGAGCCAGCTCTTCCACCCGCGCGATACCCATTCGGATGGCCGCGACTCGTGCCTGGAGGTCGTCCTCGAGGCGCGCTCCCTCTTGTTCGCGCATCTCGATCAGGCCGTCGAGCGCTCGCGCGGCGACATCGCGGACATCCTCGAACGCCAACCGCTCGGTATCTCCGATCGATTCGCGAAACAGACCACCCATCTGTACGAGCGTGCCGATGTCCGGCGTACCCGGGACGTCGAACTTCGCTTGAAGCTCCTCAAACCCGTCCAACAGCTCGCGGATGCGTCCCTTATCAAGCACCCAGCCGGAAGACAGCGCCGAGACTTCCTCCAACACGAAAGACACCTCCACCCGCCCTCGCTTCGCGCGTTGCCCAACCACCTCACGTAGCGATGGCTCCCACGCCTCGCTTCCAGGGGGGCCCTTGAGCACGAGCCTCAGGTGGCGCGAGTTCACGGAACGCGCCTCCACGGTTAGCGCGCCGCCACGCAGCGCCTGGCTCGCCGTGCCGTACCCCGTCATGCTGCGAATCATGGTATGTGACACTCCCAGCAGGCCGCCGAAGGACCCGAGCAGTGTCACCCCCCCGCCCGCCATGGGAGGCTGACCTCGGGAATCCTGCTTCCACAGGCGCGATCCTCAGTTGAAGAACTCCCACCGAATCCCGAAGACGCTCACCAGCTGAGGGAACCCGGCTCCGGGAACATCCGCGACGAGCACACCGGTCGGGTTCGTGAGTCGCCAGAAGAACCGAAAGTCACGGATCCTGAACATGAAGTGTCCCCCCGTCCACGTGTATGAGGACTGGAGCACGGGCTCGGTAGCTCCCGCTCGTGCTGATCGCGTCTCGCTTCGGTACTCCACAAAGGCACTCAGCCACAGCTCGAGGTTGCCGGAGAAGAAATCGTCGCGAAGGAGCAGCTCTCCTCTCGCGAGACTGGTCGGCAGGAAAAGGGCAACCACGCCACCGGCATCCTGGTGCCGCCAGTTGCCGGTCAAACGGATCGGCGCCAAACCTGGAATCAGCGCGCCGATCGGGATCAGCGGACCGTGTACACCGACCTCCCAGGACTTCACGTCCAGCTCCCCGCTCGCCACGAGCAGGCTGTCGAAACCGACCCCGAACGGCAACTGCCGGCTCAAGTTTTGGATCCCATACCGCCCGTTGAGCCGGTACGGGCCCAACTCGACCTCGGCCGACAAACCTACGGCATGGAACGAGACGCTATCCGCTCGCTCCTGGATAGGCACGGGGATCCCTCGGGAACCGGTCGAGCCGTCCGCGCGCACCACCATCGGGAATCCCGGTGGCGCGTACGCCAAAGCCGCCCGCAACTGAGACGTCGTGAACCCATCCCAGCTCTGGTACCCGGCACCTGCCTCGAACATCAGCCCATCGCCGATCGCGTAGCCGCCGGTCAGGTGGGCATCCAGCGAGGGGTATGCGCCGCCTCCGGTCGAGCTGAATCCGACAGCCAGGCTCGCATCGCCGGGTCGCGCCGACACCTCCACGCCCACGGTGTTCGTCTCGCGAAGGGTCGAGTCGGCCAGGCGCAGCCCGGCGGTCGCATAGTACGCTTCCAGCTGGAGATTGCGTGAGATGTCGTACCGGCTCCGGAGCAGAAGCTGGCGCCGCCCAATGTCGGCGGTATCGGCGGCAGTCCGGTCGACCGACTCGCTCCGGTACTCGAACTGCAGCCCGAAGCGGTCTCCTCCCGGCACCCAATTCAACCGGGCGAATACATCGAAGCGGTCGTTCTCGACGCCGCCTTGACCGACATCCTGAAGGTCGAAGGCACCCTCCAACGTGAAATTCCGACCCATGCCGTTGGTGAACGTCCCATTCAACACCTGGGCGCTCGGCTCGCCGGTACCGCCCGAGATTCGCGAGTATGCCGCGTCGCTCGCATGTCGCCTCGTCTCTACATCGACGATCAGCCCATCCGCATCGCGGGTGACCCGAACGCGCTCGATGTACACCAGCGATACGCGACGCAGATCGGTCGAGCGCGCCTCGAGGCTGGGTATCTCTCGACCGTCGATGAGCAGCCGCACGAAGCCGGGCCCGTAGGGACCGTGCTGTGCGAAGTGCGGACCGGCGAAGAAGCCGGGTCGCACCGTCGTGATGCCGGGAACGGTCTCCTGAAGCAGTTCGAGGAGCGAGAACGCCGTCGAGGCCTGCAAGCAGGCATGGTCGCACTCGTATGCCGCGTACGCCTCGCCGCGGAGCGGGAGGAGCCGGGCCGGAAACGCGACCGGTCCTGCGGAATCCGGCTCGGCGAAAACCTCACGTACGGAGTCCGGGAGCACCTCGATCAGGGTATCCGCGCGCACCGTGTCGGCGGGTACTGGCTCCTGAGCCCTCAGGGGAGAGGGTGTCAGGATCGGCAGAAGAGCAAGGGTCGCAAACAGATGCCTCACCGACGTACGGAGCACGCGCCACACGGGAGGGGACGACACTCGCGGCGTCGGTTTCGCCGGCACGAGTTCCGCCCTCGTGCGCGCCGCGCCGCTCGTCAGGCCGCGTCCCGTAGCCACTCCAGCACGAGCCTCACCCCCACGCCCGTGGCTCCCTTCGGCTGATAGCCGCCCGCCTCCTCGGCCCATGCAGTTCCGGCGATGTCCAGGTGCGCCCACTCGGTGTCACCCACGAAGGCCTGCAGGAAGCTACCGGCGGTGATCGCTGCAGCCGGACGGCCTCCCGCGTTCTTGAGATCCGCGATGTCGGAGTCCAGCTGACATCGGTACGCGGGCCACAGCGGGAGCCGCCACACGCGCTCGCTGGTCCGGACACCGGCGGAGTACAGGCCCGCCGTCAGCGTATCGCTGGTGGACATGAGCCCTATCGCCTGGTGACCCAGGGCCACCACACAGCCACCGGTCAGGGTTGCCAGATCGATGACCGCTCGAGGGCCGAGTCGCTGCGAATAGCTCAGCGCGTCAGAGAGAATCAACCTTCCCTCGGCGTCAGTATTCACCACTTCGATCGATTTGCCCGATTCGCCCCGGATGACGTCGCCCGGCTTGAGCGCGGTTCCGGATGGGAGATTCTCCGTCGCCGGGATCAGCCCGATGAGGCGTTGCGGGACGCGCAACCGCGCAGCCGCTTCGAGGATACCGAGCACGGCTGCCGCGCCGGCCATGTCGTACTTCATGTCTTCCATGCCGCTCGCGGGCTTGAGCGAGATCCCTCCGGCGTCGAAGGTGACGCCCTTACCCACCACCACGTAGGGATCCCCACCTTCTCCTGTGTGTTCGAGGATAATGAACTGAGGCTCTTGCTCGGATCCCCGAGCGACCGCGAGCAGCCCGCCGAAGCCGGCCTCGCGTAGCTTGTCGACTCCCCAAACCTGCACGCGCAGGTCCACCTCTTCGGCTAGTTCGCGCGCGCGTGCGGACAGGAAACGAGGCGTCACGATGTTACCCGGCTGGGCTACTAGCTCGCGGACTCCGTTCTGCGCGGTCGCCAGGATCTGCGCGCGTCGGACCGCCGCATCCTGCGCGGCCACATCGGAATCGGGCGCGGCAGTCCGCCATAGCGCTCGCAGATCAGGACGCGGTGGAATTCCGCTTGTGCGGGCGTCTCGCAACTCGTCGTAGCTCCAGTCGCCCAGCAGAAGGCCTTCGGCCGCGGCCTGCCACGCTTCCGCCTCCGTGTCCTTGGGGAGAGGACGGAACGCGAGGGATCGCGTGCCGCGCTCACGCGCGACCCTGACCGCGGTCCCGGCCGCACGGCGAAGCCAGTCCGCCCTGCCAAGCTCATCGCTCTTTCCATGGACGAGGAGCACGTCCGGCCGCCCCGATTCGCCGACCGCCGCCCATGACGCGCGGACCGATCCCGGTGCTGGTTCCCGGTCCAGGACGCGCCCGATCGCGCTGCCCCACCAGGTATCGCGTGCCTCGCTGGTCTCTTCCGCGCCGGGGCTTCTCAACAGCGGAATGGCGACCACGTCGACACCCAGCTCCTCGATCGCGCCCGCCCGGATCTGAAGTTCGCTCATCCTCGATTCGTGCCTCTCCTAGCACCCACGGCCGTCAGCGGGGCGAAGTTAGCCAGTCCGCCACACAAAAAGAAAGCGGGCCGATCGACCCGCTTCCCTGACCTTTGCGCACGCGTGAAACGCGCTGGCCCGTGGCGGGCCGCTTAACGACTCGGGCGGCCGCTAGCGCTGATCGATCGGAACGAACTCGCGATCCTTCGTACCGACGTACTCGGCTCGAGGCCGGATCAGGCGGTTGTCCGCGTGTTGCTCCATGACGTGTGCGGACCAGCCACCGACGCGCCCCATCGCGAACAGCGGTGTGTAGAGGTCCGTCGGCAGCCCCAGCGCGTAGTAGACCGTCGCGCAGTAGAAGTCGACGTTCGGGTTCAGTCCCTTTCGGTCCCTCAACTGGTCTTCCAGCTCTCGCGAGATCTCGTACCACTTCGGGTCGCCCAACTCCTCGCTCAGCGTCTTGGACATCTCGCGTAGATGGGTGGCGCGGGGATCCTCCGTCTTGTAGACGCGATGGCCGAAGCCCATGATCTTCCGCTTCTCCTCGAAGGCTCGCTCCACGTACGGAACGACGCCCTCCACTTCACCGATGTCCAGAAGCATGTCCATCGCCTTCGCGTTGGCGCCCCCGTGCAGCGACCCCTTCAGGGCGCCGACTCCTCCGGTGACGGCGGAGTGCATGTCCCCAAGCGTCGCTGCGATCACGCGGCAGGTGAATGTCGACGCGTTGAAGCCGTGATCCAGGTATAGGAGGAGAGTCCGGTCCAGCGCACGGGCGGCCTTCTCCGGCGGCCTCTCGCCGTCGCACATGTAGAGGAAGTTGGCCGAGTGATCGAGATCCGGATCGGGCACGATGGGCTCGGCGCCCGCCCGCAAGCGATGGAACGCGGCGATCATGGTCGGCATCTGCGCGACCAGGCGCTTCGACTTGCGTAGGTTCGCCTCCGGCGAGCTGTCTTCCGCGTCCGGGTCCAGGGTCCCCTCGGTGGACACCGCCGTCCGGAGGGCCGCCATCGGTGTCGTGTCGCGCGGGAGCGAGCGGAGGACCTCCACCGTTGCTCGGTTCACGTTCCGGAGGCTGGCGAGCTCCGCGTCGAAGGCGGCGAGCTGATCTCGTGTCGGCAAACGATCGTTCCACAGCAGGTACACGCTCTCGGTGAACGACGAGGCGGGCGCGAGATCGTGAATGCTGAAACCGCGGTAGAGCAGGATCCCCTGCTGGCCGTCAATGAAGCTGAGCGAGGTCTGCGAGGCGACGACGCCTTCGAGTCCCTTCGCTATCGTCGGTCCGGTCATTCGAGTCCCTTTTGAGATATCTGATGCGTGTGGGAGGGAGCGCGGAGATTCCCGCGCCCCCAGAGAAGCGCTACTAGCGGATGGCAGGATCCACCGGTGCTTTCAGGAAGCGAGCTCTCAGATCTTCGGTGCTCAGCTCCTCGAAGGAGCCGGAGGGCAGCCGCGCCCGTCGTTGCGGCTGGTGAGGGTCGGAGAAGCATACGAAGACAACGGCCTCCGAATCCGGGTCCGGGTTTTTTTCTTTGGGATCGGGCCAAAAGACTTCACGTGTCGCCAACCACGCCTTCCAGCGGCGTCCCTGCTCGTCCCGGAAAGTTTTTGTCATGACTACCTTCGCTTTTAGTCTAGGCCGGAGAAACTGCTCCAACGCTGGAGGAACTGCTCCAACGAAGAGAGACAAATTAGGTCCTGGGGGGGGGATTTGGAAGGTGTAGGGTCCGGATCCCGCGCCTCGACGGGATGCGAGCCGGCCAGTGGAACATCGCGGGTTCGGTAGGAGCCGACGGCAGGTCGACGAGTCGCCTCGACGTGCGGACCCGCGGAGTCAGGAGCCTTCGCTCTCCTCCTCACGGCGATCGAGCTCCGGAAGACGTCCCCCCAGAGCGAACCCCGCGCCGAAAAGGCCGGCGATCAACACGCCGATAAGAATCGTTAGCCATACGTAATACATGGCCGGAAGGATGCGGGGGACGCGGCCCGGTGTCCAGGGTGGGCTGGATCGATCACGGCAGGTCGCCGAGAAGTTCCGCTGGAGTCGGGAACGGATCAGATTCCCCGTCCCCGCAGGCGGCGAATCACCCGGCGCTGGAATCGGAGTCGATCCATCACCTTGTCGACCACCTTCTGGGCGGTCTCCTTCGAACGAGCACCCCCGACGAATTCCGAGTAATCGAGGGGCTTCCCGATGTACACGTACACCCGTTTCCCGATTCTAGGGAGCCACCGTCCTACCGGTAGCACCTCGTCCATCCCTTCGATCGTGACTGGAATCACCCTCGGCCGGTTCCCCAGAATCACGAGCCCGGCACCGGGACGCCCCTTCCGGATGGAGCCGTCGCGACTCCGCGTACCCTCCGGAAAGAGGATCAGCGTCCCATCGCTGAGGGCCCGCATAGACCGGTACACAGCCTTGAGATCCCGCCGCCCCGGCCGAACGGGAATGCACTTGAGCTGATCGAAGAACCAGGCGAAAAGGCGGTTCCGGAAGAAGTTCTCCTCGGCGGCCGGGTGCCACGGGATGAGGTAGGGTCGTTGAAAGTGGCGAATGAAGAACGCCCCCATCCCGACGACGAAGCTGTCGATCATCGATTGGTGGTTGGACAGTAGAAGGGTGTTGCGTTCGAGCGGAACGCGGTGCCGGCCGATGACCCGAGTGCGGTTGAGAACCCAAAAGATCAGGACGAACACGGGCAGCGTCAGGTTCACGACCAGAAAACTGGTCACCGGCCACAAGAGATCGGCGACTCTTCCCCTGTGCTCTCCGCTGTAGCGTTTCCCCATCCCGACTCGGCTGCTGACGCCGATGGCTGGCTGATCGGCCGATCGGCCGACACGTGGCTCGCCAACTTATCGGACCACACTAGGATTGTCGAAGCCGCGATCCTAGAATAGCCGTGGGCCGGTCGTGGAGGAACTCGTGTGCGGCGCGCGCAAAGTTCTCGTAAGACCGACACGAGGAACTCTGTTCCTCAGCGACCGGCTAGCTAGTGGCGCTCGCGTGCGCGAGCGAACGTCACGCTACTCCCACGGAGGAGTCGACGAATGTCGTGCTCGATACGAACAACGATCGCGAGCTTCTTCCTCGCATACATGATCGCCGCGGGTGCGGGCGCCGGTGCGCTTTCGGCCTCGGTGCTCCTGGCCGATCAGCAGGCGAATCCCGCACCCCAGGACGAAACCGTCCGGCTCAAGCCATCCGCCGAGGCGCTCCGCGTTTCGGAGAGCGCCACTCTGACGGGAGTCGAGACCGGCACGATGTGGACGTTCGAGAACCCGCCGCTCGAATACTGGGAATCGACGTACGGGTTCCAGCCCACGCCGGAATGGCTGGAGCACGTTCGGCTCTCGTCCGTCCGATTCGGACAGAGTTGCTCGGCCTCGTTCGTGTCACCGGATGGACTGGTGATGACGAACCACCACTGCGCGCGGAGTTGTGCGGAGGCGGTGTCGACGGCCGCCACCGACCACGTGGAGACGGGGTTCTACGCCGGTTCTCGGGAGGAGGAGCTCCTGTGCCCGGGCCTGTATCTCGATCAGCTCGTGAGGATCTCGAGCGTGACCGACCGAGTTCGAGCAGCGGCGCCCGCCGGCGGCTCCAGCACCCAGATCGCCGAGGCCCAGTCCGCGGCGGGTGACAGCATCGAAGAGGAGTGCGAGAGCGACTCCGGGCTGGAGTGCCAGGTCGTGTCGCTCTACCACGGGGGGCAATATCAGCTGTACGAGTACAAGCGGCTCAGCCCGGTGAAGTTGGTATTCATCCCCGAGCTTCAGGCCGGCTTCTTCGGCGGGGACCCCGACAATTTCACCTACCCACGTTTCGTGCTGGATGTCGCGTTCGTGCGCGCGTACGAGCCCGACAGCGTGCAGGCGGCGAGCACACCCCACTTCTTCGAGTGGGATCCCGAGGGCGCTGACGAGGGTGAGCTGGTGCTCGTCACCGGGAATCCGGGCTCCACCGACCGCCAGGCGACGGTCTCACAACTCCTGTACGAGCAGGTGTACCGGCATCCGTTCATCGTCCAGATCCTCGAGGGTCAGCGCGCGGTCCTGCAGCACATCGCATCGTTCGGCCCCGAAGCCGAGCGGGGCGTTCGCGACCAGCTGTTCGGCGTCGAGAACAGTCTGAAGTTGTATGTCGGGCAGCTGGGTGGCTTGCGGGACACGACGTTGATGGGACAGAAGATCCGTTGGGAGACGGAGTTCCGCGGCAGGATCGCGGCAGATCCCGAGTTGACCGAGACGTACGGAGACACCTGGGACCGCTTGACGGACCTGCAGATCCAGAAGCTCCACACTAGCCCGCGTTTGAACGCCAATGACCCCGGGTTCGGAGGCAACCCTCTCACGCAGGTAGCCGGCGACCTCGTGCGATACGTGCGAGAGATGGACAAGCCCGAGATGGGGCGGAGCGACGAGTACCGGGGCGAGGCGCTTGCGGAGGCCGAAGCAGCGCTCGCGACCCCGCTCCAGATCAGCCCCGACATCGCGACCCGGCTCCTCGGGTTGCGACTGGCCATCGCGGATCGTTGGTTGGAACCTGATGATCCGTTCCGGTCTCTCGCGTTCCAACCCGGTGAGTCCTTGGGGGACGCGGCGGCCCGTATCGCACAGTCCACACGCGTCGGCGATCCGGCCTTCCATCAGGCGGTCATGGAGGGAGGGGTCGGCGCGCTCGAGACGACGGAGGACCCGCTTCTTCGACTCGCGGCGGCCATGGTGGAGACCTATGACGAGCTCACCCCGGTATGGGATGAGATCCAGGCCACGGAGACCGTGGAAGAAGAGCGCCTCGCGAAGGCGCTGTTCGCCGCGTTCGGAACCGATCTCCCGCCCGATGCGACGTTCACGCTTCGAATCAGCGATGGGGTGGTGAGCCGGTATCCGTACAACGGGACGTTCGCTCCACCTCAGACGTCGTTCTACGGCCTGTACGAGCGGGCGGCCAACTTCAAGAACGAGATGCCGTGGGCGCTGCCGGAGAGCTTCGCGGAGAACCGCGGCCAGGTGGACCTTGATACGCCGCTCAACTTCGTTACCACCAACGATATCACCGGTGGGAACAGCGGGAGTCCCATGATCGACCGGCAGGCTCGTGTCGTGGGTCTCGCGTTCGATGGCAACATCGAACAGCTGCCGAACGAGTTCCTGTTCCGCTCTCGGGTCGGGCGAACGATCGGCGTCCACTCCGCGGGCATCACCGAAGCGCTGCGCAGCGTGTACGAAGCCGATGCGCTCCTGGCCGAGTTGCTGGGCGAGGGCCGCTGACGACCGGGGCCGCTGCGACTAAAGGCCACGAAACCGCACCGGCGATCGTGATCGAATGAGACCCTACGATCTCGCGATCGTCGGTGCGGGTCCCATCGGGCTGGAGGCCGCGGCGGCGGCTGCCGCGGGTGGGCTCAAGGTAGTGGTCCTTGAGCGTCGAGAGCCCGCGCAATACATGGCTGACTGGGGCCATGTGCGCCTGTTCACACCCTTCGCGATGAACGCGGGCCCTGCGGGGCTCGCTCTCCTGAAGTCAGAGGGCCCGGACCTGCCCGACCCGCAGCAGCTTCTGACCGGCCGCGAGCTTCGAGAGCGATACCTGCTTCCACTCGCACACAGCGTTTCACGGCGAGCCGAGTTCCTGGAGCGGCATCGCGTGCTTTCCATCAGCCGCGGGAACTTTCTGAAGGGCGAATTCCTCGGCCAGTCCACCCGCCAAGAAGCACCTTTTCGTCTTCTCTGCCAGGCCCCCGGCGACGAAGTGGAGATCATGGCGCAGCGTGTATTCGATTGCAGCGGCACGTACGGTCGGCCCAACTGGGCAGGCCCCGGTGGCACCCCGGCTCGTGGCGAACGGTCGCTTCGCGGCTCGATCGAGTACGGGCTTCCGGATGTGCTCGGGCGGGACCGTTCGCGCTACGAGGGCGTGCGCACGCTTGTCCTCGGGGGCGGGCATTCGGCCGCGACAACCGTGCTCTCGCTCGCTGCGCTAGCCCGCGATCGCGGGAAGACTCGCTTCACCTGGGCGACCCGACGCTCTGAGTCTCCACCCATTGCGGTGATCGCCGAAGATTCCCTACCCGAGCGCCGCTCGCTCGTTGAGGCGGCCAACTCGCTGGCGGAAGTTCCTCCGGAAGGGTGTAAGTGGCTTGGGGGTGCCCAACTCGCACACGTCTCCGAACAGGATGATGGGTACGCCGTGGGGCTATCCGCGCGAAGCGGAGAGACCGTCGAACGCTACGAGAGGATCGTCGCAAACGTCGGTTCCGAGCCCGACGATGAGATCTATCGGCAATTGCAGATTCACGAGTGCTACGCGTCTCGCGGACCGATGAAGCTCTCGGCAGCGCTGCTCGCCTCGGCGAGCGATGGGCCCGTGGACTGTCTCGAGTTGGGGGACTTCAGTGCGGACGCGCTCGAGAACCCCGAGCCGGGGTTCTTCATCCTGGGCGCGAAAAGTTATGGGAAGAACCCCGCGTTTCTGATGCAAACCGGTTACGAGCAGGTCCGAGATGCGCTGCGGCTCTCGCTGGCGACCGCCTGACCCTACATGCGCTTGTACGAGGGGCCGCTTCCACCCTCGCGCGGTAACCAGCGTGGGCCAACGATGTCGGTCGCCTTGCAATCGACGCAGTTCGGCGGGTTGACCACGAGCTCGTCCCCCTGCCGCTCGTAGACGCCCGCGGGGCACAGGTGCTCGTAGAACTCCGCCATCTCGGGAGGCACGCCGTCACCCACCACAAGATGAGATGGGATGTCGTCGCGCGTCGCGTTTCCGGCGCGGAACACTGCATCCACCTTGTCGAATGTTCGCGCTCCATCGGCCACGTAGGAATGCGCGAGGCGCTTGGTTCGCGCGACCTGCACGTCCGACTCGGTTCGGACTCGCGCGCCCGGGAACCTGCCACCGGTCAATTGCATCACGAGAGCGCGCGCGCCGCCGCGGAAGAGACCCGACTTGAAGGCCAGGCGCATGTTGCGGTTCCGGTACAGTGGACCGGCGGCCAGGCTCGCTCTGAGGCGCTCGTCGAAGACGGCCAGCCGCGCCCCCGAAGGATCGTCGGCGGCGAGGGCCCCGTAGATGGCCTGCGCGGCCAGTATCCCGGAACGCATCGCGTAGTGGATCCCCTTCAAGGTGGCCACATCCACCAGTCCGGCAGCGTCCCCGACGATGAGGAGTCCATCACCGTGTAAACGGTCCGGGATCGCGTGGTACCCCCCCTCCGGAATCGTCTTCGCTCCCCACTCGACCAGCTCTCCCTCACTCAGCACGGCATCAAGCAGGGGATGCCGCTTCAACGACTGCAGGAGGGCATGTACATCCAGATCCCGATAGGGGTGGTCGAGCCCCACCACGAGACCCAGGGACACCAGGTCATCCGCCATCGGATACAGCCAGCTCCCCCCGAACGCGTCGCGTGGTAGCGGCCAACCCATCGTGTGGATCACGGCCTCCAGGGGCCTGAGTGAGCGGACCCCGAGTACCCTCGGCCAGGACCGTGACCCGCGCGCTGATGTCGGTCGGCGGCATGAAGCCGCTTCCCGCGTTGCCGTCTCGGTCGAGACCGGCTGGCGTCGTCCTCGCACCGACCACGCGTCCCTCCTGCATGAGCAGGGACTCGGCGGGGAAGCCGGTGAATAGATTGATTCCCATCTCTTCGGCGCGCTCGCCCAACCAGCGTACGATCTCGCACACGGATGCGACGTGGTGTCCGTGGTTGCGCATGGTAGGTGGCGTCGGGAGCCGCACGCTCCGCGTCTCGGTGAGAAGGTACACTCGATCTCTGTTCACCCGACCGCGCAACGGGAACTGGGCATCGGGCATGTCCGGAAACAGCTTCCGAAACGGCTCCGGATCCACCACCGCACCCGACAGGCAGTGCTCGCCCAACCCCTCGGCCTTCTCGAGCACGGCGATCTCCAGCTCGCCGAGCGGCCCACCGTCCTCCCTGTCCGCCGCCACCAGCCGG
>JBDHAD010000056.1:0-24065 GCA_039588215.1 Gemmatimonadota bacterium
TCGCTGCCCTCGTGGCCATCACAGGGGCCTGTCAGACCCCGGAACCCGTGGAAGAGATCGATGAATGGGGGCGTCCCGAGGTTGGTCGGCCTGCCAACATCGTCATCATCATCTCCGACGACGCCGGCTACGCGGACTTCTCCCTCACCGGCAGCGAGCACTTCCCCACCCCAAACATCGATCGCATTGCCGCAAGGGGCGTGCGCTTCACCCAGGGATACGTCTCGGCCTCCGTCTGTAGCCCCAGCCGGGCCGGACTAATGACCGGCCGCTACCAACAGCGCTTTGGACACCATCAGAACATTCCGGCGGTGTATTCCGAGACCAACGGCCTACCGGTCGAGGAAGTGACCCTAGCCGACGCGCTGCATGCTCGGGGCTATCGCACCGTCGGGGTGGGAAAGTGGCATCTGGGTTATGCCCCCCAATTTCATCCCTTGGCTCGAGGGTTCGACGATTACTATGGCTTTCTCCAGGGCTCCCGTCCCTACCGCCCACTGGACGAGCAAGAGCCCGCCGGGTCATCACGGCGGTCGACCAGGCTCAATCGACTCCTCCGCGACCGTGAGCCAGTTCCCGAAACCTTCGAGTACATCACGGACGCCTTCGGCGAGGAAGCGGCGGCCTACATTGGTGTCCACGCCCAAGCGCCCTTCTTTCTCTATCTGTCATTCAGTGCCGTACACACACCATTGCAGGCACAGCCAGAATTGCTGGAGAAGGTGAGCCCTGACTTGGCCGCCAACCGGCGCGTACTGGCGGCCATGACCATCTCATTGGACAAAGCGGTCGGCCAAGTCCTCGATGCCCTTGAGCGCCATGGCCTGACCGAGAACACCATGGTGGTCTTCATCAACGACAATGGAGGTCCATTGCTCGTCGGTGCCAGGAACGACCCGCTTCGGGGGAACAAGACACAGCCCTTTGAGGGCGGCATCCGCGTGCCCTTCGTCGCCGCTTGGCCTGCGCAATGGCCGGCCGGCGCTGTCTACGAATATCCCGTCAGCGCCCTGGATCTGTTTCCCACTGCGCTGGCAGCTGCTGCTGGTGACGTCAGCCAACAGACGCCTCCGCTGGATGGTGTTGATCTCACGCCCTATCTCAAGGGGACCGTACAAGGCAGGCCACACCAGACCCTCTTCTGGAAGCGAAAGAACAACTTTGCGGTCCGCGAGGGTGACTGGAAGCTCTTGCAGCACAACGGCGGCGAGCTTGAGCTCTACAACATCGCCAGCGACCCTTCAGAAACCACCAACCTTACCGCGGACCACCCTGAAGTGGTAGCTCGATTGCAGGCGATGTACCAAGAATGGCAATCGACCCACCCACAGCCCCTCTGGGACAGCGGTTGACCCCCCCCCCGGGTCTGGGGCGGCGTATTCTCACGGGACGACCGGGTCGCCTCTCCGAGTACCGCGCTCCCCGCTAGCGCGAAAGGCGAACGAAGAGGTCCCGAGCGACCTGGTCGAATACGGCCTGGAGGTCGTTGGCCGTCGGCGCGAAGTACATCTTCCCCTGCGGCTCGTTGGGGTGCGCGACGCCGTTCTCGTTGGCCAGCTTGCGCAGGTAGTCGAGATCGGGCTGCAGGATCGGGTCGGGGTTGTTGGGGTTACCCAGCCCGATCGTGTAGATGAGAATCCCGTCCTGGCGTATCGCGCGCGCCATCTGCTCCCCGCGGACGCGCCCCTGGTTTCGGACCCGGTTCTCGTTCCACCCGTAGCAGTTGTTGACGCGCGGGCAATCATCGGGGGGATTCGCGATGACATCGGTGGGCAGGTTGTCGGGGTCGTCGAATAGACCCCGAACGTTGCCGGTGACCCGCGTCGAGACCGCGATCACGCGATCCTGCAGGTCGAACGGGGGTCCGATTACATCACGCACCGCCGTGGGCCGTCCGTCGGTGAAGAACACGACGACCTTCGCGGCGCTCTGCCGCACGGCCGGGAGCTGCATTTGCCCATGAGCGAGCCGCAGCCCCTCTCCCGTGTTCGTATCCCCCGCCGAGCTCATCGCAGCGATGGCCTGATCTATCGGCGTGGTAAAGTCATGCCCCATTTGGAACCGCTCGGTGGCGCGGATCTGGAAAGAGACCAACGCCATTTGATCGATGCCATCGTTGAACTGTCGGACGAAGGAGCTCGCTGCGGCCTGGAGATCATCCCACGCGTTCTCACGCTCGAGTGAGCCGGATTGGTCGACAACCAGGGTGAGGTCTACCGGTGGCGCCGCAGCCGTGGCGCTAGAGCCGACGTCCATCTGCGTATGGCCGAGGATCCGGATGAACGTCGTCGGGACCGTACGCGATGAGGAGACCGTGACCGTGTTCTCGCCACGGGCGTTCGTCCCGAAGGCTACGGATGTGCGGGTGCCTGGTCCGGCGGGGACCCCGTTGGCTCGAGCGACCGCGTTCGCCTGGTTCAACGCCGTCGCTTGTCCCAATCGGAGGGCCCGGGCACCGGCGAGCGCGGCCGCGTCGACGGCGCGCCCGACTCGCAGCTTCTCCAGATACCCGCGCCCCAGATCGAGCGCCAAGCCCGTCGCCCCCAGAATCACGAACAGCGATACGGCGAGGAGAACCAGCACGGCGCCCGACTCGTCCGATAGCGCCGCACGCGCTCGAGGGGATGCCTTCATGGCAGCCCGTCGGGCACACGAGTCGCGCTCGTGGGCGCGAAGTCGGTCGGAATCAGAAGATGGATCGATCATAGAGTGTATCCGGAACGATTGAGCTGACCATTTTGCTCAGCGGCGTAAACGGTTGGTACGCGAGGAAGAGCTCCACCACGTGGTAGGATTGGCCCTCCAGAAGCCCGGCCGTCGCCAGCGCGGTCACCGAGTCGCCAGTGGCGCCCAGCCGGCTCAGACCCATGAAGCCACTGCTCGCGAACTGGGATTCCACCACGGGGAAGCCGCCCTGGATCCGGAGTCTCGTGGCGATCGTTCCGCCTCGGGCCCCGAGCCCGATCGTGCCGCCATTCCCCATCGTGATTTGAACGACGGAGTCGAGCGCGGCCCCCCGCGCCGCGATGTTGGCCCCTTCGCGGGAGAGCCCGGAGATCGACTGCCCCACGTCCAACAGCATCCCCACTTCGAGGAGGCCGAACACGACGATCATGAGGATCGGGATCGTCATGGTGAACTCGACGAGCTCCTGCCCTCGCTCGCACCGGATCAAGCTCCGCGCCAGCCGGCGCGCCCAGGGCCTACTCACGAGGCGTCGCATGCATCTCTCAAAACACCGGTTCGTTGCGAACGACGGTGGCGACCGTGAAGTCGACGTACCCCGTGCTGAAGAAGCGCAGAACGGGAGCCATCACGAAATGGTCGCGGTACGTCGCGCTGATCTGGACGACGTCACCCGGAGCCCCTCCGTCGGGCGGCGTGAGGCGAATCCCGTTCACGTCGACGTTCAGATCACCCGCCCTGTCGACGATGGTCTCGACGATGGACTCCGCCCGGGTCATGGGCTGACCGGTGTCCGGGTCGGTGAGCTGGTTGCCGGTGACCGCGAATCGCGCCGCTTCCGCGACCGCGTGTCGCAGCGTCAGGCGTACGTAGAAGTGTCGACCGAAATCGAAGATCCCGGCCAATAAGAGGAGGAGTACCGGCACCACCAGGACGAACTCGACCAGGCTCTGGCCGCGTTCGCCCTTACGATACCCGCGGGTCCCCCGAGTTCTCGGCACCCCGATCCGCACCCTTCAACTCTCCATGCACCCGAAGCGCCCACCGCTCGCACCGGGGAGAACCCGCACTTCCATGAGTAGGCAACGCGTATGCCACGCTTCAGCCCGCAAACACGAAAAGCGGTAACGCATTGCCGCAATACGGTTTGACAGGTGATACCTAACGTTGAACACGATACGCAAGTTGTGCGGAGAGAGATGCGTTCTGAGCGCAGGTGCGTCACCGACGCGGGTGCGTGCCGCGCTCCGGAGTCCTGGTCCGCCTTAGCGTGCCCGGGATGGCCGGGGCCGGAGCCAGCGCAGCAAGTCGGTCAGCGCCCGGGCCCGGTGGCTCGTCTCACGCTTCACCTCGTAGGGGAGCTCCGCGTAGGTCAATCCGTGCTCCGGTAGGATGAACACCGGATCGTATCCGAAGCCGCCGCTTCCCCTCGGGTGCCTGGCGATGAGGCCGTGCACCTGTCCCTCGAAGAGGGTGTCACCGTCGTCATCGACGACCGAGATCCCGCAATGATAATGGGCGGCGCGCTCGAGATCCGGCACTCCGGCGAGTCGCTCGAGCAAGTACCGGTTGTTCGCCTCGTCCCTTCCCCACTCCGCGACCATCGGCTCCGGTGCGAATCGCTTCGTGCGGACTCCAGGGAGACCGTCCAGCGCGTCCACGCACAGACCGGAATCATCCGCGATCGTGCACAGTCCGGAGAGCGTGTGAAAATGGCGCGCCTTGGCGAGGGCGTTCTGCGCGAAGGTGTCGAACGGCTCGAGGTGTGCCTCCTCGGGTGTCTCGGGAAGCCCGACATCGAGCAGGCTCACGATGCGGACACCGGCACCTGACAGGATATCGCGTGCCTCGCGCAGCTTGTGCTCGCTACGCGTCGCCAGGAGAAGGGGAGCACCGGTACTCATAGACCCGCGCCGGCAGCCGAGCCGGGTTGCGCTTGAATGCAGGCGGACCCTAGCTGCTGCCGGCCCAGAGCACGTCGTCCTTCAGTCGACCGGCCAGCTCCGGATACGCACGCCACATGTACGCTCCCATGGTGATGGCCGCGAGGACGTTCCCGATCAGGATCGACCACCACGCAAGCTCCTGTAGGATCCAGCGCCCGAGAATCGCCACCAACGCGATGAAGAAGACCTCGAACACCACGAACAGGATCAGGAGACCGAAGACCAGAGGTGGGAACCGCCGAACCTGCTCGGTGAGCCCGGAGAGGGTCACGCCGAACAGGATGAAGAATGCGAAGTGTACCAGGCTGTACCCGAACACGGGCCCGGCCCCGACCACGACGCCGTCGACCCCACCCCCGCTCTGGAACAGGATCATCGCGAGCGCCGCGGGGGTGAAGAAAGCCTCGCGCGCGATCGCGTCCACGATCAGGAACCAGATGGCCACGGTGAGGGCACCGATCAAGCCCGCCGCGATCCCGACGCGCGTCGTACGGTGCGCCTGAAGGAAGTCCAGGAAGCCGGTGACCCCGGGTTCTGAGCCTACCCAATGCAGGTGAGTGAACATCACCACGCCGGCGAGCGCGTTTCCGAAGAAGACGGCGGGCCACCCGGGCGCCGACAGCACCTGGTCGACCGGAGCGCGGATCAGGCCCAGATAGAAGACCAGGGAGCACGCGAACAGCCCGTACGCCGCACCGATCCACAGGTTGCGTGGGAGACCCGCCCAGCCGATCAACACACAGGCGAGTAGCCCGAGGGCTGCCCACGTGATGAAATGGACGATCGTGAATCCGATCACGACTCCCGCCGTGGGCTCCAGCTCACCCCGTTGCAGGATCGCACCCCAGAGGAAGGTGGGAGTCCGGAGCGGCGCCCCCTGCCCCAGGTCGTAGAAGTAGAACAACACGGCCAGGACGAACCCGGCCAGCAAACCTGCGGCGATGCCGTCCCGCACGGCACGCGCAGTCAGGCTCATACGGGCCTCCGGTAGTGGGGTGCCGGGACCGCCCGTTCGCCCGAGCGAGACCTCCGGCTCATAGCTTGTCCACCGCCAGGACGGTCAAGAGGACGGGCAGATAGATTACCGAGTATCGGAAGAGCCGCCCCGCCGTCCGTCGCGAGGTCGAACCGAAGAACACGCACGTCTGCCACACGAATATGGTTCCGAGAGCGAGCGCCACCCAGAAATAGACGGCGCCCGCGAGACCGAGTAGCGCGGGCACGAGGCTGGCGGGCACCAGTGCCAGCGTATAGAGCAGGGTCTGCTGGCGTGTGCTGATCCCGTTCGGATCGCCGACGCTCAACATCCGGAGCCCCGCGTCCCGGTACTCGTCCTTGAGTAGCCACGCGAGCGAGAGGAAATGTGGCAACTGCCACAGGAAGAGGATGCCGAACAACGCCCACGCGCCCGGTCCGAGCTCACCCCTGGCCGCCGTCCAACCGCCTGCGATGGGCAAAGCACCGGGGATCGCGCCGACCAGGGTCGAGAGCGAATGTACGCGCTTCAGCGGCGTGTACATGAGGTCGTACACAACGAACGCGAGCGCCGCGAGCACGCCGGTAATCAGGTTGACGGAGAGCACGAGGTAGGCGATTCCGAGCGCGGAGAGACCGCCCGCGAACACGGTCGCGGGCGCCACCTTCAGCCTGCCCGCCGGAAGCGGCCGGTCGCGCGTGCGTGCCATACGTGCATCAACGTCATGCTCTAGCACTTGGTTCATTGCGCTGGTCCCGCCTGCGACCAGCGCGGTCCCCAACAGGGTGTGGAAGAGGAGCAGGAGGTCCAGTCCACCCGGACTTCCGAGGTAGAACCCGGCCGTGGCCGTCACGAGCACGAGCGCGGTGATACGAGGCTTCGTCAGCGCCACGTGGTCGGCCACACGCTGACGTAGCTCCCGGGACTCGCGGACCCGCGCATTGGCGGTTCGGTTTCCCGAGGCGCTCGCGCTCGATCCCCTGCTCACGGCGGCGGGTCCCGCTTCCGACATCAGCCGACCTTCCCTTTCTTCGCGTACACGTATCTGATCTGACCGCTCGGCGACATGGCCACCGCCGCCGGGAGCGGCACCCTGTCGGCACGGCGACCAACCTGGACGGCGGGACGCCCGGGCGTCAAGCAACGGACTCGGCCCAACCCGGCCGCATCGATGATGGCTGGGATTCCTTCGGGTCCGGAAGGGTCACCGATTCGTCAGACGTCGGAGGAACTCGCTCGTAGAGCGATCGGGCTCCAGCGGGAGCAGGACCACGCTCCCTCCACGCGCCCGCACCTCGTCCCCCCCCACCACATCCTCCAAGCGGTAGTCCGCCCCCTTCACGAGGATGTCGGGCTGCAGCGACTCGATGAGTTGCAGAGGCGTGTCTTCGTCGAAGAGTGTGACCGCGTCGACGAAGCGGAGGGATGCGAGCAGCAAGCCGCGATCCGCTTCAGGCAAAACCGGTCGACCCACCCCCTTCAAGCGTCTGACTGAGGCGTCCGAATTGAGCCCCACAAGCAACGCGTCGCCCAGCGCGCGCGCGCGGGCGAGCAGAGACAGGTGCCCCCGGTGCACGATGTCGAAACAGCCATTCGTGAACACGAGCTTCTGCGAGCGGCTCGGGCCGTAGCGGCGAACCGCTTCCTCGCGCTCGAGGATTCTTCCGGCGGCATCGAGTGGCTCCAGGCCCGAGAGATTCACCGCAGGTAGTAGAGCAACAGGTATGCGGCGAGCATCACCGCGATCCACAGGACGGTACTCCCGGTCGGCCACGTTCTCGCGAAGACGCCGGGTGGTCCGTGGTGCCGGTATACCCCGTCGAGGAACTTGCCGATGTTCCGCTGTGCACGGTCGAGCACGCGGCCCTCTACCCACCTGAAACCCCGGCCCACCGCGCCGACTACACGGGGCAGGAGTCGGCGGTAGGTCCAGTCAAAGTCCAGATTGACGGAGGGCGTCTCGGCCGGATAGAGCCCGGTCCGGATCAGGACCGCGAACGCCAGCGCCGCCCACAGGAGTAGCTGAAACGAGGTCATCACGTGCGTAGCGGTGTACGGCTGGTATTCGACCTCGTACGGAAGGAGGCTGTACAACGGCCCGGGCACCACGCCGATCCCGATGCAGAGTGCCGCCGTGACGCCCATCGCGATCAGCATGTTCGCCGGGGCCTCCTTGCACCGGATCCCGGAATCGTGCGCGAAAAACGCGAAAAACGGGATCTTGATGCCCGAGTGCTCCATCACTCCGGCCGAAGCGAACATCAAGCCTAGAAACGCGAGTGTCAGGTGATGTTCGCCTACCGCCGAGATGATCATCGATTTGCTGACGAACCCACTGAACAACGGAAACGCGGAGATCGACAGCGCCCCGATGATGCAGAACGTGGCGGTGAGGGGCATGGACTTGTACAGCCCTCCCAGCTCCGACGCCTTGATCGTCCCGGCCCGGTAGAGCACGGCCCCCATAGACATGAACAGGAGGGCCTTGTACAGCAAGTGCGCGAAGGCATGTGAAACCGTCCCGTTCAGCGCCATCTCCGTCCCCACGCCGATCCCTACGACCATGAAACCGAGCTGGTTGTTCAGGCTATAGGCCAGCACCCGGCGCAGGTCGTTCTCGATCACCGCGAAGAAGATCGGGAAGATCGTCATGATCACCCCGATCGGGATCAGGATCTCGGTGCCGGCGTACCCGCGCGCGAGCGCATAGACCGCGAGTTTGGTGGTGAAGGCGCTCAGGAAGACGGTGCCCGTGACGGTGGCCTCCGGGTAGGCATCCTGTAGCCAGTTGTGCAGGAACGGGAAGGCGCACTTGATCCCGAACGCGAGGAAGATCAGGTCGGTCCCGAGCGAGCCGAGTCCGAGGTGGTCGAAGGCCAGGGATCCTGTGGCCCGATAGTGGAGGATCGTTCCCGCGAGGAGCAGAACACCCGATCCCACCTGGATGATCAGGTAGCGCATCCCCGCCCGATACGACCGCTCGGTGCGCCTCGCCCAGATGAGGAAGACCGACGCGATCGCGGTTAGCTCCCAGTAGACGAAGAGCGTGATCAAGTCGCCCGCGAACACCGCAGCGATGCCGGCGCCCGCGTACACGAGACCGGCGATGTGCTGCACGGCGTCCTTGACGTGTGCCGCGTAGATGATCGACAGAAACGCGACGAGGTGGAAGATCACGCCGAACACGAGGCTGAGCTTGTCCACTCGAGCCAGCGTGAGCGTGTATCCGAGGAGCTCGACCTGGAGGTGCGCTCCCTCGGGCACGCCAAAGAGACCCAGGAGCTGCACGAAGCTGAGTACCGGGAGGGCCAGAACGTACGCGATCCGTGATCTGCCGCGAATGAGCGGAACCAGGAGGGCTCCCAGGATCAGGATCCAGGCGGGAGGGAGGACGGACAGACTACTCATCGTAATAGTCCTCGTCCCGCATCAGGATCTTCCGGAGATGCTTGCCGGCGATGACGATGAAGAAGAACGCTGCGAAGCCGAAGAACCCGTAGAAGCCGAACCAAGCCTCGAAGCCGAAATGCACGTGCTTGTGGTACGCCAAGTCGCCGATCACGAGGGCGACACACACGCTGGCGAGAGTCCACACGAGCCTCGTCACATTGCGCGGCTCGTCGAGCCAATGCTTCCGCCCGGGGCTCATCCCGTTCCCCCTACGGACCGCGGCCTCACGGACCGCCGCCTGCCACAGCAGTGCCCGCGACCAGAGGTTCCAATAGCCGTGCGATCTCGCCGGCGAAGAAGAACAGCACGATGCACCCCACGGCGGTGAGGCAGAGCGGCACCACACAGAACAGCGGTGCTTCGCGGATTCCCGACGACGGGCGATCTCCCGGAGGAGCGGAGAAGAAGCCCCGAATCGGGATCGGCATCAAGTAGGCGATGTTGAGGAGCGAGCTGACCATCAGGATGCCCAGGAACAGCACCTGATGTGCATCCGCAGCCCCAAGCGCCAGATACCACTTGCTCCATGTCCCGCCCATCGGGGGCAGGCCGATCACGCTCAACGAGCCGAGCAGAAACGCGAAGGTCGTGACCGGCATGGTCCGCCCGATGCCTCGCATATCGCTGATCTCGGTCTTGTGGGTCGCGACGTAGATGGCGCCCGCACAAAAGAACAGCGTGATCTTCCCGAACGCGTGCATCGCGATGTGCATGCTCCCGCCGATAACGCCCCAGGAGTTCGCGAGCGCTGCGCCGAGCACGATGTACGAGAGTTGGCTCACGGTCGAATAGGCGAGCCGAGCCTTGAGGTTGTCCTTCGTCAACGCGACGATCGAGGCGATGATGATCGTGGCCCCCGCCACATACATCAGCCCGACGCCGAGCCCCGTGTCGCGCAAGAGGTCCAGGCCGAAGATGTAGACCACCACCTTCATCACCGTGAACACGCCCGCCTTGACGACCGCGACCGCGTGCAGCAGCGCGCTGACCGGGGTCGGAGCGACCATCGCGGCCGGCAGCCAGCGGTGGAACGGCATCAGCGCCGCCTTGCCGGTGCCGAATGCGTACAGGCCCAGCAACGCCAGGATGACGGGCTCCTCCGCCTTGCCGGCCAGGATTCCGCCCTCGGTGAAATCGAGGGTGCCGGCGATGCTCCAGGTCCACACGACGGCCAGCAGCAGGAATCCGATCGAGGTCGTGAGGAGCACGGAGAGGTACGTGCGCGCCCCTCGCATTGCCTTGTCCGTGCCGTGGTGCGCGACCAACGGGTAGGTGGAGAGCGTCAGTATCTCGTAGAAGATGAACAGCGTGAACATGTTCTGGGCCAACGCGACCCCGAGCGCCCCGAAGATGGAAACGGCGAATGCCATGTAATATCGGGTCTGGTGATCCTCGTCGTGCGCCCGCATGTAGCCGATCGAGTACAGCGAGGTGACGATCCACAGCCCCGATGCGACCAGCGCGAACAGCATCCCGAGCGGCTCGACGCGGAACGCGATGGCGAGCCCGGGCAAGACCTCGAACCACTGGACGGAGGGCCGGCCCCCGTTGAGCACCGACGGAAGGAGCGAGGCCACGGCGAGAAAGGTGGCTACCCCGATGGAGAGCGTGCCGGCCTCGCGCAGGTTCGGGCGCCTCCCGAGAAGTGCCGTGAGGATGGCACCGGTGAGCGGTAGTGCCAGCGCGAGCTGAATCGCGGTGGTGGCGCTCAAGGGGAGCCGCTCAGGAGGATCCGCGCCGCCTGCCTCGCGACCCCCGCGGAGGCCGAAGTGGATAGCCCGAAGAACAACGTGGCACCGATCAACACCCAGGTGGGGATCAGCATCGAGAGCGGGGCCTCACTCGCCGCGCTCGCTCTCTCGGACGGTTCCTTGAAGTACGCGACCTCGACCACCCGCCACACGTAGATCAGGGCCAGGAGGGAGCTCATCAACACGAGCACCGCGACCGGCCACCGATTCCTCTCGAGAGCCGCCTGGATCAGATACCACTTGCTGATGAAGCCGACCGTAACCGGTACTCCGATGAGCCCCAGACCGCCCACGACCCAGGCTGCCATCGTGAACGGCATGCGGCGCCCGATCCCCCGCATATCGTCGATGTCCACGGAACGGAGCTGCAACGCGACGCAGCCCATCGCCAGGAACAACCCCCCCTTCATGAGCGCGTGGTTGAACATGTGGACGATGCCGGCGGTGAGTCCTGTGATCGAGGCGAAGGAGATGCCGAGCACCATGTAGCCGATTTGCGCGACGCTGGAATACGCGAGCATCCGTTTGATGTCGCTCTGGAAGATCGCGACCGTCGAGGCCACGAAGATCCCGATGAGGGCCAGGGGCATCAGGATCGCGTCGAGCGGCATGGCCTCGAACGCGAAGCTGATCCCGAAGACGCTGAACACGAACCGGAGGAGGATGTACACCGAGACCTTTGTGGCCGTCGCCGCCAGAAACGCGGTCACGACGGAGGGCGCGAACGCGTACGCGTTGGGTAGCCACAGGTGCAGCGGGAACAAGGCCATCTTGAGGCTGATGCCCACGGAGAGGAAGCCGAACGCCACGAGCGTCGTTCGCACGCCGTCGGCGAGCTCCAGCCGCGCGGCCATGTCGGCCATGTTGAGGGTCCCGGTCATCATGTACATGAGACCGATCCCGATCAGGATGAAAGTCGCGCCGATCGTGCCCATGACGAGGTACTGGAACGCGGCGGGCAGCGCCTGCCTCTTCCCGCCCAGCGCGATCAGCGTGTAGGAAGACAGCGCGGAGATCTCGAGAAACACGAACAGGTTGAAGAGGTCTCCCGTGATCGCGATGCCGAGCAGGCCGGTCAGGCAAAGGAGATAGGTCGCGCAGAACAGATACCTGCGGTGCTCCGCGATCTCGCTCGCCATGCTCCGCGGCGCATACGACATGACGATCGCGCCGATTCCGGACACGAAGAGCAACACGAAGGAACTCAGGGCATCGACGCGGTACTCGATTCCCCAGGGCGCCGCCCAACCGCCGAGCTCGTACGTCACCACGCCGGACGCGAGAACCTGATCCAGCAACAGGATCGCGAGACCGAACGTCACCCAGCACGCGAGGATCGCGAACCCGGTCACCAGCTTCGGGTGCCGCAGCAGCACGCAAAGCGGTGCCGCGATCAGCGGGACGATGATCTGCAGGATCGGGAGGTGCTGCTCGATCACGGGAGCGGATCCCGCTCCTGGATCTCGTGCTCCTGGATCGTCTCGTACGCCTCGTAGATGCGGACGACCAGCGCGAGCGCGACCGCCGTCGTCGCCACGCCTACGACGATCGCGGTGAGGATGAGGACGCTCGGCAGCGGATTCGTGTAGACCGTGAACTCCTCCGACACGATCGGAGCCGTGCCCCCCCTCACCTTGCCGATCGTGATGTACATGAGGAAGACCGAGGTCTGGAAGATGTTCAGGCCGATGACCTTCTTGATGAGATTCTCGCGGGAGATGACGATGTAGAAACCGGTCATCATCAAGAAGATGACGATCCAATAATTATACAGCCCCAGGACCGTGCTCATCAGGCTCGCCCGCGACCCGCGAAGGTGAAGAAGATCGAGATGATCACGGCCGCCACCGTCATACCCACCCCGAGCTCGATCACCAGGATTCCGATATGCTGGCCGTGCGCGGGGTGATGCTCGTTGAAGGCGGCGTACTCCAGGAAGTTACCGCCCCACAGCATCGTAGCGACGCCGGTGCCGGCGTAGATCAGAACACCGAGCGCCACGAGGGATTCGATCAGCTTCCGGCGGGCGACGCGCCGAACGGCGGCCACGCCGAAGATGAGGCCATAGAGTATGAACCCCGCCCCGAAGATCACACCCGCCTGGAATCCGCCGCCCGGGCCGTAATCCCCGTGGAACTGGACGTAGAGCGCGAACAAGAGGATCATTGGGACCAGCAACTTCGCCACGACCCGCAGGATCTGCGACGTCATGTGCCTTCCTCCTCTCGAGCCCGTTCCCGCTCCACCTCCCCTCTTCGGAAGCGGCCTCGCCGCAACAAGAGGAGCACCCCGAGCCCGGCAGTGAAGATCACCACCGTTTCGCCCAACGTGTCATAGCCCCGGTAGCTCGCCAGGACCGCGGTGACCACGTTCGGTACTTCGATCTCGGTTTCGGTTCGCTCGATGTACGAGGGCTCCGGATAGCGCTGCGCCGGGGCATCCGGCTCCCCGAAGTGGGGCATGTCGAGCGTGCCGTAGACGAGCGTCGCACCGGTGATCACGACCACCGCGAGCGGCAGGAGCGGCCGGTGGACCGGCCCTTTGGCCCTCCGCGTCGTGAGCGCGAGTGTTGCAAGCGCGAGGAACGTCGAGATGCCCGCCCCGACTGCCGCTTCCGTGAATGCGACATCGGGCGCATCCAGGATCAACATCCACGAGGCGCCCAGGAAGCTGTAGATCCCCATGAGCATCACGGCGGCCCACAGCTGGCGCATGCGAGCGATCGTGATCGCCGTGAGCCCGAGCAGCGTCAGGATCAGGACCGTGATCAGCTGCGTCTCCGCTGCGCCTACCCCAGGGATGGCTCGTCCTCCGTTTCCGCCAGCATCGGTTGGATCCCGTGCGTCAGCGCAGATTTCGCGAGCGCATGTGTCGACGTCGGGCTGGTGATGAACAAGAAGAACCAGATCAACAGGAGCTTGACCGTGATCAGCGTGAGCTCGGCCTGGAACATCAGGCCGAGCAGGATGAACCCCGCGCCCAACGTATCCGTGATCCCGGCGCCATGGATCCGGGTGAAGAAGTCGGGCAGGCGCACGATCCCGACCCCGCCGATGACGGCGAAAGCAGACCCGACCAGGAGGCAAGCCACGCTGAGGACGTCCAGCAGCAAATCCATGGTCAGCCCGTCTCGTCTTCGGAGAGGTCGGCGAAATGGCCGTACTGGGAGAACCGGAGCACGGCGATCACGCCGATGAAGTTCATCAACGCGTAGACGAGGGCCAGATCGAGGAAGTCGGGCCGCTGCGTGAGGAATCCGATCACGGCGATCAGCAGCACGGTCTTCGTCCCGAACATGTTGACCGCGAGGATGCGGTCGAATACGGTCGGCCCGGCCGCGGCGCGAGAAAGGGCGAGCCCCATGGTGACGAGGATCGCCGCCATTGCGGCCACGTACATCAGCGGGCCCCTTCCATGCGCGTCACGCGTCGGTCCATGCTTCCCTCGAGGAGGTCCTCGGCGGCTTCGGCAGTCAGCGCGTGTACGGTGATCTCTTCTCCGTGGGTGTCTACCGAGACCGTGCCGGGCGTGAGTGTGATGGAATTCGCATAGATCACCCGTCCGATGTCGTGGATTTGCGTGCAGCGCATTTTGATGAGTGTCGGACTGATCGGCATTCGCGGATGGAGGATGCGACCCGCGACGTCCACGTTGGCCTTCATGATCTCCCACAGAAGCCACGGGAGGTAGCGGAGGGCACGCAGGGGCAACTCGACGGGCGCACCTTCGCGATCGACGACGTTCATTCTGATCGAGATGGCCAAAACGCCACCGCAAGACAATGCGCCGAGCGCCAACAAGAGCGGGGTGTAGTGGCCGGACAGGAGAAGCCACACGGCTACGAGGACGAGACCCAGACCAATGCTGTGCTTCAACCGTAGATCCGCAGGAGGCTCATGGTGGCGCATCGGCACCGCGACGCGGAAAAAGCCGGTCATGGCACACGGGGAAGCCGAGGTCGCAGCAGTGCTCGCGTCAGCATGGACGGCGACGCGGCTCTAGAACGCCTGTTCGACGTTTATCCGACGCGGTCGCACCCACTCCCACCGGTTCACGAATCTGAGCGTGTCGGAGTAGTGGCCGGTGATCCGAATTCGGTTCCCGGGGAGGCGCCGCACTTCCAAGCGCTCGGCTTGTTGGGGAAGCCCAAGCTCACGGACGCGTACCTGGAGGACTCTGAGGACCTCCTGGTCCGTCATTTGAGCCGCCAGGCCGGCTTGCCGCTGCACCTCTCCGCGCAGGGATCGATAGTCGAACTCGCTTCCGACGTACACCACGCCCACGTACGCCGCCACGGCGATGAGCAGCACGAAGAGCAGGCAGCCGACCCGTACTTTGCCCGACGAGTCTTTCATTCGTCTACCATTGGGATTGCGCGCCATCGACGATCTTCTGGATCAGGTTCTCGAGCGCGACCTCCGTGCCCGTGTCTTCGGTCTCGCTGTTTGGATCGTACTCACCGACACCGGTCAGGCCCGCGTTTGTCCAGATGATCTCGTCTCGGGTCGCGTCGTAGATCTCGACGCGCGCGGCGATGGTCACGCGGCGTTGGAACACATCGGCGCCCACACCCTCACGGGCGTCGAAGTTGACGGCGTCGTCGGAGTATCGTTGAATCGACGCCCGGATGATCGCATCCGCGTCCCCTTCAGCCGCCAGGCGGAGTCCCAGGCGGTCGCGAGCCGCATCCAGCAACTCCTGGGTGAGGATCTCGGACAGACCAAAACGCGTCGTCTGGTTCGTGATGGGCTCGACGTATGCCGTACTGATGTGGCCCGGCAGACCGCCGCCACCGGAGAAACTGTAGCACGCGGTCGCGAGCGCCAGCGGCGCGATCCGGCTAAGGTGGCGAATCCAGTACATAGTCCTCTGCGGGCCAGCGGGTGTCCCGCACCCGCACCTCAACAAGCTCCCATCGAACCCGGTTTGGCGTGAGATCGTCTCGGTACCTCGCGTCGCTGGGCCAAGCAGGGTCTGGTCCCCACTCGATCTCGATGCGTCGCTCCAGCCGGTTGCCGCGCCGCTCTTCGAGTCGCACGAGCCGCCCCTCACGGAAGAAAAAGTACCGCGTCCCCCCGTCAGGTGCGGGGTATTCGAGGACCTCGGCCCCATCACTCTCGAAACCCGCCGTCGGTAGGGTGTTCCCGGGACGGAAGATCCCGGCCATGGCATACAGAAAGACCGGCGCCGGGAGTTCCACGTCCTCGATCTGTCCCAGCGTCTCCAGGCGATCGTCCACGAGCACCGCAATCATCGACCCCTCACCGGTCGTGAACAAGTCGAGCCGGAAGCTGTCGGGCGGGTTGACTCGGCTGACGCCGTCCCCCATGAGGTTTCCGCGCTTGTCCGCGTACTCCCACTCGAACCGCACCCAAGATGGACGCTCCGCACCGCTGCTCTCCCGAGCTCGCGCAGCGACGGCAGCCGGGTCGGCGAGCGGTGAACCGCGCTGAAGCGACGCGGCGCAGCCACCGACCGCCCAGCTGACTACCAGCGCTACCGCGACCTTGAATCCCATGCGCACACAGACCGAAACTACACGCCGTCGAGAAAGCGGGTCAAGAAAGGCCTTTTTCGGCGTGGGATTCGCGTAGCGATTCAAGAAGCTCGCGCACGTCGGGTGGGAGCCGAGTCGGACGGCCCGTTGTGTCCGTCGAGACCAGCTCGATGACCGCGGTGGCGAGCACCTCTCCATCCTCACCGTTCAGGATCCGATACGAGAAAGCGACCTTGCGGCTGCGGACCTCCCCCACGCGTGTCTCTACGAGCACCAGCGCGTCGTATCCCACCGGGCGGCGGTACTCCACCTCGACTCGTGCGACCGGAAGCCGCACCCCGCGCTCCTCCAGCCGGGCGTAGGATGCACCGGCCTCGCGCATGAGCGCCGAGCGGCCCGATTCGCACCACACCAGGTAGTGGGCGTGGTGCGCACGCCCCATTTGATCCGTTTCCGCGTATCTGACGCGAAGCTCGAGGGTGTGGCTCACGCGACCTCCCGAATGCGAGCGAGTCGCGAGGGTATCCGCCGTTCCCGCCGGTGTCAAACGCTCCGAGCCAGGGTATCTTGGCCGCCATGGCCACTCGACCGACCTCCAGACCGACGCTGATCGTGTCGGATGCGCACCTGGGCGCCGTGCCGGCTCCGAACGAGCGGGCATTTGGCGCGCTCCTCGAGCGCGTGCCGTCGATGGCCGCGGAACTGCTGATCAACGGCGATCTGTTCGATTTCTGGTTCGAATACCGCACCGTGATCCTGAGACGCCACTTCCATACGCTTCGACGCCTCACCGACGTGGTAGGCGCGGGTGTGCGTGTTCGGCTGTTGGGCGGCAACCATGACGGGTGGGGTGGAGATTTCCTGCGGGAGGAGATCGGATTGGAGCTTCTGGACGGGCCCATCGTGACCGAAGTCGGGGGGCGAACGGCGTACGTGGCTCACGGCGACGGCCTCGGCGGGGGGGATCTGGGGTACCGGGTCCTGAAGCGTCTGACGCGCAGCGGTCCCGGTAGGTCGCTTTTTCGTCTCGTCCACCCGGACCTGGGGACTCGCGTCGCGCTGCGCGCGAGTGCCACATCGCAGAAGCACCTGGCGGGGCCGGGTGGGGAGGACGCGCGGGCCGACCACCTGTCGGCCCACGCGGAACGGATACTCCGTGCGGATGGGTCGCTGCAGTTGGTGGTATTCGGGCACGCGCACCGGCCGGAGCTGCGGGAAGTCGAGCCGGGCCGCTTCTACCTGAACGCGGGTGACTGGATCCACCACCTGACGTATGCCCTTGTCGACCCGAACTCCATTCAGCTCTTGACCTGGGACGGCGATCCGGACTAAGGGTGGGCCGCGGGTAGCGACGGCTGCGTACGAGACGGCGCAGTCTTCAGCGGGTCGTCGGCTCTCCGAGGTCGACGGGCTCCAGGTGATCCAGCGGTTTGCCGAGAAAGAGCTTCGCGAGCGCCAGGAAACGCTCCGCGTCATCCGTCACGAAGTATTCCTGTACTTCGGGCTCTGGACGCGTCGTGCGGAGGTCCTCGTGCTCCAGACTGTCCTCGAGTGCCGCCGCGGTGGCCTCCGCCGAATCGACAAGCGTGATATCGGCTCCGACGACCCGTGCGATCAGTGGCTTGAGCAGGGGATAGTGCGTGCACCCGAGCACGAGCGCGTCGATCCCCGTCCGCAGCAGAGGCCGCAGGTAGCGTTCCGCGGTCAAGCGCGCGACCTCGCCCTCTACCCAGCCCTCCTCCGCCAACGCCACGAACAGCGGGCATGCGGTGGAGTGGACGATCGCGCTCGGGCTCTCCGCATGGATCGCCCGTTCGTACGTGCCGCTCTCGATCGTGCCCTGCGTTCCGATCACGCCGATGGTTCCCCCCCGGGAGCGGCGTACGGCCGCGCGCGCCCCGGGCTCGACGACGCCGATGACGGGAATCTCGAGTGCCTCCGCGATCATAGAGCACGCGTGCGCTGTCGCGGTGTTGCACGCGATCACGAGTGCCTTCACGTCTCGGTGCAGCAGAAACGCGGTCGCCTCGGCCGCATAACGCCGCACCGTATCCGGTGACTTGGGGCCATACGGGACCCGCGCCGTGTCGCCCAAATAGATGGTGGACTCGGTCGGCAGGCGCTCGTGGATGGCCCGCAGGACCGTGAGCCCACCGATCCCGGAATCGAACACTCCGATCGGTGCGTCGGAATCCGTAGACCCCGTGGCAGCGAAGCGGAGCGCGGTGCTCTCATCCCGCGATGGCCTGTGGAGTGTCAGGGGATCCTCAACGGGATGCGGTAGGTGATCTCGATCCCCTGAGAGCCATCCTCCGGAACCGTGACCTCGGGCTCGAAGTCCCAGAAATGCGCCGAGACCCACGCATCGAGACCGCTGAGAAAAGCGATGAAGGCGGACAAAACGATCCAGTTCTCGCGTTCCCCCGTGCGGCTATCCACGAGGCTCTGGTTGGGTGGGTTCGCCTTCCGGGCGGCGCTGAGCTTCGCGTGGGACTTGAACACCATGAACAGGCTGGCTGTTTCGGCCGCGAAATAGACGCCGCCACGGGCGGGTCGGTGGACCGCGGTCTGACCCCAACCCGGGAGCACCAGCGAGCGAAAAAGCGCGCCTACCGGACTGACGGGCGGGAGGGTGTCGGCGACGATCCCGGTAGTATCGGGCGCCACAGGGGGCTGCTCGGGGGTTTGGGCCCTCGCGGCGCCGGGCAACAGTGTGGCGAAAAGGAGGGCGCCGCCCACCAGTCGCCATCCGCTCCCATATCCTCCCGCTCACGGTCGCAGTCCGTACCCCGAGAGGTCCACTCAATCGGAGCGTAGGGCTATGACCTCGACCTCCACGCGCGCATCGCGGGGTAGACGCCCTGCCTCGACTGTCGAGCGTGACGGATACGGCGGGTCGAAGTACTGGGCGTAGATCTCGTTCACCGCCCCGAACTCGCCCATGTCGGCCAGGAAGACGGTTGTCTTGACAATGTCCGCTGTCGTGAGCCCGGCCGCACTCAGGACGGCCTGAAGATTCTGGAACACGCGGTGAGTCTGCACCGCCACGTCATCGCTAACGAGCTGGCCGCTCTCGGGGTCGAGCCCGATCTGACCGGCCGAGAAGAACAAATCACCCGCCCAGCTTCCCTGCGAGTACGGTCCGATGGCTGCGGGGGCCTCAGTGGTCGCAACGGTCTGTTCCTGAATCACGCTCGCTACTCCTGTTTCGTTTCCATACCTGCTCTGATCTCCTGTCGGCCGATCGGACGCGCTCCGAGACGCGCGACGGACAAGCCGGCGGCGAAGTTGGCCAGCAGGGCCGCTTCGGAGGGTGTCGCACCGGCGGCGAACGCTACCGCGAGCGCCGCGGTCACCGTGTCACCGGCCCCCGAGACATCGTACACCTCGCGAGCGCGCGAGGGAATCCGCTCGACCGCTCTCGACCCCTCCTCTAACAGGCACATCCCTCGCTCGCCCAGTGTCATGAGGAGGTGCCGGCAACCAACCCGCGTGGCGACCGCGCGGAGCTCGTCCGGCGTCTCTGGAGGGCCTTCCCGGCCGATCGCGGCTGCGACTTCAGTGCCATTCGGCTTGAACAAATCGCAACCGGGATACATGAAGAAGTTCCGCAGCTTTGGGTCGACGATCGAGACGATGTCTCTGGTCCGAGCTTCGGCCAGGAGTGGAGCCGCGATGTCGACCAGCAAAGATCCCTTGTCGTAATCTTGGAGCACAAGGACATCCACTTCTGCCAAACGAGCCCCGGCCCTCTCGAGGAGCGCGGAGGCAATACCCTCGTCTACGGCATGGGTAGACTCTCGGTCGATCCGCAGAATCTGTTGGTGTCTAGCGAGGACGCGGAGCTTCACCGTGGTGGGCCTGGAGGGATCGACCACGAGCCCATCGCTCGGAATGTCCCGCCGCTCCATGAGTCGTCGCACGTGCGTCCCCGCCGCGTCGTCTCCGATCACGCCTACGAGACGACAGGAGGCGCCCAGGGCTCGCACACCTGCGGCCACGTTCGCGGCACCACCCAGCGCTCGGCGGTGCGCCGCCGCGTGCAACACGGGCACCGGCGCCTCGGGTGAGATACGGCTGACCTCGCCGGACAGATAACGATCCAACATGATATCGCCAACGACCAACACACGTAGCCTGGCGGTGTCATCGAGGACACGCTCCAGCAAGGCCGGGGCAAGTGTTGGAGGGACCATGCGGTTATCTTGCGTTCTGTCGGTGGGTGCCGGTAGCCTCCGCCACGTCCGGGCACGAGGGATGGGTCCGGCGCTGCGCGCGGCCCACGGTCCGCCGGCCGGAACCGGGCGCGAAGAATACGATCAACTTCCGACGAGTGTCAAAAGACGAGGCCATGGGCCAACCCTCCGCCAGCCGCTCCGCGGCGCGACTAGCTCGCGATTCCGTCTTCCACGTGGCTCTTGCCGTGCAGGAGTACTTTACCCTTCTGGGCCGGGTGATCCGAACGGCGTTTACGAAGCCTGCCTACGTTCGGGACTTCCTCCAACAACTCGACACCATCGGCGTCGGGTCGTTGTTTATCGTGGTCCTCACGGGTTTGTTCACGGGGATGGTGCTAGCCCTTCAATCCGCCGTGGAGATGAAGCAGTTCGGCGCGACCATCTACATCGGTCGTCTCGTCGGGGCGAGTGCGGTCCGCGAGTTGGGGCCCGTGCTGACGGCGCTCATGGTTACGGGGCGCGCGGGAGCCGGCATGGCAGCCGCGATCGGGGCCATGAAGGTCACGGAGCAGGTGGATGCGTTGCGCACCATGGGCGTCGACCCGGTGCGCAAGCTCGTGACACCGCGCGTGCTCGCCGCCGTCCTCATGCTGCCGATCCTCACGATCATCACCGATCTGATCGCGATCCTGGGTGGACTGCTGATCGCGATCGTGAAGCTGGATCTCACGGCCGGTTTGTACATGCGATCGGTCTACCTAAGCCTGGCGGACACGGGGTTCGTCCTGCGGTACATCCCGATCGACTTGATCCAGGGCCTGGTCAAGCCGATCGCCTTCGGTGGGATCATGGCGCTGACGAGCTGCTATTACGGATTGCGGACAGCGGGGGGCACCGAGGGCGTGGGGCGGTCCACGACGCAGGCGGTGGTAACTTCCTCCATCTTGATTCTCGCCTCGGATTATTTCTTGACGCAGATCCTGATCGCGCTGTTGGTGGAATGAAGCACCCACGATCGACACCGGACTCCGCGGACGGGCTGGATCGGCTCGTCGATGAAGTACGGGCCGAGGTGCAGAAAGAGCTCGCCTCCGAGCCCGCGAACGTTGGGGCCGACGTTCATACCGTGGAGCTTCGAGATGTGTGGCTCGCTTACGGAGACAATCAGGTGCTGCGTGGGATCAGCTTCGGCGTCGCACGAGGAGAGACACTCTGCATCCTGGGCGGATCCGGCGTTGGAAAGTCGACTATTCTGAGGCTGATCCTCAGGCTGCTCCTTCCCGACAAGGGCGAAGTCCTCGTTGGCGGACGGGATATTTGTTCAGTCTCTTACGAGGACGTGCTGGAGCTCCGCGAGAACATGGGAATGGTCTTCCAGGCTTCGGCGTTGTTCGATTCACTGACCGTGTTCGACAACGTGGCGTTTCCCCTGTACGAGCACACGAGCATGAGCGATGAGGAGGTCCAGGAGCGCGTGCTGGAGGTGCTCAGCTTTGTCGACTTGGATCCTCGGGAGGTGCTCGAGCTGCTCCCGGCGGAGCTGAGCGGTGGGATGCGGAAGCGGGTTGGCGTCGCGCGAGCCATAGCACACGAGCCGCCGATCATCCTGTTCGATGAACCCACGAGCGGGCTGGATCCCGTCACCACGCGCACCGTGGATGAGCTGATTCTCAAGCTTCGTCACGAGCTCGGGGTTTGCTCCGTGGTTGTGACGCACGACATTCGTTCTGCGGTCCGGATCGCGACCGAGGCCGCCCTCCTATTGGACGGAGAGATCATCTTCAAAGGAGCGCCGGAAGAAATGTTCGCGTCCGATGATGCGTATGTACGCGCCTTTCTGGACTGAGCCGCGGTGGACCGCGTAGGCAGACGATGAGACGCTCGAAACCCGTCACATGGGACCAGATCCGCGTGGGGCTGGTGCTCCTCACATCGCTGGTCATCCTGTCGCTGGGTGTGTTCTTCATCGGGGACATCGGCGATGTGTTCGGCACCCGGTATCGGCTTGTGACGCTGATGGAATCTGCCGCAGGGCTGGTTCCGGGGGCCCCCGTACAGGTCGCCGGCCAGAACGCCGGACAGGTGGACCGCATCGAGTTCATCAATCCCGAGGACCGTCCGCTCACCGGTGAGGCGGTAGCGGTTTGGCTCGCAGTCAACGTGGAGATCAGGGATCAAGTTCGTTCGGACTCGCGGGCGCGGGTCAGGACGCAGGGTCTTCTCGGTGACCGGTTGATCGACATCGAGCCGGGATCGGCCGATCAACCCGTGCTCCTGGAGGGCGACACGCTGGCCGCGGCTCCCGCCCTCAACTACCAGGAGCTTCTCGGTCAGGCCGCCGACGCCGTCCAGAACCTGACAGCTCTGGCGGCAAACCTCTCGGCGGTAACGGACAGCCTGCTCATCGGTGAGGGAGCGCTGGGGCAGATGCTGGTGGACGACCGGTTGTACAGGAACTTCGTGGAGCTGAGCGAGGGGTTAAACGAGGTGATCGGCCCTGTCTCGGAGGGTCGGGGCTTTCTGGGTCGACTCATCCAGGAAGACACGCTGTACCACAGGCTGGTCAGCGCGACCGAGGGACTCGACTCGCTCACCTCCGCGCTCGTTTCGGGAAGCGGAACGCTGGGGCGGCTCGTGCAGTCGGACTCCCTGTACCGAGCGCTGAGTTCATCCGCTACACGTACGGATTCGTTGTTGGCGAGGTTCGAGCGCGGGGATGGCTCTCTCGGGAGACTGATCACCGACGAAGCGTTGTACGAGGAGCTGTTGAGGACCATGGTCGACCTGAACGCATTGCTCCAGGATCTGCGCGAGGACCCGAAGCGCTTCATCCCACCGATCCGCGTCTTTTAGTAAGCGACGTGCAGGACCCGGGTCGATCACCTCCCGACCCGAGCTCACAGGCGCTCGGGCAGGTTCACGGCGCGCCGCCAGCTACTCCTTTGCCGGACGGCCGTCCTTCAAGAGCTCGTGCAGCGTCCGGAGCTCCAGGATCTCGTACTCGCGCGGCCCTGTCGGCAGGGTCGCGCTGACGCTGTCACCGGGCCGCTTGCCAAGAAGGGCTCTCGCGATCGGCGACTCCATGGAGATCTCCGAGTTCTCGAAGTCCAGGTGGTCACCCAGGGTCAGAGTGAACTCCTCGACGCTTCCGTCCTCGGCGTCTCGAACGGTGACACGCGAACCGAACCCGACACGGTCGATGGGCACCTTGTCAGTCTCGATGTCGCCCATCGTGGAAAGCCGCCGGGCGATGTACTCGAGTTTCGCTCGGACAAAGCCCTGTCGTTCGAGCGCCGCGGCGTACTCGGAGTTCTCTCGCAGGTCGCCCTGCGCCGCCGCCTTCTCGATCTCTCGAGGGAGTATGACGTTCAGCTCGTGAAGCAGCCCATCCGCCTCATCCGACAGTTTCCGCTTTATGTCGTCCAGCATCGCCACCCTTCGCCGCTCGCCCACGCTATCTACGCGGGTACAAAAAAAGCCGAGGCGCCTTGAGACAGCGCCTCGGGTGATGATGGAGGCGGCGGGAATCGAACCCGCGTCCGCGAGCCCATCCACCACGGTGTCTACGTGCGTAGTCCGCGA
>JBDHAD010000057.1:0-26614 GCA_039588215.1 Gemmatimonadota bacterium
GAACGCCGCACCGTGTTTCCGAAGACCGGCTGGGGCCAAGTTCACGGTGATGCGCAGCCCCGGGACGTGGAGCCCGAGCTGGCTCGCCGCCGCGCGGATGCGCTCCCTACCCTCTCGCACCGCGCTTTGGGCCAGCCCGACGATCTGTATCAGAGGCGTTCCACGCGTGATCGATACCTCGACGCGAACTCGCTGGACATCCAGACCCATGACGGCGGCCGATGCGACCGTCTCCACCATCAACCACCTCCGGACCTACGCGCTGGAGCCTGACTCGGTGGCGCCGCACCGGCTTGCCACGTGCCGCCCGCGCCTGACGCGCCTCCCACACCCACACCGTGTCTCTCATCGAGAGATCAACGTGGCAGGTCCGGTCAAAGGCGGGCCGGGGCGATCGCGAGCCGCAGGGAGGCTTCAGCGAACCGCCAGGCTTGCGGGGCTCGGGGCCGGCGGCGAGTCTCGCTTGTGGGCGTCCTGGCCAACGTGAAGCAGGCCACTGACAAGTCGAGTGAGTCGCGCACAAAGTGGGATCGACGGCGCATCGCAACGCGAGTACGAGACTGGCCGATTTACCTTGGCCCGAGGTCGCCACGCGGCTTCGGCGCGACCCGCGGTTGATCCTCCCGGTCGGATCCTGCGTCCAGCACGGCCCCCACCTTCCCGTCGGGACCGATGAGATCATCACGACCGCGATCGCCGAGGGGATCGCCACACGCCACTCGGTGCTACTTGGTCCGACGCTGCGGTTCGGCACCGTGAGCAGCCGTGACAAAGCCTACGCGGGAACAGCCGGGCTGAGCGCCAAGACTCTCCATCGGGTTCTCAACGAGTTGATCGCTGATTGGGAGAAGCACGGCGTCCGGGAATTCACTCTCCTCACATCGCATGGCTACGGCTCCAACTACGGCGCGCTGGTCAGCGCCATCTCGACGCGCGCGCGTATCCGGGCGGTGGACACCAATGTCGTGGATCTCTCTCCGGTCGTGGGGCCGGATGCGCTCCCCGAGCGCGCCGGCGAGGTCGAGACGTCGCTCATGCTTCACCTCGCACCATCGCTCGTGCGCCTCGATCTGGCCCGTGACGAAATCGTCGATGCAAGAGTCCTGGACAGACTTCTGGACGGATCCGAGCCCATGCCACTTCGGGGATCTGCCGGGGTAATAGGCAGACCGACCGCCGCGGCGGCCGAGAAAGGAAAACGGATCTATGACTACCTGGTCGCATACATCGGCGACCGTCTGTTCGCCGAGGATGCCATCGAATCGAGGGGTTGAGCCCTCGATCGCACGCTCCAGGCGCCGCGACGCCCGTCTGCCGCTGGGTGCGGTCAGCGCCGTAGCCGTGGGATTGGCGGTGGCTCCCGCAGGCCTGCCAGCTCAACAGCTGGATACCGGACGTCTCGCCATCGAGATCGACGGGCGTCGAGTCGGCACGGAGAGCTTTCGGGTCTGGCGCGAGCAAACGACGGTCGACGCGTTCGCGCTGGTCACGCGAGAGAACGGTGGCGGCCAGAGATCGTTGGATGTCCGCTTTCGCTCTGACGCGAACCTGCGCCCGGTACAGTACAGGCTGCGCGCCGAGCCCGAGGCACTGAGCGTGGACGGAGAATGGACCGGAGACCGGTTGCGTCTGCATGTGAATTCCAACCAGGGCGAGCGGTGGAAGGAGTTTGCCACGCCCGGTGGTGCCGCGGTGCTCGAAGAGGGCGTGGCGCATCACTATCTGCTTCTGGCGCACCGGCTGCGTGAGGCCGAGATCGGGCGCCGTCTGGCGGTCATCATCCCATCACGAAGCTCGAGGGTCGAGGGGATCCTCAGGGCCCGGCAATCGGACCCGGTCAGTGTCGGGGGTCAAAGCGTCGCCGCGACTCGATTCGATATAGACGTCGACGGCCAGACGCGAAGCGTGTGGATCGACGCGGAGGGCCGATTGCTCAGGGTGGAGAACCCCGGCCGCCGGCTCGTGGCGACGCGCCTTCCAGACGAGGGCTGATCCGCACCACGCCCCGGTTCGGGCCAGCTTTCCTTCCAGATTGCCTATCCTTCCCGATCGCATGGCCTTTCGCCAATTTGTGTCGGTGAGCCACACGAGCGGTCACACAAGAGCGAGGCGAGAACCATGACCGACACACCGTCGTCCGACCCGGGTGTCACGCCGGGCGAAGCCGCTGGAACCGCCGAACCGGCCTCGTTGCCCAACCTTCCCGCACGCATCGTACAGGTATTCGTCTCGCCGGGGGCACTGTTCGACCGCCTCAAGGAGGTCCCCGCGTGGATCGGGATGATGCTCGTGCTAGTCGCGGTGAGCGTCGTGTCGAGCTTCCTGTTGCCCGAGGAAGTGATGCGGGAGCTGGTCCAGGCCAACATGCCGGCCGACGCGGAACAGGCGCAGGTCGACCAGGCCGTGGGGTTCGCGAGAGCGTGGGGACGGACTCTTGCCGTGGTGGGCACGCCGATCACGATCGCGTTCATCGCCGGTATCCTGATCCTGATCTATAACGTTCTTCTCGGGGGCGCGGGTACGTTCAAGCAGCTTTTCAGCGCCACCACGCACGCGTTCGTCATCTACACGGTCGGAGGCCTGCTGACCCTCGCCCTCATTCTGTCGCGTGGCGAGATGACGACGCTGTCGCTCAACCTGCTTATCCCGGGCCTAGAAGAGGGCTTCCTCTTCCGCCTGCTCCGGGGCATGAATGTCTTCAGCCTGTGGACGGCGGGTGTGCTCGGCATCGCGGTGAGCCGGATTTACCCGAAACGCTCGGCGGGTTCGGCGACCGCCCTGCTCATCGCGCTCTACTTCGTGCTGGCCGTCATCTTCGCCGCCCTGGGAGGAGGTAGGTAGGTGAGTGGGTAGCTAATTGGCCGAAGAGCCGCCGGAAAACGGGGGCACTTGCCGCAGCCACCGGGTATGTTGGAATGGGGCGCGACCGGGTCGGACCGCGAATAGGCGGTTCAACGGTCTCGCCCCGGCCCGTGTTTTCGACCGGAAGCACGGTCGGCGGCGGCACGTTCCCGGCCACGCGGGTGAAACCGCCCCACGTCTTGAATCGTAACGAATTACGGGTCGGATTCGGGGTGGATCCGGCTTCCCTATACAAGGTTCGTGTGGACTGATGACGCGTAAACGAAAAGTGTGGATCGGCCTGGGCGTCGTGGTGGTGCTCGGCACGATGGCGGCGAACGCTCTTCGCTCGGATAGCGGGCGCGCGGTCGACGTGCGCGCCGAAGAGGTCGAGATGCGTGACCTGGTCGCGCGGGTGTCGGCGACCGGGCATATCGAGCCGGAGACGTCGGTCGACATCACGACGGACGTGGCCGGACGGATCGTGGAGCTCCCGGTCGAGGAGGGCCAGGACGTCGCCGAAGGCGATCTTCTCCTCATGATCGACCAGGCCCAGTACCAGGCCGCGGTCAACCAGGCCCTGGCCGGTCTGTCTCAAGCGCGTGCGACGGAAGCTCAGATGCGGGCGTCCTACATCCAGGCGCAGCGGGACGCCGAGCGCTACGTCGCGCTCAAGGAACGAGCCTCTGATCTGGTCACGGACAGCGAGGTCGAGCAGGCTGTCACGCAGGCCGATGTCCAGCAGGCGCTGTGGAAGGCGGCGGAGCATTCCGTCCAGCAGGCGCAGGCGCGCCTCGAGCAAGCCCAGGACCAGCTGACCAAGACCATCATCCGAGCCCCGATGAGCGGCCGGGTGACACGGCTCAACGTCGAGCGTGGAGAAACCGCCATCGTCGGCACGATGAACAATCCCGGGAGCCTCCTGCTCACCGTCGCCGACCTGTCGACCATGGAGGCGGTGATCGAGGTCGATGAGACCGACATCCCCGACATCCAGGTGGGTGATTCGGCTTCGATCGAGATCGATGCCTTTCCGAACGAGAAGTTCTCCGGACGCGTGACGAAGATCGGAAACAGCTCGATCATCCCGCGCAGCAATCTCACCTCGACCGGATCCGATCAGGCGATCGACTTCGAGGTCCGGATCACCTTGGATGATCCTCCGGCCGCGGTGCGGCCCGACCTTTCGGCAACCGCCGATGTGATCACGGCCACGCGTGAGAACGTGCTCGCGATTCCGATCGCCGCGCTCACGTTGATGGATGCCGATGAGATCGAGGAGGTCCCCAGCGAGAACGTGCCACCCGAGGACGCGCTCGACACGAGCCGGGACGTGGAGGGGGTATTTGTCGTAGATGGGGATCGCGCCCGCTTCCGCCCGGTGGAGGTGGGTATCGCCGGCGAGAGCTACTTCGAGGTGTTGAGCGGACTCGAGGAGGGACTGGTCGTGGTTTCGGGCTCCTTCCAGGCGATCCGCGAGCTGGAGGACGGATCGCGCATCGACGTAACTCGGGTGGGAGTCGACTCGACGTCGACTGCCGAGGACGACGAGAGCGGCGGGTCCTGACCCATTCGCCGACCCGGAAAGCCGAACACACTCGAGAGCCAAAACACACGAGCGAATAGAGGACGATGGCGATCAACGGTCAGCGAGACGGCATGATTCTGACGCGCGGGCTCACGAAAGAATACGTGATGGGCGCCGAGACGGTCCGCGCGCTCCGTGGAGTCGACCTCAGGATCGACCGTAACGAGTACGTGGCGATCATGGGGCCGTCAGGCTCGGGGAAATCGACGCTGATGAACCTGATCGGCTGTCTCGATACGCCCACTGCGGGCGAGTACGTCCTGAACGGTCAGGCCGTTCAGGACCTGGACGACGATGAGCTGGCGCGGATTCGGAACCGGGAGATCGGCTTCGTCTTCCAGACCTTCAATCTGCTGCCACGTGCGACGGCTCTCCACAACGTCGAGCTCCCGTTGATTTACGCGGGGATGTCGGCGAAGGAGCGCCAGCGGCGAGCCGCGGAGGCCCTGGAGAAGGTCGCGCTCGCGGATCGTATGGATCACAAGCCGAACGAGCTGTCGGGAGGGCAGCGGCAGCGCGTCGCGATCGCCCGCGCCCTCGTCAACGAGCCCTCGATCCTGCTGGCCGATGAGCCGACCGGGAACCTCGACTCCAGCACTTCGGCGGAGATCATGACCGTCTTCGACGCCCTCCACGCCTCGGGCCAGACGATCATCATGGTGACGCACGAAGCCGACATCGCCGCGCATTCGCACCGGGAGATCACGCTAGTGGATGGGATGATCTCCGCGGAGCACGTCAAGACGCCGGTCGCGGCCGGTCTCTGAACGGCGCGCCGGCCAAGGGCGAGGGTCTCTCAGGATGCGGTTTTGGGAAGGGATCAGGCTCGCACTCACCCAGGTGTGGACGCATAAGCTGAAGTCGTTCTTCAGCCTGGTCGGCGTGATCATCGGGATCACCTTCCTGATCGCCGTGATCACGATCGTCGAAGGGATGAACCGGTACGTGCGCGAAGACTTCGCCGGCTCGATCTTCGGTGTCAACACGTTCACGGTCGTGCAGCGCTCCCAGGTCAATACCGGACCGCAGTCCTCGGAGCAAAGGCGCCGCGAGGCCCGCAACCCCGACCTCGTCCTGCATGACGTCGAGGTGGTGCGGGCGGCGACCCCGGGCGCGAAGCAGTTCGCGTACATGACCGACCGGTTTTTGAGCGAGGTCCGCTCTGGCGGGGAGCGCCGCCCAAACGTCCGCCTGATCGGCGGCTCGGAGGACTACCAAGAGATCCAGGGTTGGAAGGTAGAAAGCGGACGCGGATTGACTCCGCTCGACCAGCGCCGCGCCCTCAAGGTGGCGGTCATCGGCTCGGCAATAGCGGAACGGCTCTTCCCCACCACGTCGCCGCTCGACAAGCCCATTCGCTTTCGCGGTCAACAGTTCACCATCGTGGGCGTGTTCGAAAAGCAGGGTGGGTTCATCGGGAACATCCGCGACGCGTCCGTACTGATCCCGTTCTCCACCTACAACCAGACGATGGCGGAGCGCCGCGAAGAGGTGGAGGAGATCCTCGTCAAGGTGAACGTGGCGGCCGAGATGGAGCCCACCATCGCCGAGGTGGAGGGCGCGTTGCGCGCGGACCGCCAGCTGCGGCCCGGGGAAGACAACAACTTCTGGATCCAGACCTCGAACGATCTCCTGAGCGCCTGGAACACGATCAACCGGATACTGATGACCGCGATCCCGGGCCTGGTGTCCGTATCGTTGGTCGTGGGCGGGATCGTGATCATGAACATCATGCTCCTCTCGGTGACCGACCGGACGCGCGAGATCGGACTGCGCAAGTCGCTCGGTGCACGCCGACGGGACATCATGTTCCAGTTTCTCACCGAGGCTTCGACGCTCTCGATCCTGGGCGCGGCTCTGGGGATCCTGGTCGGACTGGGGCTGGCCCGAGTCGTGGAAGAGTTCACCCCGCTTCCAGCGTCCGTTTCGGGCATTTCGTTGGTGATCGCGCTCGCCCTGGGATTGGTGGTGGGCATCTCGTCGGGCTTGTACCCCGCCTACCGCGCCGCGCGTCTCGACCCCATCGAGGCGCTGAGGTACGAGTGAGGCGACGAGGAAGGTGGTGAGGCGATGACTCCCAGCCCCAAGCTCGGGATGGGCTTCTTCGCCACGGCGATCGAGGGGATCGCGGTGGCCTTCGATTCGCTGCGCGCCAACAAGGTGCGCAGTAGCCTGACGATCCTCGGGGTCACGATCGGTGTGCTGGTCGTCATGGTGATGGCGGCGGTGATCACGGGAGTGAACGAGAGCTTCGCCGAGCTGATCTCCGGACGTGGCTACAGCACCTTCTACGTAGCGCACTACGATTTCTCCACCGCGCAGATGAGCACGGGCCTGGATGAGGAGGAGCCGGATTTCTTCCGGAACGACCCTCTGGATCCGATCTGGGTGCGGGATCTCGGCCGCCTGCCGGGCATCCAGAGCGCGTCCGCGTACTCCGACCTCCAGCAGCAGGGCGGGTACGAGGCGACCTGGGGATCGACCGACGTCGAGATCTCGCTGTACGGGGTGAGCTACGGCGACCTGACCGACGGCCGCTTCTTCACCGCCACCGAGGATGAGCGGCGGTCGCCCGTCGCCGTCATCGACTCGGCGACCGCCTTCGACCTGTTCGGGAATCTCGACCCGCTGGGGCGCCGGATCCGGATCGGCTCCTACCGCGGCGACGGCACGATCTTCGAGGTGATCGGTATCTACCAGCCGCCCGCCAACCTGTTCGCCGGGTTGGCCTCTCACTACGTGTGGATCCCGTTCTGGACGTCCGACAAGCACATTCTCGTGTGGGACCGGATGGTCGCGTTCGTGGTGCGACCCGACCCCGAGGCTGATATCGAGGTGGCGAAGGATGTCGTGCACGCGAGGATGAGGCAGCTACGGCGTCTGGCCCCCGGTGAAGAAGATGACTTCGCGATCGTGGGCCAGGATCAGATCGTGAACCTGTGGAACAACCTCACGTCAGTGCTGTTCTCGGTCATGGTCGCGCTATCGAGCGTCGGACTGATGGTCGGAGGCGTAGGGGTCATCGGGATCATGATGATCTCCGTCACCGAGCGCACCCGAGAGATCGGGCTGCGCAAGTCGATGGGGGCCCGCCGGCGTGACATACTGTGGCAGTTCCTCGTCGAAGCGGCGACGCTCACCCTCATCGGGGGCGCTGTTGGAATGTTGCTCGGCGGCGTGATCGTATACGCGCTCAACACGTTCTCGCCTGTCCCGGCGGAAGTACCGATATGGTCGATCATAGCGGCGCTCGCTGCGTCTGCGCTCACAGGGATCGGGTTTGGTCTATATCCCGCCTCACGCGCGGCGCGCCTCGAGCCGGTGGTCGCGTTGCACCACGAGTGATCGCGTGAGCCCGGCCGCCGCACAGGCGCCGGACGCCACCCGGGCGCCCGAGGGCCCCGAAGCGCCTCTGGACGTCCTGGCGATCGCCGCTCACCCGGACGATGCGGAGCTGACCTGCGGAGGCACCCTGGGCCGTTGCGCCGAGGGTGGGTATCGGGTCGGCGTATTGGATCTCGCGCGCGGGGAGATGGCGACCCGCGGCTCCCCCGAGATTCGGGCCCAGGAGGCCGCGTGCGCCTCCGAGGTGCTGGGGCTCGCGGTGCGCGAGAACGCTGGTCTGCCCGATGCGCATCTCTATAACACGGACGAGAACCGTCGCGTCCTGGTCTCTGCGATTCGACGTCTTCGTCCGCGAGTGGTCATTCTGCCCTTCGCGCGCGGTCGCCACCCGGATCACCGGATCGCGTCGGAGCTGGGGCGGGATGCCTGCTTCCTCGCCGGGCTGGCGGCGTACGGGGGCGGGACCTCGGATGGGACCCCCGCGCACCGGCCGTACAAGATCCTGTACGCCTTGAGCTACAGGGAGGACCCGGTGAAGCCCACGTTTGTGGTCCCGCTCAGCGAGGAGCAATTCCGGCGCAAGATGGAGGCGATCCGCTGCTTCGCTTCGCAGTTCGAAGGTGCCAATACGGCCGGCGAGATCTTCCCGACCGGACAACCGCTGTTCGAGCTGGTCGAGACCCAGAGCCGCCACTACGGTTCGCTGGTTCGTGAGGCGTACGGGGAACCCTTCTACACGGACGAGACCGTCGCCGTGGAGGATGTCGTTCGGCTGTCCGTTCAGTCGATGTAGCCGGCGCCTCGGGGGAGGTTAGCCGGTGCAGGTGACCTCGACCAGGAGCCGCTTCCAGCTCGGAACCGTTTCGTCGCCCACGCGGAGCACCCGCGCGTGGGCCCTGCCGCCGCACCGCATCCAGGGGGCCAACCAGCGACTGATCTCCTCCGGCAGGTGACCCAGTGGATCCCCCGTCTTCAGGTGCACCCAGACGTGGTTCGGACGGGGGCCGACGGGATCGGGGATCAGCAGGAGCTCCTGCGCGGCACGCACGCGCTTCAGGTGACGAGCCCGGTCCGCGAACGGGAGACCGTGCACGGTGGCCCGGAAGACCTCGGCTCCCGCGGCTGGTAGAGGTCTAGACTGCGCTGCGAATCGTACCATCTGGGTCCGGGGTACTCCAGGTTGCGAGGGAGCGGGCGAAGGGTTTCAATACGACAACTTGACAAAGGTATTCGGATCTCCGCCGGATGACGAACTTCCACACTTCGATGTCTCGATGGTGAACGCTTCTTCTGATCGCATATACCTGGACCATGCGGCCACGTCTCCGATGCGCCCTGAGGTGTGGAGGGCGATGGAGGCGGAGCTGAAGCATTGCTTCAATCCCGCGAGCCCGCACGCCTTTGGGCGGCAGGCGCACCGCTGCCTGGAGACGGCGCGCGGGCGGCTGGCCGAGCTCCTCGAGTGCGACCGCACCGAGCTCTATTTCACGGCCGGGGGTACGCCCTCGTACAACCTCGCGATACTCGGGTTCGCGCGAGCGCACACCGCTGAGTCACCCCGAATCTTCGTCACCGCGGTCGAGCACAAGGCGGGTCTGAAGGCGGCGGAGGTGGCCGAGGGAGAGGGAGCTCGGGTGGCTCAGGTTCCCGTCGACAGCCATGGGACGGCCCATATCGAGTGGCTTTCGGACGCGTTGGAGGAGGCCGGCGGCGGGCCCACGCTGGTGTCGGTCATGTGGGCCAACAACGAGGTGGGCACCATCCAGCCCGTGCGCGCGTTCGCCGAGCTCGCTCACACCCACGGGGCGCTGTTCCATACCGACGCGGTGCAGGCCGTCGGGAAGGCGGACGTCTCGCTGGCCGAGGTCCCGGCGGATTTCCTGACCGCTACCGCGCACAAGCTCGGAGGTCCCGTCGGGATCGGACTGCTGTTCTGTCGAAGAGGACGACGGCTCGAGCCCCTGCTATATGGCGGCGAGCAGGAACGATCGCTGTGGCCCGGCACCCAGAACCCGCTCCTCGCCACCGGGTTCGCCGAGGCGGCCCGATTGGCGATCGAGGGCCGAGAGGCACGGGTCGCAGGCTGGCGGGAGCTACGTGATCGGCTCGAGGCGCGCCTGCTGGAGGAGGTGCCCGGTGCCGTCATCCACGGTGGTGGAGCCCCCGAGCGGCTTCCAAACGTCGTGAGCGTGGGGATCCCCGACTGTGACTCGGGCGCGATACGCGTCTCCCTCGACCTGGAGGGAATCGCGGTCTCCGGAGGATCCGCATGCAGCAGTGAGACCGAGGTCGGATCCAGCGTGCTCGAGGCCATGGGTGTCGACGGGGGCGATCTGTATGCGACGGTGCGGTTCAGCTTCGGCCCCGGCACGACCCGTGAAGAGGTGGATCGCGCGGCCGAGACACTCGTCCGGGTCGCGACTCGCGTGCTCGCGCTGGGTGTCTAGGTGGAGTCATTCAGCGACCCGCTGAAGGACGTCGAGGCGCCCGTGTCTCTCGACCAGACCGTGCTCGTCGCCATGTCCGGCGGGGTCGATTCATCGCTCACCGCCGCGATCCTACGGCGTCAGGGATACCGCGTGATCGGGGTGACGCTGAAGACCTTCTGCTACTCGGGACTCGAGGGACCGCGCCGGACGTGCTGTGGCCTGGAGGGGATCGCGGATGCGAAGTCCGTCGCCGCGCAGCTCGATATCCCGCATTTCGTGTATGACGTGGAGGAGGCTTTCACGCGCGACGTGATCGAGGACTTTGTAAGCGAGTACGCGGCCGGGCGAACGCCGATTCCATGCGTCCGGTGCAACAGCTTCACGAAGTTCCGTGACCTCGTACGCCGTGCCGACGAGATGGGATGCGGGTTGGTCGCGACCGGCCACTACGCCCGCGTTCGGCGTGGACCTGCCGGACCGCGGCTGTGCAGGGCCGAGGACGATCGAAAGGACCAGACGTACTTCCTGTGGGGCATCCCCGCGGCCGTGCTCGACCGACTCCTGCTCCCCGTCGGCGATCTCGTGAAGCCGGAGGTGCGCGCGTCCGCGAAGTCCTTGAATCTGGACACGGCCGAGAAGCCAGAGTCATTCGAAATCTGCTTCGTTCCCGATGACGACTATGCCGGCACCCTGAGACGGTACCTGGACGCCGACCACCCTGCCTTCATAACAGGGCCCATATTGCTCGAGGACGGCACCGAACTGGGCGAGCATGACGGGTACGCGCACTTCACGGTCGGGCAGAGGAAGGGGCTGCCGGGAGGCTTCGGGGAGCCCATGTACGTGATCGAGATTCGTCCACGCACGAGGGCGGTGGTGATCGGCCCGCGCGACTCGCTCGCTTGCGGGAACGTGCGGGCTGGCGGTGCCAACTGGTTGGCCGAGCGGCCTACGGAGGGAGAAGATCTGGGGGTGCGCATCCGGCACGGCGCCCCGATCGTGGATGCCCGGGTGCGCGAGGTCGGCGGTGAGTCATTCGAGCTAGAGTTGCTCACACCACAGTCAGCGGTGACGCCCGGACAGAGCGCCGTACTGTACCGGGACGACGTAGTAGTTGGCGGTGGAGTGATCCGCTAGCGACCGGTGACCGACTCGAGAGGCGCGCCAGCTCCCGGGCAGGCCTCTAGTAGCGGAGTCCTTCTCTCGAAGCGAGGTCCGCGACGGCTTGCCGGCCCTCGTCGGTAAGCTCGGGGGTCTGGACGGAGACTCGAACGAGCTGATCCCCGTGGCTCTCGCCCATCTCGATCCCGTGGCCGCGAATTCGGAACATCGTCCCGCTCTGCGTACCGGCAGGAACCTTCAGAACGACTTTCTTGCCATCGATGGTTCGCACCTTCAGGCGCGAGCCGAGCATTGCCTGCGCGATGTTGATGGGGACTTCGCACACCAGGTTCAGGCCGTCGCGCGTGAAGAAGCGATCACCCTTCACCCGGAACTTGATGATGAGGTCACCCGCCGGCCCCCCATGAGGACCTCGCTCGCCCTGTCCTGTGAGGCGGAGCTTCGACCCGGTCTCGACGCCGGGTGGAACGCGCACGCTGAGCTTCTTCTGTGTACGCACATGACCGGTGCCTCCGCAGGATGAGCAAGCCGTCTCAGGCACCTTCCCCCGCCCGAGACACGCGGGGCACGGGCGGGTCACGGAAAAGCCGCCCTGCCCGAATGTCACCTCTCCCTTCCCGGAGCACTCACTACAGTTCTGGAGCTTGGTGCCGGGGGCCGCGCCCGAGCCATCGCATGTCGCGCACTCCTCACTGATCGGGATCGTCACCCTGACCTTGCCTCCGCGCGCCGCGGTCTTGAGCGGGATCTCCACCAGGTATTCGACGTTTCGGCCCCGAGTCGGGCCTTCCTTCGTGGCCGATGGGCGCTTTCCAAAATCGAAGATCGAGCTGAAGATGTCTCCCAGGCCACCGAGGTCGGACAGGTCCTCGAATCGAAACCCCTTCCCCTCGCCTGTTCCCGGCCGTGCGGTCCTGGATGTAAACGCCCCCAGTCCTCCGTACTTCCGCACCTGGTCGTACTTCTTCCGCTTGTCCGCATCGGAGAGCACGCGGTGCGCCTCGGATATCTCCTTGAACTTCTCGGCAGCCGCTGGATTGCCCGGATTCGCATCCGGGTGATACTGCTTGGCCAGCTTGCGGTAGGCCTTCTTGATCTCGGCAGGCGTCGCGTTCTCAGCGACGCCCAGGATCTCGTAGTAGTCCTTTGTGCGAGTCGCCATGGGCTACGCGGGCTGGGCGTCCGGATCGTACTGATATACACCGACGCGCGCGGGTCGGAGGAGGCGATCGCCAAACTTGTACCCGATCACGACGACCTGCGAGACGAGGTCATCCTGCTCCGGATCATCGGTCTCGGCGGCGAAGATGGCCTCATGCAGGTTGGGATCGAAGCGCTCTCCGAGGGGGCTGATCGCCTCCATCCCGGCATCCGTGAGGGCCTTGAGCAGCTTGCGCTCGACCAGCGCGACTCCTTCGTGCAGCGCCTCGGTCGTCGTTGAATCGGCCGGCACGTCGGCGACGCGGGTCAGGTCGTCGAGCGCGTCGAGCAGCTCAGCCGTCAGCGCGGCTTGCGCCGCCCCGCGCGACTCCAGGATCTCCTTGCGTGTGCGGCGCTTGTAATTATCGAACTCGGCCGCGAGCCGCAGGTGGCGGTCGCGAAGCTCCTCCAACTCCCGCAACTCTTCGCGCAAGTGCTCCGAGATGGTGTCCGCAGGTGCGCGGCCCGTCTCCTCTCCCAGATCGTCTATCGACACTTCGGAATCTCCGGCGCTCGTGGCTTCGCCCTCGGCCGCCGAGGGCGCGGTGTCTTCAAAGGGTGGCTCGGCGTCGGCTCCGGCCTCAGCGGCCCCCGGGTCGAGGGTGTCCGATTCCATCGCATCGTGTTCCATCCCACCCTCGAAGGACTCCTCGCCGCCTCGCCGCTTCCGCGCCCGTCCCTGTCTGTGCTTCCGGTCTTTCATCACTCGAGTCCCTGCATCTCTCCTTCATCGTCGAACCCTTGGGCCGACTGCGGCTCCAGCCGCTCTCACTCCAGGGCCGCTCCCACGAGGTCGAGCGCCGCCAGGACGGACGCGCTGCGTACCGCTGCGCGGTCGCCGGTAAACGTGTATCGATGCGCTGTGGTGCGCGGACCGGCCAGTGCGATCCAGACCGTGCCAACCGGCTTGCCAGGCGCCCCGCCGCCGGGGCCCGCGATCCCCGTGATGGCGAGGCTCCACGACACCTCCGATCGGGCGCGAACGCCCTGCGCCATTTCGATCGCCGTGGCCTCCGACACAGCCCCGTGCGTCGCGAGCGTGTCTTCGTGCACACCGAGCAGCCGGATCTTGGCGGCGTCATCGTAGCTGATCACGCCGCCCCAGAACACATCGGATGCGCCGGGGATCGCCGTGAGTGCAGCCCCCAGCATGCCACCCGTGCAGCTCTCGGCGACCGACAGCGTATCACCCGTCCTACGCAGTTCCTCCACGACCGAGCGAGCCCTGGACCGTATGGAGGCCGCGACAGTCCCCGCCGCCGCGCGCGTGCACGCACCGGCGCTCGAGACCGGGTCCGGTACCACTACGAGTACTCGTTGGTGAAGATTCGAGAGAACGTCGCCAGATAGAAGGCCGCCGAGACGACGGTCAGCACGAGCGCGGCCGTGAGGAATGCGGCAGTGAACCAGCCGTGGAACTCCGAAAACCAGACCCACGAATGGGCGCGCGGCGACCCCGGGGTTCGGAACGAAACCCACAGGATGGCCGCACCGATGAAGATGTTCTGGGCTACAGCCTTCCGTTTTCCCAGGTCACGGGCCGCGACCACGCGTCCCCGCCGAGCCGCGGCGAAACGCAGGAGTGTGATCAGCAACTCGCGCCCCAGCAAGACGATCACCGCCCAAAGCGGAACGGCGCCGAATACCGGTAGCCCCGCCAGCTCCAGCTGGCTGCTGGTGAGCATGTACAGTGGGATCAGGGTCGCGAGTAGCAGAAGCTTGTCCGCGATGGGGTCGAACATCTTTCCGAACGGCGTGACCTGATCACGGCTGCGAGCCAAGTACCCATCCCACAAGTCCGAGACCGCCGCCAGCAGGAATAGGATGAAGGCGGCCAGGCGGAATAGCGGCCGTGGCTGGAGGAAGAGGAGGGCAATTAGCGGCGCCGCCCCAATCCGGGCCGTCGTGATCGCGTTCGGAAGGTTTAGCGTCACGTCATAATCCCTCGGAGCGAGCGACCGGCGTCGCCCTCGCTCCGGCGGTCATCTATGAGCTGCACCAGCAGGCCACTGCCTCCGGTCGTTGCCTACGCCCCTTCGACACCTTCGCGCCCGGCCGAGGTGAGGCTTTCCTCGAGACCGGCCAGGATGCCGGTCGCTCGCTTACGCAACAGCGGGCGCTCCTCCCAGGCAACATAGTCGCGCAGGAGCGGCACGTCGTCCGCTTGCGGGTGCGAACGAAGATACCCGAGCGCGGCTAATCTTCGGAGCGGGTGCGGACTGAAGAGGTCGCGCCGATGCCGGACCATCTGATCGCGCGCCAGAAAGATGCCGAGCCCGACGGCGGCGGCGGCGCCCAGGAGCGCTGCACCCGCGATCTTGAATGCGACGTCCGTGCGCTCGTCATCGCGCGTGTACGCTATCCGAATACCCATCTACATGTCCCGTCGTCCCGAGAATGCTTCCGCGATGGTGACGCCGTCCGCATACTCGAGGTCGCCTCCGACTGGCAGTCCTCGCGCCAGACGTGTCACACGCACATCCCCCAACGAAGATACGAGTCTATGCAAGTACGTTGCCGTCGCTTCACCCTCGACACTAGGGTTCGTCGCGATGATCAACTCCTCGAGCCCGTTCTTCACTCGCTCCAGCAGCGTCCCTACGTTCAAGTCATCCGGCCCCACACCATCGAGGGGTGACAACCGCCCGCCCAAGACATGATACAATCCCGCATACCGACCGGACTTCTCGATCGCCGCGATGTCGGAAGCCTCCTCCACCACGCACACCTGGCTGTCATCGCGACGGCCGTCGCTGCAAAACTGACATGGGTTCAGGTCGCTGAGGTTTCCGCAGGCCTTGCACACTTCGACTTCCGCCACGACGCGCTCGATCGCGCGAGCGAGTCGCCGAGCATCCTCGCGGGACGTCTTGAGCAGGTAGTAGGTGAGGCGCTGCGCGGTCTTCCTACCGATTCCCGGTAGCCGGCCGAACTCACCAATCAACGTATCGATCGCGTTCATCCGCAGCCGATTCAGCCTCCGAAGAGGCTCCCCAGTCCTGGAAGCGGAAGACCTCCGGTCGCACTCTTCATCTCCTCTTCCATTCGCTCGCGAGCACGGCGCTGAACCTCCGACGCCGCCGCGAGGATGAGGTCTTCCAGCATCTCGACGTCGTCGGGATCCACGACGGCGGGATCGAGCTTGATCTTGCGGATATTACCCTTTCCGTCCGTCGTGATCTCGACCATGCCACCGCCACTCTGGGCGGTCAAGGTCTCCTGCTCCAATCGACGCTGCAGGTCACTTATCTTCGACTGCATCTGCTGACCCAGCTGAAACAGCTGCTGCAGATTGTCCATGTTTTCCACACCATCACTCCTTGAACGTCAGGTCAAGCTCTTCTACCGCCTCTCTGAGCCGGGGATCCCTCTCCATCCAACTCGACATCCGTTGCTCGGCCGCCTCCTCGGATGTAAGCCTACGCGAGCCACCGGCCTTCTCGACCTCCCAGGTGAGTAGGCCGGGCTCGATCGCGAGCTCCCGCGCAAGATTCTCGCGCAGCTCGGCCGAACGGTCTTGATTGTTCAGCAGCCGGCTGAGGTCCTCGAACAACCCGGCCGGAATCACGAGACGAAGCGTCGTTCCTTCCAGGGCCTCTACGGAGACTCCTCGCAGTGCGATGGCTTGACCTCCGAGGTCTCGCGAACGACCGACTGCGGTCTGCCACGCGCTCAGCAGCGGGCCCGGACCTCCGGACGCGGACGGTCCGGGCTCGGAATCGCGGCGCGGCGTGCCCGGCCCTGGCGTCGGTGGAGACGCGTCCTTCGTGGGTGGACTCCGGCGGGGCGGCGGGCGGGGCGGCGGGCGGGGCGGGGGTCCGGACGGCTGGGACGGGGCCGAGTCCGTTAGCCGGGCAGTCTCGGCTCCCCCCGATCCCCGAACTGCGCCCAGAAGCTCCTCGAGCTCTACCGTGCTATCCATGCTCGCGATCCGGAGGAGCAGAACCTCGAGCTGGATGCGATGCTGCGAGCTACGGTGCAAGGTCCCCGCCGACTCGAATTCGCTAACTGCCACCAGGTATCGAAGAAGGTCCGCTGGCGTGAATCGAGACGCGGCCTCGGCGAATCTGGCCTTCGACTCCGGTGGGATGTCCAGTGCGCCGGATTCGGGATCCAACCGCACGACGAGCATGGCACGCAGTGCGTCCCCGAGTCCACGGATGAACTCGGCTGGATCGTAGCCTGTGTCGAGCAGCGCTTGCACGAAGCCGAATACGGCCGCGCGGTCCCCGGCCGCCACGATCTCGAAGAACTCCAGATAGCGGTCCTCGTCGACGAGACCCAACATCCGGCGTATGTCCTCGCGCAGAACCTCGTCTCCGCTGAACGATAGTACCTGATCGAGAAGCGAGAGCGCATCGCGCACGCCTCCGTCTGCTCGGCGAGCGAGCGAAAGCAGGGCGCCCTCATCGGCGCCAACGTGCTCGCGCTCGAGCACGGTCTCCAACCGTGCGACGATGTCGGGGACCGACACCCTTCTGAAGTCGAACCTCTGGCAACGCGATAGAACGGGGGCGGCGCCGCGCTCGATCTTTTGGGGCTCGGTCGTCGCGAAGGCGAACACGACCCGGGGTGGAGGCTCCTCGAGGATCTTCAGGAGGGCGTTCCAAGCATCCCGCGTGAGCATGTGGGCCTCATCGACGATGTAGACCTTGTATCGCTCGTCGGTGGTCGGCGCGTACATGGCACGCTCGCGAAGATCGCGAGCGTCCTCGACACCGCGGTGGCTGGCCGCGTCGATCTCCACGACGTCGAGCGAAGCGCGGCCTGCCCAAATCCGCTCGCACGACTCGCACGTCCCGCACGGTTCACCACCTTCCCGATTCGGGCAGTTGAGGGCCATCGCGAGGATGCGAGCGGCGGTGGTCTTGCCCACCCCCCGGGGGCCGCAGAATAGATACGCGTGCGCAACGCGACCCGAATCGATGGCGGTGCGAAGCGTGAGGCCGATGTGGTCCTGGCCTACCAGCTCGTCGAAGCTCCGCGGGCGGTGCGTTCTGGCTAGGGCTGTGCGATACACGTCGTTGGGCGCCGGGACTGCGGGTCACTAGCTGACGCCAGTCCCCGTTCCATTCCGCGGTCAGGGTCCTGGAGGACTCGAGAAAAGAAGAGCCCCAGGCGGACCGTGGCGATCTTCACACGCTTACCGCTGCTACCTTCACGGTCCTCACGGGGTTCACGCGCTCCGACCCCACGGGCCTGGGGCCATCCTATCTTAGCGGCCGCTACGGTGCGGGGTCAAACCGGGCACGATCGGCCTGCACGGCACGCCCTCTCGAGGTTATCAGAACGCGTCCTCCCCGAAAAAGGCGTTCGTAACGTGCTCGATGCGCGGGGGCCCGCCGTCACCCGCCTGCACCGCGATGAGGTCGAACCGGAACTCCCTGCCCACCCTTGGGTGCGAGTGGATCCACGCCTCCGCGGCTCGTCTGAGCGCGCGGCGCTGACGCGGGGTGAGCGACTCGAGCGATCGCTCCGGGCCCGGCATCCTGGTCTTGACCTCGACGAACACGACCGTTCCGTCACGCAGGGCCACGATATCCAACTCTCTGCGGCCGGTGCGCCAGTTGCGCGCCAGCAATCGATAGCCGGCGGACTCGAGGAAGCGGACCGCGAGCTCCTCACCCCTTCTTCCGAGGCGGGCTTGCGCCGTCGCGGGCGTCACGCGGTCGGGCTCACGACCGGGTGGCCAGCTCCGGCATACGGGCGATCGAGCGCCCGATGGCGCCGGCGATCGTCGCGAGCTCGGTCACCAGCTCGTCGAACTCGTCGGGTGTCAGCGACTGGGCACCATCGGAAACGGCCTCCGGCGGGCTCGGGTGCACCTCGACGATCAAACCGTCCGCGCCACCGGCCACGGCCGCGCGAGCCATGGGTCCGACCTTGCTGCGAGCCCCCGTGCCGTGGCTCGGATCCGCGATGATCGGAAGATGCGAAAGCTCTTTCACGCTCGGTATCGCGGTCAGATCGAGCAGGTTTCGGGCGTGGTCGTCGAAGCTGCGGACGCCCCGCTCACACAGGATTACCCGGGGTTCGCCCTCGAGGACAATGTACTCGGCTGCGAGCAGAAGCTCTCTGATCGTCGCGGACATCCCTCGCTTGAGGAGCACCGGCTTGCCGGCTCGACCGGCCGCGCGCAGCAGAGAGTAGTTCTGCATGTTGCGCGCGCCGATCTGGACGATATCCGCGTATTCGGCCACGAGCTCGGCACCAGTAGGATCCAGTGCCTCCGTAACGATGGCGAGTCCCGTCTCCTCCCGAGCCAGCGCGAGAAGCCGCAGACCTTCCTCCCCGAGCCCCTGAAACGAATACGGCGACGTGCGTGGCTTGAATGCGCCGCCGCGCAGCACGGTGGCCCCCGCCGCGACGACGCGGCGAGCGGTCTGGAGGATTTGCTCCTCGGACTCGACGGTACACGGGCCGGCCATGAGGACGATTTCATCGCTCCCGACCCGAACCCCGTTGGCGAGCTCGATGACCGTGCTGTCGGGGCACCACTCGCGACTTACCTGCTTATAGGGTTGCGAGACGTGGATGATTCGCAGGACCCCGTGCAGACCGACGAGGCGGTCGGCGTTGACACGACCGTCATTCCCGATCAGTCCTACGGTCGTGCGCTGCCGCCCCGGCATGGGCTGGGCGCGGTAGCCCATCTCTTCTATGGTGCGAACGACCTCGTTCACCTGGTCGGAGGTCGCCCCGTGCTTCATGACGACAAGCATGTATCCCTCTGTCTCGGCAATACTCCCGAGCTGTGTGTCGCGGGTTCAGGGGAGGGAATAGTCGAGGCGCATCACCCGTTCGTCAACGAGGGAGAACCTGGCGGGACTCGCTGGAGTCTTTCAGGAACCAGTCAAGCTCACGGAGTACCCATCCCGTGCGAGCTCGATCTCCCCCGATTCGTACCCGGCGGTGCGCACGAGCGCACGCAGATCCTCGCGCTCGAGGACGTGCGGATAGACATGCGTCAAAAGCAGCAATCCCGGACGGGCGTTACGCGCGATGCTGGCCACGCCCGAGGGGGAGAGGTGGTTGTCCCCCACCTCGGCATCGAGGAGCGAGCACTCGCATACGAGGACGTCCGTCGCCTGCATGAAGGCGCCGAGCGTATCACTCGCTCCCGTGTCGCCCGTGTAGCCCACGCTGGCGCCCCCACCGTCGAGCCGAACGGCCATGCTCTCGTCCGTGTGTGGCGTCTTGTGAGTCCGGAGTCGAACCCGGCCTCGCATCTCTACCTCGTCCTCAAATGAGAGCTCGTGAAACCGCAGCGGGAATCCGGGGTCCAGCATGAAGCTTCCGAAGGCGGCATCCAGCCGCACGAACAGCTCGTGGATTCCGCGCGGTCCCCAGATATCGAGGGCGGTTTCCCGGGGTGCTTCGAGACCGTGGCGCAGGGCGAAGAAGAACCCGGGCAGGGCGCCGATGTGGTCGGCGTGGAAATGCGTGATGACGATATCGGTGAGATCACCCCACGGGATGCCCTGGCGCGGGAGACCCACGGTCGCACCAGGCCCGCAGTCCAGCAGGGCTCGAGCTTCCTCCAGCTCGACGTAGTAGCACGAGCCTCCCCGGTCAGGTTGGGGGACGACCGTTCCACACCCGACGACGACGAGTCGTCCCACGTGGCAGATGCCCCGGGGCCTAGGCGACCTGGCTGGGAGCCGCGGTTTCGACCGGAACCGCGCCCTCGAATTGGACCCCGACGATCGAAGAGACTCCGGGCTCCTGCATCGTCACCCCGTACACCCAGTCCGCAGCCTCGATCGTGCGCGGGTTGTGAGTGATGATGAGGAACTGTGTGTCCTTCTTGAACTCCTGAAGCATGTTCACGAACCGCAGGATGTTCGTTTCGTCGAGAGGTGCGTCCACCTCGTCCATCAGACAGAAGGGGCTGGGTTTCACGAGGTAGATCGCGAACAGGAGGGCGAGGGCCGTGAGGGCGCGCTCACCGCCGGAGAGGAGGTGAATCCGCTGCGTGCGTTTGCCGCGCGGGCTGGCAGAGATTTCGATCGGAGAGTCCAACGGATCGTTGGGGTCCTCGAGCCAAAGGTTGCATTCGCCGCCGAGAAAGAGCGTCTGGAAGGTTCGCTGAAAGTTGTCCCGGATCTGCTCGAACGTACCGATGAAAGATTCGGCCGCACTACGATTGATCCGGCGGATCGAGTCGCGGAGATCGTCACGCGCCGAAGTGAGGTCCTCCTTTTGCTCCAGCAGGAACTCCAGCCGTTCTTTCTCCTCGTCGTACTCCTGCTGCGCGAGGAGGTTGACCGGGCCGAGGCGGGCGATGGACCTGCGCACCGTGTCGAGCTCCTCGTCCCAACTCTCCAGATCGCCTTCTTCAAGGGGCTCGACACGCTCGCGCAACTCCTCCAGTGGAGTGTCCCACTCCGCCTCGAGCCGTTCGTGGACGCTGGAGCGAGCCGCACGCAACTGCGTCACTTCAAGCTCAAGGGAGTGTCGGCGGTCCGTGTGCTCCCGCTCGGCCCTACGCGCTTCTCGCAACCCGGCCTCACGTTGGTCGAGCACCTGTCTCCGCTCCGTGATGCGTTGCTCAACCTCGCTCAGCTTGTGCTCCCACTCCGCTCGATTCTCCAGGCGCCTCGTGATCTCCTCCTCTGCGTCCGCGACGATCTGGTCGCATTTCGACGCGGCCTCCTCATGCAGGGCGTGCTCCTCCTCGAGGGCGGTAGCACGTGTCCCGAGCTCTTCGTGCGCCTCCTCGAGACGGCGCTGCGCGTCCTCCCGCGCCTCCAGACCCGCACCCGCGCGCGCGAGAACCAGCTGCAGCTCGTGGAGAGCCGTGCGCTTCTCCTGCGCGGTCTCTCGCGCGGACAGAACCCGCGCGCTCGCATCCGAGACGGCTCCCTCGGCGTCCTCCAGTCGTTGAAGGAGGGCTCCTCGGCGATCGTCGCCCGAGCCCGCGAGCTCAACGGCGGTTGTGCGCAGCGCGTCAAGCTGCTCGATCCGTCGCGAGACATCGGCGACCTCTTCCCGCACCCGCGCCAATCGCGCTTCCGTCGCTTCGCGCTCTGCCCTATGGTCCCGCCCCGTCATTTCCGCGGCGCGCCGCTCCGTCTCCCGTGCTTCCAGGGTCGCCCTGCACTCCGCCATCTTCCGCCCGGCCGTTACCGCTTTCTCCTTGGCCCTGGCGAACTCGGTCTCGGCATGTTCCGCCACTTCCTGCTGTCCCTGGAGGTCCGCGCGCACGCTCAGCACGCCATCACCAGCGCCCGGACGTCCGAGGTGGACGGCACCCCAACGGTCCCTCCGATGGCCACGCGGGCCAACCCACGGCGTCGAGTCGGGGGCGAGCCGCTCGTCGGTGCGCAGTGCCACGCCGCCCAGAAGCGCACGCACCCAGGGCGCTCCTGCGCCTCGCACCTCGATCGCGTCGAGCAGCGGGGACTGTGAGTCGCCATTCGCGGACTCTGTCGGGCCGGGATCGAGCGGCAAGAGGAGGACTCCCTCCCCCGTACCTTGTCCCTCCAGCCAGGTCTCCACGCGCCGCACCGCCGCCCAGTCCCGAACGATCACCCCGTGCAGGTAAGGCCCGAGGTGTGCTTCGATGGCGCCGGCGATCTCGGTAGGAGCCTCGATGCACTCGGACAGGACGGCCTCGACACCGGGCACCTGTCCCGGGTCCGACATCAGGTCGGATACCACGGAAGGCAGGTGCGTCCCGGAGGCCAGGAGGGATGAGAGACTCGAAGCGCGCGCGCGTGCGCCGGAGAGGTCGCCCTCCAGCTGCGCCACCCTATCCCGCAGCTCGAGGGACCTGGCCTGTGCCGCCTCCAACGCGTCCCGGGCGTCTGCTTCCTCCTGCCTCAGCCTGTCGGCGAGTCCCTCGGATTCGCGTCCCCGCTCGGCGGCAGCGGCGATCGTCTCCTCGAGATCGTTCTCCTGTGTCCTCAGCTCCTGGAGCGCGACCTTTCGTCGGCCCAGCTCGGCCGCGTGCTCATCGGCACGGTCGGCCGCGGTCTGAAACTCCGAATCGAACCGATCGTGCTCGCGTCGCACCGTCTCGAGCGCTTCGCGAGCCCGATCCGCATCGGCAAGTACCTCATCACGGGTCGTCTCGAGCGCCTCGACGGCGGAGAGCAGCGCCGCCTCCTCTGCGACCTGAACGGCGTGGGCCTCTCGGGCCTGGTCGACTTCCTCCCGCACCCGGGTCAGAGACGCGCTCAGAGTAATGATTCGCCCGTCTACGTCCCCCCGTTCATGGGCGAGACCCTCCAGCCGGGCACGGGCTGCGGCTCCCCGCTCCTCGGCGATCAGCCGTTCGCGCTCTCGCTGCTCGAGGGCGCGCCGGACCTCGTCCAGCTGGCGGGCGAGCCCGGCCCGCTCTCGCTCTGCCTCCGTCTGTTCGACCCGCAGGGTCTCCGCCTCGGTCTCGGCCGTCTGCAGCTCGGCCTGTTCCGAAGGCTGCGTGCTTTGCAGCCCGTCCAGCTCCCGCTCGGCCTCGGCCAAGCGCTCGGCCGTTTGACGTAGCCGCGCGTCGGCCACGGCCACCTCCAATCGCAGCAGGTGCTCACGGAGCTTCACCTGGCGCTCCGCGCGACCGCGCTGCTGCGCCAGCGAGCGCACCTTGGATTGCACCTCGACCAGCACATCCTCGAGACGTTGCAGATCGCCCTCGGCTTGCTCAAGGCGCCGCATCGCGACGCGTCTGCGATCCTTGTAGCGTCCGATGGCCGCGGCCTCCTCGAACAACGCGCGGCGCTCCTCCGCACGATCACTCAGGATCGCGTCGATCATGCGTCCCTCGATCACGGCGTACGCGTTAGCCCCCAACCCGGTGTCGCGACACAGGTCCTGAACGTCGCGGAGACGGCACGGAGAAGAATTGAGCGAGTATTCGCTTTCGCCCCCTCTATAGACCGTCCGCCCAACGAGCACCTCGCTGTACGGAACGGGGAGAGCGCCGTCCTCGTTGGTCAACTCGAGGGTCACCTCTGCTCTATGGATCGGTCGGCGCTGCTCGGTGCCCTCGAAGATGGCTTCGTCCATCCGCGATCCACGGATCACGGTCGGCCGCTGTTCTCCGAGCACCCAGCGGAGGGCGTCGGAGATGTTCGACTTCCCGCACCCGTTTGGACCCACGACAGCCGTGATGCCCTCGTGGAGCTCGACTTTTGTCCGGTCGGCAAACGACTTGAAGCCGTGGAGCGTTAGGGACTTGATCCTCACCGATGTCTCACTCGCTCAGGGTCTCAGGGGAAACGGCCGCTCGCGGCCGTCGGGCGTTGAACTCTCGCGGCAGTGGAGAAGGGCTCAGGGTCGCCGTCCTCGCCGACTGACGAGCTCGGCGTCCTCCCCGGCACCTTCCAGGAGCGGGATGAGGGCGCGCGCCGCAACGGGTGATTCGTACGCCCCGGCGTACACCTGGAAGACCGAATCGGGACCGAGACCCTCCTCCTCCTCGAGAGCCGCCGAGAGCGTGTAGGCGGGGAGTCCGGCTGCGGTTACGGCTTCCTGTCTGGCGCTGGCCTCCGCCGGGGTGCCGTACGCTCCCAGCAGGTAAGCCAGGCGAGCGGGTCGGATGTGCCAAGCGCTCGCGTCATCTTTGCGACCGCTCTCTACGAGCTCGGCCATCAGACCCCGAGCGCTCTCGGCATCCGGACTGGCACCGGCGAACACGCGGTGGTACAGCGCCCCCCGGATGAGGGTCGGGACGACGAAGTACGGACCGCTGGGTCCTCGCCGCAGCCGAGCCAGACGATCCTCCGCGTCCGATCGTGCCGCGTAGCTGGCAACGAGCACGGAGTACGGGAGCTCGGGTGCGAGTTGGGCCGCCGAACGCGCCTCGGCGGCCGTGAGCCCGGGCGGCGCCGGATCAGGATCCAACGGCTCCGTGCCAGGGTTCGACGAGGCAGGCGATGACATGGTCGGCTCGGCCTCCGCACCCTCCGGTCCACGTAACGCGTTCGCGATGAGCCACCAGCCGACCAAGACCACCGCGATCGCGCCACCGCCGATCGCCACCCGACGAATGGGGAACGACGCCGACGCCCGGTGACGGTGCCAGTTCGGTATTTGCGGCTGGAGGGTGTCCGAGGCCGCGGTCGTCTCGGACGGATGGGTGAGTTCCGACGATGTCGCGGTGTCCCTGTCGACCTTTTCGTCCGCCTCCATGATCGGGGCGAACTCGAAGCTCGCGTTCGGCTCTTCGCCCGTCTCCCCGAGACTTTGGCCGGGCTCCTCGAAGGTCTCGCTGGACTCCTCGGTCAGCTCCTCGTCCGGCGTGCCGCTCGGCGTCGGTTCCTCTGCCGCTTTCGCGGCATCCTCGTCGAGTCCGGAGACGTGGAGGCGACCGTACATCGGAAGGTGACCTGGTGACTGCGCGACTGCGTCCCCGAGCGCGACGTACCCATCGAGCAGATCCAGCACCGCCGTATCCCGCAGCTGGGCCTCCGGAAGCAGCAGGAGAAGGGTCCCTCGTCGCTCCCGAATGCGCTCGACGAAGCTCGCGAAGGGCAGGTATACGAACGGGCGGTCGACAGGTTGAATGGCTATGTCCGTGAGTCGGGCTCGGCCCTCCAACGCCCCCGGCAAGCCCTCTCCGTCCGCACCGCCGAGGAGCGAATCCAGCGGCGAGAGGCCGGCGGCGGCGCTGGTGAGCAGGATGTGCTCTCGTCGGCGACCGAGCTCCATGGCCACGGAGTCGGCGGCCGCCGCACTATCGTCCCCGTCCAACTCCTTATGTACCAGCGCGATGATCAGCGCTTCCTCGGGAAGCTCGCGTGCCATGACGCGCGGATCGCGTCGGTCTCGATCCCCGTTCACGGTGCAGCTCCCTCGCCCGTGCCGAAATCCCCTTGGGTCACTTCCCGGACCCAGCCCTGGATCCCTCGCTCCCTCCGAAGTCGAAGCAGGGTGTCTTCAGCTTCGTCGCGCGTCCCGAACGGGCCCACCATCACCCGATACCAAATCTCGTTCGCTTCGTCGCGGCGAGGCACCACCAGCGCAGGATACCCATCACCCTCGAGGGCTTCGCTGAGATCGTGAACCCCACCGACTCGTTGCGAGGACGCCGCGACCGCGTAGAAGCCGGGCGGCACCGAGACCACGGGGACGGCCGACTCGACGTCCGCCGCGCCGACGCCCGCTCCCACGGCTGCGTCGGCTTCCGTGGTCACTTCTTCAGTTTCCGTCTGCGCGACCGGCTCCGGCTCCTCACCCGGCTCCCTGTCGGGACCCTCGGCGGCCCCCTCCGGCTCCGGTTCATCCCTTCGGCGAGCCACCTGCATCCGTTGACGGCTTGGCACCCAGGACACCGGCAGCCACCACGCCCCGGCCGCCGCGTCGATCCGGTTGGCCTGGTCCCCCGGCACGGTCAACATCCACATCGCACCGTCCCGCACGCCCAACACCCCACCCCCCGGAAGCCCGATGGGCAGATCCGAGCGCCATTCGAGGTCCAGCTCTATGGGATCATCCGATTCGGGCAATAGCAGCCAAGCAACCGAGCCATCGAAGGCCAGGATGTAGTCACCGGCCGTGGACGGGCGCAGCTCGCGTATCGGCGTCTGGAATCGCCCACGCTCGCGCGGTCGCCAACTGAATCGGTCAACGACAATCAGGGCCCTCTCCCCGTCCAACCCCACGTAGATCCGGTGGGAAGAGGGCGAGGCCGCAAGGGTGAACGGACGCGCGTCAAGTCGAACGCTCTCCGTCGGCTCCAGACCCGGTAACCCCAGCTGCACCAACTCGTGCGCTCCGGCCCGGGACAGAATCAACTGCTCTCCCCAAGCGGTCACGAGCCCGGGAGGACCCGCATCCACGGCTTGAGCAGCCTCCGGCTCCGTCACGTCCTCGCCCCACAGCATTAGCCGGGTGGACGCGGGAGTCGAGACCAGCGCGACGACGCGACCTCCCGTGGCCGGGGAGGCCCACGAGACGTGCCCGTCCGGCGTGATGAGCCGCCCGCGGCGATCCGCCACCACGAGTATCTGCTCCGGTGTGTAGTATACCCCCGCTTCCTCGGACCCCGTCCAAGCCGGTTCCCCCTCGATCTCGCCAATTGGGCTGAGCCCATCGCGAGCCGGGTCGTAGGTCAACACCGACCCATCGGAGGTGCGCAGCACGATCA
>JBDHAD010000058.1:0-44396 GCA_039588215.1 Gemmatimonadota bacterium
GCCCCGCTCCTCCAGCCTTTGGAAGAGCCTTCCCAGCTCCGAGTCCACATAGGCGATCGAGCCGTCGTACGCGTTGAGCTCGATCTGGAACTCCTCGGGGGTCATGATCCACTTAGCCGGGCGGCGAGCGCGAGTATCCCTCTTCAGGCTGACCTCCCTCGTCAAAGGACGAGGCCCGGTCGGTCCGAAGAGCGTATCGAACGGTACCGGGGGCAAGTACGGCTCGTGCGCATCGAACATATTGAGGAAAGCGAAGTACGGCCGCTCCCCACGGTCCTCGACCCATGTGAGGAACGCATCCACGATCGTTCCGGCGCCCTTCCGATTGAGCAGGTCCTCGCGTCCCAGCAGCCGGTGAAACGTCTCCGTACCGGCGAGCACGCGACCGAGCGAGGAGCTGAGCACCGCCTGGGCGACCGAAACCGGGTAGTCCTCGTAATGCTGGAACCCTCGGGAGAGACCGTGCACGTACGACCCGTACAGGAGGTTGGCGACGAACCCCCCGGTCAGATAGCCGCTCGATCCGAGCACCTCGGCGAGCGTCGGGTGAGCATCATCCAGCGGCTCTTCCCAATCGGCCGAGAGCTCATGCGGGAAGCGACCGGTGAAGACCGACGCGTGGGACGGAAGCGTCCACGGGGCGGTGGACACGGCTCGCTCGAACACCAGACCGGTTTCGGCGAAGCTCGACAGATGCGGAGTCGTGGGTCGCTCATACCCGTACAGGCCCAGGCTCTTCGCTCGCACCGTGTCGAGGATGAGGAGCAGGACACTCGGCGCTTCCTCGGGGGCCGTGGGCAAGTCGGACAGCGCCGCCCGCTCGGCGAGAGCCCGCCGGCCGAGCACGCCCGTCGTCGTGACCAGTAGGACGAGCGCGAGTGCGCCACCCGCTCTCGCGAGCCAGGGCGGTGTCTCGCCGGAGTGGCGTCTCGCCCAGCGACCGGTCTGAGCCCCCACGCCGACCGCCAGCACGAGAGCCGCCACGACGTGCAGCTTCGCCGGAAGGATCAGCGCGACCGACAGGGCCCACAGAGAGACGAAGACCGTCGCGCCGACCGTGAGTCCGGCAGCAGCCGGCCAGCGTGCGCTGAAGGCCAGTAGAAGCAGGCCCACGAAGAGAAACGCGACCAGGTTCGCTGCCGGGGCCATCCACACGATGTGGGGGCTGACGTATGTGATGTGGCCGAGGGCGTAGCGATGCAGCGCGACGAACAGCAGCTCGCTGGCTCCCGTGAGCAGGGCGAAGAACCCTGCCATGAGGAGGACGTGACGAAACCTGTCCGGCCACCCCGGTCGTCCCTCCTTCCGCTCCCCCACCCTTCCGATTCCGCTCCGCACGTAGCGTCTCCCCCCGTCTCCCCGTCTCCCTCGCGCCGGCCTCGTGGGCCATACGCACCGCCGGTGAAGCAAATCTCGCGCCCCACTTGGCCTGAGTCACGCGGGCTCGGCCGTGGTCTGCCCGCCCCCCCGGAGGGCTGGCGCCAGACGGGCGGCCTCCCCATGATCGCGGCGTACACCACGAGGGCCTTCGCGACACCTACACTCTGCAACGAGGACCTCGAATACTCAAAGGGCAAGGCTCGGATTGGTGAGCGAGAACACACACGCCGCCCTCATCCTGGGGGCCTCCAGCGGCTTCGGCGAGGCCGCGGCGCGCGCATTCGCCCAGGCGGGCTACGACATCTACGGAGTTCACCTGGACCGCCGCGCCGGGCTCGAGCGGGTCGAGCAGATCAAAGCGTCGATCGAGGAAGCTGGCAGTCGAGCCACCTTTTACAATGTGAACGCCGCCGCACCCGAGAAGCGGGATGCGGTGCTGGACGACATCGCCGGAGGCGCGGCGCCAGGCTCCGTGCGGGTGCTGATGCACTCGCTCGCGTTCGGGACGCTACGACCATTCCTGGGTGAGGGCGCGTCGATCTCGCCCGACCAGATGAACATGACGCTCGATGTGATGGCGCACACGCTGGTCTACTGGACCCAGGGTCTCGTCAACCGCGATCTCATGGGCGAGGGGGGGCGCATCTACGCGATGACGTCCTCGGGTGGGGATCGCGTGATCCCCACGTACGGCGCGGTGTCGGCCGCCAAGGCCTCTCTGGAATCGCATTGCCGCCAGCTCGCGCTCGAGCTGGCCCCACACGGCATCACGGTGAACGCGATCCGCGCCGGTGTGACGGATACGCCGGCTCTGCGAAAGATCCCGGGAGCCGAGCACATGCTTGAAGAGGCGGCGAGCCAGAACCCGCACGGCCGGCTCACGACGCCCGAGGATGTCGCGAGTTGTATGGTGGCGCTGGCGGCACCGGAGACGGCCTGGATGACCGGGAACACCATCCGGGTCGACGGGGGCGAGGACTTCGTCGGCTCCAAGCCTCCCGGGAGCTGACGATATGAGCGCCCTTCGACGAGCAGGTGGAGCGGTCCTCCACATCGCCAGCGTGCGGGCGGAGCAAGAGGTCCGTCACTGGCAGCGCGAGCTGATCCGGCCGTGGCGCGACGGCTCGAAGGGACGAGCGGCGGAGCTCGGCCGCTGGATCGGTGTCGGTCTCGCGGTCGGGACCGTGGTCGCCGGTGTCGCCGCCGCCCTGAGAACGGAGCGGCCCTGGGCAGGTCGCTGAAGAGCTCCCCGGAGACCCGCCCGGCACGGGTGTGCGGTGTCCAGTTCGCCCCCGAGCTCGGTACCCCGTCAAGGAACGTCGAGCGCATCGCGCGTGAGATCGCCGCCGCTGCCGCCGAGGGGGCCGAGCTCATCGTCTTCCCCGAGGCGGCCCTCACCGGCTACGTGTTCGAGAGCCTCGAGGAGGGACTCGGCTCTGCCGTAACCGCCGATGGCCCAGAGATCGGCGCGCTCGCGGGCGCCGCGGCCGACTTCGGCGTTTGGGCCGTGTGCGGAGCGATCGAGCGCGATGGGGATGCCCTCTTCAACTCGGCGTTGCTGGTGGGGTCGGACGGTCTCCTCGGCCGGTATCGGAAGGTCCACACGCTGTGTCTCGGGGTCGATCGGTTCACGCGCCCCGGGGCCGAGGCGTTCCAGGCCCACGATCTACCGTTCGGCCGGATCGGGATGCACATCTGTTATGATGGCAGTTTCCCCGAGAGCGCTCGCGCACTGAGGCTCGAGGGCGCACAACTGCTGCTCCTGCCGACGAACTGGCCACGACTGGAGCTCAAGCGGGAGTTGGTCCAGGTTCGCGCCCATGAGAACCACGCGTTCTACTTCGCGGTGAACCGCGTGGGAACCGAGCGCGGCATCCACTTCGAAGGCGGGAGCTTGGCGGCGGATCCGAGCGGCCGGCTTCTTCTCGAGGCAGACGCGGAAGCGGGGCGATACCACCTCGAGCTGGATCTCTCGCTGGCGGACGCCACCCGGGAGGTCGTGCGCCCGGGCGAATACGAGCTCGACCTGATCCAGGATCGGCGACCCGAGTGTTACGGAGCGCTCACACGCGCCACACCCGACGCGAAGCGAACGGGGAGCCGGCGAGCCACGGGCTAGATCAGCCGGCGTCGAGAGAGAGGACGATCTCGATCCGGCGGTTCCGCGTGCGACCTTCTTCCGTCTCGTTGCTCGCGATCGGACGGTCTTCCCCGTAGCCGGTGGCCTCGAGCCGGTTCGCGCTGATCGGGAGATTCTCGAGAAGGTACTCACGGATCGCTATCGCACGGCGTTGGCTGAGCGCGCGGTTGGCTTCCGCGTTCCCGCGCGTGTCGGTGTGTCCCTCGATCCGTGCCGGCGCATCGGAAAACTGGACGAGCACCCGCTGCACCTTGGCCAGAATCGGTTGATGCTCCGGTAGGATCTCGTCCGAGCCGGACTCGAACGTGAGCTTGAACAGCCTCAACGTCAGCTCGTCGCCGCTAACGAGGACTTCGCCTTCCTCAGGCGTGAACAGCGCATGAACCTCTCGCAGCCTGCGCTCGTAGTCCTCGCGCTCTCCGAGCCGTGCCAGGACCTCGGCCTCACGGCGCTCTGCGGCCGCCAGATCCCGCTCCAGCGCCTCGACGCGCTGGCGAAGCTCTTCCCCCTCGGATCGGGCGTTTGCCCCCTCGCGCTCCAATCGGTCCCGCTCAGCGAAGAAACGCCGGATCTCGGCCGCGATCGTCTCTGCCACACCCGAGGCGCCCTCGGTGATGCTCACATCGAGCCCGAGAACCGTCGCGAGCGCGACCAGATCGCCCTCGTGCGCCCGGATCAGCCTCTCGACGGCGACCTGCCGTCGGGCGACGCTGTCCGTGACATCCGCCATGCGGGTCGCCCGACGGTACGCCGCTGCCGCCTGCACCCCGAACCGTCCCGCCACGTCGGGCTCGGCCGTGCCCCGCGCTAGAATCGAGTCCGCTTGTGCGAGGATGTTCTCCCCCTCTCCGAACGTCTCCGGCGCCAGCTCGCGCGCGCTCGCGGCGAGAGCGGCGGCTCGGGCCGTGAGGGCGGTGCCCAAGTGCGCTTCGCGCAGCGCCGAGAATGCCGCCTCGCGGTAGAGGGATTCCGCGCGCTCGGCGCGCCGAACGGCATCCTCGCGATCGTCGCGCTCGAAGCGAAGTCCTGCCTCCCGGAGCGCTCCCTCGGCGGACGCCCAGCGAGTGCCGGAGCGCTCGGCGGCACCGGCTTCGAGCGCACGCCCTCGGGCCGCCAAGGCCGGCCCGAACAACTCCGCTCCCGCCGCCGCGAGTCGCCCCATTTCGCGCAGCTCGACGCTCGCCTCGATGACGCGCTGTCGCACCGACTCGGGAGAGTCGCCCCGCTCGCGACGAGTGCGGGCCTCTTCGAGCCGGGCTGCGGCCCGCTCGAAGCGTCGCGGTGCCACCAGATGGTGACCCTCGTGGCGGGCTTCCTCCAGCAGCGAGCTTACCGACTCGATCGTCGGGTTCGCGTCCTGAGCGACCAGGGTTGCCGAAGCCGGGAGGATGCCCGTGATCGCGACTATGGTCGCGGTGGCGAGGATGAACGGGCGTCTCAGCACGAGGCGGCGAGCTCGGGGTTTTGGGGCATGGCGCTCTCCAGGACTTCCAGCAGCTCGCGAAGCGTGGTTTCGCCACGATCCCGAGCGTACCAACGGCGGGCATCCTTGTAGATGTCGGCCTTGTCCCTCAGCCCCGCTCGTTTCTCGGTCACGACGAACTCCTGGAGCTCGGCTGGACGTGGCCCCCAACGACCCACGGGCTCGTACCCCTCATCCAGCACGATAGCGAGCGGGATCGAGCGTGATCCGTTCGTCAGGTAGCGATCGATCAGCTCGGGGTTCTCATCCCGCTTGAGGACGCGAAGCTCGATGCCCGGCACCGCCTCCGCGAAGCGAGCGAGAGCAGGCAGCGTGTTGGATGCGTCACCACACCAGTCCTCCGACAACACGAGGAGCTTCCACCGACCACCCAGCTCGCTCGCCTGGCGGACCGCCCAGTCGGGAGGTGTGGCCTTCCGGTACACCCCGTTCCACAGCGCGGAATGCTCGCTTACGTCCCGGCCCAGATAGGTCGGAAAATCGTGCGCACGGTCCCAGTAGTCCCTGTACGTCGATGCGTGCGTTTCAGTCATGGCGGACAACTCCCGTAGGATTCATTATACACCGCGAGCACGACCTCGCGCCGGTCCCAAGGGACCGACGCGCGCACAGCAGAACACGATGTCCACAGCTGGAGGTTCCCGCCATCGCGGCGGGCCGATCGAGGAGTCAGCCGGCGCCCCGGTCGGAGGGGGCGGCCAGACTGGCCAACCGACACTACCATAGGTAATTAAGCCACAAATACGACTCAGGAGGAAGTCCACATGGAGACGGTGACCGCCAGCCGCTCGGCCACCGGGCCGACGGCCGACGAGGAGCGTCCCGGAGGAGAAGAGCCCGCCCGTTTGGCTCACCCCCAGGGGCGTTTCCAAACCCCAGTACCGGTAAACGAGCCCATCTTCGATTATGCACCGGGGAGCCCGGAGCGCGAAGAGCTAAAGATCGAGCTCGAGCGTCAGAGTGGGGACATCGTCGAAATCCCCTTGATCATTGGCGGAGAGGACGTGCACACGGGCGATCTCCACGATGTGGTGATGCCGCATGACCACGGCCACGTGTTGGCCCGCTCGCACATGGCCGGCGCCGCGGAGTGCGCGCGGGCGATTGAAGCTGCCCGCGCGGGGTGGCAGGAGTGGTCCAGCTGGCCGCTGGAGGACCGGGTCGCCGTCCTGTTACGGGCGGCGGATCTGCTATCCGGACCTTGGCGCGCGCGATTGAATGCCGCGACCATGCTCGGGCAGAGCAAGACGGTCTACCAGGCCGAGATCGACTCCGCCTGCGAGATGATCGATTTCTGGCGCTTCAACAGCTACTTCGCGACGCGCGTGTACGAGCAGCAACCGGCGTCCTCGCCCGGGGTGTGGAACCGGATGGATCACCGTCCGCTCGAGGGCTATGTGTGGGCGATCAGCCCGTTCAACTTCACGGCGATCGGCGGGAATCTCACCACCGCGCCCGCGATCATGGGGAACTCCGTGATCTGGAAGCCGGCGACCACCGCGATCCTGTCCGGCTACTACACGATGCGAGTTCTCGAAGAGGCTGGGTTGCCGCCTGGCGTGATCAACTACCTGCCCGGGTCCTCGGGGAAGATCGGCGAGCCGCTGGTGTCGAGTCCTGAGCTGGCCGGAATCCACTTCACGGGGTCCACGTGGACCTTTCAGACACTGTGGAGGCAGGTCGCGGAGAGGCTGGAGAGCTACCGCTCGTACCCTCGTCTGGTAGGCGAGACGGGCGGGAAGGACTTCATCCTCGCGCACGAGAGCGCCGATCCGCAGGCGCTCGCAGTCGCCATCGTGCGTGGCGCCTTCGAATACCAGGGGCAGAAGTGCAGCGCGGCCTCGCGAACCTACGTGCCCTCCACGATGTGGGAGGACGTGCGCGACCGCGTGCTCGGGATGCTCGAGGAGATTCGGATGGGCGATCCCTCCGATTTCCGTAACTTCGTCGCTGCCATCATCGACCGGCCGGCATTCGAGTCGATCAAGGAGTACATTGAGTACGCCCGCGCCTCCGAAGACAGCGAGATCCTCGCCGGGGGTGGGTGCGACGACTCCATCGGGTTCTTCATCGAGCCCACTCTCGTGCTGGCCGAGAACCCGAAGCACAAGCTCATGTGCGACGAGATCTTCGGGCCGGTCATGACCGTACACGTGTATCGCCCGGAGGCGTGGAAGGAGACCCTCAAGCTCGTTGACGAGACCTCGCCTTACGCACTCACCGGGGGGGTATTCGCGGACGATCGAGAGGTGATCCGCGAGGCCACGGCGGCTCTCCGTCATACAGCGGGCAATTTCTACATCAACGACAAGCCCACCGGGGCGGTGGTCGGTCAGCAGCCGTTCGGCGGCGGGCGCGCGAGCGGGACCAACGACAAGGCGGGGTCGATCCTGAACCTGCTGCGCTGGGTCTCCCCACGCTCGATCAAGGAGACGTTCGTGCCACCGCAGGACTACCGGTATCCCTTCATGGACGCGGAGTAGAGGCCTATGGGTACGACCAGGGGACGTTGGGGTTCGAAATGTTGGCTGTTAACGGCGGCCCTCGGCTTCGGGACCGCTTGCGACCGCTCCCCCCCACCCCCGAGTGAGGAAGCGCTCCTCAACGCCACGTACCTTTCGGAGTGGACGGATGAGGGCGTCGTCACGCTGGCGGAAGGTGAGTACCGGGCGGCTGCGGGCCCGAACCGTGAGCTCCTCATCGCTCTCGAGGAGTCTGCGACCGGGGATCTGGACGGTGACGGTATCGAGGACGCGGTCGCCGTGCTGTTCGAACAAACAAGCGGGACCGAGACTTTCTATCGTCTGCACGCGCTGCTGAGCGATGGGCGTGAGGTGCGCGATGTTTCGAGCCGACTGATCGGTGATAGAGTCGAGGTTCGAGCGTTACGCATCGAAGACGGAGTGATCGAAGCGGATTTGCTGGTTCAACGACCCGGTGAGTTCCTTACCGCACAGCCATCCGTACCCGTCACGACCGAGTTCGTGTTGACGAACCGTGGCCTACTTCCCGCGGCGATACCTACGCAGGGCGAGAGCGGGCCATCCAGATCCTCACAGGATTCGACACACGCCATCACCGGTGGGGCGTGGAGGATCGTCTCGATCCGCGCCGGCGAGAATCCCGCCGTGCTCGCCGACGCGACCGGAGACCTTCCTCGGCTATCGTTCATCGAGGAGCTGCAGGACGTGGATGGGGTCTCGGGACGACTGTTCGGCTCTACCGGCTGCAACCGCGTGCTGGGTAGTTACCGGGCGAGCAACGCGGGAGGAATCAGAATCTCGGGGCTCGCGACGACGCTCAGGGTGTGCGACGGAGATCGCATGGAGTTCGAGCAGCTTCTCACCTTGAGCCTCGGATCGGCCACGGTGTTCGAGGTGCAGGGTGACGAGCTGGGAATCCGGTTTGCCGGTGGGACCATACATTTGGGGCGCCTGTCCGATTCGACGGCGGGGAGCGATTCGGACGCCGCAACGCCCTAGCCCCCGGCTCGTCCAGACTCGGACAGGTCCCCATGGTCAAAACGAAGGGGCGCCCTGGGGCGCCCCTTCTTGCATCCCTTTGGATGCCCAGTCTCGCCGTGCGGGCGGGGAGGCGCCGCTTCAGCCTCCCTCGCCGCCCCCGGTCGAATGAAGCGCGAACACGGCGCCCTGCGGGTCCATGCATGTCACGATCATGTCTCCACCCGGCACCTCCATCGGGCCGTGTAGGACCTGCCCACCGAGCTCCTTTACGCGCTCAGAGGTCGGAGTCACATCATCGACTGTCGTGTAGCACAGCCACGCTGCGGGGCCGGGCATCTCCGGGGGCTTGTTGAACATCCCACCGAGGTGATTCTCCGGTCCTCCCAACCCGTACAGCTGGTAGATAGCGCCTTCCCCCATGTCCATGGCTTCGGACTTCTCCCACCCGAACAAGTCGGCATAGAACTCGAAGGCGGCTTCGTAGTCGGTCGTCGCCAACTCGTGCCAGTGGATCTCACCGCTCTGCGGAGGACCCTCGGGCGTCGGGTGCTCCCCGGAAGGCGCGAACACCGCGAAGACCGCTCCCTGTGGATCCGCGAGGACCGCGAACCTGCCTACGTCCGGGATATCGGTGGGAGGCACGTAGACCGATCCCCCGAGCTCGGTCGCACGTGCGACGGTCGCCTCCACGTCGGGCGTTCCGACATAGGGCAGCCAATGGGGTGGTGCTCCCCCGGCCCGCGCTTCTTCGGGGAGTTCCATCAGGCCGCCGACCGGTCTCTCTCCGACGGTCAGCATCGTATACGGCGTCTCACTTCCCTCCCAAGCCTGCGTTCCCCAGCCGATCACGCCCTGATAGAAACTGATCGCGGCGTCCGGCTCCGTGGTCATCAGATCGTACCAAACGAACTTGCCTCTTACATCGGACATCGAGTCCTCCGTCCAAAGGTGGATCTCCTGCGGGGTTCCCAAAATGATGCTCCCTGGCGCGGCCCACCATGGCCGCCGCCAGCGATAATCCGTTGGTTTCTCCCGCTCGACCCCCCCGCTAGATTGCGTTCCCGCTCAACAAGGAGGTCGCGAGGGATGGGTCAATTCACCGACGAAGAGCTGCAGCGCAAAGTCCAGGGTGGGTTCATCGTCGAGTCCGAGGAGGACATGACGGAGGCCTACAAGAAGGCGCTGATCACGCAGTTGACCGTGCAAGGCGACACCGAGTTGATCAGTGCGCCGGCGTACTTCATGGCCGCGAAAGATGCGCCCTCCACCAACACGATGGTGTCCGCGACCGCGATCATTCAGGACGAGATGGGGCATGCCAATATCGCGTACCGCCTCCTGGAGGACCTGGGAATCGACCGCCATTGGCTCCTTTACGAGCGCCCCCCGGAGAAGTTCAAGCACCCGTACGGCTTCGACCAACCGCTCGAGAACTGGGCCGAGCTCGTTACAGCGAACGGTCTGTACGATCGCGCCGGAATCACGTTGCTGGGCGACGTGCACAGAAACACGAGCTATGGGCCTCTGAAGCGCGGGCTCGTCAAAGTGGGGATGGAGGAAAACTTCCACCTCCGGCACGGCGAAGTGTGGATGCGGCGGTTGTGTGAGGCCGGAGGCGAGGGCAAGGAGATGGTCCAGCGCGCCGTGGACTGGATGTTCCCGATGGGTGCCGAGTGGTTCGGGATGCCGGACGACAAGAAACGGCACAACGCGCAGCTGGACTTCAAGCTGAAGGGCATGACCAACGACCAGCTCCGCCAAACCTGGCTCAAGGCCGTCGTCCCTCTATGCAACGAGATCGGCGTGGACGTGCCCGCGCACGTGAGCCCGGATACGGATGAGGTCGAGCTGGATTTCGAGTTCCCGTGCCAGTACGACTCGGACGCGAAGCGGTGGTTGTTCGACGAGCCGATCAGTTGGTCGGAGGTATTCGAGCGCTGGAAGGGTCGCGGGCCGATGAACGAGGAGTACGTCGAATCAGTGCGGAGGAGCCGGTACGATGTCGAGCGGCTGCTCGCCGCCTAACCGCGAGGACACACACATGGAACGCCTCTGTTCAACTTCGATCCGGTTCCACCGGATGCCCCGCGCTCGCACCGGCGGCCTGCTGGCTCTGTGCCTTCCGCTGGGACTCGCTTGTGGGGGTCCCCCGGATGCAGAGCCGGATGCCGGGGCTGCACAAATCGCACAAACCGCGCTGCCGGATACGCTCCGCGTCGGTGTGCCGGGCCTGCACCCGGAGGGGGTCGAGTACGACGAGGCCGGAGGGCGTTTCCTGGTCGGGTCCGTGACGATGGGCACCATCACCGAGGTGAGAGACGACGGGACCTATGGACCGTTCGTCGAGGACGAGGACCTGATCAGCTCGATCGGGATTCACATCGATTCCGAGAACGGTCGCCTGCTGGTCGCGAACTCTGACCTGGGGGTCTTCCAGGATCCCGAGTTTCCGGGCCAGGCCAAGCTAGGCATCTACGACCTCGGCAGCGGAGCTCGGCTGCACATGGTCGATCTCGGCGCTCTGGTGCCCGGCGCGCGACACTTCGCCAACGATGTGACCGTTGGGCCCGACGGGACCGCGTACGTCACCGACTCGCTCTCGCCTGTGGTCTATCGGGTGGACCTCGACGGTAACGCGACGGTGCTCGTCGAGAACGAGCTCCTGACCGGGCAGCCCATTGGGCTGAACGGGATCGACTACCACCCGGACGGCTACCTGCTGGTGGCACTCATGGGTGCACAGTCGATGGCGCGCATCCCGCTCGACGCCCCCGACGAGCTCACCGAGGTGGCGCTCAGCGAGCCGCTCGTCGGCGACGGGCTCGCCCTGCGCTTCGACGGCACGCTCGTGGTGGTCGGAAGCTCGATCGGAGGCGACGGGTCGCCCGTCCCCGAGGTGCTCCTTCTCAGGAGCATGGACGGGTGGAGCACGGCCGAGGTCTCCGCGCGGGCCACGACCCCGTCACAGCCCACGACGGCGGCCCTACGGGGCGATGCGGTGTATGCGGTGAACCCCCACTTCTCGGGATTGGGCGCCGAGGAGCCGGTCCAGGTGTTCGAGATCTTCCGGGTCGAGCTTCCGTGATGGACGGGTCCGACGAACCGGGCTCGACCGTCGTCGCCGAACGGCGCGAGACCGGGTCGGAGTTGCCGATCGTCAGGTCCGGTCGACGGGAACGGTACGAGGATGGGATGAACTTCGCCGCCGTCCTGCGCGAGACGCAGGGAGGCGGGATGAAGTTGCCCGACCCCCCGTCGTTCCCCGCGCCGCCGGCGGACCTGAGCGATGCGGCGTATCGGGCCCTGTACGAGGTGTCCGATCCGGAATTCCCGATCTCGCTCGTCGACCTGGGGCTCGTGTACGGCGTGGAGGCGGACGAAAAGACCGGTGTCGTATCCGTTTCCCTCAGCTTCACGGCTACTGCTTGCCCGTGCATGGATTTCATCAAGTGGGACGTGCGCGAGCGGCTGCTCCGTGAGCCGGGGGTGACACGGGTGGACATCGAGACGGTGTGGGATCCGCCGTGGACGACGTACCGCATCACGGAGCGCGGTCGCGAGATCATGCGACGCGCGGGAGTGTCAGTCTGATGGCGAACGAAGCCCCTGTGGCCGACGAGCGCATCTACGAGGTTTTTGCCCGGAAGGACCGGGCCGATCCCTTCCAACACATCGGCACCGTGACTGCGCCGAATACGGATCTGGCGAGGGTCTACGCCTGGCAAACCTACGATGAGCAAAAGTGGTTCGAGATGGCGGTAGCTCCGCGCGATGCGTTCGAGGCCGTGAACCGGACGCAGGCCCCCTTCACGCTGGGGGGCGCGCCACCGGTAGGCGAGGGCTCCGCCGCGGATGAAGTCGGGGTGCCCGCGTATGGCCATGCCGTGAGTGAAGAGAAGCCATGAACGAGCGCACCGGCTTTCCGACGGCGGCGGACCTTCCGGCCGAAGTCCACGATCACCTGCGAGATCTGCTGCTCACCCTGGCGGACAACAAGCGCCTGCTCGGGATCCGCTACTCCGATTGGATCCTCGGGGCACCGTCCGTCGAGGCGGGGATCGCCTGTTCCGCCATGGCGCAGGACGAATGGGGCCACGGGCGCATCGTGTACGCGATGTTGAAGGACTTCGGGCTGGACCCGAGCGCGCTCGAGCACGAGCGCGACGCGGAGGGCTACCACAGCTCCGAGCTGCTGGATGCGCCGGTCGAATCGTGGCCGGAGCTGCTAGCGCTCAACCTCCTGCTGGATACGGCACTCTCCGTTCAGTTCGAGGCGATGGAGTCGAGCCGCTTCGAGCCCATCCACTACAAGGCGCGCAAGCTGCTGGATGAGGAGCGCTTTCACTTCGAGCACGCACGCGGCTGGGTGGCCCGCCTGGCGGTGACCGATGCCGGACGGGAGGCACTGCGCGACGTGCTCGGCTCGGCCTGGCAGGCCTGCATGCGCTCGTTCGGTCCAACCGACGACCCGCTCGGAAACACGCTCGCGGAGATTGGGGTGACATCGAGCCGACCGGATGAACTTCGGGCCCGGTGGCTCGAGCGCGTTGGTCCCGTCGTCGATGCGGCGGGCCTCGCGCTGGCGGAGCGGGACTCAGGGGGGTGGGTCAGCTCAGTCGAGGTCGACTGGACCGACTGGAGCGCCGAGCGAAGACGTGGCTCGGACGGTGGCCCCGACCCGGAAACGCTCGCCCGGGTGCGGGGAGATCGGAACCGCGCGCTCCTCATGGATTGACCGCGCGATGCGACCCGACGAACCCGGCTTCCCCACCCCAGTAGATCCTGAGGAGCGGCCCAATCGGGAGCTGCCCGAGGCGGCTGAGTGCCCGTTTTGCGGAGGGACGGACACGCAGCAGTTCGCGTCCTTCGGGTCGGCGCTCTCCACGAGTCAGTACTACTGTCATCGGTGCCGATCCGTGTTCGAGTACATGAAGTGGAGGAGCGGCTGAAGCGCCGACCACGCTGCTTCCCCCCGATGTTGGCTCCCCCGCCCCCGGTTCCCCTTCCGACGCAGCTTGTCCACCGGCATGCCGCTTGCTCCACCGACTCCCCGACGGTGCCCATTCGTCAAGTCGTTCCTTGGGGTGCGGAAAGAGTATGGGAGGCAGCCGATGGGCTACGATCTGCGAATCACACGGGCGGATTGCGGGGCGAACGGGGCCAGCCCGCCGATCGAGCCGGAAGAGTGGCTGGAGGTCGTGCAGGCCGATCCCGATCTCGAGCTCGTCGCGAGCATGGGACCGCATTTCGCTCGGTGGTCGGGCGAGTCGACCCTCGTGGAGCCGTGGCTCGACTGGTCACAGGGCACCGTATTCACGAAGAATCCCGACCAGGCGCTGGTCACCAAGATGTTACAGCTGGCTGCCAGTATGTCCGCACGCGTTGTGGGAGAGGCGGGCGAGGCCTACTCGATCGCTTCCGACGGCGGGGTCGTCCTCGAGGAGCGGGCAATGGACCCGGCGATGGCCGGTGCGCGGCGCGGAGGACTACACGAAGCCATGGTGGAGGCGGAGTTCGAGGTCGGCCAGCGCGTGGCGGACCCGTGGGGCAACCCGGGAACTGTCGTGGCGCTCGATCCCGAGGCCGATTGGGGCCTGGGGCACATCAAGGTGCGATACGACGATGGTCGGGAGCTGACCCACACGTGCGTCGCGCACGGTCTGGAGCCTCTGGCCAGCGGCTGACACGCAGCCCACACTCCGTCTGAGTCCGTGAAGATCGAACGGATCGGAGACGGGGTGCGCTTCACGGTTCGGGTGCAACCCCGTGCATCCCGGAGTGAAGTCGCCGGGTCATATGGCGATGGAGTCAAGATCCGTCTCACCGCCCCCCCGGTCGAGGGAGCGGCTAACGCGGCGCTGATCGAATTCCTCTCACGCGCCCTCGGTGTTTCCAAGTCCGACATCCGCATCGCCCGCGGCGAACGATCCCGCAGCAAAGTGGTAGAGGTGGCCGGGATCGCCTCGGACGATCTGCGGCAGAAACTCACGCACGGTTTCTGACCGGAGCCCTCGGATGATGCGACCCGGCGACCAGCAGAGGTCCTGGTTCGTGCGCGCTCTGCGCTACGCTTGGGCCTCACCGACCACCGCGCTCGGCGTCGTCTTCGCGATGATAGGGGTTTTGACCGGCGGTAGATTGTACCTCCGGGAGGGGGCAATCGAGGCTTCCGGCGGTCTGCTGTCACCCCTCCTGCGGGTCGCGGTCCCCATCCCGGGTGGAGCAAGAGCGCTCACGCTGGGGCACGTCGTGCTCGGTCGCACCGGCGCGGACCTGGAGGGGACGCGCGCTCACGAGCGCGTCCACGTTCGCCAGTGCGAGCGCTGGGGGCCACTCTTCATACCTGCCTACCTGTCGAGCAGCGCCTGGGCGGCGATGCGCGGCAGAGGCGCCTACCGGGGCAACGGGTTCGAGCGCCAGGCATACGAGCAGTGCTCCCTCGCTCACGACGACGCCGGGCACGAAGCCGTCTGATCAGTCTCGGTGTCCGATCCACGGGGGTGTCATATGGCCACGCCCGTGACGACACACACACATGACGCGTCGTTCGATCGGGGCCGTTCCTCCGGAGCCGTTTTTTTGGACGGAGAGCCGCAGGATGAACTTCGACCGAGCGTCATGACAGCCGAAGCGAGGGAGGACTCGCGGGTGGAGACCCGCTCGCAAGCCCGGAACGAGCTGGAAACAGAGCTGACCCGGCACCACCAGGCGAGCTTCGGGTGGGCACTCAGTTGCTGCCAGGGAGACGAAGCCGAGGCGGCCGACGTCCTCCAGGACGCTTACCTGAAGCTGCTCGACGGGCGAGCGCGATTCGAGGGACGCTCCAGCCTGCGCACGTTCCTGTTCGGCGTGATTCGCCGGACCGCTCAGGAGAGAAGGCGGAAGCGGCGTCTGCGGCGGGCGGCCGCATGGGCGGCCGGCGGTGATTCGAGGATCGGGGAGGATCCCTCACAAGCGATCCTGCGCTCCGTGGAGTCGGCCCGTGTGGCCACCGCGCTGGGTCGGCTGTCGAGCCGGCAGCGTCAGGTTCTGCACCTGGTCTTCTATCAGGACATGACGATCGAGGAAGCGGCGACGGTTATGGGGACCTCGGTGGGTACGGCCCGCACGCACTACGAGAGGGGTAAGAAGCGGCTCCGAACGATGCTGGGGCCGGACGAGCCCAGATGGTAAAAGGCGAAAGGGGAAACGCGATGGACGAGGAGGGACAGCTCCGACAGGCGTTCGAACGTCTCCGGGAGGAAGAGCGCCGCGCCGCCCCCTCATTCGATCACGTCGTGAATCGACGACGCCCCGATCGACTCACCGGCCGGCCGCGTATCGGGGCCCTCGGGTTCGCGGCCGCCGTCGCCCTCGTGCTGCTGCTCGCGTTGGCCGGGCCGCGACTCGGCCGGCTGCTGACGCCCGATGGCGACACCGGGAGCCTCGCCGTGGAGCTCCAGGCTACTTCGACCATGTGGCGCTCACCGACGGACTTTCTGCTCGAGCGGCCCCAAGCCCGAGCCTGGCGCGGCATCCCCGCGATCGGCCGACGAGTCCTACCCATCGTGCCGGCAGATCCCGCATGGCGTGGCCGCACCGACGATAGTGACCGGGAGGACCCAGGAGGGACTCGATCATGATCTGTAAACACAAGTGGCTGCTCGGGTTGCTCGCGACGGTGCTGTTCGTCGCGCCGGCTGTGGCGCAAGAATCGCAGGCAGAATATTGGGCAGAGCCGCGGGGAGAAGACCAGATCGCCCGGACGCTCTTCGCGCCCGAGTTGGTGATGCAGAATCGGCAGGCGATCGGTCTGACCGGTGAGCAATGGACCCGGATCTCGGAGTCGATCCGCGAGCTGCAACGCAACGTGGTGGATCTCGAATGGGACATGCTGGAGGCCTCGCAGACCCTGATAGAGCTGCTGGACCAACAGCGGGTGGATGAGGCCGCCGCATTGGAGCAGGTGGACCGAGTTCTCACGACCGAGCGCATGATCAAGCGGGCTCAACTGGCTCTCCTGATCACGATCAAGAACATCCTGACGCCGGAGCAGCAGGACCGGCTTCGTTCATTGAGAGGAGACGGATGATGAGGTGGAACAGCCGCAGGGAACGTGGAGCGTTTCTAGCGCGCTGCGTGGCGCTCGCGCTCGCGACGGGGGTGGCTGGCGCGTGCTCGAATGACCCGACTGGGCCCGGAGGCGGAGACGAGTTCGATGCCGCGACGGTAGACGCCAACTTGAATGCCATGGACGCGGTGTTCACGACTCCGGCGTGGCAGAGCTTCGAGGCGCTCAGCCTGCGCTTCGACCTCGGCACCGTGACCCCCGCGGTGGCCCCCGGTTGGGAAGCTCTCGCGCGCGTGGAGGTCGGGGGAACGGCTTTGGGGAGCGACGCGACGCTCACGGCCGCGCGTCGCCTGGCGGCGGCGGTCAGCAGCATTCCGGTGATTTCGCCGGGAGCTCGCGGGACGACGTTCGTGATAGATCCGGCGACGGGTGATTACACACCCGACCCCACGCGGACGGACGCTCCGTCGAACGGCGTTCGCTTCATCCTCTATGGGGTGAACCCGATCACCGGCGAGCCGCTTCCCGATGATGAGATCGGTCACGCGGACCTGGTCGACGAAGGGGACTCGATCTCGGGCATCGCGCTGCGGCTGATCGTGGTCTCCGGCGGAGAGACGTACCTCGAGTACTCGGTCAGCCTGGAAGGCGATGATACATCCGGGGCCATCGACATCGACGGCTATATCCGCGATGCAGAACACCGGCTCGATTTCGAGCTCGACATCACGGGCGCCAGTGGTATCCAACAGACCTTCGACCTGGATGTTCACCTGGAGATTACCTCCCGCGAATTCGAGGTCGATGTCTCGGTCTCCGGGATGGAGGTGGAGGGAAACGGCTCGGGAGAGATCCAGGTCTTCGTGCGCCATGGCGACGAATCGATCCAGATCGATGTCGTGGGAAGCGATGCCGACTTCTCGGCCGAGTTTCGCCTGAACGGGGCGCTGTTCGCCACGGCCACCGGTGATCCCGAGAATCCCGAGATCCTGGGTGCGGGCGGCGAGCCACTTACCGCGGATGAGGAGCGGGTGCTCGGGCACATCCTGGAAGCGATGGAGGACCTTTTCGAGTTCTTCGGTGAGCTGCTGGTCCCGGCGGCCGCCATCATCCTTCTGGGAATCGTGCTGTAAGTCCGGCATCCCCGGGCGATCCCCTCCCGGGTCAGCGGCGGATCCCTCAGGGTTGGGGGGTGACGATCGCCCTGCTGGTGGGGGTGGTAACGGTGCGGCGGCGGGCCGGTGGCAAGCCGGTCAGCCGCCGTTCGATTTCCTCGATCCGAGGCCCCGCTTCCGGCAGCCCCACCAGGTTCCCCGCGATCGGCTGAAGCATGCCGAACAGAAACGCGGCCCTCTGTAGGCTGTCGCGTGCCTCGCCCACCCAACCACTGAGCTCGGCCTCCACTCCTTCGAGGTAGAACATCTCGGCCAGCAGCCAGCAACGGCCGGGATCGACCTCACCCCCGGGTGCGACCATCAGGAGGAGCGTCTCCGATGTCATCGCTCGCGCGAGATCGAAATCCAGCCCCCCGCGCGCGAGGATTCGGCGTCGCAGGGCGATGAGCGCCTGCCCGACCTGCTCGATGAGCCGCATGATGTAGTCGCGCCGGTCCACGTCACCCTCCAGATCGTGTGCTGCCCTCGTTCGCTACGCCTTCGCGTGCGCAGCTCGCCCCCGTGCGCGGAGCCCGTGGGTCAAACAGGCCTGTGCAGGGATGGCACGCAAGAGGCTATCGGGCGCCCTGGACAGCCCCATATCCTTGGGCGTGCACGCGACAAAGGGATTCGGTGATACCGCCCAGCCGCTGCCGGCGCTCGCACCCTACGCGCTCGCCCTGTCCGACTTCCACGCGGGAGTCGAAAAGGCGACGCTCACGCTATGGAGCAACCTGGGCGAGGTCGACGAGCTGCCGGCCACTTTGTTCTTCCGCCGGAGGGCGGACTTCTTCCCCTTCGAGACGTACGCGCTCGAGTTGTGTCACGGCCGGACCCTGGATGCAGGTGCGGGCACGGGGATACACTCGCTCGAGCTCCAGGCACGCCGTATCGAAGTGACCGCGCTGGAAATCCTGCCGGAGTTGATCGAGATCCAGCGCGTGCTCGGTGTCCGACGGCGGCTGCAAGCCGATTTCAGGGTCTGGAGTGGAGATTGCTTCGACACTGTTCTGATGCTCATGAACGGGATCGGGCCGGTGGGGACCCTGACGGGTCTCGACAGCTTCCTCGCACACGCGCACCGCCTCGTGAGACCGGGCGGGCAGCTGCTGGTGGATTCGGGCGAAGCGATCGTTGTCGGCGAGCCCGACCCACGCGACGCGGCGCGCTGGCCCCCCACGGAGGCGGGTTACACGGGCGAGGCATGGATCGAGCTCGAGTACCGGGGGCTCCGTGGCGCGCCGTTTCGCGAGCTCTACGTGGACATGAGCACGTTCGCCGCACGCGCGGAGCGCGCGGCCTGGAGCTTTGATGTGGTCTTCGAGGGTGAGGCCGGTAGCTACCTGGCGCGGCTGACCCCGCTCGAGAGCGGGGGTGGAGGTGGGGCGTGATCTGTGAGGAGCTCGCGACCCGTCTCGGGGCGGTCCTCGACACCGGGCCGATGGGGGACGAGGCGGGGGTCGTTCTCGGGCGCTCGCGCGAGGGACGTCCGATCCATGGGTTTCGATTTGGCCCGGCGCACGAGGATGGACCCCGGGTCAGCCTCCTGGCCGGGTGTCACGCCGATGAGCCCGTAGGTCCACGTCTCCTCAGGCGCCTCGTCGCCTACCTCGACGCGCTCGAACCCGTTGATCCGCTGATCACGGGGCTGGAATGGTGGATCGTCCCGCATATCAATCCCGACGGCGAGGCCCGCAACGCCGCCTGGCAGGCGGCGGGGGCCGAATCGTACGACTTCGCCTCCTACCTCGGGGCAGTCGTGCGCGAGCTTCCGGGAGACGACATCGAGTTCGGCTTCCCGCGAGACGCGCGTGATCCCGGTGCGCGCCCGGAGAATCGGTGCGTTTACGATTGGTGGTCCACCGCCGCCGGTCCGTTCTCGTTGCACGTGTCGCTGCACGGCATGTCGGTCGCGGCCGGCCCCTGGTTTCTTCTGGATCGAGCATGGGTGTCCCGCTGCCGTACACTCATGGCTCGCTGCCGCGATCGAACCCACGCGCTCGGTTACGTCCTGCACGACGTCGAGCGGCTGGGAGAGAAGGGTTTCGACCGGATCGAGCGCGGGTTCTGCACGCGCCCCGACTCGGGCGCCATGCGGGCCTTCTTCGAGCAGCGCGGGGAGCTCGAGACCGCGCGGCTGTTTCGTCCCAGCTCGATGGAGACCGTTCGCTCGCTTTCCGGCGCGTATGGGGGCGATACCCTGACGCTGGTATCCGAGATGCCGCTGTTTCTGATCCCCGGTGTGGGGGACCGTATCGGGCCGCCCGATGCGGCCGCGGAGCGATGGAAGAGAAAGATCGAGGGTTGGAGAGAAGCGCTGGCAAGTGGCGACCGATTCCGGAACGTCCGCGACGAAGCCGCAGCGGCCGGCCTCCGCCCGATGCCGGTCAAACACCAGGTGTCGCTTCAGTGGGAGTTCATCACGGCGGGAATAGAGCGAATCGAGACGCCGCGACGCCGGCGGTCGCTAGTCCCAGAACCATAGCCGGATCGCGAACGCGATCACGGTCAGCGTCACTACCCGCTTGATCCAGGTGTGTCCTTTCAGGACGGTCAATCGCACCCCGATCAGGGCACCGAGGAAATTCCCGGCGCCGAGGGCAAACCCCATCCCCCAATCCACCTTGCCGTTCAGGGCGAACAGCGCGAGCGCGATCGGTGTGTAGGCGAGCACGAGCAGCACCTTCAACGCGTTCCCGCGTACCAGGTTCATGCCGGCGAACGTGATCACGGCCAGGATCAGGAACCCGATCCCCGCCTGCACGAAGCCGCCATAGATCCCGACCCCGAAGAATGCGACCCCTAGGGCCAGCCGGCCGCGCCGCGACTCCGCCGCGTCCAGCGAGTCGCCCACCGGCCTCCGCCGCAGGGGGTCCCACAGCGTCCACGAAGCCACCGCGATCATGATCGCCGCCAGCACGTGGCGAAACGCCGCGTCGCCGATCTCGACCGCGGCCCAGGTGCCTAACGCCGCGCCAAGAATGGCTGGAACCGCCGCCAGAGCCAGCCACCGCCAATCGATGATCTGGTGCCGATGGAACCGCCACACGGCGGCCATGTTCTGGATCAGGATGGCGACGCGGTTCGTGCCGTTCGCCACGGTGGGCGCGAGCCCTAGAAAGATCATCACCGGCAGAGCGAGGAGCGATCCACCACCCGCAATCACGTTCAGCGTTCCGGCGATCGTGCCAACCGCAAAAAGCAGCGCGAGTTCGGGCCACACTTGGGCCATGCCGACTCCGTACGGACGTGAGGATGCCGTCCTGAGTGACCCGGCCGGGCTCGTTCGGACGGGGCGGATCGTCGCTACAGGTAACCCCGGGAAGCGAGTCGCGCCACCGACCGGCTGTCCGCGGCCGGTCTGCGCCATGCAACCCTGCTGAGACACGGTGCATCAAAACATACCGAGAGCCGGATGTAGCGAAACTTTCGGTGCGCCAACTTCGTTTTGAAAGGCAAGACAACGACCGGCCCGGCAGAGTCCGGCGCCGTTATTGATAGAGGGGATATAGAGATGTCGGAGAAACAGAGTAAGCTGGCGATCGCGGCGTCCCTGCTGTGGCTGGCTCTAGCCTCGTTCGTGATTCTTGGTACTCACACCGATGTCGTGGCACAGCTCGGAGCGGACGAGGTGGGCATCACGGTGCCGGCCGCCGGGTTGATGGCGACGCACGAGACGCCCGGCCAATGCTAGCGGTCCGCCGCTGGCGATCGGAACCGCCCGGTTTGGCCTGACGGGCCGGCGCTCCGGGAGTGTCGGCCCGTCGTCGTATTCGCCCCCATTGCGCTCGCCGCAGCACCTGATCCACACCTGCCAAGCCGCCCACCATCCTCTCACACGCCTCGCTGAGCTCCCTTTGCTTGCGGCTCTCCCGACCGAGTAGACTCTCCGAAGGCCGCCGATTCCCGGTCGCATGGCCACCGTTCGATGTGAAACGGAGGGGAGCACATGGATTCGATCGACCTCAATACATTCGTCGAGCAGTTGGGCGCCCTGATCACCACCTGGGGTCTGCGCGTCATCGGCGCGCTGGCCGTGCTCGTCATCGGGCGCGCCATCGCCCGCAGGCTCCGAAGGGGGGTACAACGCGTCCTCAACCGCAATGAAGCGCACGCGGCGCTCGTCCCGTTCGTGTCCGGTCTCGCGTACTGGGCGGCGATTCTTTTCGTGATCGTCGCGGTGCTCGGTCTGTTCGGCATCCCGACGGCGTCGTTCGTCGCGGTGCTGGGCGCGGCCGGGCTCGCCGTGGGACTCGCATTACAGGGCACTCTGTCCAACTTCGCCGCCGGCGTGATGTTGCTGATCTTCCGGCCCTTCAAGCTCGGTGATCTCGTGGAGGTAGCCGGAGTGCTCGGAAAGATCGCGGAGATCGGGATCTTCTCGACAATCCTCAACACGCCCGACAACGTGCTAGTCGTCGTGCCCAACGCCGCGATCTTCGGCCAGGTCATCAAGAACTACGACGGAAACGACACCAGGCGGATCGATCTCGTGGTCGGCGTCGCGTACGGCGATGATCTCGCGCTCGTCCGGAGCACGCTCGAACGGACGCTGACCGAGATCCCCGGCGTGCTTACAGAGCCCGCACCGACGGTCGCCGTGCACGAGCTTGCCAACTCGTCGGTGAACTTCGTGGCGCGACCCTGGTGCAACGCGGACGACTACTGGAAGGTCCGCTGGGAGGCGACCCGCCGGGTCAAGGAGGCGCTGGAGGCCGCCGGGTGCTCGATCCCGTTCCCGCAGCGGGACGTACATTTGTTCCCGAGCTCGGACGCGGCGTGAAGGTTGGGTCGGGCAGCAGACGCGACGTGCGGCTGGAGGCCGGCAGCACGCGCGACGCCCTCATCCAGGCGTACTACCTGGGCAGCCCCTCTTCTGGCTGCTGGACGTCGCGTTTCACGCCCCCATACGGGCAGCCGCGCTCCCCGATCCGGGCTGGCGGCTGCTGTATTACGCTTTTGCGCTGGGGTGCGGGATCCTGGCGCGCTGGCGCCCGCGTCTGACCCCGTTCATCGGGCTCGCGGAGAGCTCGGTGAACCTGTTGCTGCTGGTCCTCTCCGTGCTCCTGCCGATCTTCACGTTGCCGGCGCTCGTCGCGGAAGGCGGGGACGTCTCGGTACCGTTCGGTCCGGTGCAGCTGCTCAACGTGTTCTTGTCCGGGTCCATGCTGGTAATCAGCTTCTATCACAATCAGGAACGAATCGCGGCGCTCGTTCGCGGCGCGAGCGACGACGGAGGTGATTGATGGCGGTCCGAGTCTTGAGCGGAGTGGTCTTCACACGCGACGTGCGACGGGGAAGCGTCACGATCCGGTTCGACCCGCACGAAGCGGAGGCCGCGGAGCCCATCCGCGTCGCGGAGATGGAAGCCAGCACCCCCTCGGGCCGGTTCGTCGGGGCGCCGTGCAAGCATGTGGCGCTCCGGCAGCTCTCGATCGTCGCGGACTCGGGGCTCGTGAAGACCGATCGGGGGCTGAACGTGGACGACCGGATCGATCGCGACTCGCTGGTCATCGAGTGGGAGTCCGAAGGGCCGGCCTTTATCCGGGAGATCTCATACCTGGTGATCGGCGAGGTGGAGTAACGTTGCCTCAGCCGGTGACCTGGAGCCACCTGGGCAGCGGCCGAGCGGGTGTCAGGAGTGCTTCAGCCATCTGCGTTTAGCTCCTCCTCCGACCTCACGTCGCACGGCGCGTCGAAGGTGGCCGCCCAATCCGGTGTATGCGCCAGCTTCCACACGCCGAGCGTGAGCACCGGGATCACGTAGATCGCGAGGAAGAACCACGTCAACGTGCCGTAGCCCTTCGCGATCAGGTCCACGAGCCCGAAGCGCGTGAGGAGCAACGCGCACCCCAACAGGATCAGGGCGGTCACCGGACGTAGCAGCCGGGGCAAGCCGAGACCTCGCTCGCCGAACGCAGCCGCCAGCCGCTCGTTCACGGCATGGATCATCCCGGTTCCCGTCTCGATCAACGTCCCGAACAGCACGAGCTGGAACGCGAGCTGGAACGGACGGGAGCCCAACTGCTCCAGAAGGTGATTCGCGGGGACGGGTCGGCCGAGAATCTCCGGGTAGTGACCGACCATTGCCGTGTAGAACAGGACGGCGGGCACGATTCCGATCACGCCGGTCAGCAAACCGGCCGACAGAGCCTCACGTCGGGTCCGGATGTGGCGGACCGCGAACAGAACCACCGGGACCAGCGCCAGGTTGTAGGCGGCATATCGCACGCCTCCGATCACCCACTCATGGGTGGCCCAGGCGTCTGGAACCGTGGCGAAGCCCTCCCTGATCTGCGGGCCGAATCGGCGGAAGCTCCACACCATCAGGATCACATAGACCACGTACAGCACCAGCGACCAGCCGGACATCACCCGCTCGATCGCCGCGCTCCCGAGGAACACGAGCGCCCCGACTGCGAGCAGGACTCCGACCACCCCCACTGAGTACGGGAGGCCGAACGTCTCCTGAACGATAGAGCCGGCCGCGGCGCCGATCACCGCCAGCACGAGCAGCAGCAACGCCGCGTAACAGAGCTCGAATCCGATCCAGCCTCGCCCCAGGAGCCGACGGAAGAAGCTCCGGTACTCGTAGGTCTGAAAGCGGCGGGCCAACTCGTAGCTGACCGCAGCGACCAGGCTCCAGGTCGTCATGGTGACAAGCACCATGGCCAGGAGTCCGCGCTGCGGGCCCAGGGTGAGGAAGAACTCGACGATCTCACGACCGGTGCCGTATCCGCCCGCGATGACGACAGACTGGAACACGAGGCCCGGCAACAAATAGCGGCGGAAGATGCTGGGTGTCATTCGCGGCCCGAAGCTTCGGTCGAATCTTGCACTCCCCGGCCTCCGTAACTATGTGAGAACGGCCCTCACAACGTTCAACGCACAGGGAGGCGAAGCCATGGGTATCCTCTCCTGGGCCATCTTTGGCCTGATTGCAGGAGCGATTGCCAAGAAGATCATGCCCGGACTCGGGTCGGTCACCGGATTCAACATCGGGAGCTTCCTGATCGCAGTCGGGGGAGCTCTGATCCTGCTTTGGGGCTACCGGAAGATGAAGTCGGCCTGAAGCGTCGCGCGGCCTCACGGCCGCGCGCCACACCGAGTACCGATATAGGGACGGTGCGGGGAGATTCCCCCGCACCGTATTGCATCCAGGGACGGCGTGAGCCGCTCCCGCGAGCTATCTTTGGAGCCGGCGCCTTTACTCGACCTTTGCTGCAGACGGACCGGACGATTCGCTTCTTCTCGCCCATTCACGTGAACCCATGAGTTCGAGCTCCACGCCAGGACAGGATTTCGTACGGCAGATCGTCTCTCGCGACGTCGCCTCGGGGCTGCACGCGGGCCGCGTGCTCACGCGCTTCCCGCCGGAGCCGAACGGCTTCCTGCATATCGGGCATGCGGAAGCCATCTGCCTGGATTTCAGCGTCGCGGAGGAGTTCGGCGGCTCCACGACGCTCCGGATGGACGACACGAACCCGACCACGGAGGACCCCCGATACGTCGACGCGATCGCGGAGGACATCCGTTGGCTGGGGTTCGAGTGGGCGGGGGAGATCCGCTACGCGTCCGATTACTTCGAAGCGCTCTACAGGCTCGCGCTCGCGCTCGTCGAGGACGGAAACGCGTACGTGGACAGCCTGTCCGAAGCGGAAATCCGCCGCCACCGCGGCACCGTGACCGCGCCGGGGTCCCCGAGCCCTTACCGCGATCGCTCGGTGGCGGAGAACCTCGACCTGTTTCGCGGGATGCGAGCGGGCGAGTTCGAGGACGGAGCGCATGTGCTCCGCGCGAAGATCGATCTCGCTTCCCCGAACATGAAGATGCGCGATCCGCTGCTGTACCGGATTCGCCATGCACACCACTACCGCACCGGTGACGAGTGGCCGATCTACCCGATGTATGACTGGGCGCACGGCCTCTCGGACGCGATCGAGGGGATCACGCACTCGTTCTGCACGCTGGAGTTCGAGAATAACCGCGAGCTGTATGATTGGGGCGTCGACTACACGCGCCCCTCGGCCGCCGGGATCGAGGAGATCCCCGGGGCACGTGGCGGTGGTGGGAGCGAGCCGGGGTCATGGGACCCGCGTCCTCGCCAGTACGAGTTCGCCCGGCTGAATATGGACTACACCGTGATGAGCAAGCGTAAGCTGCTCACGCTCGTCAACGAGGGACGCGTGGACGGGTGGACCGATCCACGCATGCCGACGCTCGCCGGAATGCGCCGGCTGGGCGTGACTCCGGAGGCGATTCGCACGTTCATCGATCAGGTGGGCATCGCCAAGGCCGACAAGCGGGTCGACATGGAGACGCTCGAATCCGCGGTGCGCTCCGACCTGAATCAGCGCGCGCCGCGCGTCATGTGCGTGCTGCGGCCCCTGCGTGTGGTGATCGAAGACTATCCCGAGGGCGAGACCGAACAGTTGGACGCACCGTACTTCCCTCGCGATGTCGAGAGTCCGCCCGCCGAGTGGCCCGAGACGCGGCAGGTCCCGTTCTCCGGCGCTTTGTACATCGAGCGGGACGACTTCAGCGAGAACCCGCCGAAGGGCTACCGCCGGCTCGCACCCGGCCGGGAAGTACGCCTGCGCTACGCGTACTTCATCACCTGCCGGGAGGTGGTGAAAGACCCTGCGAGCGGAGAGATCGTCGAGCTCCGCTGCACGTACGATCCAGCGACGAGTGGAGGGAACGCCCCCGATGGCCGCAAGGTCAGCGGTACGATCCACTGGGTGTCCGCCGATGCGTCGATCCCGATCGAGGCACGCTTGTACGACCGGCTGTTCTCGGACCCGGATCCCGAGGTAGGAGTCGAGGATTTCCACGAGAACCTGAATCCGAACTCTCTCGAGGTCCTGAGCGATGCCCGCGTCGAGCCCAGCGTCGCGGATTCGCCACCGGGGACGCACTACCAGTTCGAGCGGGTCGGGTACTTCGTTCGAGACCCGGCGGAGGCGGAGGACGGGCGACCCGTGTTCAATCGCACGGTCACGCTCCGTGACACGTGGACCCGCCGTCAGGCCGAGAGTGCCAGAGGAGCTCGGGGTCGACGGGGAAAGCGGCGAGGGGCCGAATCGGTCGGGCCACCCGGATCGGGCGAGCGGACCAGCACCGTCGCGCCTGATGGGGTCGAGCGGTCGAGGCGGCCTTCCCGCGCGGGCGCCGACGCACGCGCGGCCTCGCCCCACCTACGAGCGATGTTCGACCGGCTCCAGGCCGATCACGGGCTCTCGGAAGATGCAGCCGATCTCCTGACCCGCGAATCCGCGGCCGCGGCCCTGTTCGAGGGTGCGGTATCGGGCGGTGGCACGCCCCGCGCGGTCGCCAACTGGATCATCCATGAGCTGCGTGGCGCGATCGAGGGGGGTTCCCTCGACGAGCTGCCATTTGGCGGTGTAGAGCTGGGGAGGCTCGTCGCGTTGGTCGAGGGAGGCGAGATCTCGCAGCCGGCGGCGAAGCGCGTGCTGGAGTGCATGCTCGCGGAGGGCGGCGACCCGCACGATATCGTGGAGGCCGAAGGTCTTGGGAGAATCTCCGACCCGGACGCCCTGGCGTCCCTCGCGGACGGCCTCCTGGAAGCGCACCCGGCCGAGGTCGAGCGCTATCGCGGGGGTCAGGCGGGTCTGATCGGGTTCTTCGTCGGGCAAGCGATGCGCGAGACCGAGGGTCGCGCCGACCCGGAGATCTTGAAGCGTGTTCTCCTCGACCGGCTGGGACAACCGTCTCCCTAGGGCCGGCCCGGCCCGATCGTTCGACGGATCGCGGATACTCCGTGGGTGTTGCAGCGCAGCAACACCCATCCGTCGATTGGATGCACTGGTGCCCCTTCGCGATCGCGGCCCACCCACCGAAGGTGGAGCCGAACGCCCCTCCACACCTCATTTCCACTTGTGCGACAACGGGTTACGCCATTCGCCGATCCCCCAGCGGAGGGCGGCCTGCTTCCTGCCGCTCGCACCCACGCGAGAGACGTAGGGAACGCGGCAGCGAACCGCTGGGGGGGGACGAGGAGGAGATGTCGCGTTCCTCACTCCTGGCGCGGTGCCGCACCACCTTGGCGGAGAGCCGCGCGTGGGGCTTCTAGGCGACCTCCAAAACTACCTTCGGTTTCTGACCGGTCTGCCTCGGTACGTACGGCGCCGGATCACGCCAGAAGAGGCGCGGTCCATCTTTCGCCGTTGGGTGGAGGAGCGCGAAGACAACTTCCTTCGCATCGCCGAGCGCGGGATCTTCGGATACGAGCGCAGCCCGTACCGCCAAATGCTGGCGCTGGCCGGCTGCGAGCTCGGCGACCTGCGTGACGAAGTCCGGAGGAAAGGCCTCGAGGGAGGGCTCGGGGCGCTCCGCGAGGCAGGGGTCTACGTCACCTTCGAGGAGTTCAAGGGTCGAACGCCCATCGTCCGCGAGGGGAGGGAAATCGCGGCCACCCCCGACGACTTCGACAACCCCTTCATCTCCCGCTCCTACCAGATGTCGACCGGTGGCTCGACGGGGAAGGCGCGGCAGGTCGCGATGGACATCGACCACCTCGTCGTCGGGTCCGTCACGCAACTGGTCGTAGACACGATCCACGGATTCGCCGGAGTCCCCACGGCGCTGTGGTTCGAGGGGTTGCCCGGGAATGGTCTGAGCAGCGTCCTGTCACGCGTCCCCGGCCAGATCGTGCCCGAGCGATGGTTCACGCCCGTCGTCGGTTCGACCCGGGGCGTGCCCAGGCGGTTTCGCTTTGCCGAGCGTGGGATCCTGACGGTCGCACGAGCGGCCGGCGCACGCATCCCGATGCCCGAGCCCGTCCCGCTGGAACGGGCCGATGCGATCGCACGTTGGATGGGAGAGACGCTCGAGACGCATGGTCGATGCGCCCTCCGGACCATGGTCAGCCGCGCCCTCCGGGTATGCCTGGCGGCGCAGGAGTTGGGCATCGACCTCACCGGCGCCCTCATCTCGGCGGGTGGCGAGCCGCCCACGGAAGCCAAGGTGCGCGAAATTACGCGAACAGGCGCGCGCTTCATCTCGGGGTACCACTTCACGGAGGCGGGTCCGATCGCGCTGGCTTGCACGAAGCCCGCCGGCGACGACGATCTCCATTTCATGGAACACCACCTGGCACTGATCCAGCACGCGCGGTCCGTGCCCGGGTTCGACATGGACGTAGAGTCCTTCCACTTCACGACCCTACTCCCGACCGCGCCGAAGCTCCTTCTGAACGTAGAAATCGACGACTACGGCGTCGTGGAGGAGCGTTCCTGCGGCTGCCCGTTCGATGAGCTCGGGCTGCACCGGCACATCCGCCGGATCAGAAGCTTCAGCAAGCTGACGGGCGAAGGCGTGACACTCGTCGGGAACGACATGGTCCGCATCCTCGAAGAGGTGCTCCCCGCGCGCTTCGGAGGTAGCGCTCTCGACTACCAACTCCTGGAGGAGGAGGACGAGCACGGGTTCACACGGTTGAGCGTCGTGGTGAGCCCACGCGTCGAGCTGCGGGATGAGACCGCGCTGATCGACCTGGTTCTCGAGGAGCTCGGGAGTGGAGAGGCGGACGCGGGCATCTCCAGGACCATCTGGCGCCAGGCCGGAACGTTGCGCGTGAAGAGGATGGAGCCCGTGTGGACATCGAGGGGGAAGCTTCTGCCCCTGCACATGGGTCGCGAGGGCGCCGGCACCTCGAGTCCGGATGTGGCGACGTCCGCCGAGGCGACCGCCGAGGGAGCACCGATCGCGGCGGTCCGCGATGAGGTCGGGAGCGTCGAGCCGTGATGGCACGCGGAATTCGACCGGGGATGTCCCTACGCGCGGTGGCGCACCGCCTGGTGATTGCGCTCGGTCTCTCAGCGCTCGTCGCGGCGACGTTCGCCTGCGAGAGGTTGGATCGCAATGGAGCGGATGCGGCCGACGCGGCCGTTCGACCGGTGACCGCCACAGGAGTTGGGACCGGGGGAGAGCCGGACCGGATCCGCGTCGCCATCCGACAATGGCTGACGTTCGCGCCGCTGCATGTGGCCCGGGCGCGCGGCTTCTTCGCGGATCAAGGTCTCGACGTGGAGTTCGTCGAGATCCAATCGACCTCGTCGGCGATCCCGCTCCTGCTGCGGGGTGACATCGATGTGCTTCCCGGACCTATCACTCCGGGGTTCTTCCATGCGATCGGTCGCGGCGCACGTCTCAGGTTCGTCGCTGACAAGGGGTTCGTGGACCCCTCTGGTTGCGCGTTCGCCGCGATCATGTCCCGACCGGGGTTCGTGGAGGAGCTGGAACGCTCGATCGCTGAGCGGACCGAGCTAGACAAGGCGCTCCCATCGAGCGTGGCGCTCGCGGGAGACGCCCCCGAGCTGCTGGTGCAAGGGCGACGCCCACGCATGGCGCTGAGCCTCGAGCCACAGCTCCGTTATTTCGCGGCGGAGGGATTGGCTCGATACGGACTCACGCTCTCGGACTTCGAGACCGTGCACGTGCCCACTGCGGCCAGGCTGGCAGCCCTCGATGCCGGGACGTTGGATGCCGCCTTCTTGGGCGACGTCGGTATCATCCACGCGATGGAAGTGTTCGGCGCCGAGCTGTGGTTAAGCGTCGACGATGTGATCCCAGGCCACCAGTTCTCATTGATTGCCTATGGTCCGAGGCTCCTTGACGAGGATCCTGAGCTGGGGCGTCGTTTCATGGTCGCCTACCTCCGAGGCGTTCGGGTCTACAACGAGGGGAAGACCGACGACAACGTGTCGACGTTGGCCGAGGCCACCAGATTCGAGCCCGACCTGCTGCGTGCCATCTGCTGGCCGCCGATCCGCGACGATGGCCTGATCGACATCCCCAGCCTTCAGGCCTACCAGGCCTGGTACGTGGATCAGGGACTCCTCGATCCCGATGCGGTGGCCGTGGGGTTCTGGGATCCGTCGTTCACCGAGCATGCGAACCGGGTGCTCGCGCATCCGGGGGAGATTCGAAAGTGATTAAGAGTCGTAAATACAAGAGTCGTCTGGCGGCCCGGCTATGCGTCGCGGCAGCCGCTGTCTTCGGCGGGGCCTCTCCCATGGCGCTCTACGCGCAGGAGCCGGAAGCCGGCGAGCCGGTGGAGGTACTACCCCTGGATGAGCTCGTCGTGACCGCGACGCGCACCGAGACGCTCGTTCGTCATGTGCCCGTCAACGTGACCGTCGTCACCCAGGCGCAGATCCGCCAGTCGCCCGCGAAGAACCTCCAAGACCTCCTGCAGGAGATCCCTGGCTTCGGACTGCGTCTCCAAACTCGTAGTTCCGTGGCGCACCCTTCCTGGCAGGCCGTCGGACTCCGGGGGCTCGGTGGGTCGAACACGAGTCGTACGCTGGTCCTCGTCGACGGCGTACCGCTCAACGATCCGTTCTTCGGTTGGGTACGCTGGAGCCAGGTTCCGTTGGAGACGATCGAGCGCGTGGAGCTCGTGCGCGGCGGGGGCTCGATGATGTGGGGCAGCCGCGGACTGGCTGGCGTCGTCAACATCATCACACGCAGCCCGAGCGAGACGGCGCTTTCGCTCGGGTTGCAGGGCGGTAGCCTCGAGACGCTGCAGGCCGATGGAGTCGCAGCGATCCACGCCGGGCGCATGGGCCTGCTGTTGTCGGGCGAGTACTTCGACTCGGAGGGCTACATCCTCACGCGTGAGGACCAGCGAGGCGATGTCGACGTCCCCAACGCCTCGCAGACGGTCACCTTCAACGCGAAAGTGGATTTCGAAGCATCACCCGCCGTGCGCTTGCATGCGCAGGGGAGCTACCTGGATCAGGAGAAGTTGTTCGCTACCGAGTTACAACCCAACACGACCAGAATCGGTTTCGGGCGCCTGGGGGCGACATTCGATGCGCCCGATGGCTCCCGCTTCACCGCCAATGCGTTCACGCACCTTCAGGGTTACTCGAACGGGATATCCTCGGTCGATGAGACGCGCGACACGGAGCGCTCCACGGTGGATCAGTTCGACGTCCCATCCACCGCGATCGGCGCCGACCTGCGATGGGAGCGCGCTTTCGGACGGCATGGGCTGAGCGGAGGCGTGGACTTCCTGTGGGCGCAGGGCGAGGCATGGGAAGACCTCGTTTTTCGAGACGGCGTCGCGACGCAGCGGCGGCACACCGGGGGCGAGCAGATCCTGGGCGGCCTGTATCTCCAGGACCAGTTCAGCCCAGCCGAGCGGTGGCAACTGTTCGGAGGGGTGCGCGTGGACATGTGGCGGAACTACGGGGGCTTCCGGAAGATCGAGGATCTCGTGTCGGGAGACCTGCGCGCTGACGAAGCTTTCCCCGACCGGGCCGAGTGGTATGCCAGTCACAACCTGGGCGTGCGCTTTCACCAGACCGACCGGCTGTCATGGCGCGCCGGCTTCTACAGCGGGTTGCGGGTACCGGTCGCGAACGAGCTGTACAAGCCGTTTCGGCGATCAGGAGGTGTAGTGGTCGAGTCGAACGCCGCCCTGGACCCGGAGCGCATGCTGGGCATGGAGGTCGGAGTCGATTACCAGATCGGTGCCACCTTACTGGCCCGGCTGACGGGCTTCTGGGCCCAGATCCAGGATGCGATCCTGGAAACGACGATCGCAACCGTGGACGAGGCGCAGACCGTCGAACCATGCGGTTTCGTGCCGGCCGGTGGTGCCTGCCAGCAGCGAAGCAACATCGGCACCGTGCAGAGCCCGGGCCTGGAAGCCGAGCTCGAACTCCGTCTTCGCACTGCCTGGCGGCTCTCGGCGAGCTACGCTTTCACCCCGACCGAGATTACAGACGCGCCCGGACGCGGAGACTTGGTGGGCAACCGAACGATCCGAACCCCGGTCCACCAGGCTGCGTTCCGGATCGCGCGTTCCGACCCGGACCTCCTGGACGCGTCGCTCACAGGGCGATACCTGGGGCCGCGATTCGATGAGGACGCGAACGTTTCCCGGATCGACGATTCCCTCGTCCTCGATTTGCGGCTGGCCCGCCAGCTGACTAGGAGCGTGGGAGCCTTCGCGACGATCGATAACCTCTTCGATACAGAGTACGAGATCTCAGAGAACCGACGCGGCTTGGTACGAGTTGGGGCACCGCTCACCGTAAGCGGTGGTCTCCGAGTGTGGGTGACGCCGTAGCGATGGGGGACGCGGCCAGGATCGTGACGAAGGCGCCGGGGCTCGCCTGCGCGCGAATCTCGCACACCTTCGAGAGCAGGCAAGGCCCGATTCAGGCACTGGACGGGATCTCGTTCCGCGCCAGACCGCACGAATTCGTTTGCGTGGTCGGGCCGAGCGGCTGCGGCAAGACGACCTTGCTGAAGATCGTGGCGGGCCTGCTTCGACCCACCGCTGGAGCGGTCGAGTTCGGCATCGACGGAGAATCATGGACGCCCGAGAACGGGCGCGCCTGGCCGCGCAACGCGCTCGTCTTCCAGGAGCACGGCGTCTTCCCCTGGATGAGCGTGGCGGACAACGTCGCGTTCGGACTCGAGATGCGAGGGGTGGCGCGAGCCGAGCGTCGAACCCAGGCCCGCGCGTTCCTGGATCGCGTCGGGTTGAGCGCCTTTGCCGACAACTACCCCCCCGAGCTCTCGGTCGGGATGCGTCAGCGTGTCGGGATCGCGCGCGCGTTCGTGGCCGATGTGCCGATCCTGCTCATGGACGAGCCGTTCGGCTCACTCGATGCCCAGACCAAGCTCCTCCTCCAGGAGGAGTTACTCCGCATATGGAGGGAGGACCGCAAGCTGGTAGTGTTCGTGACGCACGATCTGGAGGAGGCGGTGCGGTTGGGTGACCGCGTTCTCGTGATGACGGGTCGGCCGGGTCGTGTCCGGGAAGAGATCCCGGTCACCGTCCCACGGCCGCGTTCCGGCGTACGAGACCCCAGACATGTAGCCGAGATTGCATGGCACATCTGGCAACTGCTGAAAGACGAGGCTCGCAGGAGCTTCTCCGGGCCGAGCTGACCCACCGGGGCCGGCAGCGCCGCCCGCGCGGCTCGGCTCGAGTCTGGGTCCCAACGCTCGTGGGCCTGGTGGCCCTCTCCCTTTGGGAGGGCGCCGCCAGGCTGGGTCTCCTGCCGTCTCTGTACATGCCCGCCCCGTCCGAGATCGCAGAGGCCCTGTGGACCTCGATCGTGCGCGGAGAGTTGGGGTCCAACCTGTGGGCGACACTGACCCGAGTGGTGCCGGGGCTCGTGATTGGCGTCGTCCCGGGGCTCCTGCTGGGGGTCGCGATGGGGCGCTCACGATCCGTGCGCGCCGTGGTCGATCCGCTCATCGCGGCCGTGCACCCCATTCCAAAGATCGCGCTCCTTCCACTCTTCATGATCGTGCTCGGGATCGGCGAGGCCTCGCGCATCGCGGTTGTCGCGATCGCAGCCTTCTTCCCGATGCTGATCAACGCCATGGCCGGGGTGCGACGAATCAGCCCGCTCTACTTCGAGGTGGCTCGGAACTACGGCGCCAGCCGACTCAAGGTGTTCACTCGCGTCGTGTTACCGGGCAGTCTGCCGATGGTGCTGAGCGGGCTGCGGCTTTCGGCAAACGTGGCGTTCCTCGTCACGATCGCGGTGGAGATCGTCGCGGCCGACTCCGGGCTCGGAGCCCTCATCTGGCTCTCGTGGGAGGTCCTCCGCGTGGAGCTGCTGTACGCGGTGCTCGTCGTTATCTCCCTATTCGGCGTGACCCTGAACTTGGGGCTGGGGGGTCTGGCCACCTGGCTGGCGCCTTGGCAGGCTACGATGGAAGAAGCCGGCTGACGCGCGGGTCAGGCGGGGCGGAGAGAACCAGTTAGCGCGGAGGACATGCCCGCACCCAGGAGCGGTGACAGACACTTTCGCACCGACGCCGTGCGGGCGGAGCTCAGCCGACGCTCGGCCAGCTCGGGCATCTACGCGATCGGCGGGCGCGTCCTGCAGATGATCCTGCGGGTCGGGTCGGTCGCGGTGCTCGCGCGTCTACTCACACCGGAAGACTTCGGGGTCCGGGGCCTGGTCCTCCCGATCACGATTCTCCTGCACGGCGTCCTCAACCTGGGTCTACATTTCGCCGCCCTCCAGCGCGAGGACCTGGATCACGAGGGCCTGTCGAGACTTTTCTGGTTCTCGAGCTGGGTCAATCTGATTCTGGTGGGAGGGATGGCGCTCCTCGGACCCCTCCTGGCTGCCTTCTATGGGGATCCGCGGGTCACGGGAGTGACGATCGCGTGGGCGGTGGCGCTCTACCTGATGAACGTGGGGGCATTCCACGAAACGCTCCTGAAGCGCCAGATGCGATTCGGGACGCTAGTCTCGATCCACACGCTCGCGATGGTGATCGGCATCCTCGTCGGCATCGTGGCCGCCGTGTTAGGCGCGGGCTATTGGGCCCTCGTGTACGACATCGTGGCGATGTCCCTCGCGCGTGCCATCGGCGCCTGGACGCTGTGCGGCTGGCGGCCCTCGAGACCGGGGCGCCTGCGGATCGCAGAGGACATCGGTACGGCGAGCATGCTGACGTACGGCAAGGGGCTCTCTGGTTTCCGGTTGGTCGCCTGGCTCGGGGCGCAGATGGATCGTGTCCTCGTCGGCCTGCTCGGAGGGGCACCTGTCCTCGGTCTGTACGACAACGCGCGCCGGTGGGCGTGGTTGCCGTACCTGGAGCTTCATCAATCCCTGTCGGACGTGGCCGTCGCGAGCTTCAGCCGCGTGCAGGGTGAACCGAACGAGTACCGTCGGATCGTACGCGGAGGTCTCGCCTCGATCCTGGCGCTCGTCATGCCCGCCACCGTCTTCATGTTCGTGGATGCCCGCGAGGTGGTCCTCGTCCTTTTCGGCGATCAGTGGCTCGACGCGGTGCCATACGTGCAGCTCATGGCCGTCGCGGCACTCGCCGGAGGGTTCAACCGTCTGAATCAGTGGGTCTACAACTCGCTGGGCGAGACGGGTCGCCAGTTCCGCTGGAGCGTGTTCCAGACCTCCGTGACGGTAGTCGTGCTCCTCGTCGGCACGCTATGGGGGGCCATCGGTGTGGCCATCGGTTTCACGGTCGCGATCGTGGCCCTGACCTACCCGAGCGTCGTGTACTGCCTCCGGACGGCACCGCTCAAGCCAGCCGAGTTTTTTGGAGCTGCCACCCGGCCGGCAGTCGCCTCGTTCCTGGCAGGTGGGGTGACGTTCGTTGCAGCGCGCCTCGCACTCGGCGGGCTCGGGCTGGCGGCCGCCTTCACGATCGAGGTGGTGCTGTTCAGCGCCGTATACGCCCTCGCTTGGGTCCTGTTGCCGGGTGGTAGAGCTGCCGCGGTCGAAGTCAGGCGGGCGTTGCGGAATGCCATGAGCCGAGGAGCCGCTGGCACAGCCGAGGAATCAACCGAGACACAGGTCGTTCCTTGAGCCTGCTGCAGCGCCGGTCGGTCCGCGCGTCAGCCGCCGGTGCAGCCCCCGTCGAGGGCCAGTTCCGCTTCGAGCGCCTCGATCTGGGCCCGGATCTCCGGGACGAGCTCGCCGAGCGCCACGACACGCGCCTCGTCGTCGGTGCGGCGCTTGAGCTCGGCTCCGCCACGCTTGAGCGAGCGCTCGCCGATTACCACCCGGAGCGGGAGCCCCCGCAGGTCCGCATCGTTGAGCTTCACACCGGCGCTGGCGTCGTCGCGGTCATCGTACAGGACCTCGAAGCCCGCACCCAACAGCTCCGTGAATACGCGCTCCGCCGCTTCGAGGCCGTCGCTCGAGCGCGCCAGTGACACGAGATTCACCTGATACGGCGCGACCGAGATCGGAAGCCGCAGCCCGCGCTCGTCACGGTATTCTTCGGCCACGCACGCCAGCAGCCGACCGAGGCCGATCCCGTAGGAGCCCATGTAGATGGGCTTCTCGGACCCATCTTCGTCGGTGAAGAACGCCTCGAGGCCCTCCGAGTACTTCGTCCCCAGCTGGAAGATATTACCGACTTCCACTCCCCTGACCAGTTCGAGCCCGGTCCCGCACGCGGCGCATGGTGCGCCCTCGAAAGCGGCCGCGATCGGTCCCACCAGCCCCGGGTCGTAGTCACGGCCGCAGCACACATTGCGCAGGTGGTAGTCCGACTCGTTCGCCCCAAGAACCAGGTTGGGCGTCGCGGCAACGAGCTCATCGACGAGCACGAGGCCGGCGTCCGCGTCTATCCCGATGGGTGAAGCCGCACCCGGCACCATGCCGGCCTCCAGGATCTCTTCCTCGTGGGCGGGTCGCAGCTCGATCGCGGCGGTCAGATTCTGTACCTGGATCGGGTTCACCTCCATGTCGCCGCGCACGACGCACACGATCAGCCGGGTGGGTCGAGGCGCGTCGGGCACGTCGGGGTCACCGGCGAAGGTTCCCACGTAGAAGACCATCTTTCCCGTGTGATCCGAGTCGACTCCGAGAATGTCGCACACTTCGGCGATCGTCTTGGCGCCGGGCGTGTGCACCTTCTCGAGCGGGAGCGGATCCTCTTCCGTCTCGGGCCGGAGGTCGAAGCGGGCCACGTCCCGGTTCGCCGCGTAGCCGCAGCCAGGGCACACCGCCAGGCTGTCCTCGCCGATCGAGGTCACGTACATGAACTCATGCGCCACCGCTCCACCCATCATCCCCACATCGCTCTGCACCGGGAGGAGCGACAGGCCCACGCGAGCACCGATGCGCCCGTAAGCCTCGTAGTGCGCATCGTATTGCAGGACGAGCCCCTTCGGATCTCGATCCAGCGAGTACGAGTCCTTCATCTGGAACTCGCGCACGCGGATCAATCCGCCGCGCGAGCGCAGCTCGTCCCGGAACTTCGTCTGGATGTGGTAGACCAGCGCGGGAAGCTGGCGGTACGAACGGATTTCGGTGGACGCCAGTCGGGCGACGACCTCCTCGTGGGTCATCGCGAGCAGCATGTCTCGCCCGCGCGAGCAGCATGTCTCGCCCGCGGCGGTCCCGAAAGCGCGCCATGGTCTCGTCGACGTCGTACCAGCGGCCGGTGGCCTGCCAGAGCTCGGCCGGGTGGACGACCGGCATGTTCAGCTCCTGGCCTCCGATCCTGTCCATCTCCTCGCGCAGGATCTGGTCGATCTTGCGCAACGACCTCCAGGCGAGGGGGAGATACGAGAAGATGCCGGCTGCCAGCTGTCGGACGTACCCGGCGCGTAGGAGGAGTGCGTGGGACTCTATGTCCGCGTCCGCGGGTGCATCCCGCAGAGTAGTGCCGAACAAACGGGAGGCACGAATTCCGTGCCCGTCGGACGCAACGTTGGCGCTCACCCCCACATCTCCTCGTACATGTCGTATCGAGACGGCTCCATGCCCAGCGACCGGTACGTAGTCTTGGCTACGCGGTTCTCACGATCCACGTACAGACGGAGTCCCACGGCCCCGGCCTCCCTGGCGGCACCGCGCACGTGCGCGTGAAGCGCGCGATAGATCCCTTTTCGCCGGTGCGCCGGGTCGACGTATACGCTTTGGATCCACCAGATGGGGCCGTTCCGCCAGTCGCTGAACTCGAACGTCAGCATGATCTGACCGATCGGTGTTTCATCGACGACCGGCTCAGGGTCCCTCGCTCCACCCGGCTCGACCGGATCCTCGATCGCGAGGTAATAGCGCCCGTACTCGGGGCGCTCGAGAAACGCCTGTACGCCGGTGCGCAACGTCGACTCGCTCAGGTCGCGCGCCTCCGTTTCGCGGGCGAGGGCGAGGTTGAAGTGGACGACGGCGTCCCGGTCTGACAGCGTGGCGGCTCGGATCATGATGCCCGAGGTTAGTCGCTCTGGCCGGCCGACGAAACCTGTGAAACGACGGAGATTTACTCTTGAGATCCGTTCGCCTCGTTCCCGCCGTCCTCATGATCATCTCGAGCGCCAACGGCCAGGTGCTCGCGCAGGAGTCCGATCCCCCACGTACGGCGGGCGCTCTGATAGCCCCTGCGGCGGAGCAGCCGGTTTTGCGGAACATCGTGGCGGCCGTGTCGACCGAACGCGTGGAGGCTGACATCCGCACGCTCGCCGCCTTCGGGACCCGCCACACGCTCTCCGACACCACCTCGGACACGCGGGGGATCGGGGCCGCCCGGCGGTGGATCAAAGCCGAGTTCGAACGGATCTCGCTCGCGTGCGGCTTCTGTCTCGAAGTCTTCTACCAGACCTCTCTGGTGGGCGGAACACGGCGGATCCCGGACACGGTAGCCGTAGTCAACGTTATCGCGGTGCAGCGCGGCGCCACGGATTCCGATCGCTACGTGATCATGTCGGGGGACATCGATTCCCGTGCCTCGAACGGTCTCGACGGAGTCTCCGAAGCCCCGGGCGCGAACGACAACGCCTCGGGCATGGCCGGCGTGCTCGAAGCGGCCCGCGTGTTGAGCCAATACCGGTTCGCCGGCTCGGTCGTCTACGCCGGGCTCTCGGGCGAGGAGCAGGGGCTTTTCGGCGGCCAGCACATGGCGCGAGTCGCGAAGGAAGAGGGATGGCGGATCGAGGCGATCCTCAACAACGACATGATCGGTAACATCCAGGGACAGAACGGGGTCTCCGACAATACGGTGGCGCGCGTATTCTCCGAGGGGATCCGGGCCGATGAGACGGAGCAGGTGGCGCGCATGCGGCGCACCACGGGTGGGGAGGTGGACTCTCCGTCCCGGAACCTGGCTCGTTACGTGGATCGAATCGCGGACGAGTACGTCCCGAACCTCGACATGATGATGGTCTACCGGCTGGATCGGTTTGGCCGCGGTGGACACCATCGCCCGTTCAACGACGCGGGGTTTCCGGGCGTCCGCATCATGGAAGCGAACGAGGACTACCGCCGGCAGCACCAGGACATCAGGGTCGAGGACGGCGTGGAGTACGGCGACGTCGTGGAGGAGGTCGAGTTCGATTTCGCCGCGAAGCTGACCGCGCTGAACGCGGTTACGCTGGCATCGCTCGCGTGGGCGCCGCCCCCGCCACGCGGGGTCGAGATCCGAGGTGCCGTCCGACCCTCGACGACCCTGAGCTGGCAGCCCGTGAGCCCTGAGCTCGCCCCGGACCTGGCCGGCTACAGAGTCTACTGGCGGCTCACGACGTCTCCTCAGTGGGAGCACTCGGTCTACGCCGGCGATGTAACGACGCACACGCTCGAGAACATCGTGATCGACAACTACATCTTCGGCGTCGCCAGCGTGTCGGAGGACGGATTCGAGAGCCCGGTCGTCTTTCCGGGTCCGATCGGCGCCTTCGAGCCGTTGGAGTGGCTGGAGGACGCCGGCGGGAACTGAACCACCGGGTCTGGGGCCGATCCAACGCCGGGTCGTCGCGAGCTCCCCGGTGGCTCACGATATCGCGTCGTCGCGCCGCCTTGGATCTGCCCGGACCCGCTGAAGCGGGTACCCCACGCTCGTAGCGCGACCCGCTGGATTTCTTCAGCGGCCTGCTAGGCCCGCCGCCAGGCCCAGCGGAGCAATAGCCAGCAGAACGCGAGCGCCACGCCGATCCAAACGACCCCCCAAACCACCGTCGGAACCGCGGTCAGCTCCGAGAGCAGGCGCGCGTCGGAAAGAAGCTGCGGCCGGTCGAGGATGTCGCTCTTGATGTCGAGCACGGCGTAAAGGCAACTCGTAAGCCCCAGCACGGTGAGGATGACCCGATTGGCCTCCGCACCCACCCAGCGCGCCGCCGCGATCAACGCCGCTCCAAAGCCGAGGCTGAAAGCGAGGCCGAAGCCGTTGCGCACGAACGGGACGGCGATGATCAGGACGAGCGCGCCGATCCCGCCGGTGAACCACGCGGAGCGCATCCCGAGACGCTGGGCGCCCCAGAACATCAGCCCGCCCCAAAGCAAGCTGCCCAGGTAGCCTGCGGTCAGCGTGAGAAACGCGTCACCACCGGGACACCGGCACAGCCCTCCCTGATCCGGCGTGATCTGGATTCCCTGGATCGTGCCCCCGGTCGCGACCGCCACCAACCCGTGGCTGACCTCGTGGAGCAAGACCACGAACAGCTTGAGCGGATAGACGACGGGTGTGTACCACAGGAACCACACCGCAATGAAGTAGGCGGCGAAAAACGCGATGAAACGCGCTCGCCGCACCTGGATCTCCTCCATCCCGTCTCCCAATCTCGTTCGACACCTCGGCGGCCGGATGGCGGGCTATCCGCCAAAGCGACTGCGGCCACATGGGGACTCCGGCGGTCACCCTCCTCCTTTCCCACATACGAGAGCTACGGTCGTGGCGCTTCGGAGACCCGAGCGAGCGCCACGAGGTGTTATAACAGCACCATCAAAGCGAGCCCTGTGACGATGAGCCCTGCCAGTGCGAAAACGGGCACGGCGTGGTCGAACCAGGCCCGACAGACGGCGAAGATCAAGGAGAATACACCGAGCGTCCCGTAGACCGGAAGCAGGGCGCCGCCCCAGCTCGCGCGCTCGTACACGCCGAGCACGGCCAGGCCGCTCGCAAGCGTGGCGATGAACAGCGATCGCTCGTCGGTGAGGGCCGGTTGGGGCCAGCGGGTCGCCGGGAGCCGCCCGCGGAGAGCCAGTGGGAGCAGGAGGAGCGCCTCGAGTCCCACCGTCGCCAGCCACATGGTCTGGCCCGGCCCCCTCTCGACGAAGGCGTTGGTGAGCGCGGCGAACCCGATCGATGTCGCCGATACGACGCCCATGAGATACAGACCGTACGCGATGATTCGTCCCGCGATCAGCGCCGCAAAATACGTCCCCGGGGAGTCCCGCTTCAGGCGGAGCGCCGGTACCAGATCGAGCGGCCACCGTGACACCGGGGCCGGTGGCCAGTCGCCCGCGTCGATCCGCCCCAGGATCCCGTCCAGCGCGCGCCTCGCTTCCTGCGCGCTCTCGCCACTCAACCAGTGCCTACGACGTGCCTCCTCGAGCTCGTCCTCGTCCAGTACCCGCGCCGGCGTGCGCGGGGCCAGCCAGAGGTCCAGGACCAGATCCTCGATAGTCCACCGCGTGCCAACCGGAGTAGAGGGTCGGACCAGGTTCACGTAGTGGCCCACCAATCGCCCCTTCACGTCGTGAAACGCGCCGATCTCGAATGGTTGACGAGGAAACACGTACCAGAGGAGAAAAGAGCCCGAGCCGAGCGTTACGCCGTCCGCAACGTCGATCGAGGGGGCGCCGAGGGGCTGAATCTGTAGCGTGATCTTGAGGTCAGGCTCGTCGAGGAGCAGCTCCTGCACGTACGTGTCGACGCGATCGGGTGGGCGCCGATACACGACTTCGACTGTGGGCGCGTCGGGCGGCCCCCTTCGGATCGCGCGGAGTGTTCGCCTCCGCGTCCCGAAAAGATCGAAGCCGTCAGGCAGGGTGGGTGAAGGTCTGACCGCTCTCGGCCATCTCGTGCAGTCGCGGCGCCGGACCGAACCGGGAGCCGAAACGTGCCTCGAAGCTCGAGAGCCGCTCGATGATCTGGTCGACGCCTTGCTGGTCCGCCCAGCGCAGGAGCCCACCCCGGAACGGTGGGAATCCCGTCCCCATCACCATCGCCAGATCGACGTGGTCCGCCGCGGCGACCACGCCCTCTTCCAGGGCGTGCGCGGCTTCGTTGACGAGGAGGTACACACAACGATCTCGGATCTCCTCGGTGCTCGCGGCGGTTCCGGTCCCGTTCGCCGCGAGGACCCGGGCCACTTCTCGGTCGACCCCGCGTTGACGGCCCCTCGAGTACGTGTAGAAGCCGCGCTCGTTCTTCCGACCGAGCCTCCCATCCTCCTTCAAGCGGCTCACGGCGGATGCCGGTCGCATGCGCTCGCCAAACGCGTCCTCCATCTCCCTGGCGACGTGCTCGGCGACGTCGAACCCGATCTCGTCGAGTAGACGACAGGGACCCATCGGCATCCCGAACTCGAGAAGCACCTTGTCGATCTGCTCGACACCCGCCCCTTCCTCGAGCAGATACCCGGCCTCGTTCAGGTACGGGGCCAACAAGCGATTCACGAGAAAACCGGGTCGATCCGCGACGAGCACCGGCGTCTTGTCCATGTCGAGCACGAAGCCGAAGGCCGCCGCGAGCGCCTTCTCAGAAGACTCGTCAGTGCGGATGACCTCTACGAGCGGCATCCGGTGCACAGGGTTGAAGAAGTGCAGTCCGACGACACGCTCAGGGTGCCCGGCGGCGGAGGCGAGCTCGGTCACGGAGAGAGAGGATGTGTTGGTGGCGAACACGGCGTCGTCCCCGATCACCTCCTCGGCTTCGCGGAGCACGGCCTGCTTCACCGGCATCCGCTCCACGACCGCCTCGATCACGAGGTCGACATCCTCGAAGTTGTCGTACGCGAGCGTCCCGTGGATGAGCGCGAACCGCAACCCGACTTCCTCCCGCGCCATGATGCCGCGCTCCCCCGCCTTCTTTAGCAGTGCGCTGGCGTGGCGCAGGCCGAGGTCGAGGGCGTCCTGGTCGATGTCCTTCAGGATCACCGGGACCTCGTTGGCCGCGATCAGCTCCGCGATCGCGCCCCCCATCACTCCGGCACCCAACACGGCGGCGTGCTCGACGGGTTGCCGCTCATCCAACGCTTCATGGGGTAACGCGCGTCTCGCCGCCTGCTGCAACAGGAAGATTCGCACGAGATTGCGCGACACTTCCGTGGCCGCCATTTGGCCGAGCCCTTCGGCCTCGACCTTCAGGGCCTCGTCGATAGGTAGATCGAGCGTGCGCTCGACCACGTCGATCGCCTTCAGCGGGGCCGGATACCGTCCCTGTGCGCGCTTCGCTGCCTGCTTGCGGGCCGTGGTGAACAGGATGCGTCGGCCGGGCGCTGTATGTTCCAGGAAACGATTCCAGAGCGAGAGCTTCCGCTCGCGACGCGTTACCTTCTCGAAGAGCACCTCGCGCACGAACTGCCGGGTCGCGTCCTCGAAGCGGTCGTGGCGCAGCACGCGATCGACGAGCCCGGAGCGGAGGGCTCGGTCCGCGGATGACGCGGAGCCGCCCAGAATCATCTTCAGGGCCCGCTGGATCCCGAGGAGGCGGGGAAGGCGAACAGAGCCGCCGAATCCGGGGATGATCCCCAGCCGGACCTCGGGCTGACCGATTCGAGTGGTGCCGCGGTCCGATGCCACCCGGTACTCGCACGCGAGCGCGAGCTCGGTACCGCCCCCAAGACACAAGCCGTCGATCGCAGCGATGGTGGGAATGGTCAGTCGCTCGAGGCGACGGAAGATCCGTTGACCTTCACGGCTCTTCGTCTCGCCATCGGCTGCATTCTCGATGGCGGCGATCTCTCCGACATCCGCCCCGGCGATGAAGGTCCCGGGCTTGCCGCTGCGGACGACCACGGCGAGCGGCTGGCCTGTCGCGATGCGTGACTCGAGCTCGGAGAGGCGATGGTCCAACTCGGCCATCACCTCGGTGGTCAGGAGATTGACCTTGGCGTCGGGTTGGTCGAAGGTCAGCCAGGCGATCTTGTCGGTGTCAACCGAGAGTGAGATCGCCTCCGCGCGCTCGCCCATTCGAATGCCGCTCCCTCATTGGCCCGAGGCTAGAAGACGAGCCGGCGGAGCGCGTTGTCCGGAGTAAGGCGAAGCGTATCGGTCGCCGCGTCCGTCGGGACGTTCCAATAGAGCTCCCCGGCCGGAATCGCCACTCGAGCGTGTACCCACCACGAGCCGCCGGGTAGCCGTCGGGTCAGGGAGCCGGTTGCATCCGTCGTGTCGTACGCGATCTCCCTGCCTAGATCCTCGAGGAGCGCGGTCTCGGTGTCGGCGTAGTCCTGAAACGCCATATCCTCCCACGCCTCGATCACGGCCCGGACGGAGTCCAGCCGCTGCTGGTTCGTCTCCTG
>JBDHAD010000059.1:0-17403 GCA_039588215.1 Gemmatimonadota bacterium
GGTCGCGTCCAGCACCGCGACGCGCCGGTTGTCGTATCCGTCGGACACGTACGCTTCGTTCGCGCCCGCGTCGAAAGAGATCTTGGCGACTCCGCCGAAGTGCTCGGTGCTGTTGCTGTCGACCGGACGCTCCGGTTCGCCGATCTGGAACAGGAACTGCCCGTCGCGCGTGAACTTCAACAGGTGAGAGTCGGCGTCGTCATTGCCTCCGATCCACACGTTGTCCATGTGGTCGATCGTGATCCCGTGGTTGGATGCCGGCCAGTCGTACCCCTCGCCCGGGCCACCCCAGTGGTTGACCAGGTTCCCCTCTGAATCGAACTCGAGGATGGGGGGGGCCGGAAGGCAGCACTCGCCCGTCGGCGGATCGGTCGCGGCGCCCAGCTCGGTCCGCTCGTTACCGTTCCCCCGGTGGATGATAAACACGTGGTCGCGCGAGTCGACGCCCACACCCACCGCCGAGCCTAGGATCCAGTGGTTCGGCAGCGGCTTTGGCCACAGCGGGTCCACCTCGAACATGGGAGCTTCGACCGCCTGAGACCCGGCCGATCTGCCGAGCGCGGCCTGTCCGAAGCCGAGCCCCACGATCAGTACGACCAGAGTCACGCCAAACCACAGATCGCGTCTTTTCTCCATCACCGCACTCTCCGTTGTCTGCGTGCGCGCCCGGCCTCTGGTAACGTCGCGTGGTCGGAGCCTCGCCATGGGGGCCTCGTTCTTGGCAGCCTCGTTCTTGGCAGCCTCGTCTTGGAACCTTGTTTTGGCGGCCTCGTTTTGGGGTCCTTGCTTGCCGCCATCAGGGCGCTCGCGTGCAGCGGCCTCCGAGCCCTCGCTTGTCAACCGGGACCCGTCACATCAGGCTAGGGATCTTCTCCGAGTACGTCCAGAGCGCCCGAGAGAAGGTCGAATCCGTCACCGCGGACCGTCGTGCGAAGCGAACCGTGAAGATCAACAGGATCGGTCTCAAGACAGCACTGGTGGTGGGGCTGATCCTCGCCCTTCCCTCCCGGCCATCCGCGCACGAGATCCCGTCCGACGTGACCATCCGAGCGTTCATCAAGCCAGACGGCCAGCGTCTGATGTTCCTCGTTCGTGTTCCCCTCGAGGCGATGCGCGACTTCGACTTCCCGACGCGCGGGCCCGGTTACCTCGATCTCACGCGGGCCGATCCCATGCTCCGGGATGCGGCCGAGCTCTGGATCGCCGACTACACCGAGCTGTACGAAAACGACACCCGCCTGGGTGACCCACGAATCGTCGCAGTCCGGGTATCGCTCCCCTCCGACCGGTCTTTCGGTAGCTACGAGGCTGCGGCGGCGCATGCCAGGAGCCCAGCGCTACCTCCCGACACGGAGCTGCCGTGGGCGCAGGCGATGCTGGACGTGTTGTTCGAGTATCCGATCGTGGAGGCCTCGTCCGAGTTTTCGATCGACCCCGGCCTCGCTCACCTCGGGCTCGAGACGCTGACCGTGCTCCGCTTCTTGCCGCCTGGCGGCGCAGAGCGCGTCTTCCAGTACGCCGGGAACCCCGGCCTGGTCCGGCTCGATCCGCGTTGGCACCAGGCCGTCCGGCGGTTCGTCGAGCTCGGGTTCTTTCACATCCTGGACGGGTTTGACCACCTGCTGTTCCTGTTCTGCCTGGTCGTTCCGTTTCGCCGCTTGCGGGCTCTTGTTCCCATCGTCACCTCGTTCACGGTGGCGCACTCGATCACGCTGATCGCCTCCGCCCTGGGCCTCGCACCCGATGCGCTCTGGTTTCCGCCGCTCATCGAGACGCTGATCGCCCTGTCGATCGTCTACATGGCGTTCGAGAACATCGTCGGTCCGAAGCTGCAGCGTCGTTGGGTGCTCGCGTTCGCCTTCGGGCTCGTGCACGGATTCGGGTTTTCATTCGCGCTGCGAGAGACGCTCCAGTTCGCCGGGTCCCATCTGATCACTTCGCTCCTGGCGTTCAATGTGGGCGTCGAGCTCGGGCAGCTATTCGTCGTTCTATTGACGCTCCCGCTCCTGGAAGCGCTTTTCAAGCGCGTTGTCGCCGAGCGGGTCGGTACGATTCTCCTGTCGGCGCTGCTGGCGCACAGCGCCTGGCATTGGATGACCGAGCGCGGCTCCCAGCTGGTGCAGTATCGGTTTCGGTGGCCGGCTCTCGATGTCACGCTCCTGGCCAGCGCCATGCGTTGGGCCATGCTGATCCTCATCATCGGAGGAGTCATATGGCTGCTGCGCGCGCTGTACCGACCCTTCCTGCGGCAGGGAGGCGAACGAGAGGCTACGGCGAGCGCGGGGGAGTAAAGCCAACAATCGGCTGACGGAACCCTGCTCGGACGAGGAGGAGATCCCGCTCGTCCCTGATATCCTTAGATTGTCAGATTGTCGAATCGCCCCAGGAACGAGTCCCCCACGGAGAGGTCCCGATGTCACAGGCACGACGCTTCTTGATCGCGACGGGTCGCGGTCTGGCCGCAGTGAGTGCGGCTGTGGTCTTGTTGTCGCTGTTCGCTCCCGCGCCGGCGCTGGCACAGAGCGAATCCATGAGTTTCTTCATCACGAGCGTGGGGCCGGGGGATGGTGCCAACCTCGGGGGTCTGGAGGGCGCGGACGCACACTGCCAGTTCCTGGCCGAAGCGGCGGGCGCCGGCGAGTTGACGTGGCACGCCTATCTGAGCGCCACCGCATCCGGGGATCAGCCGGTGATCCATGCTCGTGACCGGATCGGCGAAGGCCCATGGCACAACTATGCGGGCACTCTCATCGCCGTGGACGTCGAAGAGCTCCACACCGACGACGCGAACCTCACCAAGGAGACCATCCTCACCGAGAAGGGCGACGCAGTGAACGGTCGCGGCGACTCGCCTAACATGCACGACATTCTGACCGGCTCACAGCTCGATGGCACCGCAATCTCCGGCGACGAGGACTCGACGTGTCAGAACTGGACGAGCAGCGACGAAGGGAGCGCCCGGGTCGGCCACCACGATCGTATTGGGGGCGGCGAGCACCCGACATCGTGGAACTCCGCGCACGGGTCCAGGGGCTGCGGTCAGGACGACCTGCGTGGCACCGGCGGTAACGGGTTCTTCTACTGCTTCGCCGTCGGGGCGGCGGGCGGTTCGTCGGGCACCGACTCGAGTGGCGCGTCGGAACCGAGCCGGCCATAGCGGCGAAGGAGAGACAGTCATGTCACACGGCGGTCGATTCGGACTCTCGGCCCTCGCGATAACCGGCGCGATCGTTCTTGGCGCGGCTGCCGGAGCCGCCCAGATGACGGCGCCCAATCCCTATCGCTCCATCGAGGGATGGGCGCAGCTCCCCGACGGACGTGTGTGGGGAGCTACGAGCGCGGTGTATCCGGCCCCGGACGGTGATCACCTCTGGGTCGCCGAGCGGTGCGGCGCAAACCTGTGCGTCGAAAGCGACGTGGACCCGGTTCTCCTGTTCGACTCCGAGGGCAACGTCGTGAACAGCTTCGGGGCTGGGCTGATCGCATGGCCGCACGGGATCTTCGTGGACCGCGAGGGGAGTGTATGGATCGCCGATGCCGTCGGGTACGCCCCCGTTCCGGAGGGTTGGGGACACGTCGTGTACAAGTTCAGCCCCGATGGCGAGCTGTTGATGACGCTGGGGACCAAGGGGGTCGCCGCGGAGGGCGAGGAGGTGTTCAACAAGCCGTCCGACGTCCTCGTGGCACCCAACGGCGACATCTTCGTCGCGGACGGTCATGACGCCGGAGGCAACAACCGGATCGTCAAGCTCGCGAGCGACGGCACCTTCATCAAAGCGTGGGGGAGGACGGGCTCCGAGAACGGGGAGTTCCGCGACCCCCACGCCCTCGCCATGGATTCCCAGGGACGGCTGTTTGTCGGCGACCGCGGAAACAGCCGCATCCAGATCTTCGACCAGGATGGGAACCACCTGGCGACGTGGACCCAGTTCGGGCGACCGAGCGGCCTGTTCATCGATCAGAACGACATCCTGTACGCGGCCGATTCGGAGTCGAACGCGGCCCGCAATCCCGGCTGGAGGCGGGGCATCTACATCGGGAGCGCCCGCGACGGCTGGGTCACGGCGTTCATCCCGGACCCCGAGCCCGATCCGGACAACGCCGGGACGAGCGCCGCGGAGGGCGTCGCCGTGGACGCGGCGGGCAACATATACGGGGCCGAGGTCGGCCCGCGGAGGCTGATGAAATACGAGACGCGGCAGCCCCGGAGGTGAGCGTGCAACCTACCGTCCGTTTCTTCGACCAGGTCAACCAGTACTTCGACAAGGCCGCGGCTTTCTCGGAGCATCCGCCCGGCCTGCTGAACCAGATCAAGCAGTGCAACAGCGTCTTTCACGTGAGTTTTCCCCTGCAGCGCGACGATGGCTCCGTGGAGGTGCTGGAGGGCTGGAGGGCGATGCACAGCAACCACAAGCTGCCGTCGAAAGGCGGGATCCGCTTCGCCCCGACCGTGTCGGAGGATGAGGTAACGGCGCTGGCGGCCCTTATGACGTACAAGTGCGCGATCGTGGACGTACCGTTTGGCGGAGCGAAGGGAGGCGTGCGCGTCGACCGGACGCGATACAGCGAGGCGGAGCTCGAGCGGATCACGCGTCGATTCACGTTCGAGCTCATCAAGAAGAACTTCATCGGACCGGCGGTCGACGTGCCCGCGCCCGATTACGGCACCGGCCCTCGCGAGATGGCGTGGATCGTCGACACGTACCTTTCGATGAGGCCCGATGAGCTGAATGGCGCCGGCTCGGTGACGGGGAAGCCGATCTCGCAGGGGGGCGTGCGCGGCCGCCTGGAGGCGACCGGCCGCGGCGTCTTTTTCGGAGTCCGTGAGGCGTGTCGGAACGCCGAGGAGATGCGCGCTTTGGGCCTCGAGCCCGGTCTGGCGGGGAAGCGGGTCGTGGTGCAGGGCCTTGGGAACGTCGGGTACTACGCGGCGAAGTTCTTTCAAGAGGCCGAGGCGCGCATCGTGGCGATCGCCGAGCGGGACGGAGCGATCATGAGCGAGGACGGACTCGACGTCGATGCGGTGCGCGAGCACATCAACGAGACGGGGGGCGTATCCGGGTTTCCCGGTGCGACCGAGATCGAGGATTCGGCCGCTGCCCTGGAGCTCGAATGCGACCTTCTGGTGCCGGCCGCTCTCGAGGGGCAGATCACCAAGGACAACGTCGACGCGGTGCGCGCGAAGATCGTGGCCGAGGCCGCCAACGGTCCGGTCTCGGCCCGCGCCAGCGAGGTGCTGCTCGAACGCGGCGTGCTCGTCCTCCCCGACCTCTACTTGAACGCCGGCGGGGTCATCGCCTCGTACTTCGAGTGGGTCAAGAACCTCACGCACCTTCGCTTCGGACGCATGGAGAAGCGCTTCCAGGAGCAGAGCGGCCGCGCGATTCTGAGCGCGGTCGAGGAGGCGACGGGATGCCGCTTGTCGCCGCAGAGTCTGGAGAGCGCGGTCGCGGGCGCGGGAGAGGAAGACCTCGTGAACTCCGGGCTCGAGGAGATCATGGTCGCCGCGTACCATGAGCTGCGAGACCTCGCCGCGCGCCACGACACGGACCTCAGGACCGTGGCTTTCCTGAGCGCGATCCAGAAGGTCGCGGGCATCTACATGGAGCGTGGGATCTTCCCCTGACTTCGGAACGGTGGCTTCGCGGCTCGACGCGAGGCTGGGGAAGTACCTCGAGGAGAGAACGACCCCCGGGACCGCGAGGCTCGGTACTTGCTAATGGCCCACGGGCATTTCTGAATCGAGGATTGGCGACTAGCATCGAGAGGTCGGGGCGGAGCGGCGAGCGCTGATGCAGGGCACGGGGCACTCGAATATGGCGGTTGGTAGCGGTGGACCGGGAAGCGGACCTAACGAGCCTGGCCCCGAGGCTTTTGTCGTGATTCCCGCCTTCAACGAGGCCACAGTCATCGGAGGTGTGGTACGGGAGCTGATCGCGCACGATCTGAACGTGGTCGTCGTGGACGACGGATCTTCGGACGAGACCGCCGGAGAAGCTCGTAAAGCAGGCGCGATTGCGCTACGTCACGCGTTGAATCGGGGTCAGGGAGCGGCTTTGCAGACAGGTATCGACTATTGCCTGAGCCACGGAGCGAGGATTCTAGTCACCTTCGACGCCGACGGGCAGCATCGGAGTGACGACATCCCCCGTCTCGTTCGCCCCGTCCTCGATGGAACCGTCGATGTCGTGCTGGGCTCCAGGTTTCTGGGGACGACGGAGAACATGCCGCTTCGTCGGAGCGTGCTCTTGAAGCTCGCGGTCCTGTTCACTCGCCTGCATTCGCGTGCGCGGGTCACCGACGTGCACAATGGGCTGCGTGTCTTCTCGCGCACCGCGGCCACCAAGATCAAGATCTCTCAGGATCGCATGGCGCATGCGAGCGAGCTGATCGACCAGATCGTCGGCTCGGGCCTATCGTACCAGGAGGTCCCTGTGCACGTGCGCTACACCGAGTATTCCCGCGCGAAGGGTCAGCGGGCCTCGGGCGCCCTCAAGATCCTCGCCGATTATCTGCTGGGTGATCTCACGCGATGAACACTTTCCAAGTGCTCGGCCTCGCGATCTGTGGATCGTTTGCGATCGGCGTCCTGCTGTCCATGCTTCACCATCGCATCGGTGCGCGCGTCGGAGTGGCTTGGCTGTTGTTATGGGTGACCGCTGGAGTTGCGATCGCCCGACCCGAGCTGACGGTGACCGTGGCCCGGGCGCTCGGCATCGCCCGTGGCGCCGACCTGGTGTTCTACTTCGCCATCCTCGCGATGTTTATCGGCTTTTTCGCGGTGTATACCAAGTTCCGCAGGGTCGAGAACGATATCACGACGCTCGTTCGCCAGCTGACCTTGAGGGAAGCCCTGGACGAGCATGGACCGACGGAGGAGCCTGCGCACCGCGTTCCAGATGAGGAAGCGTGAAGCCGGAGCCTTTAGGCGTCACTCTCGTCATTCCCGGGCGCAATGCCGAGCGCACCATCGCGAGCTGCCTAGATGCCGCCGTGCCTCTGCTCGGGCACGACGGTCTGCAAGAGATCATCTTCGTTGACGACGGATCCACCGACCGCACCCCCGAAGTCGTCGGCGCGTACCCTGTCACCTGCCTGAAGCTCGACGGGAGGGGACCGGGAGCGGCGAGAAACCTGGGTTGGCGCGCCGCGACGACGCCGCTCATCTGGTTCTTGGACGCCGACTGCGTTGCGGAGCCCGATACGCTTCAGCTCCTTTTGCTCCACCTCGATGATCCCGATGTCGCGGGAGTTGGTGGCAGTTACGGAAACATGCATCCGGACTCGCTCCTCGCATGCCTGATTCACGAGGAGATTCGAGAGCGTCATCTCTCCATGGATGCCGATGTGAACTACCTGGGGAGCTTCAACGTCCTCTATCGAAGAGAAGTGTTGGAGTCTGTCGGGGGATTCGACGAGACATTCATCACGGCAGAGGATGCGGACCTCTCATACAGGATTACAGCACGGGGCCATCACTTGCGTGTGGAGCCCAGTGCCCTCGCGGGGCATCATCACCCGACGCGTCTGAGGCCTTATCTTCGTACCCAAAGGCTGCACGGATACTGGGCATCGAGGCTCTATGCCCGTCATCGTGGCAACGCGTTCGGTAACTCCTACGCTTCCTTCCTGGATCATATACAGCCGGTTGTTGCGATCGCCGCACTCATGGGCGTGCCGGGGCTCGCTCTTTCACGATTTCGCTTCTTGTCACTCGCGTTGCTCCTGGCTTTGTTTCTCCTGCATCTCCCTATGACTGGCCGACTCCTGCGCCGAACGGGGAGTTGGAGGATGGCGTTGTTCGCCCCGTTGGGGATGCTTCGAGCGGTTGCTCGCGGACTCGGTATGTGTCGCGGTCTGGTAGGGGCGATCACTTACAAGCTCAACCCGCGGAGAGACACCTTTGCACTGCTGGTGTGACATCAGCGCGAGTAGCGTCAAGCGACTTTACACTCCAATGGGGCCCAGCTCCGCTCTCAAACCCCTGGCTGCTCTGACTGAGAATCGAAGCCTGATCAGTGCAAACTGAGACCCGCAATAGCTGGGAGCTTGCTGTGGGCACGGGCATGAGCGCGATGCTCCGGATAGCCTACGTCGTCTACGCAGGTCGCGTGCTTCACCCGGCGGAATATGCGGACTTTTACACGGCCCTGGCACTGATATTCCTCTTCTCGACCGGACTGGCGCCGGTGGCGGGCTCCGTTACCCGCTTTGTGAGTCTCCACGCCGCCAATGGCGAGATGGACCGTGTGCAAGCGTTACGCGGTGTGATGCTCCGGAGGGTCTCCTGGTATGCGCTCGTTGTCCTGGCGGTCGGATTGATCGGCGCTTATCCGATCACTGCGGGCCTGCGTTTTCGATCGGTCGCCATTCCGATCCTAGCGTTTGTCGCTCTCGCCGTGAGCATGCCGGTGGAGCTCTCCCGCGGGGTTTTGAGAGGCGTTGAGCGCTTCAGAGCGTACAGCCTCGGCATCGTTCTCGAGTCTGGAATCCGGCTTCTACTCGGCGTCCTTCTCCTCTTCGTCTTAGCAACCGCTGGCATGGGCCTTCTGGCCTATGTCTTCGCGGCAGGCCTCATGCTGTTCGTCACGCCACAGCAACTGGGACCGATGGCCCCTGAGACCACGCACCCTAAGCATGCGGAAGATCGCCGCGCCGTCGAGCGACTGATGGGCCCATTGTTCGTGTTCGCCTTTGCCGCAGCTGCCTTCCAGAACATGGATGTCCTGTTCGTGAAGCGAATGTTCTCGCCCGTCGAAGCCGGGTATTACAGTGCTGCAGCGAGCTTGGCCAAGTCGGCTGGGTTGGTGTTCGCCCCGTTTGGGGTACTTCTGCTACCACTACTGACCGCGGCATATGCGAGGGGAGAGTCGCTGCTGCCTATACTGTTGCGCACCGTCGCCCGGTTTACTCTGCTGTCGGGAGCACTCGTAGTCGCCTTCGCCATGGGAGGAGACACTATCATCCGCCACCTATACGGAGAGTCATACGTCGCCGCTGGCCCTCTGCTCCCCGTTCTCACCGCAGCCATGGTGCTGGCTCTGCTCTCGGTAATGATCGGGCAGGCTTTCGCTGCCATTAATCGCTTCGCCTTCCTGCCTCTTTACCTCGCAGGCCTCGCCGCGCTGGCGGTTGCACTCGGGCTCAGCGATTCGATTGGGACCCTAGTCTGGGTCTTGTTCGCGACGCAGGCCGCAACGCTTCTGGCAATGACGGTTCACTTCTTCGTCAGCGCGAAACGGGAACGGGTGTTTCATGGTCGGGGCACCGGGTCATGATGCGCATGCTGCTCGTTTCTCCGAAGCTGCCATATCCGCCCCACGATGGAGGCAGGATAGCGTCGTGGAACTTATCACGCTGCCTGCGACACAACGGCTACGTGACCGATCTCATCTGTTTTGCGAGCGATCAGTCTATGGCCCACACGTATTCGACCGAGCTCTCGTGCGTCTTTGAGTCGGTACACACCATCGAGAGGGACATCGAGCGGCAATACCCGCTCGATCTTATTCACGCGCTGAGCACCGGAACGTCCTATTTCTTGCGTAAGTTCCGCACGACGGGCTTCGAGGAGAAGCTTCGGCAGGTTCTCGTTCATAACCGATTCGAGGTGACCTTGATCGAGAGCGCCTATATGGGCGTCTATCTGCCGGTGCTGACCGAGTTGGCCGAGCGGGCGGGCCGGATCATATTGCGGCTCCAGAACGTCGAGTACGAGATCCTGGAGCGGCTGGCCGCTCAAGCGCGGAGAGGGCTCTACCGGGCTCTGTTGCGAAGGGAGGCGCGACTCTTTCGGGAGCATGAGCTCAGCCTGGTCCGGCAGGTGGGCGACGTGCGCGCGATCACGGAGCGAGACGCACAAATCCTGAGCCGCGAGAGTGGAGCCCCGATCGGCGTGCTGGACCCCTTCATCGACCTGGATGAATACTCGCCGGCCGCCGCGGACCAGATCGAACCGTACAGTCTGACCTGCATCGGCAATATGGGATGGCTGCCGAACCGCAACGGGATTCTCTGGTTTTGCGAGACGGTCTGGCCACGCGTCGCGAGGGCGTTCCCGACCGCCCGACTGTATGTCGTAGGGAAGAGTCCGCCGACTGCCGTCCGCCGGTTGGCGAGTCAGAGGGTCGTCGTGACTGGCCATGTCGACGACGCGCGGCCCTACTTTCACCGCAGCCAACTCCTAATCGTGCCGCTGATGGAAGGCTCTGGAGTCCGGATCAAGATCCTTACGGCGCTCGCCATGGGAAAGCGGGTGCTATCCACGGCCGTGGGCGCAGAGGGTATCGATTACCCGGGGCTGGAGATCAAGGAGACACCGGAGGAATGGTTCGCGGCTATCGAGCGCGTCTTCCAGCAGCCTCCGAAAGTGGATGAAGAGGCCGCGGCGTATGCGCGGGCGCGTTTCGACTGGCGTCGAGAACTGATCCTCTCGTGAGTCACGCTCAGGCATCTTCGGGACTGGCATAGGACCGTGCGGAAACTCTTCATTATCGGTTGCCCACGCTCGGGGACCACGCTCCTGCAGCAAGTCCTCACCCGGCACCCCGAGGTGGTCATACCACCCGAGACAGCGTTCTTCAACAAGCTGCTCTCCCGGTGGCCTGGCCGGTACCGGCGGCAGCTGGCACAGATCAACTCTGACCTGGAGATCTCGCTGACCCATGCCCGGCGCCCAGGCACCGCGCGTGAGACTGTCGCCCTCTACAACGAGATGGCGACCGCCTATGCCACCCGGACCGGTCGGCCCGACGCTCTTTGGTTCGGTGAGAAGACGCCCAACCATCTCCGGCACGCGCGGACCATCGCGAGCCTCTTCACGGACGCGCGATTCGTCCTCATCTACCGCGACGGCCGCGACGTCGCGATCAGTCTCTCCGGGGTGCCCTGGGCCCCCGCACACCCAGTCGTGAACTTCGGCATCTGGCTACAGGCCATACGCCGACAGAACGACCTACTAGACAGGCCACCCGTGCCAATGCTGCCGATCCGGTATGAAGACCTCGTCGAGTCGCCCGAGGTGGAAGTGCGACGCATCGTCGAGTTCCTGGAGCTCGAGTTCCGGGGCGAGCTACTCGTCCCCGGCGACGGTCCACAGGGGATTCCTGACTGGGAGCGCGATTGGAAGGGATACGCCCATGAGCCGATCCGACGGGACCGGGTCGGCATATGGAAGAGCGAGCTCACGTCCGATCAGCTCGAACGCATCGAGCGATGGGGAGGCGAAGCCCTTTCGCGACTGGGGTACGAAGTGTCCACTCCTGACATCCGCCGATCAGGACCAGGCGTGGTTACCTACCTGCACCGGGCACTCTGGCGAGCCAGGGCCGCAGCGGCGTTGCTCGCTGGCCGGCGGTGACCGCCACTCCGGCGCTACGCTCCGCTCTCGCGCGGGCCGCTGCGGAAACGGTCGGGTCGTGGAGGCCCCGGGGACGCCGAGCGACTCTTCCTCCAACTGGAAGCGCGATGAACTGCTCATCTGTGGCATGGACCTGATTGATTGCTTGATTGATGCTTGATCGATCGCTGACACGCGGCGCGACGCGGCACCTCGACGCACCCTCGGTTCCCGAAAGCCTGATGAGTCGCCACTTTGCGCTATTCGTTCTGCTGACCTGCCTGGCATACCTGGCGCTCGAAGCCATGTACGTGACGCGACTTCCCCTCGTGATGGACGAGTTCCAAGGGGCGTCTTCCGTGGCTCAGTTCGGAGACGGTATGCCGTATAGGGACTTCAGACCCTACAAGACCGTCGTCGGCTACTACGTCCAGCTTCCGGCACTTCTCCTTGGAGCGTATCCCTGGTTCAACTTGCTGTCGGTCAAGTTCGAGATGGCCATTCTGAGCGCGATCGCGATGGCATTCGCGGCTTTCTCACTGGCGAAGCACTTCCGAAAGGAAGCCATCTGTTTCGCACTGGTAGTACTGGCGGTCATGAGCACGTTCGTGGAGCGCTCTGCCGAGTTGCGGGTTGACATGCTCACCAGCTGGGCCGGGCTTGGCTCGTTACTGCTTCTCCTTGACCGCCGGGGGTTCTCGGCCGGGGCCCTCGCTGGACTCAGCTTTCTAATCTCGCAGAAGGGCATCTACTACATCCTGGCGGGGGAAGTAGCCATCTTAGCACTTTGGCTTTTGAAGGACCGCGTGCGGGAAACCGGATGGCGAGTGGCTGCGTTCGCGGTCGCGGCAACCGTCGTCCTCGTATCGTACGTTCTCGTGTGGTCGCTGTTTTCCTCCGTCAGCTCGGTGCTCACCGCCATGTTCGTGGCGCCCCGGGTCGTTGCGTTCGAGAATCTCTACGAGATACGCCAACTGTTTTGGACGCAGACCATACTCAGGAACCCCCTATTCTATGCGGTGGGCCTTTTCGGACTGATACATATGGTTCGCCTGGTGCGATCGGGGGTGAAGGCCCACCGAGCCACGCTGTTGGCTTGGTACGGTCTTACGCTCTTCGCCTTGGGCCTCTGGCACAGACAGCCATGGCCATACTTCTTTCTGCTGCTCATCCCCACCGTCTTCGTGCTCATCGTGGCGTTCTTCGATAGTGGGCTGGGGGCGTGGCGTGGCCAGCGTCGGCTTGGCATGACTGCCCCAATGATGGCAGTGTACCTGACGCTTGGCGTCGCCTACCCCCTGACGAGAGTCCCCGTGAACTTCGCCAGGAGCAACGCCTTTCAGCGAGAAATGGTCGAGTTGTCGAACGGGGTACTCCAGAGCGGAGACACCTATCTCGCCGGAGTTAATCTGCTCCCTGAGCACAAGCAACCTGTTGGGTCGCTCAGCTGGCTCGATGAGCCCACCCGGCTGAGGCTTCAGCGTGCAAGCGCCAGAGAGCTGGCAGCCATCGTGGATTCTCTTGAGCGGGCACCGTTGAAGCTGGTGGTCGACAACTACCGGTTGAAGGAACTTCCTCCGCGACTACGGGCTTTCGTTGACGCCAACTACAGCACTCTGTGGGGCAACATCTTGATCTATGCGCCGTGGGCCGCGGATCTCGATGGCCAGCTGACGCTTAAGTTCTCGGGCGACTACCTCGTGGATGCGCCTGGCGGGCTTAGGGTGTCGATTGACGGCAAGACGGTCACGCCGGCGGGACGAGTCTGGCTGGAGCGAGGCTTGCACCGATACGAAAGTGATGGAGTCTTTCGCCTAAAGCTCCAGCCGGAGGGATGGCAGAAGAGGGCCCGTGCCGAGACTCAAGCACCGCGGAACTTCTTCCCCAACGTATATACCTATTGAGAGATCGGCCGGAACGTCATGTGGGTGAGGCCGCGCTTGAGCCTAATCAGCGGATCAAACAACTTCGTGACCGGCAGCGCGGCACGCTGGAGCGTGGAAAGCACCGGCGGATAAGGCTCGCCTTCTTTGTGCTCCGTGGGCTGCAACAGCCGCTCGAGGGCGCTGCATGCGCAGTAGCTGAAGAGATAGTTGAGGTAGTTGACACTAACCAACTCATAGCCGCTCTCGCGGCAGAGCCCCTCATAGAGTTCGACCGGTCTGAGAATCGCGTGGGCGACCCGCTGGCTGTTGCCGGTATGTTCGATCAGGTGGACCCCGCCGTTGGTTACGCGGCAGATCTCTCGCAGGATCGGCTTCAGCATACCGACCTCGACGTTGTGCATTAGAACGGTCACGGTCAGCGTCACATCGATCTCGCCGTCCTCGAACGGCAGTGAAGCGCCATCGACGTGGTGGAGCTCCGCCTCCACGCCGACCTGCCCCGTATTGGCGCGGGCCAGGTCGATCATCGGCGCCGAGATATCGGCACCGATCAGCCGGTACGGCTGTCGCTCGGCCATCGCGAGCAGGTTGCCCCCGGGTCCACAACCGACTTCCAGCACCGTTCTGCCTTCAACCGGCACCGCCGCCAAGAAACAATCGAGGAACCGGGAACGCTGATAGACGGTGAAGGGGGTATCGTCCCCGGCGAGGAAGTTGCTTTCTCCTCGTCCTTCGATCGCCTCCGCGACTCGCGACCAGTACGCTTCTGGATGGTATCCGGACATGGTCACCAACTCTCAGGCAAATGGCGGGTAGCTAAGAAGCAATACCCTGGCCTACAAGTCCTGCTGTACCGAGCGGGGGGTTTATCGAGGTTAGGGACGTCCCTGCGTGGGACATTCAACCGGTCTCCGCAGCCGCCACGTACAGAAGCTGGTGCCGGCTCAGATCCTCGAAAGATGCATCGGCGAACTGCTTCGCGAGAGGGAACCCGTCGCGAAGAAGTCCCAGGGACCGCTCGTCCGTCTTCCACGAGCTGTATACGAGGCGGAGCCCAGCCTCCTTGAACAATGCTCGGAAATCTCGATCGTGAAGCCGGTTTTGGTATGTGTAACGGTTCCCAAAGTGTTTCCGATACGTCTTATCGGACATTCCCAGGAAGTTGATGGTTGGAATAGACTCATCGTAGTAGGCAAAATGGTCCTTCGGATCCACCAGATGAACGGCGAGGCCGTCAGGAGCCAGCACGCGGCGCGCCTCGACGAGAATCCTGAGAAGGTCCTCGGGCGGAATGTGTTCGAACGTGCTCGTGGAGCAGTGGATTCCCACAGTGTCGTCTTCAAGCCCGGTGTCGCCTGCATCGGCAGGCGCACGGTAATGAATCCCCGCTGCTTCGAGAAAAGCGACTGGGTCGGCTTTGTAGCGCGCGACCAGCGCCAATTTGTCGGCCAGCTCATGCTCCGGCACCAAGTCCTGCCAGATCGTACGCAACTTGTCGATGTCCGTAATGAACCGAGGCAGAGTGCTGGCGAGCACCTCCGGTAACAGATGGCGGTTGAGGTCAAAGGTGTCGATGCGGGCTGCACCACAGAACCAAAAGGAAATCGGCAGGATGGGCACCCATCCGGTGCCCACCTCGACGATGTGAGCCCCTTCTGTGTGTCTCCCGTGCTCCCGGAGCGCGCGAGCCATTTCGGCCTGCAACTCGATCTTTTGGAAGAGGTACTCGGGCTTGCAGTGCAAGCCAAAGCGACACTGAAGGCGTTGATAGAGTCGATGACCCCATGGTACAGCGATAAGACTGCGAAGCATGGCAGAGCGGAGATGCCAGTTCATCTCTGTCGGCACATCGGTCTCATCCCCTCCCCGTGTTGCTGCCGCCCCGACTCGGCACCAGGTGTGGAGTCCGGCCGGTCTGTGCTAGATACTGCCCAGCCGCGCTGCCCCCCCAGCCCATCGAGTGGCAGGCCTCGCTGGGCCGGCGCGCGGAGAGAGAGCCCGCTCGTCAGCGTCTGGTGATGTACAGCCAGCGCTGACCGGCGAAGCGCTCGAAATTAGTCTCTCGAACGCGGAGACCGTGTCGAGCGCATTGGCCTTCGATCCAACGGTAGCTGTGGTAAACCAATCCGGCCACGTCCGATTCGTGACTCTTCCCGACCCACTGATCCCCCTTGTAGTCGCGCATTACGAGCCCCGCTTTCAGATACGAAGTGAGGAATACCCCGTTCGGGCTCGCGGTCTCCGCGAAGGCCGACAGCATCCTGTCGATCTGAGACTTCGAGGCATGGGTCCAGACCGACAGAGCCACGACGAAATCGAATGCCTCTCCGAAGACGGAGAAATCGAACTCGTCATTATTGTCGAAGCGGGGTTGCTTCTGCTCGATCAACTCGGCAGGCAAGAGCTCCTCGATCCCGGCCTGGAGCATCTCCGCGTTCGGCTCGATGCCGCAGTAGCAGTGTCGGTCGAGAAAGTGGATTAGCCAGTACCCGCCTCGGACACAGCCGCAGCCGACGTCCAGGAGCTTCGAGTGTGGGTAAAGGCCGACCCGCAGAAGCGTGATGATCTGCGCCCGTCCGGTGACCTCGAAATCCTCGACCGGACCGCCGGTGAACACCTTTTCCGCCAGAGCCCTGGCCGTGGGCTGCAGGAGCTCGCTCTGATTGAAGTAGCGAAAGACAAGGGCGTGATGTCGCGAGATGGCCGACCTGCCCAAGGCTATGGTACGGAGGATGAAGTTCCTGACGAGCAATCCGCAGCCCTCCCGATGAGGCGCGTAAAGTCGGTGTACCCATCGGCTGGCGCCATAGTACCTGAGCCCCGACGTCGCGACTACCCCTTCCCGCCCAACTGCATGCCGTTCGCACCTCAGGGTACTCTCGTGCGACGTGCCAATGCACCCGCCACATGGTGGCGAGCCGCAGTGCATAGGTTACTTCAACCGACGCACGCCCCGTAAGTCGTTACGCTATTGTTCGTTCTGTTCACGCTTCGGGCCGTGGTCCCGGGGGGGCACCCGCCGTATGTGACCACCGCACCCGCGCGTAGAGGAGGAGTAAGCCGTGCCGTACCTGTCCGAACACGTCCAACTGGCGCGGGTTCGCTGTCGGACTGTTCCTCACAACTCCCTCTGAAACCCGACAAGAAAGGACCAATCCGGGGACCACCTGTGAACAGCGACAAGGGGCGGCCCCCGAAGGAACCGCCCCCACTTGCTCGGTTAGCCTGTCAGAGTGGTCCTCGTCGGGCGCCCTATCCGACGCACTCAAGGGTAAGGTTGCTAACATCCGACGTTATGTCGCCGTTCGCATTCACCGTGTAGTGGATCAGACCCCGGAAGATCCGGTTCTCCGCACCCCTCTTGCTCACGAGGTTGTTCGCGAGCATCCGGGTGAACGTCTCGGGAAACGGCCCGCCCACATACTCCTGCCACTCGCCCGGCCAGTTAAACACGTACTCGGTCCCGGTATCCCGCCCAACTCCCGTCCCGATCCACGTGCGATGGAAGCTGAAATGGAAGCCGCCATTCGCGTCGGATTTGACCTCGATGCGCTGTGCGCGTCGAGTCTCAAAATCGACAAACTCACCGTTGCAGCCGTCGAACGTGGTCCAGTTGAATTCAGTCCATCCAGGGGGCAACGCCGCGAGAGAGGGGCCAGCCACGTCCACACCGGCTGGTGCGGTCGGGTCTTGTGTGTCCGTGCAGCCGATGACCACGAACATCAGCGTGAGGGCAGCGAGTGCGAGTCGTCTGAGCTTCGGAACCTCCTGTGGCAGAATACGACAGAGGTGTACGGCAGATCGCGGAGTATAGGGTCAGCATATCCACAATACCACCCGTCGGCCCTCCCACGCCCGCCCGCTCCACCGGTGTCCTGAGGCTCCCGTGAGACGCCCATACGCCACCCGAAGCCCTGTGTATCGGTTATCAAAACCGACGCCCGCCCGCGTAAATCCTTATGCCGTTGTCTTTTCTGCTCTCGGGGTATGCAGTGGTCCCTGGGGGGGTCTTCTCAACCACCGTATACGCCGAGCACACCCCGAGTAAGTCGTTGCAGGGGAAAGCGGAGGGGGTGGGATTCGAACCCACAAGCCCGTGAGGGCGCCGGTTTTCGAGACCGGTGCATTGCCGTTCTGCCACCCCTCCGGACGGACGGGGTGGGATTCGAACCCACGAGG
>JBDHAD010000060.1:0-27778 GCA_039588215.1 Gemmatimonadota bacterium
CCGGTGCTCCTCGAGGAGACAGCGGCCCGCGTGGTTCAACGGGCCGCCGAGCTACCCCACGCCATGCTGCGCCAGCTCTTCCTTTCGGCGCGAGGCTAGCCGGCCTCGACCCCCCGCGGCAGTCAATTCAGCTCACTACCCTGGCGCGCTCGCGTGGGGCGCGGAGGACCTCTGTCGCGAGCGTTCGCAGCATCACCCAGGCAGCCGCGATGGAGCCGCGCGCCGATCCGGAAACCTTGGAGCGGCCGACCGACCTCCGCTCGAACGTGACTGGGACTCCGATGGTACGCAGGTGAGCGCGGGCCGCGCGTATCTGCATCTGCACGTACCAACCAAAATTCGGATCGTCCAGGCAGAGGCGTTCGAGCTCGGCCCAGCGGATCGCGCGGAACGGCCCCATATCGCGCGGCGCGGCACCGTACAGTCCACGCATGACCGTGAGTATCAGCCGGTTACCCAATCGTGCGTGCCAGCGCACGCCACGCCCGCGGGCCGACTGCCGCTCGCCGACGACGAGATCGGCGTGGCCGGCCCGCAGCGGCGCGAGGAGGCGTCCGACCTGAGCAGGGGCCTCGAAGTCGTCCGCATCGAGAAAGACCAGGACGTCGGGCGCATCGGTCCCTCGCAGGGCGTCGATCCCTCGCTGGCACGCGCGGCCGTACCCGGGGCGAGGCTCGGGGACGACCCGGGCCCCCGCGCCTTCCGCGACAGCCGCGGTGTCATCGGTGGACCCATTGTCGACGACGATCACCTGGGCCAGATCGTCCCCGGCCGTCGCCCGCACGCGCTCCAGCAACGTGGAGAGCGCCCCGGCCTCGTTACGCGCGGGGATCAGGTACGCGTACCGCACGTGGCCGCCGAGGTCCGGACATGATGCGATCGCCGGGGCGATGGGCGGCACGCCTGCCGCTCGTCCTGTTCGCCGTCCAGTCGATCGCGCTGCTCGGGATGGGGTGGTGGCCCGGGGGTCGCTCCACCCCGTGGCCGGCGCTGTGGCTGTGGGGAATCGCCTTCGCCGCGTATTTCGGCTCGTGGCGATCCGCCGACCTGGTGCCTCGCCGCACGATCTGGGCGGGCGGGGTGCTCCTCCGCGTCGGGCTGCTGCCGCTCACGCCATTCCTGTCCGACGATGTCTACCGCTACGTGTGGGACGGATGGGTGGCGCGAAACGGCATAAACCCGTTCTTGTATGCGCCGGCCGATCCGCAGCTGGAAGCGATCCGGACCAGCTGGTGGCCGCTGATCAACCACCCTGAGATCCCTACGATCTACCCCCCCGGCGCCCAGGTCGCGTTCGCCATCATCGCGCTGCTCAGCGCCGGGTGGCCGCTGTTCAAGCTCACCTGGATCCTGGCCGATGTGGGCGTGGCGTGGCTGGTCGACCGCCTGGCGCGAAGACGACTCGGGTCGGCGCGGCACGGCCCGTTGCTCCTCTACCTGTGGTCGCCACTTCTCGCCGTCGAAGTCGCGTGGAGCGGACACCTGGAGACGCTCGGGGTGCTCCCGATGATGGCCGCGATCGCGTTCCTGGCGGGACGGCGGCGGGACGGCGGCGAGGTGGACAGCCGTGACGCCGAGGTGGGCGAGCGGAGCGCCGAGGGCGGCGCGAGAGAGGGAGCGTGGCTGGGTGGAGCGCTCCTCGGGCTGGGGGTGGCGGTCAAGTTCGTGCCCCTGGCGGCGTGGCCCGCGCTTTGGCGGCGGCACGGCCCCAAAGCGGCCGCAATCGCGCTTCTCGTGCCGGCACTCCTCTACCTGCCGTACGCCGCTGCAGGACCTCGGCTCTTCGAGGCGCTCGGTACCTACGCGGAGCGCTGGGAGTTCAACCCGGGGCTGTTTCAACTGCTCGTCCAATCGGTGGGCGCCGGGACAACGCCCCGGTGGCTCGCCGGAGGCGTGGTACTGGCGATCGCGCTTTGGGCGGCCTGGAAGCGCTGGTCGGTCGATCGCACGCTCTTCTGGACGATCGGCGCGGCGCTCCTGCTCTCACCCACGCTGCACCCGTGGTACGTCCTCTGGATTCTGCCGTTCGCTTGTCTGTTCGAGAGCGGTCCGTGGATCACCCTCACCGGCACCGTGTTCCTGGCGTACGCTGGCCGCGATGCGTACCACGCCACCGGCGTGTGGCCACAGCCGACCTGGCTTGCCATCCTCGTTCATGCTCCGGTGTTGGTCTGGCTAGTGACTCAGGCCGCGTCTGGCTACCTCGCGCGTGGCGGCCAGGTACCCGGCGGCGAACAAGCCAGTGAACGGGACCGCCGAGACGAGCCCCGAGGCGATCAGGCTCGCCATCGACCCGATGAGTGAGAGGCCGAGCGCGGCTCGCGCGCCTGCCGCGATGCCGTTCGCGCGCGCGCGATAGGCGCGAATGGAGACACTCCCACGCTTCGGTGTCCTGCGGAAGGGCGTCTGCACCCGCAGGAGCCCGCGGAGGACCGCTCCCGTGAGCGGTATCCCGAGCGCGAGGCCCAGCAGGAGCGCCTCGAGCAGTCGGCGCGGAATCGAGCCGCTGGCGTAGCGGCGAATGCGGGCCGCAACACCGTAGAACATCAGGAAGGGCGCAGTCGCGAACCCCAGCGCCGCGGTGTGGATCCACGCGGGGATCCCTTCGTGAGCCAATCCGAGGTATCCGAGGGCGCACAGACAGATCCCGAGGACCAACGTGAGCGGGTGCACGGCGTGGCCCAGCAGGTGCGCGGTCGCCTCCAGCTTCACAGCCGGGCGCAGGGTGCTGCGCCACACCGCCGGCAATAGCTTGAGGGCCGACTGAATCCCTCCCTGGGCCCACCGCTCTTGTTGGAGCTCGACGTCCTCCAGCTTTCGCGGGAGCTCCGCGGGGACGCGCACATCGTCCCGGTACACGAGCCGCCACCCTCCGAGCTGGGCGCGATAGCTCAGATCGACATCCTCGGTCAGCGTGTCGCTCTTCCAGCCACCGCTCGCCTCGACGCACGCGCGCCGCCACATGCCCGCCGACCCGTTGAAATTGAAGAACAGCCCATTCCGGTAGCGCGCCGCATGCTCGATCGAGAAGTGCGCGTCCAGAAACAGGGCCTGCGCGCGGGTCAGCCAGCTCTCCCCGGCGTTCAGGTGGTCCCAGGCCGCCTGGACCGCTCCCACCTCAGGGGCGTCGAACGAGTCCAGCAGCGACCGTATCAGGGTCGGGGGTGGGACGAAGTCGGCGTCCAGGATGAGGAGAAAATCCCCGCGTGCGAGGTGGGCTCCGTGTGCGAGGGCACCGGCCTTGAACCCCTCTCGCGTCCCGCGGCGGAGGTGTCGGACCGCGATGCCACGGTCGCACCATGCCGCGGTCGCGCGCGCGGCGATCTGCACGGTCGCGTCGTCCGAGTCATCCAACACCTGGACTTCGAGCAACTCCGCCGGGTAGTCCTGGCTACACGCGGCCTCGATCAGCCGGTCGGCGACGTTGGCCTCGTTGAAGATCGGCAGCTGAATCGTGACCGGGGGGAGTGGCCCTTCCCAGCCTCGTGGCGCGGGAGGGGCGGGCGCCGCAAAACGAAGCCACAGAAGCCGCAGGCGGTGAAGCCCGAACGGCACCAGGAGACAGAGGATGATCAGGTACACCAACCCGGTGCCGAGCTGCGCACCCGCTTCCGAACCGGGCATCAATCGTACCTCATCAGGACATCGCCACCCCGATCACGATTACGACCCCGACCGTGACCCCGCGCTCATTCGGCTGTACCCGCCTCCACGTAAAGCTCGCCACCCTGCACGCGGAACTCTTCGGCCTTCTCGTGCAATCCGGTCTTCAGCGCTTCGTCCGCCGAGAGCTTGTGCGCGTCCGCATATTCCCGGACCTCCTGCGTGATCTTCATGCTACAGAACTTCGGGCCGCACATCGAACAGAAGTGCGCCACCTTCGCGCCCGCGGCCGGCAGGGTCTCGTCGTGGAAGTCGCGCGCGGTGACCGGGTCCAGGCTCAGGTTGAATTGGTCCTCCCAGCGGAACTCGAAGCGAGCCCTGCTGAGCGCGTCGTCCCATTCCTGCGCGCCTGGGTGACCCTTGGCGAGATCGGCCGCGTGCGCCGCGATCTTGTATGCGATCACGCCCGCCTTCACGTCGTCGCGATTCGGTAAGCCCAGGTGCTCCTTCGGGGTCACGTAGCACAGCATCGCGGTCCCCATCCAGCCGATCATCGCGGCGCCGATCGCGCTCGTGATGTGGTCGTAGCCCGGAGCGATATCGGTCGTAAGCGGCCCAAGCGTGTAGAACGGCGCTTCGTGGCACCACTCCAGCTGCTTGTCCATGTTCTCCTGGATCAGGTGCATCGGGACGTGCCCCGGCCCCTCGCACATCACCTGAACGTCGTACTCCCACGCGATCTCGGTCAGCTCACCTTGGGTCTTGAGCTCGGCGAACTGGGCCTCGTCGTTTGCGTCCGCGATCGAGCCCGGGCGCAAGCCGTCACCCAGCGAGAACGAGACGTCGTATGCCGCCATGATCTCGCACAGCTCGCGGAAGTTCGTGTACAGAAAGCTCTCGGCGTGGTGCGCCATGCACCATTTGGCCAGGATCGACCCGCCGCGCGAGACGATCCCGGTGACTCGCTCGGCCGTGAGCGGGATGTAACGCAGCAGCACGCCGGCGTGGACGGTGAAGTAGTCCACCCCCTGCTCCGCCTGCTCGATCACGGTATCGCGGAAGACCTCCCACGTCAGATCTTCGGGCACGCCGTCCACCTTCTCGAGCGCCTGGTAGATCGGCACGGTTCCGACGGGGACCGGGGAGTTACGGATCACCCACTGCCGCGTCTCGTGAATGTCCTTCCCGGTGGACAAGTCCATCACGGTATCGGAGCCCCACAGCGTCGCCCACCGCACCTTCTCCACTTCCTCCACGATCGACGACGTGACCGCGGAGTTCCCGATGTTCGCGTTGATCTTCACCCGGAAGTTGCGGCCGATGATGGTCGGCTCCAGCTCGGGGTGATTGATGTTGGCCGGGATGATCGCGCGACCACGCGCCACTTCCGAGCGCACGAACTCCGGCTCCACGCCTTCCCGTAGCGCGACGAATTCCATCTCGGGCGTGACCTCGCCCCGGCGGGCATAGCGCATCTGGGTCACGCAGTCCGTTCCGCGAAGCACGGTCGAGCGCTGGAGCGCCGCGGGGACCGCTTCGTCGAGGCGGTCGCTCGCGAACGACGCCTGGACCTCCTCGACGTCGCCTCGCGCCCGGATCCACCCGTCACGCGACGGGGGCAGGCCCTGGCGCGGGTTTACGTCCTGCGGACCGCTCGTATCGGGGACGCGTAGCGGCGGCTCGCCGCCGCCGAGCTGGATCTCACGCACCGGGACCTTGACGCCCCGATCACCCTCCCGGTGGATCTTGCTGGAGTTCGGGAACGGATCCACTGCCCCGGCGGCGTCCTGGCCGCTTGCGCCTCTGGCGGTATGCGTAGTGGATCGTCCGTCCCCGCTCGCGGCACCGCCATGGCTCGGGCCGGGTCCGGATCCGTTCGTCTCGCGCCGGTCTGACATCTTCACACGCCTCTCGCGCCGTTGGTCGCTCGGAGCTGCAGGGGAGAGACGCCGCGAGGTCCGTCCCGCGGGTCCGGCACTGGGCGGGTGGGTCTCTTTTGGCGGCCGCGCTCCCTACGCCGGTGTCAACCGGATCAGGTTCCGAGGGTCTCTCTCAATCCCAGGTGTCGCCGGAATACCCCTGGCAGGCCTATCGGAATGCTAGGGGTGCACCTGCGCGGGGGCAAACCCGAGCCGGTCCATGGCGATGCTCCCGTCGCTCATGACGAACAGGACATCCTGGTATGCGCCGATGTCCTCCAGAGGGTTCCGCTCCAACACCAGGAGATCCGCTTCATACCCGGCCGCCACGCGGCCCACGCGATCGCCGACGCCGAGGAGCTCGGCGGCCGTGGTCGAAGCTGCGCGGATCGCCTCCAGGGGAGAGAGTCCCACACCGACCAGCTCGAGGAGCTCGTGGCTGAGGCGTAGCACGCTCTCGGAGCCATACCCGGTGTCGGTGGCGGCCGCGATCTTGACCCCGAGGCGGTGGGCGGTCGCCGCGGTTTCCCGCACCCGGGGCAGCATGTGCCGCCCGCGGATCTGGAGCACGGCGTTGTCGTAGTCGCCCCCCGGCAACGTGAGATCCGACACCACCGCGATCGTGGGAACCAGGTACGTACCGCGCTCGAGCATGTGCCGCAGCGTTTCTTCGCTCAGATACGTGCCGTGCTCGATGCTGCGGACGCCCGCCAACACGGCCGCGCGGCCTCCCTCATCTCCGTGCGCGTGGGCAGCCACGGGAACACCGGCGGCTTCTGCCTCTTCGACGAGCGCGCGCAGTTCGCCCTCGTCATAGAAGGCGACCCGCGGATCGGTCTCGGGCAACCCGGCGCGCTCGGTCGCGTTGACCTTGATGAAATCCACGCCGTGGCCGAGCATCACACGCCCCACCCGGCGCAGCGCCGCCGCCCCGCGCACATCGACTCCCATGAGGTCAGCGAGCTCCGGAGCATCCAGAAACAGTCCCTCGGCGGGCCGGGGCCGCACGTGATAACCGGCGGCCAGGATCTCGGGCCCGGACATCGCCCCCGAGCGGGCCAACTCGCGCAGCCCGACATCGGCGAAGAAGCCGGCACCCATCGAGCGCGCGGTCGTCACGCCCGAGCGCAGCGCCCGGCGAGCCGCGGTCAGATCGGAGATGTGCACATGGGTATCGATGAGGCCCGGGACCAGATGTCGGCCCCCTAGGTCTATCACCACTGCGTCCTCCGGAACGTCGCCCCCGGTCTGCACGCTCATGATTCGGCCGTCGCGGACGACCACCGTCGCGTCCTGCAGCGGCGCACCTTCGGCCGGGTCGATGACGACCGCATGGACGAAGGCGATGGGTGCGGCCTCCTGTGGGTGTGCGGCGACCGAGATCGGCGCGGCGGCGACCAGAGCTCCCCCCAGGGCCAACTGCCAGATGCGTGTGGGCGTGTAGCGAGATGGCGAGATCGACCTCATCCGTACCTCCTGGGATCGGGACGAGCCCCAAGGACCGGCGCGAGCTACGGCCTGCTTCTCCAGCGCACCGACGCGGGGCAGCTAACGGCGCAGCGTATCGTGTGGATCGCGAACGGTTGGCGCCACCCTCACCCCCTCGCCACCCTCATCCCCTCTTCAAGGCAGCTTGGGCTGACAGTCGCGGTGCGCGTATCTTGTGGAGCCCCTGAAATGGCTGGTCGCGTCCATTTCCCAGGGTAGGAAGCGCATCCCCGAGGAGGAGTCCCGATGTTCCAGCTCGAGGCCAGCGAAACGCTTTCAGCCGGCCTTCGGCGTCTTCTCCTCCAGCAGATCGATCTGGCGCGCGATAAAGTGGCGACCAGCCGCGATCCGAGGCACGTGCGCGTCCACGAGGCGCGTAAGGCGTTCAAGCGGAGCCGCGCCATGCTTCGTTTGGTGCGCAAAGAGCTGGATGCCCAGACCTACGCCGGGCTCAATCGAACCTTCCGCGACGCGGCGCGGCGTCTCGCGGCGCTCCGGAGCAACTGGGTCCTGCGGGAGCTGGCCGGGCGCCTTGGGAGCGAGTCCGAGGACCGCGTCGCGGTTGAGGCATTCGCCGTTTTGCGGGATTCGCTGGAAGGCGGCGGCCCTGATGAGATGGTAGACCTGGACGATGAGGGTCGGCTCACCGCAGCCTTGAGCGCCGCGCGCGACCGCCTCGACCGGTGGCCGATCGTACGCGATGACTTCGAACTCGTCCGGCCCGGGTTGTCCAGGGTGTATCGAACCGGTCGAAAACGAATGAATGCAGCGCGGCGCGAGCCGAGCGGCGAGCGGCTCCACGAGTGGAGGAAGGTCGTCAAGTACCTGTGGCACCAGGTCGAGGTGCTGGCGCCGACCAAGCCGACGGTCCTCGAGCCCTTCGCGGAGACCATACACGCCTTGGCGAACCTCTTGGGAGATGAGCACGATCTCTGCGATGTGCTCCGAGCGGCGCGGCGCGCGGGTGTGCTAGCGGGTGAAGTAGAGCTCCGAGCCGTGGAACAGCAGGTGGGAGAGGAGCGTTCTCGTATCCGGCGCGCCATTTGGCCGATCGCGGAGCAGGTGTATCGCGAGAAGCCCGGGGAGTTCGCGGCCCGGCTGGCGGCGTATTGGGACGAATGGCGCGTCGAGGCCGCGCCACAAGGGGCAGCGGGGTATGGGGTCTGAGCGCGACAAGACCCGCGCGGCCCGACATCGGCCGCGGCGCGTTCGAAACGTGGACAACTAAACCGCTAGTGATTACGGGCCGGGGGTCCGAATGAGTCAAGAACCGACCGAGAGCGAGCGCGGCGTGGCCCGCTCGACGAGCGGAAACGGACAGCGAAAGCCGGTCACCGAGCCGTTGACGCGAAGGATTCCGATCTCCGGCCCGACCCCCGAGACCGAACCTTCGACTCCGGAGGCCGGTCGTCCCATTCCGGAGAGCGATAGTGGGGCTCCGGCCCCAACCCCCACCGACGGCGGCGGAGGGTTCCCGATCCCGTGGGCCGTCGCACCCGCCGAGGTACCCACCGACGTGGAGCCTTCCGACTCCTCGTTGTTCCTCAACCGGGAGTTGAGCTGGGTCGACTTCAATTGGCGAGTCCTGGACAAGGCGCTCGACGAGCGGACCCCCCTCATCGAACGCATCCGATTCCTCTCGATCACCGCCAGCAACCTCGACGAGTTCTTCATGAAGCGCGTCGGCGGGTTGAAGCGACAGCTCGGGGCGGGGCTCATGCGGCTCTCCATCGATGGTCGGACACCGGCTGAGCAGCTGGCGCTCATCCGCGAGGCTGTCTCGCGCATGAACGCGACGATGCTGGAGACCTGGCGCGAGCTGCGCGAGCCGCTCGCGGAGAAGGGCGGTATCAAGGTCGAACGGTACGAAGCGTTGACGGAACACGAGCGGGAGCGACTGCACGAGCTCTTCCAGCGCGAGATCTATCCGTTGCTCACGCCACTCGCGGTCGATCCCGGGCACCCGTTCCCGTTCCTCTCCAACCTCAGCATCTCTCTCGCCGTGGTGCTTCGCCATCCCGAGCGTCGGACGATGCACTTCGCGCGGGTGAAGATCCCCACGAGCCGTTCGCGCTGGCTCGGGCTCGAGACAGAGGGCCGGTTCCTCCCCCTCGAGGAGCTGGTGCGGGCGCACGTGGACGAGCTGTTCCGGGGGATGGAGGTCAAATCCGCTCACCTGTTCCGCGTGACACGGAACGCGGATCTCCGTCGGGCTGAGGAGGAAGCAGACGATCTCATCCAAATGATCTCGGAGGAGCTCCGCGAGCGCCGCTTCGCCCCCATGGTGCGTCTGGAGGTCGAGTCTCAGATGCCGGAGTCCGTTCGGGCGCTCCTGCTTCGGGAGCTCGAGTTGGAGACGGACGATCTGTACGAGGTCGATGGGCCGCTAGACCTGGCCAGTCTCGTGGAGCTCGGCGAGGCCGCCGGTCCTGAGCATCGGTTCGACCCGTGGGAGCCGCTCATTCCGCCGCAGCTGCTGTACGAGCGTGGCGCCAAGGATGCGCGTCCGATCTTCGAGGTTCTTCAACAGCAGGACCTGCTCGTTCATCACCCGTACGATTCGTTCGCCGCGTCGGTTCAAAGATTCGTGGAGGAGGCCGCGAACGATCCATCGGTGCTCGCCATCAAGCAGACCCTGTACCGTACGTCCGATGACTCCCCCGTCGTCCGCGCGCTGGTGCGCGCCGCCGAGTCGGGGAAACAGATAGCCGTTCTGGTCGAAGTGAAAGCGCGCTTCGACGAGGCGGAGAACATCGGGTGGGGCCGGGTTCTGGAGGAGGCCGGCGCGCACGTGACATACGGGGTGACGGGTCTGAAGACGCACGCGAAGGTCGCGCTCGTTCTGCGCGACGAGCCCGACGGCATCCGGGCTTACACGCACGTCGGAACCGGAAACTACCACTCGGGCACCGCCCGGCTGTACACCGACATGGGGATACTCACGAGCCGGCCGGATGTCGGACGCGATGCGGTGAACCTGTTCCACTATTTGACTGGCTACGCACCCGAACAGGAGTACACCAACCTGTTGATCGCACCCCGCGACATGCGTCGGACTTTCACGGAGCACATCGAGCGCGAGATCGAGCACCAGCGCGAATCCGGGTCCGGCCGGATCATCGCGAAGATGAACGGTTTGGACGACGGGGAGATGATCGAGGCTTTGTACCGCGCTTCAGGCGAGGGCGTCCGAATCGACCTGATAGTCCGCGGTCTGTGCCGGTTGCGTCCGGGCGTGCCCGGCATCAGCGAGAACATCCGCGTTCGGAGCATCATCGGACGGTTTCTCGAGCACGACCGCATCTATTGGTTCGAGAACGGAGACCAGCCGCGGGTATTCCTGGGCAGCGCGGATTGGCGTCGTCGTAATCTCGACGATCGCGTGGAGGCGCTCGTCGAGGTCGAAACCAAGAAGCTCAAGAAGCAGCTCCGCCGCGTGCTGCGTGAGGCGCTCCGGGACAACCAGCTCTCGTGGGAGCTGTCCGCCGATGGGTCTTGGGTGCGCTGCCAGCCGGCCGATGGGCAGAAGCGGCGCAATTATCACCGCGGGATGATGCGGCGGGCGCGCAAGCGCCGAATGAGGTTTGGCGCGTGGGACCTCCCGCCGCGACCGACCAAGGGATAATACCCCGGGATCACTCTCCGGCCGCGGCGTTTCCGCTCTCTCCGCCCAGGTGACGGATCGTCTTGCCGCGAACCATGTACACGACGTCTTCACCGATATTGGTGGCGAGGTCAGCGATCCGCCTAGAAATGGAACTGGTACTGCGCCTTGAACGAGCTCTCGCCATCCAGCGCGTCGTCCGAGAAAGCGACGATGTCCCAGTTCAACGCCAATTTGTTACGGCCCCCGAAGAAGATCTGGAGACCGGGCGTGAATCCGATTACGCCATCGTTGTCGAGATCCGTGTTCGGATCCGCCATCGTCACGCGGAATACCGGCTCGATGGCCTCGAAGAAATAGCTGCCCTCCAGCGGGATCTTGTAGGCGCCGATCGCCTGCCACGTGTACATGTTCGCGAACGGCTCGTCGGCCACGAGGTCGGGAGAGCCTCCCGACTCGGCCTGCAGTGCGTTCTCGCCGAACACGACGCCGGCTTGCACGTGCAGCCCTTCGCTGAAATCGCCCAGCTCGCCCCACACCTCGACGTTGGTGAACCGACGGGCACCCAATGACTCGTTAGGGCGCGTGAACGGCACGTCGGTAAGCGCGCCGGCCACCGCGATCTGCAGCGGCAGACTGCCGACATCGAGGTTCACCGCCGCCCGGCCGATGAACTGCTTGTCCGTGTCCACGTCCTCGTTGACGGAGGGGCTGTTTCCGTTGAAGGCACCCAGCCAGTACTGAAAGCGCCCGTCCGCAAGGCTGCCGTCGACCATCACTCCGATGTCGCGGTCCGACAGCCGGTTTCGCGTCGTCAGCTCATCGAGCGACAGGGCGGTACTCCCGGAGACCCCCGGGATGTCGACATCCCGTTCGATCGTGAGGATCTGCGTCGAGCTGGTCATCTGAAACCCGTCGAAGGGCTTCTTGTACTGCCCGATGGTGATCCGCGCGTGGGTGTGCTCCGCGTCAGGGTTCAGATTGAGTCGGCCATACGCGTCCTTGAGGACGACACCATCCACCTGGTCGAAGTCCGGCTGAATGCGACCCTCGATCCAGTCGTTGAACGTGGCGTGCAGCGTGAACCTCGCGCGCCGAATGAACATGTCGATGCCGGGCACGTCTTCACCGCAGGTGGAGGCTGCATCGACGTTGTCGGTGCTGTAGTCCGAGCATGTGCTCGTCGTCGCCTGGAGCTGGAAACGCCCCGAGAGCGAAACTTCCGCCGCCTTCGACGAGAACTTCACCTGAGCCTCCGCCGGTTGGGCCAATCCCACGACGCAGCCCGCGACCAGACAGGCCTGAAGGGCGCATCTTCGGATTTTCAAGCGAACCTCCAATGACGTTGGGGACGTTCGGGGGTTTCGAGCCCCGCTTGCTTGCGACCCGCCTGCGCGGGCACGGCCAGGCGGACCGCGCCCTGCGGGTGGGGAACCGCGACGTAGAGCAGAGGTCGAGTAATGCGTTCGGCAAGGCCTCGTGGAGGACCCGGCTTCGCCAGCCAACGCGGCCATGCGCGCTAGAAGTCGACCTGCGCGACGAGCAGGAATTGCCCTCCGTCCAGGAACGGGCTGGGGGGTGAATCGTGCAGCTCCATGGCGTATTGCAGCCCGAACTTCGCGTACTGGCCTGGGAAGATGTTGATCCCGAAGAGCACGAAGTCGCGGTTCTCGCCGACCGCCGGGCTGAAGCCATCGTAGCGCGCCACTGCTTCGATCGCACCGCCCCAAAACAAGTAACCGGCCTCCACGTACCCGCCGTAGGCGTCGAGCGAAACCTCCGACTCGGAGGTCTCGGGCCCCAGCTCGGCATCGTACTCGCCCCGCAGGTACTCAGCGGTGAGGGACCAGCCCCGATAGCTGGCGTGCACGTCCACCTCCCACAGGAACCGGTCGCCGGCGAACGCGTCTCCGAGCCCGATCGGGTCGACACCGGGCGCCGTGCCCTCGAACCCCGCACCGAGCTCGGCTGCCGTGTCCTCGGAATAGGCCGCGCTCGCACCCGCCTGTAACACGAAATCCTCGTAAAACGGAACCGGGCCAATCGTATTGTACTGGACTCGGCCGGCGAACATGTAATCGCCCCCATCGTTCTCGAGCCGACGTCCGTTCCCGTTGAAGACGCCGACGCCGTAGGTGAGTCTGGCGTCCGCGGCTTCGCCGCTGAGTCCGACGCCGACCTGGCGTCCCGGTGCGATGGCCTCCGTCGCCTGCGAGCGTTCCAGAAAGGTGAGCTGCCCCTTGTCGGTCAGCGCTTCCAACCCGAACGCCGGGCGGAACAGCCCGAGGCCGATGTCGGCCTCGGGACGGATCGGTAGCCCCGCACGCGCGTCCAGAAGCTTGAACTCGTCATCGCCTTCGTCATACTCGACCTGGACGAAGTAATCGAAGATGATCCCGATCTTCCCCGAGAGACCGAGCCTGGCATCGAACACATCGAAGCCGTCGGAGCGCGCGGATGAGTCGGGTTCCACCCGAACTCCGGCCCGGAGCAACCCGCGAACTTCGAGATCGGATTGCGCCGCCCCCTCTTGAGGGATGGCCGCGATCGGAAGCGCCAGCAGCGCCAGCGTTCCCCATGTCGTTCTTCGTCGCACCATTCCCCCGGACATCTTCCCTATTCTCATCCCTTCGTTTCTCCGTTTCCCTTAGCTTCTCGGTTCGGGTCTTCCGCCGAATCAGTCTCGGCCTCTTCGTCTCGCACCGAAGCCGCATTTTCGCCCACACCCTCTATCAGCCCGTTCGGGAACAGATAGCGCCACCCACCCAAGCCGATCGCGGCGTTGATCCAAAAATGAGACACCACCGCGGGGAACAGGCTCCCGGTCAGGATCACCGGGATGGCGAGCGTAAGACCCAACGCCCCTGCACGAATGACGCCCGCGAGCCGTTGATACCCGTGTGAAAGCCCGAACGATAGGGAAACCAACATGGCCCCCAGCCACGGGGAGCCCAACCAGGCGGTCGCGATCCACAGCAGAAACCCGCGGAACACGTATTCCTCGCACACGGCGGCGACACCAGAGAGGACGAGAAACGCGCGCTGCTCCGGCGCGGTTCGAGGCATCAACAGACGCGCGAGCGGCCCCTCCTCGAGACCCAAGGCGCGCGCGCCGTGGGTCACCAGCCATGCGACCGCGAGTCCGGCGAGGGTGAAGCCGATCCCCCAGGCGAACCCACCCATGGCGTCCGGAACCCGCCACCCCAGCGACCCGGCGTCGACGTCCTGCCAGGCTGCCACGCCGAACGTGATCCCCGCGATCAGCAGGAGCGAGAAGGCCACCGAGCCGTAGATCGCCCGGCGGAACTCGAGCTGCTGCTCGTCGAGGACACCGCGCCGCGCGTCGTTCCACGCGATCAACGGTAGGCCTGCGAGCACGAGGCCCGCATAAATGCTCAGGATCGCGTTCGGTTCCATGATCGATCGCGGTGGCGTTACTCGCCGTCGGACGGGTGCCGGACCCGACCCGCGGTCGGACGGCTGACGGCATACGGACCACGATCGATAAGGGATGTCCGCCACCCGTGCAACACGTGTCCCCGCGCGCCATCTTGCAGGGGGGCGGTCGGGCCGGGTGCTGGGCTCACCGCAACGGGAGCGCGAGATATCGGTCCTGTGCCGCATCGGGAGCGTGACCCTCGCCGAACTCGGGCATGGGATCGGATGAGAATCGACCTGGCCATCGCGCAGTTTCGGCCCACGAAGGGGGACACCGAGGCCACCCTGGACGACGTTCAGGAGGTCCTCGAGCGCGCGGTCGCGCTCGAGCCGCGTCCGCAGCTCGTGGTGTTCCCGGAGACCGCGCTCACCGGATACTTCCTCGAGGGCGGCGTGCTCGAGGAGGCCCTGTCCGCCGAGTCTCTGTTCGAGCGTCTGTGCGAGCTGTACGCAGAGGTCAGCGACACTCCACTCGACATCGCGATCGGGTTCTTCGAGCTCCGAGAGCGGAAGATCTACAACTCGGCGCTATACGCGGAGCTGGGCGGCACCGAGCCACGCATCGTGCACGTGCACAGGAAGACGTTCCTCCCCACCTACGGTGTCTTCCAGGAGGAGCGCTTCGTGGAGGCCGGGGCAGGCATCGCGGCGTTCGACACACGCGTGGGTCGCGTGGCGCTGCTGATCTGCGAGGAGGCGTTCCATTCGATCTCGGGGACCGTCGCCGCCCTCGACGGGGCCGAGCTGATCCTGGTCCTGAGCGCATCGCCCGCGCGCGGGGCCGAGCCCGGGGCTGGCGTACCGGGGAACGTGGCGCGCTGGGACCTGCTCGGGAGCGTGCTCGCCGGCGAGCACGGTGTGTTCGTGACCGTCTCTCAACTGGCAGGCTTCGAGGGTGGAAAGGGGTTCGCGGGCGGCTCGGCCGCCTATTCACCGCGCGGGGAACGCATCGCGCAGGGGCCATTGTGGAGCGACGATCTCCTCCCCGTCCAAATCGATCTCGAGGACGTCGTCTCCGCACGCGCGGAGACGCCGCTGCTCGCGGACCTCGAGCGCATGTGGATGAGGTTGCTCATCAACAGCCCCGGTGCGCGAATCTCGGCGCCTGACCCGCGCTCCGGGAGGCCGGATGAGGGAGATGGCGCCGAAGGTAACGTCGGCGGGCGCGGCGGCGCCGAGGGCGAGGCCGACGCGCGTGGCACCGCGGGGGGCGACACGTGAGCGACCCCAAACCTCGAACGACTGTGGATTGGGGACACCCCTCGATCCGTGACGCCTCGCCCCCCAGACCGGGCGATCTTCGTCCGCTCGAGGTCGATGTCGCGCTGCTCGAGGCCTGGCTGGTCGAGTTCCTTCGGGATGAGATCGTCCGGCGCCGTGGATTCAAGCGCGTGGTGGTCGGTCTCTCAGGGGGCGTGGATTCGTCGCTCACCGCGGCGCTGTGCGCGAGAGCGCTGGGCCCAGAGGCGGTGCACGGATTCCTCCTGCCTTACTGTACGAGCAGCCCCGCGAGCGCCGAGCACGCCGAGGCTCTCGCGGGCGATCTCGGGATCGTGACCCGCACGATCGAGATCACCGACGCGGTCGATGGCTACCTGGAGCGCCACGAGCCGGGCGCCGGCGGCCATCGACGCGGGAATGTCGCGGCGCGTCAGCGGATGATCATCCTGTTCGACCAGGCGTATAAGCTGGAGGCGCTTCCCGTCGGCACCGGCAACAAGTCGGAGCGGCTGCTGGGATACTTCACGTGGCACGCCGATGACTCCCCCCCGATCAACCCGCTGGGAGATCTCTTCAAGACGCAGGTGTGGGCGCTGGCGCGCGCCCTGGAGCTCCCTTCCGAGATCGTAGAGAAGCCCGCGACCGCGGACCTGATTCACGGCCAGACCGACGAGGGCGATCTGGGAATCTCGTATCCTGAGGCGGACCTGATCCTGCACCATCTCCTGAGCGGCTACACTCAGGACCGACTTGTCGAGTGCGGCTTCAGTGCGGTGCAGATCGAGCTCGTCCGAGGGCGGCTCGACCGCACGCATTGGAAGCGCCACTTGCCCACCGTCGCGATGCTGTCATCGACAGCCATCGGAGAGTGGTACTTGCGACCGGTGGACTATTGAGAGGCACGAAAAAAACCGCCGGCGATCCGCCGGCGGCTCCAGTACCCCCTAGGGGAATCGAACCCCTGTCTCCTGGCTGAGAACCACGCTTGGAACACTACCGTCAGGCCACGTTTTCCGCCCGACGGCTCAACCATGCGGATTCCTGCGGACCAGTGTCCACTGACTATTTAGGCCGGTGGACACCGGTCCGGCCCCCAACGTACACACTAACGTACCCAGCCAAGACGCTCCCATTTGTGTGTTGCGCCTCCTTCAATGTGCCGATTTTTACCCCTAGCGCACGCCTAATCGGTGTGCGGCCTAATACGTCCACTTGGTGCGTGCTTGGCCCCCCGGCCCGGCTCCCGCGTTGTTCCCTGTCTACCGCGGGTCCGGGTTCAGCACGATGTCGATGGCGCGCACTGAGAACACCCCGGTCGGTGTGAGCAGGATCCGGGCGTTGAGGCGATATTGGGTCGTTCCGCCTCCCACGACATCCACGATGCCGTGCCCGGTCCATCCTGCGGTGGAGGCGTTGGGAGGGGTGACCCCAGCATCGTTCGGCTTCCACATGAAGCGGATCCTGCCCGAGGCGACGAGTCGGCCCGTCACGTTGTTCAGGAGATCGCAATCGAACGCGGGAAAGCCCGTGAAATCGTACACGTTCACGAAGAGATTGTCGCTCACCCAGAGCTGAGGATTGATCTTCCCGGCATCCACCGCGTTGAAACCGATGGTCGAGAACTCCGTGAGGCTCTGGCAGCCGAGCAGCCCGCCAAGGCCGTCGTCGTTGGCGTGGACAGCCAGGAGCTGGGTGCGTCCATCGATGAACCATACTGCGCCGACCGACCCGTTAATGTCTCCTCGCTGTGGCCAACGGCTGATCCGTACACGCGCCGGCGATGAGTGCAAGGCCGAACGCGAATGCCGCGGGCGGATGAGTATTGATAGACATGGATACCTCCTTGCCGAGGTCGTCATCCGGCCAACCCCTGAGGTGGAGCTGCCGAAGTCTCCGGAGTCGGCCCGAGTGTTCTGACCTTGATCGGCCGTTGACGGAACGTCTGGTGGCGACCCGATGCCTCTGCGGTCGCCGCGCCAGCGGAGAGGCGCGCTAACATCGGGTGAAGCCCTGGTCCGGGTGTTGCCCTCAGCTCTAACTTTATGATCGTGTATCGTGTGGCGATCATCCGATTGTCGTCTGTTCGTCGTTTTTCTGGATCGGAGCCAAACACGAGTCATGTTCTCCCTTCGCCTCCTCGGTACAATCACTCTCGAAGGTCCAGCGGGCCCGTTGACGGGACGTGTCGTTCAGCGCCGGCAGCTGGCGCTCCTCGCCTTGCTCGCGGCGACTCGGCAAAAGGGGGGCAGTCGTGACAAGCTGGTGGGATACCTCTGGCCCGACAGAGCCCAGGAAAATGCGCACCATTCCCTGGCGGACGCAGTTTACGTGCTGCGAAAGGCCCTCGGCGAGGAAGCCGTGCTGTCCTCGGGAGACGCGCTTCGCCTCAACTGCGACCTCGTTCAATCCGATGTGGAGGTGTTCCAGCAAGCCCTCGAGGGCGGCGATCTGGAGGAAGCCGTCGCTCTCTACGCGGGACCCTTCCTGGACGGTTTCTGTTTACCCGGCGCCGGTCCACTTGAGCGCTGGACCGATGCCGAGCGGCAGCGACTCGCATCTCGGTACGCCGAGGCACTCGCGTCTCTAGCCCTGCAATCAGAGGAAGGACACGACTACAAGACAGCCGCGACCTGGTGGCGGCGGCTCGCAGCCCACGACCCGTACGATTCGAGTGTAGCCATTCGTCTGATGAAGGCGCTCTCCAGAGCGGGCGACCCGGCCAATGCCCTCCTGCACTCGCAGGAGCATACGCGCTTGCTCAAGGCTGAACTCGGCATGGAGCCCCCAGGGGACCTCCTCGACCTGGCCGAGCAACTGAGAGTGGCCGGAAGCAGTTTCCGCTCCGGGTCGAGCCCGGCTGTCGTGCACGACGCGGCGCCGGAGCCCGTGACCGGTGAACCTCGGGTAGACTCGCCGGCGGACGAGGCTGTCGAGGCTCGTCGACCCCTCACTCGACGCCGGGCCTCGCTCGGTCTCGTCGCTGTCACGGTTCTCGTTGCGGCCGGCACGGCAGTCCTTCTGCTACGCCCGTCCACGCCGGTTGCACGATCGCGCCTGGTCGTCGACCAACTCGAGAATCGGAGCGGCGATGCCAGGCTCGACGAGCTTGGTGGCCTCGGGACGGACCGGATCATTCACCGCGTCCAGCAGGCGGGCTTGATCAACGTCATCCCGCCGGCCAGGAGTCGGCAGACGAGGAACCGAGTCACGGCGGAAGTGGAAGCGGGCGTGACTCTGGACCCCGTGCAGGCGCTGGCGGCCGAGACCGGCGCAACGCTGGTTATCCACGGGGCCTACTACCTGGTGCGCGACTCCATCCAGTTCCGCCTTCAGATCACGGATGCCGAGGCGGGGGAAGACCTCCTCATCGTGGATCCGGTGACGGTACCGCAGGAGGAGGCGCAGGCAATCCTCGGGCGGTTGGAGGATCGCGTCGTCGCCGGGCTTGCCCTGGTGCTCACGCCGACGATGTTCGCTTCCCCGAAGCACATGGGTCAGCCCCCCAGTCTCCCGGCGTTCCGCGCGTGGCGTGACGGCGAGGAGGCGGTCCTGAGCGGGCGGTACGAGGAGGCGATCGGGCACTGGCAGCGGGCGCGCTCATTTGATTCGATGTGGCTGTATCCGCTCGTCCGTACCGCTTCGGCCCTCCGGAACGACCGTAGACTCCCCGAGGCCGACTCGCTCGTCGAACGATTGCTCGAGCGTGGGGATCGTCTGACGACGTTCGAGCGCCTGCAGGTTCAGACCCTTGAGGCGAATCTCCGGGGCGATCTCGTGAGCGAAGCCGACATAGCACGTGAGCTGGCCGCCCTCGCACCGGGTAGCTGGTCGTATGCGGCGGGGGTGACCGCCCGGGGAGTGAACCGCGTCCGAGAGGCGGTAGAGCACTGGGCGCGAATCGACACGACGCTCCTCTCTGGCCTGTTCCAGATCCGCTATTACAACCGCGGGGGGCTGTACCACCACCATACCGGCGAGTACGAGCGGGAGCTGGAGTTCTCGCGCGCGGGCCTGCGGCGTTTCCCTCAATACCTGAATCTCGCCGAGAACGAGGTCCGCGCGTTGATCGCCCTGGGGCGCCTCGAGGAAGCCGACAGCGTGCTGAACGCACGCACCGCCCAGAAGGGCGAGGGCACCCCATCTCCGTCACCGTCCGGTGGTGGGGCAAAAGGCGAGATGGGGATCTGGGACATCGCCGGCGTGTTGACGAACTCGGCCAACGAGGCTCGCGCCCACGGTCACTCCGGCTATCAGCGCGAGTTGATCAATCGAGCCCTCGACTGGCTGGCTGCGCGCCCTCCGGAGGAGGCGGCGAGCTACCGCGACAAGCTCGCGAGAGCGCTCTTCTTCGCCGAGCGTTGGGAGGAGGCCCGCGAAGTGCTCGACGGATTGGGGCCGGAAGGCCTCGGGTCGCTGTTGCGAAACGAGACCCAAGGTTCGCTGCTGTATCATCGATACGTCGGGGTCACGTCGGCGATGATGGGAGACTCGGCCCGTGCGCTCGAGATGAGCGATCGGCTCGCGTCCCTCGACCTACCCTACATCCGGGGGTGGAACACTCAGGCGCGCGCGCGCATCGCCGCGGCCCTGGGGAACCACGAGCGTGCCATGCAGCTCATCCTCGAAGCGTACGAGCAGGGCGCCCCATTCCATCTCGAGTTTCACCGGGACATCGATCTCCTGCTTCTCGAAACCTATCCCCCGTTTGAGGAATGGGTGCGACCGAAGGGCTGACGCCCGCATGGTTGAGGGCTTTCCGTGTAATCGGGGCGGCGAGATTCGAACTCGCGACCTCCTAAACCCCATTCGAGCGGCGCAGCACCTGTACGCTTCGATACACTTCAGTACACATCGATTTGGCCGTCTTGACCTCAGTACACTTCAGTACAAACCTGCACACTCTGTGACAGCTAGCGTGACAATCGTGATGAACCCAGTGACAGGCGTGCTCGGTCGCGCATCGGATCACGAGTCCGATGCGTCTAGCGCACGCTTACTCGGCGAGTTGGCGGTCATTTAAATGGCCCCCCCAGCTTCTGCCTGCCCGATGCTTCGCTCGCGCGAGTGCTCTGGCATACTCTTAGACCGTGTGAGTAAACCGGCGCCACGCCCGCATGTCCTTGCGGACGCCGGTTTTCAAGATCTATCTGGTGATTCCCTCGTGATCCGCCGTAGTCCGTAATGGTCTGTGAAAACATCCTCAACGCGACGTTCAGCGACCCCAGCACCCCCATTGGACCCTCCGAGCCGTATTTGGGTGTGAACTGATCCTCATCGTCAGGTTGGTCCGCGACCCCAGCACCCCCATTGGATCCTCCGAGCCGTATTTGGGTGTGAACCTACGCGCTTCTGTACGGAATTAGTTTTGAAACAAATCTGTAGTAGAGATTCCAGACATTCACGGTCTCGATTGGCGCGTGACACTGGACGCGGAACGGGCGCGGAAGAAGCTGACCATCGACCTGCCCCCGCGTATCTGGTCGAGCACCACGGCGAGGACGAGGGGCGAAGGGTGAGGGACTCAGCCACCCGTACAGTCGATACTTCCCGTCATACCGCCGCTGAACCACCTGCCTTCGAGCTTGTCCCCTTCCTTTTCCGTGAACCAGACAATCGTGAGCCGGCCCGTCCCGTCGACCGTTGTGAGCCTCGTCTCCCCTCGGCGAGCGGACGAATAGAGGATCCTGTCGACGGTATCGTTACTCCACGACATTTGTCCTAGATAGCTCTTCGGGGAGGCCATCATCTCTATCGTCCCGGTCAACACGTCTTCACCGCGGAACTCGGCCGAGCAGGCGTAGGCCCCGGCGATGTCGAGCGGGGAACCCGATAAGATCTCGCTCCGCTGTTTGAGGAAAGGCTCCGCGATCGTCCACGCCTCAGTGTAGGTGTTCGGCGCTTGCGTCATGTTGCCGACGATGGCGACGACGACCCCCTCGTCGGGGAGCAGGAGCAGTTGCGTGGTGCCACCGAATGAGCCGCCGCCATGGAAAACGGTCCGTCGTCCGTCTGGATCCGTGCCAACGAACCACCCGATGCCGTTTCCGGTCTCCTCTCCAGCGCTGGTGCGCTGCGAAGTCCACATCATCTCAATCGTCTCGGGCTGGAGGTACTCCTCGCTCAGGTGTGCCATTCCGAAACGGACGAGGTCTTCTGGCGTTGAGAGGAACCCGCCGCCGGCCCACTTGTAGCTGTTGTCCACATAGGGGGCGTTGAGTACACGGCCGTCTTCGTTCCGGTGGTAGAAGCGGGTTCGATGCGAAATGATGCTGTCGGTATGGTCGGCTGCGGTGTTACGCATACCCAGCGGATCGAACACGTTCTCTTTCATGTAGGTCAGGAACTCTTCCTCGGACGCGCCTTCCACCACAGCGCTGATGAGATTCCAGCCGTGGCTCGAGTAGCTGAAGCGGGTGCCCGGCTCGAACACCAGCGTGTCGTTCTGAAAGATCTCGAGTCCCTCGAGAACCGTTCCGTAACGCTTGGAGCTCAGAAACTCTTCCCCACGGTAGTGGCGGATACCGGCGAGGTGACCCGCGACCTGGCGGGTGGTGATCGGCCAGCGCTTTTCAGGGAACGAGGGAACGTAAGATTGGATCGGGGCATCGAGGTCAAGGCGACCTGCTTCGTACAACCTGGCCACTGCCGCTGCTGTCAACGGCTTGGACACGCTGCCGATACGAAACCGCGTCTCCTGCCAAACCGCGGCACGGTTCTCCGCATCGGCGTACCCGAACCCCTCGGCCCACACGACCTCGCCATTCACACCAACCGCCACCGAGGCACCGGGCGTTCGGCTCTCCGTCATCATCGCTCGAACGATCAGGCGGGCGTGATCGATCGCCTGCTCGTAGCGAGTCTGTGCGGGCGCGTCGGCGTAGACGGTTGCGGACTGGGCATGAAGAGGAGCAGCAATAACGCCAGGTGCAAGGACGCAGGACCCCAGCGCGATGGTACAAAGGTCCTTCCGCAAAAACATGAGTCTCCCCTTCCTGAGCCGGGGTGTTACGAGGATCCGAGCAAATCTGGGGTGCTACACCGGCCAATCTGTGGCTCCGTACCCGACCCGAATCAAACCAAGTTGGGCCCCTACGGCGGGCGCAAGTCGGAAGATGGTCTACGCGGGGTGTGGGGAAAACACCCCCTAGCGGGCGAATCGACAGGCTACGCATCGGGATCTGGCGGTGTTTCGGGGAGCGTGGAAACCGGGTCCGACCGAGGCTACCTAGCCGTCTCGTGCGTCCCAGACCCAGCCGGGGAGGGCTTCAGCCCGAGCCGCCAGTGGACCTGTTATGTGGAGTGCTGCGTGCCTTCCATGCGGGGTGTGTCGTGTGTCCCGAACTGCTACTCGGCGACTCGCTTCCCGCGAACGCCTACCGTCTCCCGATCGCCGCCAGAGTTTGCGCCGTGTCCGTGTACTGTTGGAAGCGCGTGATCATGCCGTTCTCGAGCCACCAGACGTGAGCGAACTGGGCGTCCAGCTCCGATCCGGTCTCCGAGTGCTTCGCCTGGTATCGCCCGAGCACAACGACATTGTCACCAGCATCGAGAACGTCCTCGATCACGAGCGACCAGTACTCCCACTCCTGCCCGAGGCGAGAGAACACCCCTTCCACTACGGCGTCCGGGCCGATGTACGGATTGCCGTCCGCAAACGGGTGGTTCTCGGCCTCGTTCCATTCGATGTCGGGAGCCATCACCGCGAGCACGGCAGGCACATCGCCCTCGGCGAAGGCTTCGTAGGCCCCGCGAATCACATCGGTGTTCGTGGACACGCCATCTGTCATCGGGGCATCGCCGCCGTTGTCGGCGGGCGTGCAACCCGCGAGACCTGTGAGACTGGCAACCGCCAGCCACGTGGTGAAACATGACCTCATGACGCACCTCCCTCATGCGTTTGCGCGGTGGCCTCGCAGGACCGCTAGAAGCTGACGCCTAACAGACACGCGATTCTGCTGCGGCTCAGGGTGCTGAACGGGCGCTCGACTGGCAAGACGCACCCGCCCGCCGACCGAGGCTACCTAGCCGTCTCGTGCCCCAGCCGGGGAGGGGGCGGAAGAAGCTGACCTGACGCAGAAGGGGTGGCTCCAAAGGGCCGCCCCTGTGTGATACTCGTCCGGTGGTCTTCGGCCCTTGAGGGTTCGAGTCCCTCCTCCGGCATAAGGGCTTACGCGATCGGGCATCGATTCAGATCTACCCGGGCCAAGAGGGGTATCAACGGACCCAGGCGGCTCCCCAGACGTCTTGGGTTGTCGAGCTCGATGCGTTGAAGCCCGGCTTGAGCCGGGTGATGTTGAAGATCCAGGAGGCGTCTGCCGCGACCGCATAGACGTCGGTGTAGTTTTGCCAGGGCATGCGCGCCCAGAACGTCCGAGCAATAAGGAGCGCGCGGTCGTTCGCTGACCAGATGGGGCGGGTCGGAGTCGATCGGACCCACCACACCCCTCCGGTGCGCCAATCCGAGCAAAGCGACTCACCGGACTTAGGGGTGTCGGGCAGCAATGCCCAGCTGGTGCTTCCGTCGGCACGTGCAATCAAAATCTCAACGCTGTGCGGGTGGGTGCGCCGCGACTCGAACGCGACGAGGTCTCCGCCATTCGACCATACGGGACATCGGTCGTCGTCAGAGCTGTTGGTGAGGTTCGTTCGACCGACACCATTGGCTGACATCACGTGGATGTCCCCGTCGAGGACGAACGCGATCTTCGTCCCGTCGCTCGACAGAACGGCGTCTTCGCCCGGCCCCAGTTCAGTCACCTCGCCCGATACGACATCGAACCAGCCAATGGGATTGCCCGACAGGAGTCGCCTTCCGTCTCGGGAGAACCCGCCCCAGGAAGTACCCCAAGCATCGCTTCGAACTTCCTCGATCTCGCTCTGAGAAACCGCGAAGATACTTGAGCGCACCGCCATCAGCGTCCCGTCTTGCGACCACACGATTTCACCGTTGGTCGCTCCGCGGCCCAGCGTCCAGTGGGTGACCCGTCGCGCGTTTTGACCGTCCGGGGTAGACACGAAAACATCGAACCGCGGGGACCGGTACGGCGGGAGCGGGTAACAGGGTAGCAACTCGCATCTCGGAGGGGGCCCGGGGACCCCTTCGATCGCGGAAACTCCCCAGAACGCGATCAGCGACCCATCCGGCGATGGTACCGCCGGCCCGCGCGAGATCCCGTGCCATGGGCCGCCGGGCTCGTCTACCAAGCCAGCATCGAAATCGCGCATAGCGAGAAGCCGATGAGGCAAACTTCGATCGGAGCAAAGAACGTCCAGCTCCAGAACCACGTTCACTCCGGGCCGCCACGTGCCCAAATCGGCCGGGTTCCTTCCCTCGAGCCAACAGGTCTCTGCCAGCTGTGTGAGCATGACCTCAAGATGGCCGGAAAAATCCACGATCTCGAGAGTCCGCTCGCCGGTGGAGGGAACAGGGATCGTGTCGCCTGTCGTGAGGATGACCACATAGCCGTCGAGGTCGAGCGCCGACCCGGAGGTTGTTGTCTGGATCGTGAGGTATGAAGGAGAGGGCGTTGAGGGTTCGGGTGGAGGCGGGTTAGGCGTAGGCTGGCCCCTCGGTGGGCCAGTTGGCTCGCTCGAGCAACTCAATACTGTCCAGGAAAGGAGCACAACCAGGATGGTTGGGGTCTTTGCGCGTCTATGTCTCATCTCTCCACCTCCTTTGCACCCGAATGGTGCACGAGGCGAATCAAGGGCGGGTCAAGCGCGTCTGGGGTGGCTCCGTGGCCGTTTCCCAGATGTGAACGAACAAGACGAGCGGGGGCGGCCCCGGTGGAGCCGCCCTGTGTTCGTCCTCGTATCGGTCTCCCGGCTGCGGTCAGTCACTTGGCGTCCATAGCGTGGCGTGGAGTTCGCCAGTGGTGGTGCGGCTAGCCCCGACAACCTGGCCGCGCGCGTTGATGTCGAGGGCGGAGCTACTGCCTCCGCCCAGGGTCCCTAGGTCGGTCATCACACCCTTCCCCCACAGGAAGGCGTGCCAGCTTTCCCCGACCACCTGGCCGCCTTCGTTGATGCCGCGGGCCACGCTCCAGCCGCTGCCCAAGGTCCCGAGCCCGGTCATCACACCCTTCTCCCACAGGAAGGCGTGCTGGTCGCCCGAGGCGGTCAAGCTCTCCCCGACAACCTGGCCGCGGGCGTTGACGCCGAGGGCGACGCTCCCGCCTCCTCCCAGGGTCCCGAGGTCCGTCATCGCCCCGTTCTTCCACAGGACGGCGTGCCACACGCCGGTGCCAATGTCGCTATACCCAACGACCTGGCCGCGTTCGTTGATGCTGCGGGCGGAGCTAATAGGGCCACCGAGGGTCCCGAGGTCCGTCATCGCCCCGTTCTCCCACAGAAAGGCGTGTGTCTCGCCAGTGCTAGTCTTGCTCTCCCCGACTACCTGGCCGCGTTCGTTGATGCCATGTGCGCTGCTGTAGTCGCCGCCCAAGGCCCCGAGGTCGATCATCACCCCCTTCTCCCACAGAAAGGCGTGTGTCTCCGAGCCAGGGCCGATTTGGCTAGTCCCGACCACCTGGCCGCGTTCGTTGATGTCGAGGGCGGAGCTAATAGGGCCACCGAGGGTCCCGAGGTCCGTCATCGCACCGTCCTCCCACAGGAAGGCGTGGTAGTAGCCGCTGCCGGTCCGGCTAAACCCGACCAGCTGGCCGCGGGCGTTTATGGCGCGGGCTTGGCTCCGGTCGCCACCCAAGGTCCCGAGATCCACTGCTGCGTACGTGCGAGATGCTGCGGTGGTTGCCGCCACTGAGACGTCCGGTGCTGGGGGGGCAGTGGCTTGCTCGCACCCTGACGAAAGGGCGATCAGAGGCAGGGCGAGCCACAAGGAGCGATTGCGTCTCATGAGTACAACCCATCCTGCCGATGCAGGAATACCCGAGACTGCCACGGTCATCTCCGCTTGAATGGCAGACGCGGGGCCATGGCGTGTCATCGGCGCTGCACGCCACGGTGATGTGACTGTAGGGTCGCGGGCTCAAGCGAGGGTCAAGCAACGAGACCCTGATCGATTGTTCAGTAGGTATGTTCAGATGTGGGGACCGGGTGTGAGCTGCTCGATATTGCCAGCTCACCGCAAGGCAACGTGAACAGACTGCCTTCTGGGACATCTGACTTCCTTTGGGAAGCGGGCCAGCAGGACAACCCGCCACGTAGCCATGCACGCTCTTACAGCGCGTTCCCTGGCGCAAGTCGGGAGAGGGTCTACACGGGGTGTGGGGGAACGCCTCTGAGCGGGGCTACGTCGTTGGCTCTGGCTGCGTTGCGAAGGTGGGCAAAGAAAAGGGAGGCTATCTAGCCGTCTCGTGGGTCCCAGACCCAGCCGGGTAGGGCGCGAAAGAAGCTGGCCTGATACGACGAGGGGCGGCCCCGGTGGACGAGTCCCGCTGAGACCCCGCAAGAAAAGCCCAATCGAGGGACCACTCCGCCAGCAAGCGTATTCGGGCAAGGACAGAAGGCGAACACGAGAACCACTCCGGTTGCAGCATCGAGCACACTGGAACAACGGCCGACGGGTGGGTCGTCGCCCATGGCGGTCGGCGCTAGGCGTCTCCGCCCATCGACTCAGTCGTCGTCATCGGGGTCGTCGCCACCGTGCCAGGCGAGAAAAAGCCATGTCTCGGCGTCCCTGACGAGCACGTCGGTGTAACGGCCGTGGGTTGTCTCCCGCTCGCCCTGGGGGTTCTCCGCAGCCGTGGAGTAGAAGTAATGGGCGACGGCCACGTCTCCGTGAACCACGATGCCCAGCGGGTGAAGGTCCTGAACGAGCGTGGTGGAGTTCTGCATGCCATACCGGCTCCACATGCGCTGGGATGCGCCGTCCCTGGGGGCAGGCACGTCGTTGTCCCACCCGAGGAAGTCATCGGAAAGAAAAGTGTCGGCCCATGAAGCATCCTTCTCCATCGTGGCGGTCCACTGAGCCTGGATCACGCCCCACACCTCGAGTTGCTCGGCATCCCATTGCTGGGCAGCACCTGCGGTTGGCAAAAGAAGCGCGACAAGGAGCAGCAGCGAACCTGATGCGAGGGCCTGTCTCATCTCGACCTCCACGTGAGTTGGGTTCCGGGTGGCGCCAGCCGGCGGGCGAGCGGTCTGGACGGCTGAGACTAGACCCGTAGGCTCCGGTGCGGCAAGAGAGCCGCGACCTTTACCTAGAAAGCGAGAAAAGGCCGCGATTACCGCCCCATCAGCCGTCTCGTGCGTCCCAGACCCAGCCGGGGAGGGCGCGGAAGAAACAAGGGCGCCGGTTTTCGAGACCGGCCCCAGGTGTCCTATCTGGTCCGTATCTGTCCGAATACGTCCAACTGGCGGGGGTTCGTTGTCCGAACTAATCCTCGTGAGTACCCAGGAGACCGGAGAAGGATGGCCACATCCAGGGCTCACATCTGAACAGCGAGAGGGGCGGCCCCCGAAGGAACCGCCCCCCACTTGCTCGGTCACAGACTTGGAGTCATGAGTGACCGGTCGTGTTGGACACACCCGAAGGGAGGGCAGT
>JBDHAD010000061.1:0-16580 GCA_039588215.1 Gemmatimonadota bacterium
CCTTCGGGAGGGAGCCGTCGAAGGTAAACTCAGTGACTGGCGCTAAGTCGTAACAAGGTAGCCGTAGGGGAACCTGCGGCTGGATCACCTCCTTTCTAGGGAGCGATTCTTCCCTTCGGGGGAGATATCCCTGCCAACCTCACGCCACTCACCTTCTTGATAGATAGAAAGTCCCCGTGCGCTCTGCGTACGGGGGCTTTCTGCATCCGGAGATCGGGTGGGGCGGTGCTTCCGGCCGCCGACGGCTACCTCAGGAAGACCACCATCGGGTAGGCGCGGGACTCGCTCCGCAAGCGAGCGTCGGCCGGTACCGCGATGAGGTACAGAGCATCGCGCCGCTCCCAGTCGGACGGTTTCTTGACGAAGATCCCGTTTATGACGTGACGCTCGGGCTCTCGAAGCCCCGATTCGGCGGACACCGCCTTACGCGCCACGATGAAGTCCGCGAGCCCCGCCCTGGGCGACCCATCATAGACCTGCTCCCCCTCCGTGAGATCGGCACCGAGGAGTGCGGCGGTCCCTGGTCGGACCGTGAACGCCGCCGACTGATCGCGCGCCACCACACGGCCGCGGCTCACGCGGTAGGAGAACAACACCAGGGCCACGGGTGTGTCCGGATCGCCGCTCAGCACCAGATACCGGACGGTCAGCGCTTTGCCCAGCCCCTCCGACACCAACGTCATCCACTCCATCTTTATGGACGAGGCGCCTATCCGGTCTGTGTCCAGCTCCAGGCGTGTCTCGACCGGCTGTGCCAGCGCAGCTGTCGGTGGCCATGCAAGCACCCCTCCCAGGGCCAACCCGATCAGCGCACGAGCGGCTGGCGACAGGATCCGGACAGTCACGCGGCTCACGGAAACCCGTCCATGTAGCAATGACCGGCATCCACGAACAGTTGCCGGCCCTGTTCCAGCGCGTTCACCGCCAGGTCGAACGCCCGCCGGGCGTCGGGGCTCTTGTGATAGATGTTGCTGATCGTCGCCCAGTGCGCCGCTTGCGGGAGCACTTCGATGATGGCCCGTGCGTGTTCTTTCATCGTCCCGGCTTCGGCATAGGTCGTCGTTCGCGGGTCGATCTTGTTGTGGTCGGCGAGCATCCTGTCGGACCGGTCGAGCGCCCGCTTGATCAGGTCGCGACTGTTCGTGGCGGCGACCGCGTACTGTCCGGTGGAACCATTCTTCGCCGCGTCAGCTTGCGCCGCCGAATACGCGGATTTGAGGCTCGACTGGAGGGCGGTCATCGCGCGTGTGGATACCGCCCGGCAGTTGACCGCGGCCTCCTCGACATTCAGGTCCAGAGAGTCTGCATCTGATCCGCTCGTCCGACGCTCCACCGCCACCGCCGGATTGGCCAGTGCAAGAGCGGAAACGAGTGCCGCCAAGAATGTCGTTCGACGGGTCGGGCCGTCGCGGAATCGGAATGTCATTCGGTCCTCCTCTCGGGTGTGTGCTTGGCCGGTGCAGATCAGTTGTCTAGCCGGACGAGCTCGACGCGACGGTTGTTCTGTTGTCCCTCCGGCGTGTCGTTCGTATCCACCGGGCTCGACTCGCCGAACCCCTGCGCCTCGAGCCGGGAGGCGTCGATTCCGTACTCGTCGATCAGGAACTGCCTCACAGCGGCGGCCCGCTCATCCGACAGCGTCTGGTTGTACTCGTCCTCACCCGTCGAGTCCGTGTGGCCCTCGATCCGGATCCGGAGGTCGCCGTGGTCCTGTAGCATGGTCCCGATCTCATCGAGCGTCGGCGTGGATTCCGGCTTGATTGCGGACGAATTGAAGGCAAACAGGATTCCCTGGGTCGCGACGCGGCCGTCCGCCGCGAGTTCCTCGTACAGGTCGAGCCCGCCCTCGGCGACCCGGACCGGCCCCACGTACATCGGGTTGTCGGCGTCCGCGAAATAGATGTTCTCCATGTAGATCTCGGAAGAGCGGGGCAGAACCGCGTTGGGGATGTTCGCGACTCGGCGCTCGTTCGCGTACACCTTGGCGTAGGAGCCATCGACCATGATGCGAATGGGTACCAGCCCTTCGCCCACCTCGGGCGTCGTGTTACTGGATCGAACGCCCCCCTGACCGCGCCGCTCGACACCCGTCCCGTGGGCGACACCGATCTGGAAGAAGTTGTCCTCGTATCGCCCCCACCCGCCTCCACCCGGCGGGGTAGCGGTCCCGACCACCAGCCTTTGATTCCCGTGTGGGAAATGCGCCTCGAACTCGATCGTGAAACGTTCGGGAAGCTCGCGGGGCAGGAGGATCTTGAGTGCGGCACCGCGCGGACCCAGGTTCCGCAGCAGACGCCGGCCCTCCCACTCGACGATCTCCCAGTTGCCGCTCATGAACTCCATACGACGCGGGAAGTCGCCGACTCGGTCGTTCTCGTAATCTTCGTAGTACAGAACCGTCTCGCCGGGCACGAAGTCGTAGTTGGCCCACACACCCTCGCCGGGGCGAGCCAACTCCTCGGTAGCCTCGGCCTCCTCCGCAGCGAGGTCCACGCCGGCCTGCTCGGCGGCTTCTTCTCGATCCGTGATGGGATAGCCATCGTCATCGACAATGATCTCGCCGTTGTCGTCGGTGAAGATCACCTCTCCGTCACCGGCTTGGGCGTCGCTGTAACAGGCGGGGTCGTTGATGGCGCAGCGGATCGCCTCGCGGACGAGACGATCGACCTGCATCTGCGCCTCGCTTTCGAGCGCGTTCTTCGCCGCGTCCTTGAGCTTCCGTGGGATCTGCGCCTCGGCATCGACGGGAGAAAGGACGAGCGGCGCGGCGATCACTGCCAACGCGCCGATGAGCATGCGGGTGCGCATGGGGTCTCCTTGGCTGGGGTCCGGGTTGCCCTTAGAGCGCAAAACGGGGCCAAACCCCGCCACGGGGGGGCGTTCGAGCTCGTGTAGAGGGAGGGTTACCGGCTGCAGGGCTAGGCCGCTGCCTGAAGTGTGTGGGTCGCGGTTATTCGTCCAGCAACGCTCGCAACCGAGCCGCCTGCTCGCCCATCTCGTTGCTCTCCAGATAATCGGCGATTTGGCGAACGTGAAACGCCCGGTCCGCAATGCCTGTTTCGCGTTTGTTGGCTGCCAGGTCTGCCAAAGCCCGATCGAGCTCGCGCTCCCCCTCCGGCGATGACTCTACGGTGAGGAGGGCCGCGCCGAGCCAGGCGCGCGTTGCAGCAGTCCAGGTATGCTGTCCCCCGAGCATATCCGTGTACACGGCCACCGCTTGTCGAAGCACCTGGACGGCGATGAGGCGGTCCCCGAATCGCAGGTTGGCGTTGGCCTGGTTTTCCAGCATGGACGCCACCCTCCAATGACCTTGCGGCCATCGTTCACGAGCCGCCTCTACACGCTCCTGCATCACGGCTTCCCCCTCCTCGACCCGGCCGTCTTCAAACAGGGCCGAGGAGAGATTGCTCGCCAACATGAGCGACTGGGGATGGCCCCGGCCGTGGACGGCTGAGTAAAGCGAGTGGGCTTCCTGATACAGGGTCGCGGCATCATCGTAGGCGCCGCGCCCCTTGAGAAGGAACGCGAGGTTGTTGATGTGCGTGGCGAGATCGGGGTGATCCGGAACCAGAGTCCGGAGCTTCGGAATGGCTTCGCGGTAGAGCGCCTCAGCCTCCTCGATCTTCCCCTGCGCCCGCAACACGAAGGCGAGTCCGAGAGTGATCCCCACGCCTTCCTCGCTTTCCGCGTCGAGCCCCGGCACTGCGCGGGCCTGCTGGAGGAGGACAGCGGCGGAGTCCGGCCCCACGACGTCGCGGACATTATACCCAAGCGTCGCCAGCGCTTGCGCGAACTCGACGGCGTTCGGGCCGAGGCGCATCCGACGAAGGTCGACGACCTCCTCCAGCAGTGGCTGAGCGAGCTCGAACTCGCGGCCGTCCGTGTGGACGTTGGCCAGATCCCAGACGGCGATCTCGAGCTCCTCGTCTGCGGGGCCGTGCGCCTGTCTGGCCTTCTCGAGCGCGGCCGTGAGGATCTCGGTGCCCTCGTCGAGCAACCCGAGGTTGGTGAAGGCCTTCCCGATCACCCCGTAGAGCTCGGCCTGGAGGGCGGGCTGATCCGCGAGCTCAGACTCCACACGCTGCGCACCCCGAGTCAGAAGCGTCCGCACGCTCATGCTGTCGCCCACCCCTCTGGTAGGATCCGCATCCTCGAACACACTGGCGAGGAACGAGGCGACCTGCTCGGCCGAATCCGCCGCTGCAATGACGCGACTTCTTTGCTTGGCCAGCGCGATCGCGGCCCCCATGAGGAGGACCAGGAATGCGGCGGCGGTGATCAGTCCCGCGGAGTGACGTCGCACGAACTTGCCCGCCTTATAGGTGAACGCCCCCCGTGTGGCCTCGACGGGGTGGCCACTCGCGTGCCGGTGAACATCGGCGAGCAGGGACTCGGCGGAAGGGTATCGATCCCGTGATTCCTTGCGGAGCGCCTTGAGCACGATGGCGTCGAGATCCCCCTGGAGACGTCGGCTCAGCCGCTCGGTGCTGAGCCCGCGAGCCTGGGCGGCTTCCGCGCACACCAGACGGCTGGGTCGCTCCGGTTCCGCCCCCGTGATCTGGGTCTCCATCTGAGCGGGAGACAGGGCGGCGACTTCATATGGCCTGCGCCCCGCCAGGAGGACACACAGCATTATCCCGAGCTGGTAGACGTCCGAGGCCGTCGTGATCGGCTCGCCCCGGACCTGTTCGGGGGTCGCGTATTGGGGGGTGAGCAGCTGCCGACCCGTCCGGGTCAGCTCGCCCGACGCGTCGCCGAGGAGCTTCGCGATCCCGAAGTCGAGCAACTTGGGGACACCGTCCTCCGTTACAAGGATGTTGGAGGGCTTCAGATCCCGGTGGACGACCAGGCTCTGGTGCGCGAACTGGACGGCACGACAGACGTCGCAGAACAGCTTCAGGCGCTCTCTGACGGAGAGTTGCCGTGCATCGCAGTGCGCCGTGATCGGCTCGCCCTCGACGAACTCCATCACCAGGTAGGGCAGGCCATCTTCGGTGCTACCGCCATCCAACAGCCGGGCGATGTTCGGGTGGTGCAGAGACGACAGGATCTGGCGTTCGGCCAGAAACCGTTGGATCACGTCATCGGTGTCGAGGCCTCGCCGGATCACCTTGAGGGCGACCTGCTGCTCCCAGAGCCCGTCGGCCCGTTCGGCCAAGTACACGGTCGCCATGCCCCCGCGTCCGATGCGGCGCAGGAGTCGATACGGGCCCACGCGTTCTCCGCTACGGTCCGGTACGCCCTCCGATTCGAGGGACGAACCACCGGCCTCGAGCGAGTCCAGGAGGTCATCCCAACCCAGGTTGCAGGCCACCTCGGCCGGCGTGTCGAGGAAGTCGCCCGAATCCTCCACCAGCGAGAGCAACTCCTCCACCGATCGGCGCAGGGACTCGTCGCCGCCTGTCGTTTCGGCCAGGAACGCCCCACGCTCCGGCGCCGGAAGGTCGAGCGCGCGCTGGAAGAGCGCGTCGATCTCACTCCAGCGGGCGTCGGACGGGGCGGGGCTCACGCGGCCATCCACCTCAGGACGCGCCGAGGTCCCCAAGCGCCTGGTAGAGGTAGGCCTTGGCGCGCGTCCAATCGCGTTCGGCCGTGCGCTGAGAGACACCAAGCGCGGTGGCCGTATCCTCCATTGTCATCCCACCGAAGAAGCGGCACTCGACGACTCGCTCCAGTCTCGGGTCAAATCCTGCCAGGCGGGTGAGCGCCTGCTCCAGCGCCAACAGCTCCACGGTCTGCGGATCAGATCCGGTCAAGTCTTCCCGCAGCGGGAGCCGGATCTCTCCGCCGCCGCGCTTCTGGGCTCCCCTGCGACGTGCGTAGTCGATGAGGACGTGACGGATCACCCTGGCCGCTACAGCGAAGAAATGCGCACGATCCCGCCAAGTAGCCGTCGCCTGATCCACGAGCTGGAGGTAGGCTTCGTGGACGACAGCCGTGGTGCCGAGCGTGTGACCGCCCCGTTCGGCTCGGAGTCGTCTGTGCGCGATGCGTCGGAGGTCGTCGTACACGAGAGGGATGAGGCGATCGAACGCGTCGCTCTCGCCGCTCGAGCACTCGGAAAGGAGCTGGGTCACCTCGCCTTGTTGGACCAAACGTCCCTCCACAACCCCACGCGCGAAGGTGCTCGGAGCAGATGCCGCTGGATGGAACGTCGACAGCGACAGCGGAAATTGGCCCTCATTCTGAGTTCAGGGAGCGGAAGCGGTCAAGGACCTCCCGCGGCGGCGACCCCTCGTGACACGGCGGAATCTCGTCGCGCAGGCACCGATTGCCGATCGCCAGACGCGTCCCCAGGTTCCGCGCCGTGATCGATTCATCGGAGCGACCCGATAGTCCCATGCGCCAACCGGACCCATCCGGCGGTCCGGACTCGTCCGCCGCCCCGTTCCGGGCCGGGTTCGTGGCCATCCTCGGGCTCGCGAACGTCGGCAAGTCTACGCTGCTGAACGCCCTCGTCGGCGAGCGGCTGAGCATCGTCACGCCCAAGGCGCAGACCACCCGCAGACGGCTTCTTGGGATCTATACGGACTCAGGGCACCAAGCACTGTTTCTCGACACCCCAGGCTGGCTCGAGCCGCGCTACGCGCTCCAGGAGGCCATGCAGGCCGAGGCATCGGGCGCGCTCGCCGGGGCGGATGTCACCGTTGCCGTGTCGGATGCCGCGTACGAACCCAGTCTCGAATGGACCCGTGAGTTTCGGCAGCGTGTCCAACACGGCGAGCACCGCAATATACTATGCATAAACAAGATAGATCTGATCACCGAAACCGATCTCGAAGCGCTCGTGGACGAGTTCGGGGGTGCCCCGTGGGACGCGATCGTTCCAACCGCAGCGGACCGAGGATTCGGGATCGACGAGCTTCGACGGAGCATCCTGACCCGTCTCCCCGAGTCGCCACCGTTCTACCCCGAGGACGAGCTGTCCGATGCCCCTGTGCGCGAGTTCGCCGCCGAGCTGGTGCGTGAGACCTGCTTCGAAGAACTCGGCCAGGAGGTGCCGTACGCGATCGCGGTGCGGGTGGAAGAGTTCAAGGACAGGGGGCCTGACCTGCCCATCTACATCGAGACGGTGCTCTATGTGGAGAAGGAATCGCAGAAAGGGATCGTGATCGGGGCGGGTGGAAAGATGATCCGGCGGATCGGCTCGGTATCGCGCCGAAAAATCGAGGAGTTCCTGGATCGCCGGGTGTATCTGGATCTGCGGGTGAAGGTGCTCCCCAACTGGCGGAAGCAATACAAGCATCTTAGGGTCTTGGGGTTCCGAGTTCCCGGGGAGGATAGCTGATGCCTGTCGACGAACGTTTGCTCGAGATTCTGGTGTGCCCGAAGTGTAAGGGTGAGCTCGAATACAAACAGGAAGAGGACGCGTTGTTGTGTCATTCCTGCCGGCTGCGGTACGAGATCCGAGACGGTATCCCGATCATGCTCATCGACGAGGCCGAATCCTTCTGATCACCCACGGCGCAGACAGCCAGGTCGTCCTCCGCGGCGACGCTCGACTGCCGATCGCCACCTGACGCCCGGCCACTCATGGCTCGCAAGAAGGGGAAGGGAAGAGGCACTGGCCCGAAAGGAGAGTCGGGCCGAGGGCGCGGCGCGGACAAAGGCTCGCAGGGTCCATCGAGACGCGGCACCGTGAAGAAGAGCGGCGGGAAGAAGAAGCCTACAGGGGGCCGACGCGCGGCCCGCACGAGCGGGAAGCCAGGCCCCATCGCGGCGCCGGAGATCCTCCAGTACGTGCGGGAAGAGACGGACCGCCCCCTGAAGCCCCGTGAGCTGGCTCAGGCGCTCGGCGTGCGCCGCACGGATTACCCAGGCTTCCGCTCGCTCCTTCAGCGCCTCGTCGCGGAGGGCAAGCTCTACCGCCAGCGTGAAGGCCGTCTGGCCGCGCCACGCGACCTGAACCTGAGAATCGGGCGCCTGGAGGTCACCGGCGGCGGCCACGGCTTCGTCGTTCCCGACGACGGTCCTCCAGACGTCTTCGTGCGCGATCGCGATCTGGGCGGTGGCGTCGAAGGCGACCGCGTCGTCGCGCGCATCGAGCAACGGCCCCCCGACCGGAATCCTCGCGGCCGGATCATACAGATCCTCGAACGTGCGCACTCGCGTGTCGTCGGGGTCTTCCACGAGCGTCCGGGATACTCATGGGTGGAGGCGCACGAGCCGCGGCTGCGGGTCGAGTTCTTCGTCCCGCCTCCAGAGACCGGCGACGCGTCGGATGGTGACCTGGTCCTGCTGGAGGTGGTGGATTGGGGAGATGAGGACCCGCGACCCGTCGGGCGGGTCGCCCGCGTCCTGGGCGCTCCGGGGGATCCGGGTGTCGAGGTGCTGGCCATCCAGCTCGGCTACGAGCTCCCGGAAGCCTTCCCAACGGAGGTCGAGGAGGCGGCCGCGGACATCGCCCAGCGCGGCCTGAGCCCTCGGGACCTGGAGGACCGAGAGGACTTCCGCCCGGAGCTCGTCTACACCATCGATCCCGAGGACGCACGCGATCACGACGACGCGGTGTCTATCCAAAACCTGGCGGATGGCAGCGCTTGGGTGGGCATTCATATCGCGGACGTGTCGCACTACGTCCGGGACGGGGGACCGATCGACCTGGAGGCGTGGGAGCGTGCCACGAGCGTGTATCTGGTGGATCGAGTCATCCCCATGCTCCCACATTCGCTCTCCAGCGACCTCTGCTCGCTCGTTCCGGACCAGGATCGCCTGGCCCTCTCGGTTCTGCTACGCCTCCACGATGATGGTCGAATCGCGGAGGCTCGCTTCGCCAAGACCGTTATCCGTAGCCGTCATCGTCTCTCGTACGACGACGCTCAGGCAATCCTGGACGGAGAACGAGACGCCCCTGAACCGCTTGCGACGAGCCTGCGGGAGCTGCTGCGCATCAGCCAAACGTTTCGGAGGCAGCGGATCGAGCGCGGGAGCCTGGACTTCGATCTGCCGGAGGCGCGCGTGGTGTTGGACGCGGCGGGTGAGCCGGAGGACGTGCAGCGTGTCCTGAGGTTGCCCGCCCACCAACTGATCGAAGACCTGATGATCGCCGCGAACGAGGCGATCGCCGCCTGGGCCATCCGCGAGGGGGTCCCGGTCCTGTACCGGATCCATGAAGCGCCCGACCCGGAAAAGCTGGAGAACCTTCGTACTCTGGCGGCGGAGTTCCATCTCTCGCTTCCCAAGGGGGGTGTCCGCCCGGTGGACCTCCAGCGCCTGCTCGACTCCGTCCGCGGAGAGCCCCACGAGCCGCTCGTCGCGATGGCCACGCTGCGTAGCCTCGCGCAGGCACGCTACGCGCCCGGCAATGAGGGCCACTTCGGCCTCGCCTCGAGCGCATACTCGCACTTCACCTCGCCCATACGCCGTTACCCGGATCTGGTGGTTCACCGTCAGTTGACGCGTTGGCTGGCGGACCCGGCGAGCGCGAGGTCGTTGGACCCCGAATGGCTCGACGCGTCGGCCCGCCAGGCGTCGGCGCAGGAGCGACGTGCGGCGGAGGCCGAGCGCGACTCCGTCGAGCTCAAGAAGATCCAGTTCATGGAGCGTCACGTAGGCGATCACTTCGAGGCCACGATCAGCGGCGTCGCCTCGTTCGGTGTGTTCGTCCTCCTAGACCGCTATCAGGTGGATGGGCTGGTTCACGTCAGCGCGCTGGGCGACGACTACTACCGGCTGGATGAGCGCACGCACGCCCTGGTCGGCCGGCGACGCAAGCAGACCTTCCGTCTCGGCGATCCGGTCGAGGTTCAGGTCGTGAGGGTCGACCGGGAGGAACGGAAGATCGACTTCCAGCTCGTTCGGTAGCCCGAGCGCGTCTCACCTCCGAGCAACGTTCCACCTCGAGCGTGTCTCACCCCGAGCGGTCTTCCACCTCGAGCGCGTACAGCCAGCCCCCCCTCGAAGTCTCGTCACCTCAAAAGGATCGACTTCCGGCGCCGACGGTAGTCTATTGTGGCGTCGTCGGGAGGGCGCGCGCCGCGTGCCCCGGGTGGGGCGGAGAAACGGATGGAGCACAATGACCGAGATCGCGAGACAGAAAGAGCGCGCCGAGGCGCTGCGGGGCAGACTGGACGAGCTACGGGGGTATCTTTGAGATTCCCGAGAAGCTGGCCGAGATAGACGAGCTCGAAGAGCGGATGGCGCGGACCGACTTCTGGGACCAGGCGGACCGCGCCCGTGAGGTGATCGACGAGGCGAACCGGCTCAAAGCCTGGACGCAGCCCTGGACCGAGCTCTCGGAACAGGTCGATGAACTCCTCGAGATGATCGTCCTTCTGGAGGAAGAGAGCGACACAGAGCTCGAAGAAGAGCTCGAGCGCGGGATCGAGGCGGCCAAGGCCGATGTCGCGGAGCTCGAGCTGAAGAACATGCTGCGCGGACCCGACTCCCACCGAAGCGCACTCCTGACCATCCACCCCGGGGCGGGGGGTACCGAGTCACAGGACTGGGCCGAGATGCTGATGCGCATGTACTCGCGCTGGGCGGAGGCCCGTCGTTTCGCCCTCGAAATCCTCGAGATACAGCCAGGGGAAGAGGCCGGCATCAAGTCCGTGACGCTCGAGGTCAGCGGCGCGTACGCGTACGGATACCTCGCGGCCGAGCGCGGCGTGCACCGATTGGTGCGCATCTCCCCGTACGACTCGCAGGGCCGTCGCCACACATCCTTCGCGTCCGTGTTCGTGTACCCGGTCGTCGACGACGATATCGAAGTCGAGATCAACGAGGAGGACCTGCGGATCGACACGTATCGGGCGTCCGGAGCGGGTGGCCAGCACGTCAACAAGACGGACTCGGCCGTACGAATCACGCACGAGCCCACGGGGATCGTGGTCTCCTGCCAGCAGGAGCGCAGCCAGCACAAGAACAAGTCGAAGGCCATGAAGATGCTGCAAGCGGCGCTATATCAGCACGCCGAGGAGGAGCGGGAGGCGGAGAGGGCCACGCTCGAAGGGACCAAGACGAAGATCGAGTGGGGGCAGCAGATCCGCTCGTACGTGCTCCAGCCCTACACGATGGTGAAGGACCACCGCACGAACGTCGAGATCGGCAACGTAGAGGCGGTGCTAGACGGGCGGATCGACGAGTTCATCGAGGCCTTCCTGCACCAGCAGGCCGGTGCGGCGACCGCATGAGCGCCTGTCCGGGCTGTGGAGAACCAGCGGAAGCGCTCCGCGACGGGGTCTGTCTCAGCTGCTGGTACCAGGCCCCGGAGCGACCCAAACCGGTTCGCGACCGCTTCGCAAAGCTCCAGGAGCTCCGCGCGCTCGGAATAGAGCCGTACGCGTACTCCTACGACCCGACGCACGAGCTGGCATCAGCACGGGCCGTCTTCGAAGAGTCAGAGGCGGACGGCGGGACCGAGGACGCAGGTCCTGTCCGGGTAGCGGGCCGGATCCTCTCGTATCGGGACATGGGCAAGAGCGCGTTCGCTCATATCGGTGACCGCAGCGGCCGGCTACAGGTGTACTTCAAGCAGGATGTTCTGCGCGACGGCGACGGGGCGCTCCTGGAGCTACTCGATCTCGGCGATTGGGTCGGCGTCGCCGGGCCTTTGTTTCGCACACGCACTGGAGAGGTGACGGTCCGAGCCGAAGAGCTCTCGCTGCTGTCGAAGACGCTCCGGCCGTTGCCTTTCGGGAAGGAGGAGGTGCAGGAGACGGGAGAGCGGATCGTGCACAGCGGCTTCTCCGACGTCGAATCACGCTACCGGCGGCGGTACGCGGACCTGGCGGTGAACCCGGACGTGCGAGAGGTATTCACCATCCGGACCCGGCTCACGACCGGTTTTCGGAATTGGCTGGATGCCCGCGGGTTCCTCGAAGTCGAGACGCCGGTTCTACAACCCCAGTACGGGGGTGCACTCGCGCGCCCGTTCACCACCCGACACGAGGCGTTCGACCGAACCCTATACCTACGCATCGCGGACGAGCTGTACCTGAAGCGGCTGATCGTTGGCACCCTGGACCGCGTGTACGAGATTGGGAAGGACTTCCGAAACGAGGGCATCGACCGCACGCACAACCCCGAGTTCACGATGCTCGAGCTGTATTATGCGTACGCGGACTACGAAGACGTGATGACGCTTGCCGAGGAGATGGTGACCGATGTCGTGAGCGAAGTCCGCGGAACGCTGTCGCTGGAGCTCGACGGGAGGACCATCGATCTGTCACGGCCGTGGAAGCGACGCACGTATGCCGAGGCGTTCGAGGAGGAGACCGGCTTCGATCCGCACGCGACACCAGAGACGACGTTGCGAGAGCTGGCCCGGTCGGCGGGGAGGGAGGATGCGGGAGAGCTATCCCGCGTCCAACTACTCGATGTTCTGTTCTCGGCCCACGTAGAACAGAATATCGTCGATCCGACCATCATCTACGACCATCCGATCGAGATGAGCCCGCTCGCCAAGCCCAAGCGCGGCAACCCGGCGTGCGCCGAGCGGTTCGAGGTGGTGGCGTGCGGCTTCGAGCTCATCAACGCGTTCAGCGAGCTGAACGACCCGATCGACCAATGGACGCGGTTCAGCGAACAAGATCGTATGCGGGCCGAGGGTGATGAGGAGGCACATGGGGTGGACGAGGACTACGTGCGCGCGCTCGAGTACGGGCTGCCTCCCACGGGGGGTCTGGGGCTGGGGATGGATCGTCTGGCCATGATCGTGACGGGACGCTCCGCGATCCGCGAAGTGATCCTGTATCCGATCCTGCGCCCGGAGGAGGGCGAGTGAGGGAACCCGCCGAGGACGTGATCGGCCCGCCCGATCGCGTGACGCCCGAAGCCGGAGCATCCGAATCCCCGGCGTCCGAACGCACGGCACCCGGCGGAGCGGAGGGACCAGGAGGAGCATCTCCCGGCTTGCCACCGCCGGCATCCGAGGACACTCGCGCGCTGGAACGCTACGTGGCGCGGCGGTATCTGAGTGGCCGACGGGGTCTCGTGTCTTTCATCACCTGGATCGCCGTCGGTGGTGTGGCCGTCGGCGTCATGGCACTCATCGTGGTGATCGGGGTGCTCAGCGGTCTTCAGAGGGACCTTCGGGAACGGATTCTGAGCGGCGGCCCGCACGCGGTCACGCTGCAGATCGGAAACGCGTTCCGGATGGATGCCTGGCCGCTCGTCCTCGAGCGCGTCCAGTCCGATCCGGACGTGGTGGCGGCGGCCCCATTCATCTACACCGAGATTCTCCTCAGCGCGGGCGAGAATTACAACGAGGGCGTGGTCATGCGAGGCGTCGTCGATGACACCGACGCCATCACCGTGACCGGCGTCAGCGAGCACCTCGTGGTCGGTGATCTCCCGTTCGTGGAGACCGAGTCGGGGCATCCCGGTATGGTGGTGGGACGGGGTCTGGCGGATCGGCTGGGGCTATACGTGGGCAAGCTGGTCACCGCGGCCTCGATTCAGAACACGCCGCTGACGCCGACGGGATTCCAGCCACAGCTGAGGCGGTTCGAGATCACGGGAGTTTTCCAGACGGGGCTATACCAGTTCGATACCAAGCTCTCGTTCGTCGACCTCGGCGAGGCACAGGCCCTCCTCGGCCTGGACGATGGGGTGACCGGCGTCGAGTTCGATGTGCGCGATCCATGGCAGGCCGGAGAGGTCGCCGCGCGCGTCGAGGAGAGTCTCGGGTATCCCTACAAGGTGGACGGCTGGCAGGAACAGAACGCGAACCTGTTTTCCGCGCTCTTTCTGGAGAAGATCGCAATGGCCGTCATCCTGACGCTCATCGTGCTCGTCGCCTCCTTCAACATCGTCTCGACACTCGTGATGATGGTCGGGGACAAGACGCGCGAGATCGGGATCCTGCGCTCGATGGGCCTCACGGCAAAAGGGATCCGGCGCGTGTTCATGCACATGGGGCTGTTCATCGGTCTCGTCGGTACGGCGCTGGGCTCGGGCCTGGGGGCCCTGTTGGCCTGGCTGCTTCGCCGATACGAGTTCATCACGCTCCCGAGCAACGTGTACTTCATCGACAAGCTGCCGATCTCCCTCGAAGCGCGGGACATGATCCTCATCGTGCTGGGGTCGATCCTGATCTCTTTCCTCGCCACGCTCTATCCCGCGGCCAAGGCGGCCAAGCTCACGCCTGTCGATGCGATCCGGCATGAGTGAGAACGGCTCACGCGCCGTGATCGAGGCGCACGATATTCACCGTACCTTCGCGGCGGCGGATGGGGGTGAGATCCACGTGTTGCGCGGCGTCGAGCTCGAGGTCCCCGCGGGCGATGCGGTGGCGATCGTCGGCCCCAGCGGCTCGGGCAAGTCCACGCTGCTCCATCTCCTGGGAGCGCTGGATCGAGCGACCTCGGGCGACGTGTGGCTTGGCGGGCGGCGCGTCGCTTCCCTGGATGACGTGACGCTGGCGGCCCTCCGCAATCGCTATGTCGGATTCGTGTTTCAGTTCCACCACTTGCTGCGCGACTTCACCGCGGTCGAGAACGTGATGGTGCCTCAGCTGATCGCGGGCACGACCCGAGTGGTGGCCGAGAAGCGGGCGTTCGCGCTTCTCGACCAGGTCGGGTTGGTAGAGCGGGCGCACCATCGCCCACGCAAGCTGTCAGGCGGTGAACAACAGCGGGTGGCCGTGGCCCGGGCTCTGGCGAACGATCCCCACCTGCTGTTGGCGGACGAGCCGTCCGGCAACCTGGACATCGAAGCCAGCGAGCGTCTGCACGATTTGCTGTTCCGACTCCTCGAACGGCACCGCAGCGCGCTGGTGGTGGTCACGCACAATCGTTCGCTGGCCGACCGAGCGGGGCGGGTGCTTCGACTCGAGGGCGGGCAGCTTCAGCTCGCTTAAGCACCAACTCGGGGCCTCATGTAAATTGCCATGGACGGGGCTGTCTGCCACGTGGGTCGCGGGCAAAGGGCGTGACCGGAGTTACCGCCCCGCATGTTAGCCGCTTTGGGAAGGTCGGAGGGGAGCCCGTTTCGCCACGACCTGGATCGCCCGCCCGGACCAAGAGTTGGGCGGAATGAGGCATGCGCTGGCAGAAGGGACGGCAGAATAGGGGGACGGCAATCCCCATTACCTGGAAACGAGGCGCGACGGCCGGGACACGATGCGCTGCGAGCACTGCGGACAACGGGACGCCGAGATCCACCTCACGGAGATCGTGCAGGATGAGATGACCACGATCCATCTCTGTTCGTCGTGCGCGGCAGAGAGGGGGGTCAGCTCGGCCACGCCTCCGGAGCCTCCGATCGCCGATTTTCTGGCCCACATGGGCGAGGGCAGTCAGGAGACCGCGCTGTCGGGTGCCCAGGAAGCCTGCCCGTACTGTGGGACTACGGCTCAGGATTTCCGAAAGACCGGCCGCCTCGGTTGCTCGCAGTGCTACGCCCATTTCTCACCCCAGCTCCGGGGGCTCCTGCGTCGTGTCCACGGGGCGAGCCAGCACATCGGCAAGGTTTACTTGAGCGCGGCTAGTGATCTCGATGACCGGGACCTGCGTCTCGCCACACTCCGTCGGCGGTTGGAGCGCGCCGTCGAGATCGAGGACTTCGAAGCCGCCGCCAATCTGCGCGACGAGATCCTCGAGCTCAGCGCCGTGGAGTAACAAGCGACCGGGATGCTCAAGGAGGGGAACGAGGTGGACGGGCATGGGTTGAGCTGGCTCGAGGAGCGGGGACCCGATTACGAGATCGTGCTCTCTACCCGCGTGCGCCTCGCCCGGAACCTCCAGGGCTTTCCGTTCGCGAGTCGTGCCTCCGGGGAGGACCGCGATCGGGTTCTCGCTCAGGCCTTCGAGGCGCTCGACGACAACCAGGTCTTGGGCGATGCGGACTTCTGGAAGATGTCCGACCTCGAGGCAAGCGAGCGAGCGCGTCTCCTCGAACGACACCTCGTGAGCCACGAGCTGATCGGCGGTCACGATGGCGCACCGCTGCGAGCCTCGGCGCTCGCGATTCAAAGCGGGCGGTCGCTCGGTTTGATGATCAACGAAGAGGACCACCTCCGTCTGCAGGTCCTCGCGGGAGGCTTCCAACTCGAGCGGGCCTGGAAGGACGTCGAGCAGTTGGACGAGGAGATCGGGCAGCGCCTTCCGTACGCCTTTCACCACGAGTTCGGTTTTCTGACTTCGTGTCCGACCAACGTGGGGACGGGGCTGCGGGCGTCGGTCCTGATACACCTCCCCGGCCTCGTGCTTACCAAGGAGATCCACAAGGTCCTTCAAGGCATCGGGCAACTCGGGCTCACGTATAGAGGTCTATACGGAGAGGGATCCGAGATCGTGGGGAACTTCTTCCAGATCTCGAACCAGACGACGCTCGGCAAGAGCGAAGAAGATCTGATCGACCACCTCGGAAGCATCGTGGCCCGGGTCATCGACTACGAGAAGCAGGCGCGCGCCGTGCTCCTCAGGGAGGCGCCCGCCGTCCTCGAGGACAAGGTATGGCGCGCGTACGGGATCCTGCGGCACGCTCGCAGCATTCCCTTCGAAGAGATGATGAATCTGCTGTCCGGGGTGCGATTGGGGCTGTCGCTGAAACTTCTCCAAACACCCTGTGTACAGACGGTCAGCCGTATTATGATCTACGCGCAGACAGCGCACCTCGAGCGCGCCGCCCGCCGGAGG
>JBDHAD010000062.1:0-16301 GCA_039588215.1 Gemmatimonadota bacterium
GAGCCCGGGGTTGAGCGCGCAGGAGCTCGCGGCGGTCGGCACCGCCCTCGTCTACCTCGGTATCCGGGATCCGGCGCTGTTTCACGATGCCGTACGCGCGTACGAGGAAGCGCTTCGCGCCGAGCCCGATGACGCGGACATCAAGGTTCGGTTCGGAGAGCTGTTTCTGTCGAAGTACGACAGCCGCGAGGCAGGGGGGCTGTTCAGCGAGGTGCTCGCCGCGAACCCGAATCATCCCGGCGCGCTGCTCGGGATGGCCCGGCGCGCCAAGTTCGATGGCTCGTCGGAGGCGCTCGAGCTCGCGCAGCGCGCCCTCGAGACGAACTCGACGGATGCGGGTACTCGCGCCTTCCTGGCGCGCCTGTATGTGGATCTGGAGGACGTCGCGAGCGCGGAAGAGGAAGCGCAAAAGGCGATCGAGGCCAACCCCGCCTCGTTGGATGGATGGACGGCGATGGCGGTCGCCGCGCATCTGCGCGGCGACCCAGACGCCTTCGAGCGAGCGCGGGATCGGGTGTTCGCGCTCGACCCGCGTAACGCGGACCTGTACAACGCCCTCGCCGAGGTGTCGTACCGCAACCATCGTTACGCGGACGCGGTGTCTTTCGCTCGCCAGGGGATCGAGCGCGATCCCCTCTCGTGGCAATCGTACAGCCTCCTGGGTCTCAACCTGCTGCGGGTGGGCGAGATCGAGGAGGGGCGACGGACGCTCGATGCGGCCTTCGAGGGCGACCCCTACAACGTGTGGGTCAAGAACACGCTCGATCTGCTGGATGGATTCGACCGTTTTCGGGAGACCCGCAGCCCCCGCTTCCAATTCCTGATCGACGGCGCCGAGTCGGATCTCCTGTCCACCTACGCCCCCGGCCTCGCCGAACAGGCCTTCGATCGCATGTCGGCAAGGTACGACTACGCTCCTCCGACTCCGATCCGCATCGAGGTCTATCCACGTCACGCCGATTTTTCGGTGCGAACCGTGGGGTTGGCCGGGCTCGGTGCGCTCGGGGTGAGCTTCGGGTCGGTGTTGGCGATGGACTCCCCCGCCGCGCGAAGTCAGGGGCAGTTCAACTGGGGCTCCACGATGTGGCACGAGATCTCGCACGCCTTCACGCTTGGGTATACGGATCACGACGTGCCGCGCTGGCTGTCGGAGGGGTTGGCCGTGCTGGACGAGCGGCACGCCCGGCCGGGGTGGGGTTCCGATGTGGCGCCCGATTTCCTGACGGCCTTCCGGGATGGCCAGCTGCCGTCGTTGGAGCGCTTCAACTACGGGTTCGTTCGGCCTCGGTACCCACGACAGGTGCAACACTCCTACTACCTCGCCTCGCTCCTGTGCGAGATGATCGAGGAAGAGGAGGGGTTCGACGCGGTCCGGCGCATGCTGGACGGCTATCGGGACGGGCTCGACACAGAAGCTGTCTTCGAGCGAGTGTTCGGTGCGGATCTGAAAGCATTCGACGAGAGGCTTCGGCGATACGTGGAGACCCGCTTCGCGGTCGCTCTACGCGCGTTGGGGTCTGTCGGTCCCGAGGCCGGCGCGCCCGATGCCGAGAGCTTCGCGGGCCAGCTTCGACGCGGAGCCGAGCTTTACGGCACGGGTCGGGCGGACGAAGCCATCCCCTACCTCGAGCGAGCCAAGACGTTGTTTCCGGAGTATGCGGGTCCCGATGCGCCGGGGCTCATGCTCGCGCGGATCCACCGGGACGCCGGCCGAACCGAGCGGGCAGCCGCCGAGCTTCGTGCCTACACGGCGGTCAACGAGAATCACTTCGAAGCTCACATGGAGTTGGCGGAGCTGGAAGAGACCCTCGGGAACCGTCGCGCGTCGGCCGCGGTCCTCGAAAGCGCCGTGTGGATCGACCCGTACGATCTCGCGCTGCACGAGCGGCTGGCGGATCTGAACGAGCAAACCGGGGATGTCGCCGGCGCCGTGCGCGAGCGAAAGGCGCTTCTGGCGCTGGACCCCGTGGATCGGGCCGAGGCGCTTTTCCTCCTCGCCAGGGCACACCATGCGGCTGGGCAGCGGGCTGAGGCGCGACGGGCCGTGTTGGGCGCGCTCGAGATCGCGCCCGGTTACGAGGCGGCGTTGGAGTTGTTGCTCCGGATCAGGGAGGAAAGCCCCTCGGACGGCGAGCCTGAGCGTTGAATCGCCCGGAACTCCCGCGACCCACGCGGGTCACGCAAAGGAACCCGGAGACGCCCATGACCCTGACGCGCACTTCGAATCTGAGCGCCGCTCGACTCGGTGCGCTGTTGGCGTTGATGGTGATGGCGGCGGCCGCGCCGACCGTCGGGCAGGAGCGACGACCGGGCCAGGACCTCGGATTCGATCCGGCGCCCTGGCAGGCGTTCAACACGGAATACTCCGGTCATTTCACCTTCGTCAGATTGATGGTCGGGTCGTTCGGGGACGGTCGAGGGTTCCGTCGAAACCCGCCCTGGGCGCACGACTACCCGACGGCCGAGACCAACTTCGGCAAGATCCTCAGCGAGCTCACATCCATGCGGCCGTACCTCGGAGGAGGGAACGTGCTCGCCATGGATGACCCGGAGCTGTTCAGATATCCGGTCGCATACCTTTCGGAGCCCGGCTTCTGGATCATGTCCCAGGCCGAAGCCACGAACCTCCGCGAGTACTTGCTGAAAGGTGGCTTCCTGATTCTGGACGACTTCGCGGGACCCTCCCAGTGGTACAACACGCTTCATGCTCTCGAGCAACTGCTGCCCGAGCACCGTGTGATTCAGCTGGACCAGACCCACCCGGTGTTCGACTCCTTCTTCCGCATCGAGCAGATCGAGATGCCACACCCGAACTTCGGGGTCATCGCCAGCTACTACGCGGTCTTCGAGAACAACGACCCGGAGGATCGCATGATGGTCATGATCAACCGCGACAACGATATCGGTGACTACTGGGAGTGGTCGGATCGCGGGTACGTTCCGATCGAGCTATCGAACGAAGCCTACAAGCTGGGCGTCAACTATGTGGTCTACGCCCTGACACACTGAGAGGAGCACGCATGGACCCGAACCCGGAGTTGGGAGGAGTCATTGACATGCCCGATGCGTCGAGCGCCGTGGAGCCGGCTGCCGCCGAGTCGGCAGAAGCGCCCACGGCCGGCGCGGATGACGCGGAGCTCGCCGACCGCTTACGCGAAGCCGGTGACACCGTGCGCCGCGAGATCGCAAAGGTGATCGTGGGACAGGATGAAGTCGTGGAACAGGTGCTCCTCTCCCTGTTCGCGGGGGGCAACAGCCTGATCGTGGGCGTCCCCGGTCTCGCGAAGACGCTTCTCATCCAGACGCTCGCCCAGGTCCTGCACCTGAGCTTCTCGCGCATCCAATTCACCCCCGACCTGATGCCGTCCGATATCACCGGCACCGACATCATCCAGGAAGACGCCGAGACGGGGCAGCGTCACCTCGTGTTCATGGAGGGGCCGTTGTTCGCGAATATCGTTCTCGCGGACGAGATCAACCGTACACCGCCCAAGACGCAGTCGGCGCTGCTCGAGGCGATGCAGGAGAAGCAAGTCACGATCCAGGGGCGCACCTACGACCTGCCGAAGCCGTTCTTCGTGCTGGCGACTCAGAACCCGATCGAGCTCGAGGGAACGTACCCGCTCCCCGAGGCACAGCTGGACCGTTTCATGTTCCAGACCAACATTGACTACTCGCCCGAGGACGAAGAGCTCGAGATCGTGCGGACGACCACTGCGCTGGCGGGGGATCCGCCCAACGCCGTGCTGTCCGGCGACGAGATCCTCGCCTTCCAGAAACTGGTCCGGAAGGTGCCGATGTCCGAAGCGGTCGCTCGTCACGCGGTTCACCTGGCTCGCATCACCCGGCCGGGGCGCGAGGACGCACCGGACTTCGTGAAGGAGTACGTCGCCTACGGGGCGAGCGTGCGAGCGGCGCAGTACCTGGTGCTAGGGGGCAAGGCGCGCGCCCTCGTTCTAGGCCGCGTGCACGTCGGATTCGAAGACATCCGAGCCTTGAGTCAGCCGGTGTTCCGCCACCGGATCTTGACGAACTTCCACGCCGAATCGGAGCGTGTCACCCCGGATCAGCTGATCGAGCAGGTGCTCGATGCCGTTCCCATTCCGAAGTCCGGGATGTAACGCTCGTGCGCGTCCGCGTCGCCTCCCGGGCGGTCCCCGGTAGTCGCTTCCTCGACCCGACCGTGCTGTCCCGGATCGGCAATCTGGAGCTGGTAGCGCAAACCGTAGTGCAAGGCTTCATCAGCGGGATGCACTCCTCCCCCTTCCTCGGCCTGTCGCTCGATTTCGCGGCTCACCGGCCCTACATGCCTGGTGACGATATCCGGAAGGTCGATTGGCGCGTGTACGCGCGGACCGACCGGTTCTACGTGAAGGAATACGAGGCCGAGACGAACGCGAGCATCATGTTCGCGCTCGACGTCTCGCGCTCGATGGACTACGGGTCCGGGGATGTGACGAAGCTGGACTACGCGCGCTTCCTGACCGCCTGTCTCGCCTACCTTTCGGCCGGGCAGCGTGACCGTGTGGGAGCGGCGATCTTCGACGCCGATCTGGTCGACCACGTGGCCCCCTCGGTTCGAAACCGGCGGTTGGTCCTGGCCGCGATCGACCGCGCGCGCCCCGAACTGGCCGGCGAGCTCATTCAACCGCTCCGAAAGGTTGGAGAGAGCCTGCGCCGAAGCGGCATCGTGGTGGTCGTGTCCGATCTCTACGCGCCGCCGAAGACCGTGCTCGACGCGGTCGCGGCGCTCCGGAGCAAGGGGCACGACGTGATCCTGTTCCACGTGCTGGACCACGCCGAGTTGCGGTTCCCGTTCGACACACCGCGCTCCTTCGAGGATCTGGAGACGGGAGAGCGTCTGCCGATCACGCCCGAGGAAATGGGACAGGAATACCTGGAGCAGGTCGGTGCCCATACCACCGAGCTGGCCCGACTCATGGCGCAGAACGGGATCGACTACGAGCTGTTCGACACGTCGGAACCGCTCGACGGGGCCCTCTTCCGCTACCTTTCGCTCCGCGAAAAGCGACTGAAAGGGCGATCCTGATGTCCTTTCTCACTCCCGTGTTTCTGGCCGGACTCGGGCTGCTCTCGGTCCCGATCCTGATCCATCTGACGCAGCGGCAACAAAGCAAGGTGACGGCGTTCCCATCACTCATGTTTCTTCGACGGGTTCCGTTTCGGACATCGAACCGGCGCCGGATTCGTCACCCGCTCCTGTTTGCTTTGCGCTGTCTGGCGCTGATTCTCATTGCGTCTGCGTTCGCGCGTCCGTTCCTCGCCGGTGCGCCGGCCGCGGCGACGGGAGAAAGCGCCCGTGACGTCGTCCTACTCCTGGATACGTCGCACAGCCTCAACTACGGAGGACTGTGGGATCGGGCCCTCGCCGAGGCTGATGCCGTGCTCGGCGGTCTGGCGCCGGGCGACCGTGCGGCGCTGGTCACGTTTGCCGATCGCGCACAGGAGCGCGCGGCGCTCACCGAAGACCTGCTCGCCGTGCGGACCGCTCTCGGAGACGTGGCCCCCGGTGCGCGCGGGACGCGGTTCGACCCCGGTCTCCAGCTGGCGGGACGCATCCTCGCGGAATCCGAACGGCCGAGCCGAGAGGTCATACTGATCTCCGATTTTCAACGTGTCGGCTGGCTCGACGGCGGGCGAACCCGGCTCCCTGAGGGTGTCGCGCTCACGGCCGTCGACCTTTCGGATCCGGACGCGACGAACCTCGCGGTCGCAGACGTGGCGTTTCACCCCGAGCGGAATGGGCGCGTACGCGTCGTAGCACGTGTCGCCAACATGGGGAGCGATCCAGCGGCGGATCTGGACGTCAGTCTCGAGCTCGACGGGAGAACGATCAGCTCACGCCCGGCGGAGGTTCCACCGCGTGGAGTCGCGAGCGTCGCGTTCGAGGGAGTCGCGCTCCCCCCGGGCAGCACGCGCGGCGAGGTTCGAATCAACGGCGATGACCTGACCGGTGACGATGCGCTTCGCTTCGTCGTGGCGCCCGACGAAGGGATCGAGGTGCTGCTCCTCGAGGGTAGCGCGGGGCGGAGCGATCGGAGCCTGTTTCTCGAGCGAGCGCTGGCGATCGGCGACGATCCCATGGTCCGCATCACGCGTCGACGCGCAGCTGCCCTCGAGCCCGGGTGGCTGACGAACGCCGCCGTGGTGATCCTCAACGATGCGAATGTGTCGGAGGGTGCGGGTGGCCAGGCGCTCATCGATTGGGTGAGGGCTGGTGGCGGGTTGATCGTGATGCTCGGGCCGCGCGGCGCTCCCGGGCGCTGGCCGCAGGCCGTCAGCGCTCTGCTAGGCGGTCAGGTGGGAGGCGTCGAGGACCGATCCGGTCGAGGGGGGAGTCGACTCGGGTGGCTCGACTACGATCATGTCGTGTTCGAGCTTTTTTCCGCGCCCCGGAGCGGGGATTTCTCGGACGCCCGCTTCTTCCGGTTTCAACGGTTCGAACCGGCTCAGGGTACGACGGTGCTCGCCCGCTTCGAGGACGGGGAGCCCGCCCTGGCGGAGCGCACCGAGGGGGAGGGCCGCGTCTTGTTGTGGACCTCGACCCTCGACCGTTTCTGGAACGACTTGGCGTTGCAGCCGGTGTACTTGCCGTTCGTGCACCAACTCGTCCGACACGCGTCCGCGTACCGCCAGCCGGAGCGCTGGGTCTCGGTGGGTCGCGTGTCCGAGCTCAGGGCGCTGCTCTCGATGCGCGGGCTGGTGACGGGCGCGACGCCGGGAGCGGGGGAGTGGGTGTTGGTCGCACCCGACGGCGGGCGCCAGTCCGTGACCGTCGAGAGCGAGCCGGTCTGGATGGAGTTCGAACAAACCGGGTTCTACGAGCTCAGACCGCTCAGGAGCGACGTGGCCATGGCAACGGTCGCGGTGAATCCGACGCTGGAGGAGTCCGACCTCACCCCGCTTGCCCCGGAACGACTGATCGAGAGCGTAGCCGGAGGACCGGGTACGAGAGCCGCAGCCACCTCGGCCGCCCTCGATGCGGCGGATGAGGAGACCCGCACGAGGGAGCTGTGGTGGCCCCTGCTGCTCCTCGCCGCGCTGGTCCTGGTGACCGAGAGCATCCTGGCGAACCGCTGGGCACGTCGGCGTCCGCCGTCGCGCGGTATGGCGCGGGCCACCTGACACTGACAACTGGTCGAGCTCTGGAAGCTCGAGCCCTGGGAGGCGAACGATGAGGCGTTGGACCGGAAGAGAACCGAGCGAGGAGCTGCGTGCCGTCATCCGAGACGTGCGGAGGCGGTGGCGGGTGCGTCTGCTGCTCCGAGGCACCGCGATCGCGCTCGCGGTGGGATTCGGGATCTTCCTTCTTTCGACCTTCGGGATCGACCGGCTGCGCTTCGCCGACCCCGCCGTCACGGCCTTCCGGGTCGTACTCTGGGCCGGGGTGATCGTATTGGTCTCTCTGTTCATTATCCGGCCGCTCCTTCGCCGGGTAACCGACCAGCAAGTGGCCCTCTATTTGGAGGAGCACGAGCCGACTCTGGAGGCCGCGGTTCTGAGCGCGGTCGAGGAGATCGGACCGGACACGGCGCCCGCGCAGGGGCTGCGTCGTCGCCTGCTCGCGGAAGCTGTCGAGCGTGCGCGGAGGGTCGAGCGAGGCCGACGGATCGATCGGGATGGGCTGAAGCACTCCTCTGCCTGGTTGGGTGGGGTGGCGACGGCCGTTCTCCTGATCACGATCTTCGGTCCCGGTTTTCAGGGGACCGCCGGATCCCTCCTTCTCAGCCCCTGGACGACCGCGGACGCCGCCAACCCGTACGCCATCGATGTGCGACCCGGTGACATCCTCGTTCCACGCGGATCCGACCAGGAGATCGTCGCATTCACGCGCGGGTTCGAGACGGACGATGTCGAGATCGCCGTCCAGCGTGGCGAGTCCGAGACGTGGGAGCGTTTCCGGATGTTGTCGGTCGAGGAGGGAGCGGGGTTCGAGATCCTCCTGTTCGACTTGAACGAACCGACGGCCTACACGGTCGAAGCGGAGGGTGTTCGCTCGCCGGTCTACACGATCGATGTGGCGGATCTTCCGTATGTGGATCGCATCGACCTCGAGTACAGGTTCCCGACATATACCGGCCTGGCCCCGCGTACGGAGGAGGACGCCGGTGATATCGCCGTTCTGCGTGGCACGCAGGTGCTTCTGAACATCATCCCGACGATCCCGACGCACGCTGGCCAGCTCGTGATCCAGGGGAGGGAAGAGCCGATTCCACTCGAGCTGGGTAACGGGACGTTCTCGGGCACGCTGACCGTCGAGACCGAGACCTTCTACCGTGTGGAGCTCGCCGGCCCGAACGGCGGGTTCGTGGTGGCGTCCCCCGATTACCTGATCGAACCTCTGGACGATCAGCCACCCGCGGTCTCTGTAAGCGAACCGGGCCGCGACATGCGGGCCAACGCGATCGAAGAGGTATACGTGGAGGTGGAGGCTGAGGACGACTTCGGCATTGGCCGGCTGGAGCTGCGCTTCTCGGTCAACGGCGGCGAGGAACAGACGATCTCGCTGCATGAATCGGGGCGAGGGGGCACGAAGGACCTGTCGCGCGGCCACACCTTCTTCCTGGAAGAGCTCGAGCTGGAGCCTGGCGATTTCGTCTCCTACTACGCGACGGCGACCGACTTGTCCCGCCCGGGCGCGCGGCAAACGGCAACCTCGGACATCTACTTCGTCGAGATTCGCCCGTTCGATCGTACGTTCCGACAGGCCGAGGGTGGTGGTGGCGGGGGAGGCGGCGGAGGAGGGATGGACGGTCAGCTTTCTCGCCAGCAGCGACAGATCGTAGCCGCCACTTTCCGATTGCAGCGGGACGAAGCCGCGTTCGACGATGCGGAGAAGTCTGAGAATCTGGCGACGCTCACCCTGCTCCAGGGGAGACTCAGGGAGCAGGTCGAGGAGTTGGTGAACCAGATGCAGACGCGTGGCGTAGCCGACGATCCGACCTTCCGGAAGGTCTTCGAGGAGCTTCCACAAGCCGCCGAAGCCATGCGTGAGGCCGAGGAGCGACTTGGCGAACGAAGGCCCGACGAGGCCCTTTCCCCTGAGCAGCGTGCGCTCCAACACCTGCAGCGGGCCGAAGCCGCCTTCCGCGATGTCCAGGTAGCCATGGGCCAGCAGGGCGGCGGCGGCGGTGGAGGCGAGAGCCCCGATGCCGAGGACCTCGCCGACTTGTTCGAGCTCGAGCTGGACCGCTTGCGGAACCAGTACGAGAGCGTGCAGCGGGGTGAGCGACGCGAGCGCGACCAGCAGGTGGATGAGGCTCTCCAGAAGCTGGAGGAGCTCGCCCGCCGGCAGCAGCAGATGAACGAGCGGGCTGCAGCGCAGGCGGGTGCGGCAGACGGTGGCCAGGGCCAGAACCGGTTGATCGAGGAGACCGAGGAGCTGGCTCGGCAGCTCGAACGACTCTCGCGCGAGGAATCACGTCCGGAGTTGGGTGAATCCGCCAGACGTCTTCAAGATGCCGCCAACCAGATGCGCAGGGCCGCCGCGAGCGAGCGACAAGGTGGTGCCCAGGGCCAGGGCTCGGCGGCCCTGGACCGCCTGCGGCAAGCGCGCCGGCTTCTCGAGAACCGTCAGACAGCAGCGCTCGAACGTGATGTAGACGAGGCCCTACGACGGGCCGACCGCCTCGTGGAGCGGCAGCGCGACATGTCGGAGGACGTTTCTCGGGCAGCCGATGGTGGCGATTCGGAGGCGGTGCGCCAGCTGCGCGACAGGAAGGATGAGCTGGCTGCCGAGGTAGACCGTTTCGAGGCGGACCTGGACCGGCTCGCGCGAGAATCGAGGAGCGAGCAACGTGAGGCATCGCGCGCGCTGGGCGAGGCCGCAAGCTCGATTCGCCAGAACCGTTTGCGCGACAAGATCCTCTATTCGAAAGGCGTGATGGGCGCCCGTTCGGGCGACTACACTCGCAACTTCGAGGAGCAGATCACGCAGGACACGGAGGAGCTGCGCGAGCGAGTCGCCGAGGCGCGGGACGCCTTTCGCGAGTCAGACCCCCGACGCTTGGGCCGGCAGTTGGAGGAAGCGCGCGATCTCGTGCGCGGTCTCGAGTCGTTGCAGGAACGAATGCGCCAACAAATGGAAGGGCCCGGCGAGGAAGGTAAGGGTCAGCAGGAAGGCCAGGGCCAGCAGGAAGGTCAGGCTCAGCAGGAAGGCCAGGGTCAGCAGGGCCAGGGTCAGCAGGGCCAGGGTCAGCAGGAAGGTCAGGGTCCGCAGGGCCAGGGCCAGCAGCAGCGCCAGGCAGGTGGCGGCGGTTTCGCCCCAGGCGGAGGGGGGCTGACACCGGGTGACGTTCGCCAGTTCCGCAACGAATTCCGGCAGCGACGCGAAGACGCGGCGCGGTTGCGCGATGAGCTGGGACGCGAGGGCGTGGACGTAGGGGACCTCGAGGCAGTGATCCGCGACTTGGGTAGGCTGGAGAGCCAGCGTCTGTACGATGACCCCGAAGAAGCCCAGCGTCTCCAGGAGGCGATACTCCGAGGTCTCAAGGACTTCGAGTTCGCTTTACGACGAGGCCTGAGCGCCGAACTGGAGAGGCTCTTTTTGTCCGGCTCCGATGATGTGCCTCCGGAGTACCGGGCTCTGGTCGAGGAATACTACCGGGCGCTGTCCGAGGGGCGCACGCCTCCTCGGTGACGTTTCGATGACGCGGGTGGGTCTTCGGCGGCCTGCCACGGCTGAGGGGCCCACACCCGAAGCCCTCGGCCCTGAGGGTCCGTGCGCACGGGCAACGGCTCAGATGGCCCACCCGCCAGAAGTTGTCGGCCGTCGAAGATGCACCGCCGCAACACATACCCATGGCACGCCCCGTCTCAGGCCCTCCCGGCGGCCTCTGAAGCAGGCGTCAAGTATTTGTGTGACAATCGGTTGTGCCTTGTGGGGGACATGGCGCGGAACGCCGGTTGCATATCCAGTCCCACCTATACGGCCGATCGAGCGCGTGTGGCTCCGCGCTCCCAGGTCTCTCAAGCGCGTCAACAGACTGAATCGCGTAATAGATCGTGTAATAGAAGGGAATCGAACGTGACTGGGACCACGGTCTCCAGACCAAAAGTGCGCATCGCGCGCACTGCGAACAGCGATCGAGTGCTCACGCGGGAAGCCCTAGCGTTCGTCGTCCGCCTGCACCGGGAGTTCGAAGGAAGACGACGTCAGCTACTCGCGCAACGAGGCCAGCGGCAGGTGGCCCTCGACTCCGGCGCTCGGCCGCGCCCGCTCTTGGAGACCTCCGTCGTGCGCGAAACCGAGTGGAAGATCGCCCCGCCCCCCGCAGATCTGGAGCGGCGTTGGGTCGAGATCACCGGCCCGGTCGAGCGCAAGATGATGATCAACGCGCTCAACTCCGGGGCGGATGTCTTCATGGCAGACTTCGAGGACTCGCTCAGCCCCACCTGGCAGAACGTGATCGATGGACACGTGAACCTGCAGGACGCGGTACGACGCACGATCGATTTTCACGCGCCGAACGGCAAAGAATGCCGGCTCAACGACAAGGTCGCGACGCTGGTCGTCCGCCCGCGCGGCTGGCACATGTCCGAGAAGCACGTCGAGATCGACGGACAGCGCGTGTCAGCGAGCCTCCTGGACTTCGGGCTGTACATGTACCACAACGCTTGGGAGCTGCGGGCCCGGGGAACCGGACCGTACTTCTACCTTCCTAAGATGGAGAACCACCGCGAAGCACGTCTGTGGAACGACGTGTTCGTCTACGCTCAGGATGCGCTCGGTATGCCGCAGGGCACGATCCGCGCGACGGTGCTGATAGAGAGTGTTCTCGCCGCATTCGAGATGGAGGAGATCCTCTACGAGCTCCGCGAGCACAGCGTGGGCCTCAACGCGGGACGCTGGGACTACATCTTCAGCATGATCAAGAAGTTCCGCCGAGCACAGGGCCAGGTCCTGCCGGACCGCTCGCAAGTGACGATGACCGTGCCGTTCATGCGCGCATACACAGAGCTTCTGGTGCACACTTGCCACAAACGAGGAGCCCACGCGATTGGTGGCATGGCGGCCTTCATCCCGAGTCGCAGAGACCCGGAGGTCAACGAACGCGCGTTGGCGGCGGTTCGCGCCGACAAAGCCCGGGAGAGCCGAGACGGATTCGATGGGACGTGGGTGGCGCACCCGGACCTGGTCCCAATCGCGCGCGAGGCGTTTCATGAGGTCCTGGGCCAGCGACCACACCAAAAAGACCGTCTCCGCGAAGACGTCGAGCCGGCTCCCGATGCCTTGATTGATCTGGGCATCCCGGCGGGCTGCGTCACGCTCGATGGCGTACGTCAGAACATCAGCGTGGCCCTCCAGTACCTGGCGGCGTGGCTCGCCGGCTCCGGGGCCGTCGCCATCTACAACCTCATGGAAAACACGGCCACGGCCGAGGTATCCCGCGCTCAGCTATGGCAATGGCGAGAGCACGGAGTCGTCCTCGACGATGGCCGGACCATGAGCGACGATCTCTACGAGGAGATTCGGGGTGCCGAGCTCGAGCGCCTCCGAGGTGACGGGATCGAAGACGTTCAGCTTGACAGAGCCGCTGGACTACTTGACTCGCTCGTGCTCGCGTCCGAGTTCACTCCCTTCCTGACCCTGCCGGGATACCGATACCTGACCTGAGCGGGCGTTTCGTCGAAGCGTTCTTCTTCAGCGTCCAGACGCTCACGACAGTCGGCTACGGTTCCGTAGCGCCCGACAATCTCGCCGCCAACGTGCTTGTCGCGCTGGAGGCGTTGATCGGGTTGGGCGGGTTCGCCGTGATCGCGGCGGGCCTGTTCGCCTAAGGATGGGCCAAGAGCCGGTTGGGGCTGTCCCCCGGCTGCCGGGCCGGCGGATCTACTCGTCCGATTCGCCAGCCGGGCCCAGGTCCGCGCCCATCTCAGCGGCGGCACGCGCCCAGCCATACGCGTACAGGTCGGCTCGCATCGGCAGATACCCGGGGTACTCCTGCCGGGCCTCGGCGACGCGGCGCCGATCCAGGGTGACGACCGCGACCGGGTCTTCGGTTTCGAGAAGGACCTCACCGTCGGGCGCGATCGCTACGGACGGCCCGCCGATCGGAACGTCGAACTCCGGGTGCGGGCGGTTGACGGAGATCACGTACACGGCAGCTGTCATCGCCACCCCCACCATCACCGTTTGCCAGCGCGGATAGCTCGCCGCCGGCGTGCACCGGGGTGCCAGGATGACTTCGGCTCCGGACGCCGCCAGCAGAAGAGCACCCTGCGGGCGCTGGATGTCCGAGCAGATTTGGATACCGAACGACAGCCCGGGCCCGCCGATCACGCTGGGCGGGCTGGCGCCGGCCTCATAATGCCGCGTCTCCCAGTACCCTTCCTCGTCCGGGAGGTGGAGCTTTCGGTAGGTGGCCGTGATCTCCCCCGAGGAGTCGAACAGGATGGCCGTGTTGTGACGTCGTCCGGAGCCAGCGGAGCGCACGATGGCGCCTCCGAGCACCGAAATGGACGCCGCACGCGCGGCTGCGGCCATGCGCTCCTGCCGTGGACCTTCGAGGGGCTCCGCGTCTTCCTCTCGAGGCTCGGGGTACGCGGGTGACCACGGGTTCAGAGGCAGCTCAGGCAGGACCGCCAACTCCGCGCCGAGGTGATGCGCTTCATTCAGGCGGTCAAGAAGCCGATTGCCGTCGGGATCGTCGTGGAAGACATCGGTGATCAGAGCCACGCTGAGAAAGTGTCCCGCCATCCCCGCCCTCTGCTGAATGGATGGTTGTGTACCTTCGCCGCGCGTCGGGCGGCGAGATCGCGGTGACAACCATGATAGCGAGCGCGACCGGGCGCAGCGAGCGATGCCGGAGGCGAAGCTCCACCTGGCGTCATGTCCTTCGACCACCCAACATCGAGTCATGACGATCCGGATCCTGTCGGCGGCGGATGTGCGAGCCGCGATAGACCCGCGGCGGGCCATAGATGCCATGCGATCGGCCTTCGGCCAGTTGTCGTCGGGAGATACCGAGGTGCCGCTGCGCGGCCAGCTCGAGAGTGCTGCGGGAGCGACGCTCATTATGCCCGCTTACCTGAAGCGCTCACATGAGCTCGGTGTCAAGATCGTCTCCATCTTTCCCGACAACGCGGACCATGGCTTGCAGATCATCCAGGGCGCCGTCGTGTTGCTAGATGCTGGCACAGGTGCACCCATCGCGCTCATGGATGGGAGCGAGCTCACCGCTTGCCGCACGGCGGCGGGTAGCGCCCTCGCCACGGAACTTCTCGCGTCGCCCGGAGCCTCGGTTCTCGCCCTGTTCGGTGCGGGCGTACAGGCACGCGCGCATGTCTGGGCACTCGCCGCTGTGCGTTCGCTCCGCGAGATCCGCGTCGTGTCACGCAGCGGCGCCACCGCGGAGCGATTGGCCGCCGAGCTCGCGAGCCCGACGAGCGAACGGGGACCTGCCGCCCCGACCATTCGCGCGGTCGACGACCCCCGCGTCGCGCTCCGCGACGCCGACTTGATCGTCGCGGCGACGACGAGCCATGAGCCGGTGTTCGAGGGATGCCATGTCGAGCGGGGAGCGCACATCAACGCGGTCGGCTCGTTCCGCCCGCACATGCAGGAAGTCGACGCCGAGACGGTGGTCCGAGCGCGAGTCGTGGTGGATTCCAGGGATGCCGCATGGGAAGAGGCGGGAGATTTGATCGTCCCCCTCCGTGAGGGGTTGATCGACGACTCCCACATCGCGGCGGAGCTGGGTGAGATCGTGAACGGCGCGAGCCCGCAGGGCCGGGAAGGGCGCGATATCACGCTGTTCAAGTCGGTGGGCAACGCCGCCCAGGATATCGCGATGGCCAGCGCCGTGGTGGCAGCCGCCGAAGAGCTGGGTCTGGGTCGGACCGTGGCGCTCTGAGCGCTCGTCCCCGGGCGTCGGACAGCGAGCCGCCTTGTAGGTCAGCGCTAGACGGTGTGTCTCCGCATCTCCCCCTTGAGCCGGTGGATGCGACGGCGGACACGCTTGAGCGCGACCTTATCACCCGCCGCCAGCGCCTCGTCCCGCTGCACCTTCAGCTCGCGGATCTTGGACTTGATGGCTCTCTTGTCGATCCCCACGACTTCGTGGTGCGCGTGCGCCTCGATCCCGAGTGCCTCGCAAAGGGCCGGGACAAGCTCTTCCTTGTGCATCGTCGAGTAGCCGTGTAGCCGGTCGTGCTCGATCCCCTCGGCGATCTCACGAAGCTGAACGACGGTCTTGTGGTGAAGCTCCTCCCACGTGTACGGCATCGGCTCCTTCCTCCTCCTCGAGTTCCAAACACCGGATGGACCGTCGTCTCGCACGAAGTCCCAACTTAAATTCTAACCGCGCATACGACCGGAGACGAGCACACCTTGATATATAAACAACAATTGATATAATGGGTGTCATGAGATGCACGAAGTTGTCCAAGCAGACGGCGGCGCGCTTCCGCGCGTTGGGAGAGGAGAAGCGCCTGCGGATCCTGGCATCGCTGGCCGATGGAGAACGGTGCGCCTGTGATCTGACGGGGTGCTGCGGCGATCGGCAGCCGCTGCTCTCGTTCCACCTCAGGTCGCTCCGCGAGGCCGGACTCGTGGAGACGCGAAGGGAAGGACGCTGGATGTACTACGCGGTCGATCGAGACGCGCTGCGCGAGCTGGCGGCGCAGTTGACCGAGATTGCCGAGGCCAAACTGCCCGAGGGCGTCTGCTGCTGACGGACCAAAGTCGTGTTTTTTTGCACTGACATATCAACAAATATTGATTTACGCGCTACGTTACATGTAAGGAGAAGACCCATGTCACAGGAGACGAGGGACGCGACACGACTGCGGGAGACGGTTCGCGAGAAGTACGGAGAGGCCGCGCGACAGGCGGCTGAGGGCCAGGTCCCAGGGTGCGGAAGCGTCGAGACTGCCCCCGAGGCCGCGGCTGCATCGTGTTGCAGCCCCGTTCCTTGTTGTGAGGATGAGAGTACGACCGTGGAGGCCACACGGGACCCGATCACCGCGAATCTGTACGAGGCCGCCCAGACCGCCGACCTGCCGGACGCCGCCGTGCTCGCCTCGCTCGGGTGTGGGAATCCGACTGCACTCGCGGAGCTCGCCGAGGGTGAGGTGGTGCTCGACCTCGGGTCCGGCGGTGGGATCGATGTGCTACTGTCGGCGCGCCGCGTCGGCCCCACAGGAAAGGCTTACGGGCTCGACATGACGGACGACATGCTCGAGCTGGCCGAACGGAATCGGAGTGAGGCGGGCGTCGAGAACGCCGAGTTCCTCAAAGGGGAGATCGAAGACATTCCGCTCCCCGACGCGAGCGTGGA
>JBDHAD010000063.1:0-17318 GCA_039588215.1 Gemmatimonadota bacterium
CCGCATCAGACGGTGCGTCCTGAAGGATTCCTTCCGGATCGTCTGACGGTGACCGAACGACGGGATGTCGCGCGGAATGCTTGAGCCCGCTCTGGCCCTGATCGACTTCAGCAGTGTCGCCGTCGGGATCGAGGCGGCCGACGCGATGGCCAAACGCGCCCAGATCGACACGATCCGGGCCGGTACGGTCCAGCCGGGCAGGTACCTGGTGCTGATCGGTGGCACGGTCGCCGATGTGCACGAATCGCTGGGGGCGGGCCGTGATATCGGCGGTGAGGCGGTGCTGGACCACGTCTTCCTCCCACAGGTCCACCCCGAGGTAGTACTGGCGATCGGGGGTGGCCGGGTTCCCGACGTCGTGGATGCGCTGGGTGTCGTGGAGAGCGCGACAGTCTCGGGAGCGATTCGAGCGGCGGATGCGGGAATCAAGGGTGCTGCCGTCCGACTCGTGGAGGTCCGGCTCGCGGATGGTCTTGGAGGAAAGGGGATCGTCCTTTACTCCGGTCTCGTCGCCGATGTCGAGGCAGCGGTCGAGATCGGAGTCGACGCCCTGAATCGCCCGGAGCTCCTGGTGCGCCAGGTCGTGATCCCGCAGCTCCACCCGGCGATGTGGGAGAACGTCTCGGAGGCGACCCGGTTCAGTTCCAGGGTCCTGGAGCAGCTATGAAGTTCGCGCGGGTGATCGGCACGGTCGTCGCCAGCAACAAGTACGACGGGCTGGAGGGAGTCAAGCTGCTGGTCGTGCAACCGCTGGATCGGGAGCTGAAGCCGCGCGGGCAGCCCGAGGTCGCTGCCGACGCGACGGCCCAGGCGGGGCCGGGCCACCTGGTCTTCGTGGTCGCGAGCCGCGAAGGGGCCCAGGCGATGCCGGAGCTATTCGTCCCGGTCGATCTCGCTATCACGGGTCTGGTAGATGAGATCGACGCGGATCGGGATGCCCGTTCCGGTACGGCGACCTGGCGGACGGCGACGGCCGAGGGCGATTGACCCGTGTACATCGGGCGGGTCGTCGGATCGGTCGTCGCCACCATCAAGATCTCTCACCTCGAGGGTAGACGTCTGCTCCTCGTGGACCACCTGGATCTCACCGGACAGGCGACGGGCGACTACGACATCGCGGTCGACGTGGCACAGGCGGGCCCGGGAGACACCGTGCTGGTGATCGACGAGGGGAACGGGGCCCGTCAGATCCTCGGTATCGATCCAGGGGCCGTGCGAGCCGTCATCGTTGGCGTGGTGGACGAGGTAGCCCTCGAGTTCTAGCAGGCCGCTAAAGACCCGCCGGCGTTACGGTCCCTCCATCGCCCGCTGAACCAGCTCCGCGAACTCGATCCCCAGGCTCGCTCCGCCGACGAGCGCCCCGTCGATGTCGGGCATGGCCATGAAGGAGGCGATGTTGGGCGGATCCACACTGCCGCCGTACAGGACCCGGACGGCCTGAGCGGTGACTTCGTTCGTGAGCCCCCCGATCACACCGCGGATGGTGACGGCAATCGTCCGATTGGCTTCGGCGGGCGTCGCGGCCCGGCCGCTCCCAATCGCCCAAATCGGCTCGTACGCGATGACGCATTCGCCCACCTGCTCGCCGCTCAGCCCCTCGAGCGCGGCCGACACCTGAGCTCCCACGGCTTCGTGAGTCGCCCCTGCCTCATTCTGTTTGGCGCTCTCGCCCACGCAGATGATCGGGGCGAGCCCGTGTGTCAGGGCCGCGTGAACCTTCCGATTGATGGCCGCATCCGTCTGGCTCGGACCCCCGCTCGCACGACGCTCGGAGTGACCCAGGATCACGTACCGGCACAGCCCCGCCAGCATCGTGGGTGACACCTCGCCCGTGTGAGCGCCCTCCGCCTCCCAGTGCATGTCTTGAGCGCCGAGCGCGACGGGGGATGCCCGCAGCACCTCCGAGAGGGCCGCCAGGACCGTGAACGGAGGACAGATCACCACCTCGGCGGCCTCGACGCGACTGAGGCGCGGGCGAAGCGCACGGACCAGCTCAAGCGCTTCATCGAACCGACCGCGGTGCATCTTCCAGTTGGCGGCGATGAGCGGACGGCGCATCATCACGTGTGACCCCGTGCGGCCAAGGGCAGGCATCTCACCAATGATCGATCGAATTCGATGAGAATTCGCGACGAGATCTCGGATCTGGAGCGGCAGCTCCGCGCGGCCGGGTCGTCCGACAGGGCGGTGAGCGAGAAGCGGTACCTGAAGAGCGATTTCGATTTCCTCGGAGTTCCGGCCCCGGCGATCCGTACGCTGATGAAGACCTGGCTGGAGAGACACGACGGCCTCGAGCGCGAAGACCTCATCCGCCTCGTACATGAGCTCTGGCGGCGGACGCTGCACGAGTTGCGGGCGGTCGCGGTGGTGTTGCTCCAGTCGCGTCCCGGCCTGCTGGCCGCCGCAGACATCGAGCTCCTCGAATCGATGCTGAGACGCTCGAAGACGTGGGCATATGTCGATGCGATCGCCGTCCACGTCGTGGGCCCGCTCGTGGAGTGGTTCCCCGAACTCGAGTCCGTGCTGGATGGCTGGTCCACCGATGCGGATTTCTGGATCCGGCGCTCGGCCGTGTTGGCGCTCCTGCTGCCCTTGCGGCGCGGGGAAGGCGATTGGACCCGCTTCGTCCGGTTCGCCGACGCGATGCTCGAAGAGACGGAGTTCTTCATCCGCAAGTCGCTCGGGTGGGTGCTCCGCGAGGTCGCCAAGAAGCAGCCCGACCGCGTCCGAGGGTTCGTGGGCGCCCGGATCGACCGGATCTCCGGCGTCACGCTACGCGAAGCGGTCAAGTATCTGCCACCCGCGGATCGCGACCGGCTCCTGGCGCGATACCGGGCTCGATAGCCGTCACCCACCGCTCACGGCGGGACACCCACGACGGCACTGGGAAGAACAACGGGAGCGCGCTCTCCCGGAGCCCCCCTGGGTTCCCGCGGGAGCCCTCGCGGGAGTCCTATTCGAATCGCGCGATGGAACCGGCGACGAGTCGCTCGAAGTCATCCTGCACCTGGACAGTCACCCCCAGCACTTCCTCGTGGTCGAGCGGCTCTGAGGTGGCACCCGCCGCGTAGTTGGTAAGACAAGACACGGCTACACAGCGGATCTCGCGGGCGCGGGCCGCGATGACCTCGGGAACCGTCGACATGCCGACCGCATCGGCGCCAAAACGTTCGAGCATTCGGATCTCGGCCGGGGTCTCGTAGGCCGGCCCGTGCATCGCCGCGTACACCCCTTCCTGTAGGCCCACACCGAGCTCCAGCGCGGTCTCCCTCACGATGCGTCGCAACTCGGGGTCGTAGGGGTCGGACAGGTCGGGGAACCGCTCCTCGCCCTCGTGCGCCGGTCCGAGCAGCGGGCTTCGAAACGTCATGTTGATGTGGTCCGAGATCAGCATGAGGTCGCCGGGAGTGAACGTGGGGTGGATCGCCCCCGCCGCGTTGCTGAGGAACAGGATCGGCACATCGAGCTCCCCTAGAACGCGGACATAGAAGATCGCCCGGGCGGTCTCTGCTCCCTCATACATGTGGACCCGACCGCTCAGACCGAGGACCGCCACGCCACCCAGGGTACCCGCGACGACCTTACCGGCGTGTCCGACCACGGTCGGGAGCGGCCATCCCGGCAACTCGGTGTACGGGACCTCGACCGGATCTTCGATGCGCGCCCCGAGACCTCCGAGGCCGGAGCCCATCGTGATGGCCACGCGCGGGCGCCGATCTCCGAGTGCGGCGCGTAGCGCCGCGGCGGCCGAGCCAACGTCCACGGCGCTCACGCCAGGACACCCGCCAGGGTCGCCGTCATCCAGGTAGCGGCCGTGCCGCCCAACATGGCCCTCAGCCCCAGCCGCGAGAGGTCCTGCCGTCGGGAGGGGGCGATACCGCCGATCCCACCGATCTGGATCGCGATCGAGGCGAAATTCGCGAAACCGGTGAGGGCGTACGTGCACATGATGAGCGCCTTGGGTGACAGCGTGCTCTCACCTCCCAGTTGGGTGGCCAGATTGGTGAATGCCACGAACTCGTTCGCGATCATCTTGATCCCGAACAGGCTGCCGACGTTCACCGCGTCTCCCCATGGCACCCCGATCAGCCATGCAACCGGCGCGAAGACGTACCCGAAGATCCGCTCCAGCGTGATACCCTCGACCCCGAACAGGCCCGTCACCCAGCCTATGATCCCGTTCCCGAGCGCGATGATGGCCAGAAACGCGAGCAGCATCGCGCCGACGTTCAGCGCCAGCTTGAGCCCATCCCCGGCGCCGCCCGCCGCGGCGTCGATCACGTTGGCGTGCGTTTCCTCCAGCTCGACCTTGAGCGACCCCCGGGTCACCGGCTCCTCGGTCTCGGGCATGAGCATCTTCGAGATCACGATCCCGGCCGGGGCAGCCATGATGCTCGCGGCGAGCAGGTGACCCGCGATGTCGGGAAAGACGCCGGCGAGCATCCCCACGTAGGCCGCCATCACGCCGCCCGCAACCGTCGCGAACCCACCCGTCATCACCGTGGTAAGCTCCGAGTTCGTCATCTTCTCCACGAAGGGCCGGATGAGCAGCGGCGCCTCCGTCTGCCCAACGAAGATGTTCCCGGCCGCAGAGGTTGTCTCCGCCCCGCTCGTGCCCAGAGTCCGCTGCATGGCCCAGGCGACGCCCTTCACCACCTTCTGCATCAGACCCAGGTAGTAGGCGAGCGCCATGATGGAAGAAAAGAAGATGATCGTCGGGAGCACAGAGAACGCGAAGTTGGCGGCCAGCGGGACCGCCTCACCCCCGGCATCGGTGACCGACACCGTGGGGTCTATGAGCGCCCCGAACAAGAATCGCGCTCCCGAGTTCGTGTAGCTGATCAGCGCGATGAAGACGTCGTTGACCGTGCTGAAGAACGCCCGCCCGATCCCCGTCTTGAGAACGAGGAGCGCGAACACGATCTGTAGTGATACCCCCTTCCCCACCAGCGCCCAGTCGATCGAACGACGTCGAGCCGAAAACGCCCATGCCGTGCCAAGGAGGAATACGATGCCGATGACGCCGCGGCCGAGCCGGTTCCAGAACGGCGCGTCGATGGTTCCCTGCGCGCCTTCCAGACCCTGGAGCGCGTGCGCCCCGGCGGTCACCGAGACGATTCCGAGGCTGACGAGCCCGAGCACCGCCGCGGCCCGGCGTATCTGCTGAGCAGCCGGGCGTGTTCCACCGAGCCTCCGTCTCGCCAGCCGCCGCGAACCTGCCATGGGTCGGTCAGAACCAGCTAAGATCACGCACCTCCTCGCGGGTCAATTGCTTGCCTGAAAGCTTCGCTTCGACGAGCGTGTCCCGCTCGAAGGGCCGGATCAACAGCACCCCGGCAACGAAACCGCCGATGTGCGCCCAGAAGGCGACGCCTCCTCCCCCACCACCGAGCGACCCGGCCCCCATCGCGAGCTGGATAACGAACCAGTATGCGAGTAGGACCCACGCCCGTAGCGGTACCACCCGGAAGAAGATGACGAAGAAGAACAGGGTGTGTACGCGAACCTTCGGGTAGAGCAGCAGGTACGCGCCCATCACGCCCGAGATCGCCCCTGACGCGCCGACGGTCGGGATGGGGCTCGACGCGTCGGTCACGACGTGCGCGGCTGCGGCGAGCACGCCGGTGATCAGGTAGAAGAGGACGAAGCGGGTATGCCCCATGGAGTCCTCGATGTTGTTCCCGAACACCCACAGGAACCACATGTTGCCGATCAGGTGCATCCAGCTCCCGTGCATGAACATCGACGTCAGAAGCGTCTGCCAGCTTAGTCCCCCGATCGAACACGTGTAGTCCCCCAGATTCACCCGCGTACCGGCGGGCAGCGTTCGCGTGAGCTCGCCGGGGATCGACCCGTACGCGCACAGGGAATCGAGAAAAGCTCTTCCCCCCCCGGCACCCTGCACCAACAGCCACACAGCCACGTTCGCCGCGATCAGCAGCAGCGTTACGTATGGGCGCAGCTCGGTGGGATTCTCGTCGCGCAGTGGGAACATGGACTACCGAACGCTCAAGACGACCAGCCTCGCGGTTCGGAAGCTCGCGATGCCGTGCGTTCGTTCGCGGCTCCGTCCCGCAGGGGCCGCCCGTCGTCAGGTATGGCTGCGTTCGACAGGGCAGCCTCCGTTCTGCAATCCGTCCTCACCAAGCGCTCCGTCGACTCGGAGCGAAGTCTGCCGAGCAGACACTAAGAGGGCCTCTCCCCCGACGAAAGTCGAGCCGGCAGAGGGGGCATGTGAATTGCGCTTTAGCCTGTGGATAGGGGAATCCGGCTCGCGTCACCGACTTCGGCCCCATGCATCGAGAGAAGACCGTGCGTTTCGCAAGCTTCGGCGTCATTCTGAGCGCGATCACCGCGGGACTCGGCAGCGGGTGTTCCGGGGGTCCCCCACCCGATCTGGCGCCTCCGACACCCAAAGAGCCGCCGAGGGAACAGCGGACCGTGCTCCCACTTCCCCCCCCTGCCGATGTCCCTGGCACAGGGTGGGTCAATGGCGACGTGACCGTTCTTGGGAGATCGAGTCGTCCCGTGGACCTCGCGCGGATCGTCGTTCTGCTGGAGCCCGTTGACGGCCGCGGCGCCGCGAGATGGAAACCGGTGCACAGCGAGGCCGAGCCGGCAGTGATCGAGTCTCGGTCGTCGGCCTTCCAGCCCTCCTTCGACGCGGTCCGTGCGGGACAGCCCCTCATGTTCTCCAACCATGGACCGCTCCGGCACCGGTTGTTTTCCACCGAACTCGGGTCGCGCGTGCGCGTGGAGCTGGCACCCCGGAGGCGTTCCGAGCCGATCCGACTCCCCGCAGGGGCCATACGCTTTTTCTGTTCGCTGCACCCCGACGAGAACTTCGTGGTGTTCTCCAGTCCGACAGACCATTTCGCGCTTCCAGACCACACGGGGGCCTACCGCTTCTCCACCGTGCCGGAGGGGAGGTATCTGCTGTCGATCTGGAGCGAGTTGGTCGAGGGGCCTGTCCGCCAGATCGTCGTGACCTCGTCCGGGGTATCGCGGGAGCGAATTTGGATCAACCTCGACCTGATCGACCGGTAATGCTTCGCCGATCTTCCCTGGGGGTCGCCGCTCGGCTGGCAATCCTTCTGAGCGCCCTCGCTGCCCTCTCGACGGGCCTGGCGCTCATTCTACAGGATCGGGCGCTGGACCAGGATCTCCGCCAGGCCGCACGGGGCCGACTGGAACGCAGCGCTCTGGCCGCCGACCGCCTCATCGGAAACCACCTCCGCGACATAGCCTCTCGGTACTCCGCGATAAGCAGGGCACCGGAGTTTCGCGCGAACCTGGAGGTCGTGCACGGGCCGACGCTGCGCTATTACGCTGCACAGCTCCTGGACGGGCAATCCGCAACTCTGGTCGCGTTCCTTGGCCGGGACAGCGAAATCCTCGCCCCAGCGGGCGATCCGAGGCTGGCCCGCAGTCTCGACGATCGGTTGCGCGGAGGATTCCCGTTGGAGGCATCTCCCTGCGTGACCGCAGGAGAGCCAGGACCTCGACCCGATAGGACCTCGGCAGACCCAGGCGGCGTCTTCGGCCCGTGCCGGTACCCGGAGGGCCCCGCCGAAGCCACGCTGTTCAGCTCAAGCGACGAAGTCCACACGCTCGTCCTGATTCCTCTCCGCACCGGAGAAGCATTGGTCGGCGGCCTGGTGGCCCTCGAGCAGGTCACGCCACAGCTAGTCGCGGAGTGGTCCAACCTGAGCGGCGGAACGATAAACCTGGCGCACGCAACTCCCGGTTCGGATCTGGAAGCGGTCGTTCGACGCTTTCCGGGAGTCCATGTGAAAGTGGCCACGACCTACGATGCGGAAAGGGGGGTGATCCGGCGGGCGCGTCGGAACCTCGCGGTCTCTGGTCTCGCCGTCCTCGTGCTGGCACTTGGAGCCAGCTGGTTGCTGGCGCGTGGTTTCGCGCGGCCAATCGTTCAGATGCGCGAGGCTACTGAGCGACTCGGCAAAGGACAGCTCGATCAGCGGATCGAGCTGCACCGCAATGATGAGATCGGTCAACTCGCCCAGGCATTCAACGACCTGGTCCAGCGGCTCCGCGAGAGCCAAGAACGACTGCGGCGGGCTCAGCGCCTCGCGAGGTTCGGGAATTGGTATCTGGATTCCGAGACGCGAACGGTTACGTCGACGCCCGAGGTGAATCGGCTGTTCGGTCTTCAAGAGGAAGAAAGCGTCCTGGATTGGGATCGGTGGCTCACGAGGATCCATCCCGAGGACCGCAGGCAAGTCGAGTCGGCCGTGGTCCGTAGTCGACGCCGGGGCGCGCCGTTTCGGGTCGACGTTCGTGTCCAGCATGCCTCGGGGCGCACCAGTATCCTCCACCTCCGGGGCCAGCCCAGGTCAGAGGACTCCGGCCGCATTGATGCCTCGGCCCAGGATGTCACGGAACGCCGCACGGCCGAGGAGCAGATCCGCTACCTGTCGCTCCACGATGCTCTCACCGGCCTCGGAAACCGAGAATACCTGCGCGAGAGGCTGGGCCTCCGATTGCGTGGTCACCATTCCCGCCGTCCGCTGGCCCTACTCTTTATCGGGCTGGACGATTTTCAGGCCGTCAATGACACGTTTGGGCATGCGGTGGGCGACACGCTGCTCTCCGAAGTCGCCGCGCGGCTTATCGAGACGACCTCTTTCTTGTCCTCGGATGAGGATGGAGAGCGGTCGACCGAGACGGTCGTGCGAACCGCTGGTGATCGATTCGGCTTGATCTTGGATGACATTGCAGATGAAGAGGAAGCGGCGAGGGTGGCACAACTCATTCTGGCGCGGATCGGTGAACCCTACACGATCGGAGAGGAGGAGATATCGCTGACGGCGCGCATAGGGATCGCACTGTGGCCAGATGATGCCGAGGACGCAGACACCTTGCTGCGCAACTGTGACACCGCACTGCACCGCAGCAAGCTGAGCGGACGTGAGCAGTACGGGTTCTTCGATGAATCGATGCACGAGGATGCGTCGCGTCGACTCCGGCTCGCGAACCTCCTGCGCCAGGCGATCGAGCGTGGGGCACTCGACCTTCACTTCCAGCCTCGTGTGCGGACGGATACGGGACGCGTGGTCGGCTTCGAAGCGTTGGCGAGCTGGACAGAGCCCGAGCTCGGACCCGTGTCCCCGACCGAGTTCATTCCGATCGCCGAAGCGACGGGTAGCATCGGACCGTTGGGAGAATGGGCTCTGGAGACGGCGGCCCAACAACTCCGAGAGTGGCACCAGGCCGGCCACACAGACGTGAGCATGTCCGTCAACCTATCCCGCCACGAGCTCCGCCCGGGGTTGGTCGAGCGGGCTATGGAGAAGACCGAGGGTCTCGACCGCTCACGGTTCGAGCTCGAGGTGACCGAGTCCGCACTGATAGAGGACGGCGCCGAAGCGGTCAACATACTGGGCGAGCTGCGCGCGCACGGGTTCCGGATCGCGCTGGATGATTTCGGGACGGGATACTCATCCCTGCACTACCTGCAGGGACTCCCGATTGACACGGTCAAGATCGACCGGGCGTTCATACGTCGGATCGCTGAGGACGAGGATACTGCTGCGTTGACCGGATCCGTGATCGCGATGTGTCGCGCACTTCGGCTTCACACCGTGGTTGAGGGCGTCGAGACCGAGGAGCAAAGAGCCGTGCTCTTGGGCCTCGGTTGCGAGGAAGCCCAAGGGTTCCTGTTCAGTCCGCCGATGCCGGCGGAGGAAACCTGGGCGTTCCTCGAGTCCGGAGCCAAGGTTGAAGCCAACGACACGTCGACGCTCGCGGAAGAAGCCCGGCGGGGCACGCGAGACCACCGCCGGTTGACCTCCCGGCTTGCCTCGCCCTCACCGAAACGGTGACGGAGCCTCCCACGGCACCATCGGGTGAACCTCGCCCTGCCACTCTGACACCCCAGGACGCGACCGACTCACCAGGAATGCCATTTTGTCGCGAAAACCGGGCGTTTCGGGGCCTCTCGGCAGGCATACCGATTGCACCCCCGAGTCGCGATCGCGGGCCTTCGCTCGGCGGGAATGGATCGAGACTATACCTTCCGCCTGGCCGGGCTCGCCGGCGCGGCAAGCCGCGAACTCGCTCAGCGGACAGGAGACGGAAACTCACATGGGTAAGATCATCGGGATCGACCTCGGCACGACGAACTCCGTGGTTGCCGTAATGGAGGGTGGCGACCCGGTCGTCATCCCGAGCGCCGAGGGCGCGCGGACGACGCCGTCCGTGGTCGCGTTCACGAAAGAGGGCGAGCGGCTCGTCGGTCAGGTCGCCAAGCGGCAGGCCGTCACGAACCCGGTCAACACGGTGGCCTCGATCAAGCGGTTCATGGGTCGCAAGTGCTCCGAGGTCGAGGGGGAGCGCAAGCTGATCCCGTACGACACCGAGTGCGACGCCCAGGACCGGGTGCAGGTAGAGATCCCGCACGCCAAAAAGACGTTCACGCCTCCCGAGATCTCCGCCATGGTGCTCCAGAAGATGAAGCAGACGGCGGAGGACTATCTGGGGCAGGAGGTCACGCAGGCCGTGATCACGACGCCCGCCTACTTCAACGACGCCCAGCGGCAGGCAACCAAGGACGCCGGGAAGGTCGCGGGCCTCGAGGTATTGCGGATCATCAACGAGCCGACCGCGGCCGCGCTTGCGTATGGGCTCGACAAGAAGATGGACGAGAAGATCGCGGTGTTCGACCTGGGCGGCGGCACGTACGACATCTCGGTCCTCGAGCTCGGTGACGGCGTGTTCGAGGTGAAGGCCACGAACGGCGACACGCACCTCGGGGGAGATGACCTCGACCAGCGCGTGATCGATTGGCTCGTGACGGAGTTCAAGAAGGACCAGGGGATCGACCTGTCTCAGGATCCGATGGCTCTCCAGCGGCTCAAGGAGGCGTCCGAAAAGGCGAAGATCGAGCTCTCGTCGACGATGCAGACGGACATCAACCTGCCCTTCATCACTGCAGACCAGACAGGTCCGAAGCATCTCAACCTGACGCTGACACGCGCCAAGTTCGAGCAACTCGTTGACGATCTCATCCAGCGTACGATCGAGCCCATGAAGATGGCGCTGAGCGACGCCGGTCTGGATCCGTCGGCGATAGATGAGGTCATCCTCGTCGGTGGGTCCACCCGCATCCCGAAGGTGCAACAGATCGTGCACGACTACTTCGGCAAGGACCCGCACAAGGGAGTGAATCCGGACGAGGTCGTCGGGATTGGTGCGGCCATCCAGGCCGGCGTCCTGGGTGGCGAGGTGAAGGACGTGCTGCTGCTCGACGTGACGCCGCTGTCGCTCGGAATCGAGACGTTGGGCGGCGTGATGACTACTCTGATCGAGCGAAACACCACGATTCCGACCAAGAAGAGCGAGATCTTCTCGACCGCCGAGGACAACCAGAGCACCGTGGACATCCACGTGCTCCAGGGCGAGCGGAAGATGGCCGGGGACAACAAGACCATCGGGCGCTTCCAGCTCACCGGCATCCCTCCGGCCCCTCGAGGCGTGCCGCAGGTCGAGGTCACCTTCGATATCGACGCCAACGGGATCCTGCACGTCTCCGCCAAGGACAAGGCGACGGGCAAAGAGCAGAAGATCCGAATCGAAGCCTCATCAGGGCTCTCAGACGGGGAGATCGATCGCATGGTCTCGGAGGCGGAAGAGCATGCCGCCGAGGACCAGGAGCGACGGGAGAAGGTGGAGGCGCACAACCGTCTGGACTCGCTCGTCTATCAGACCGAGAAGAATATCGAGGACTGGAAGGAGAACCTGGACGAAGACGACAAGAAGAAGGTCGAGGAGACCCTCGAGCGCGGTCGCCAAGCGCTGAAACAGGATGACCACGCCGAGGTGCAGGCTGCCACGGAGGCGATCCAGGAGGCCGTGCAAGCTGCGGCGCAGAAGATGTACGCCAAGGCCGGAATGGGCGGCGACGCCGGTCCCGAGCCGGAGTTCGACGAATCGACCGCTGCCGCCGAGACCGAGCCCGAGCCCGAGCCCGAGACGGGTGAGGAGGACGTCGTGGAGGCGGATTACGAGATCGTGGAGGAAAAGGAGTAGCGTAACGAGCGGGTTTCCGCTCTCCGCTTCGCCACGCTGACAAGCCGACACGAGAGGCGGTGTGCCCAACGGCGCGCCGCCTCTCGTTCATGTTCCTCCGACATACCGCCCTCAGCCAACGAGTCAGGGCCGTCGTGGGACGGACCCACCGGTCGCTCGAGTGAGGAACATGGCGGTCGCCGGGTCACTCGAATGACGCCCATCGGGCGCCGGACAGGTCCGATCGCGTATCCGGTTGAAAAATCTGGCCGTTGTGGCATTCGACCTGCACAAAAAGAGGCGGATCGGCCGCAAATCGCGCGGGCAGAGGCCCCGTGAGCGGCGGTTCGGCGAGGTCCGGCCCCGCAATGCCGCGATACGTGGGCGATGCGGGGTCAATGCCCACGGTCCCTGGTTCGACCGCGGAGCCTCGCAATACGCCAGAACCGGCACAAAGCCAGGATCGAGTGACGACCGAGGCTGTCGACACGGATCGCCGTCGAGGCGACGAAGTGCGCGTAGCACCGCCACGCGCCCTGGGGATGAGCATCGGCTGCCTGGTCGCAGCCGCTATCGTCAGCGTGTGGGCGCGCGACATCGTGAGCCAGTACTCCAGCATCGTCTGGATTCTGGCCCTCGTCCCGGTCTTCATGCTTTCCTACTACAAGGGTTGGCGGGGAGCCGCGGTCGCGGCCGGCGGGGCGATGGCCGTCCTGGCCGGTGTCGAGGTGTTCGTGATCCGGTACGCGGGCCGTCAGATCGACTGGTGGGTGCTGGCGGCTCCCATGCTGCTGCTGATCCCGGTCACGATCGGCTCCGGGGCGATCAGTGAGTTGCTCCACCACCAGCGGGTGCTCGCCCTGCAGATGGCGTATCGGGACCCGATGACGGGGGTCGCTAATCGCCGCCTGCTCACCGAGCTCGCCGAGAAGGCCATGGCGATGGCGCGGCGCGAGGGTACGGGGCTCTCGGTGCTTTTCCTTGATGTCGTCCGATTCAAGCGGATCAACGACAGCCTCGGCCATGCCGCGGGCGACCAGATTCTCAAACAGCTGGCGACCAGACTCGAGGACAGCTTCCGCGGCAGTGACATTGTGGCTCGCGTGGGCGGTGACGAATTCGTCATATGTCTGCCCGGCGTCTCCACCTCCGAGAACGCGATCGCCGCGGCGGGAAGGGTCCGGCAGGCGTTGTCGTACCCGTTCCGGGTCCGCGGCCAGACGTTGCGTCTGAACGCCCGCCTCGGGGTGGCGCTGTTTCCCGAGCACGGGGAAAGCTTCGACGAGCTCCTGACGCACGCCGACCCCGTGCGGATGGGGCTCGGTAAGCCGGACGGTGCCGAGATCGTGATCTTCGATCCGTCCGCCGCAGCCGAGGCGAGCAACCCCCTGCTGCTCGAGGAAGACCTCGAGAAAGCGATCGACGATGGCAAGGTGTTCGTGGTCTACCAGCCGATCTTCGATCTGAAGCGCGGGACCATCGCCGGGGCCGAGGCCCTCGCTCGTCTGAGGGACCCGAAGCAGGGGGTCATTCAGGCCGGAGACTTCATCTCGCTCGCCGAGGCTTCGGGTCTCATTCTCCGCCTCGAGCGCGAAGTGCTCCGGCTGTCGATCGAGCAGGCGCACCGGTGGGAAGCCGCCGGGTGGCCTTTGTGGGTGTCCGTGAACCTTTCGCCGGCGTCCTTCGAGACTCCCGGGTTCGTGGCACAGCTTCGGCAGCTCGTTGCGGGTGCGGAGATCGACCCGCGGCGGATCGTGCTCGAGCTGACCGAGCGTGCCGCGGCGCGGAGCCGCCGGGGAGTGGCGGGCGTCCTGAAGGAGCTGAACCAGCTCGGCGTGCGTCTGGCACTCGATGATTTTGGCACCGGACTCTCGTCGCTCGCGTACATCGGCGACTTCGCCGCGGAATTCCTCAAGGTCGACCGCGTGTTCGCGACCCAGCTCGGAGACGATCCCAGAAAAGAGCGCCTCGTGGAAGGCATCCTCGGCCTGGGACGAGGACTCAACATGGCCGTCATCGCCGAGGGGGTCGAACGCCAAGATCAGCTCGAATGGTTCCGGGCGCGCGCGTGTGACTACGTACAGGGGTACTACACCGGCAGACCGATGGCGCCCGAGGACCTGACCGAAGCGCTGGCCGCCGGGGCCCACCTCGACACGGTCGGGTCGGATTCCGCGTCCCCCTTACCCCGCGCGGCAGTCGGCGGCGGATAGAGCCTCGACACCCTCCCGAAGAGCGAGCTCCGGACACCGGGCAACCGGGAGGCCGGTGAGCGCATCCAACTGGCGAGCCACACCCTTGGCCCCGATCGAGAAGCCGGGCGGCGGTATCACGGGGAGGGCCCGGCGGAACCTCAAGCCCGCCGCGCGGGTCGAATAGTCGTAGATTCGCCTTCGCACCGAAGACGGACTCGGAATCAAAGCACGGAGAACTCTGGGAACGATGAGGATGAACGACCCACTGCGAGCCAAGCTCAACCTGTTCATAACCGTCTCCCTGGCGTTCGCGCTCGGACTCGGGATGGCATCGGCACTGGATCTCACGCCCATGTCGCTCGCGGCCGGAGATCGTGACGCGCCGGAGTGGATCATCGGAGCACCCCCGATCCAGAGCGGCAGCCTGGGCGAGGGCTTCGCGGAGATCGTCGACAGGATCGCGCCTGCCGTCGTGACCGTGTATGCGGAGCGCGAGGGCGATCCGACGAGCAACCCCGGCCTCCGGCTACCGCCCGGAGTGGAGGAGTTCGTCGTGCCGTGGAGCGGATCGGGCTTCGTGATCAGCGCCGACGGGTACGTCGTGACGAACAACCACGTCGTCGAGGGGGCCAGTCAGATCGACGTCGAGCTGGCCGATCAGCGACGATTCAGCGCGGAACTGGTGGGTCGAGACCCGCAGACGGACGTGGCCCTGCTCAAGCTGGCCGCCTCCGGCCTGACGGTCGCACCGCTGGGGTTCGCCGACAGCACGCGCGTGGGCGAATGGGTGCTCGCGATTGGGAGCCCGGGATTCGGGGGCGTCGGAGCGGGACCCCTGGAGACCACAGTGACGGCCGGTATCGTCAGCGCGAAGGGGAGAAGCATCAACATCCTGAGCCGCAGGACGCAGTTCTCGATCGAGGACTTCATCCAGACCGACGCTGCGATCAACCGCGGGAATTCGGGTGGACCGCTGGTGAACGCGCGCGGCGAGGTGATCGGGATCAACACCGTGATCGCGAGCGAGACCGGCTTCAATCAGGGATACGGCTTCGCGATCCCGATCGATCTCGCGCGCGAGGTCATCGACGACCTGATCGAGCATGGTGAGGTGAGGCGGGCGGTGATCGGCGTTCTGATCAATGGCGTCACCTCGGCCGACGCGAAGTACTACGAGCTCGACCGTGTCGCCGGCGCGAAGGTGCAGAACTTCTCTGACGAGAGCAGCCCCGCGCGGCTTGCCGGACTCCAGCCCGGCGACATCATCCTCTCGGTCGAAGGGCAGCCGGTCATCGGCGTGCCGGACGTACAGCGGCGGATCCGGCAGTACGAGCCGGGCGAGACCGTCAATCTGGACATCGTGCGGAGAGACAAGACGCGGGGTCAGGTGAGCGTCGAGCTCGCGGCGGCAGAAGACGAAGCGATCGAGCGGCCGACGCGTCTCGCGGCTCGTGATCGAAACGGTCGCGGCGATGCGCTCGGCGTCCTCGAGGTGGGGTCACTCACCACGCGAACACGAAACCGGCTCAACTTGCCGGCCGAGGTCGGGGGGATCGTGATCACGGAGGCGACCGCGGGTGGACCTCTCGGTCGCGCTCTGGGCCGAACGACGCCGCCCCAGGATATCGTGATCGAGGATGTAAACGGGCAGTTGCTCGAGGGCCCCGAGGACTACGAGCGTCTGATCTCCGGCCTCGATGCCGGAGACGTCGTGAGCCTCCGTGTGCATTTCTCTTCCCGTTCGAACACGGGCATACCTTTCGGGGGAGGGGCCGCGGGGTGCCCCTTCCTCGCGACGCGGGAGATCCGCGGCGCATCCTCTCGCGCGGTCCGGCTCTGCGGTGTGCGCCCCTACGCTGTTTCGCGGGCGCCACGCGCGGATCAACGGTCGCTCACAAGGCGCACCTCCTCGGCCCCTCCGACAATGAGTCGCTCCTGACTCTGGGGCCGGAGTCCTCGCTCGACTCCGACCGGCAATGCGAGAGATCGAGGCGTGGAGGGTCGACTACAACACGGTCCGCCCGCACAGCTCGCTCGGCAACCTCACACCTGCGGAGTTCGCGGAGCAGCAGCAGGCAGACACGTCAACCGACACCTCAGGGGGCCGACCCCCCACGGCCCCGTCGGGGAGGCAACATGCAGCCAAAAGACCCGGTTGTGCTCTGCGTCCTCCGAGATCCCCCTGCGATCGTTCATTCGTTACCGAGGTCCATCTACTCCAAGAGGTCGGTCCCCAATGTCCTTCCGTCGCCTGCTCCCCAACGATGCTCGACGGGCTTTCCCGAACACCGCTCGCCGAACGGCCTTTGCAGCCGATCACCTCGAAGCCGGCCAGGGCGCCCACCTCCCCTCGGTCCTCCACGACTCGCACGAGGTGCTGGCGCAGTGCGGTATCGGGTCTGTCGGGGGCGGGGTCACACCCGTACAATTCGAGCCGTTGTGACCCACCCCTTGCCACCCGCTGCACGGAGGGACCCCTGCGCAGGCTCATCCCGCTCATCGTCCTCGTGGTTGCCGTCGGCTCGTTCCTGACGTTCCGACCCGCCGCCACGACTGACGCCAGCGACCTGAAAGGCGTCTGGAAGGTCGTCCACGTCACCATCACCAACGACGAAGGCACGCAGGAGAACGAGGTCACCCAGCCGAACCTCACGATCTTCACCGCCACGCACTACGCGTCGGTCAACGTCTTCGGCCAAGAGCCGTGGGTCAGTTCACAACTGACCCACTACCCCCATGCCACGTCGAGCGTTTAACCGGACGTCTATGTTTTTCGATTCTCGTGCGCTGGACTCTTTCGATCAGTATCTGCGGGACGTGGAGCGGTATCCGCTGGTCGGCGATCGGCTGAAGGAGCGGGAGATCGCGCGGAAGGCGCGTGCGGGCGACCGGCAAGCCGCCGAGCGCCTGGTCACGGCCAACCTGCGGTTCGTGATCTCGTACGTGAAGAAATATCAGGGCCGCGGGCTTAACCTGGCCGAGCTGGTGTGCATCGGAAACGAGGGATTGCTCAAGGCGGTCAAGAAGTTCGATCCCGACCGGGGGGTCAAGTTCATCTCCTACGCGGTGTGGTGGATCCGCCAGACGGTATTG
>JBDHAD010000064.1:0-15817 GCA_039588215.1 Gemmatimonadota bacterium
GGTGCGACCTCCACGGCGGCCCGGTCGTGCAGGAAGCGGGGCGGAGCCGTGTCGGCGATGTGCTCGATGATGTGCTCGGTCGTGCGGGCTGAGGCCGTCCCTTTCCGCATGCCTCACGTATGCGTACTTTTCCGCACTATGGGAAGGGTAGAGGATCGGTTCAGGGATGCGCTGGAACAGGTGACGCTCGCCGAGCTGGCACGCGGCACGAGCCGCTCGCGCAGTAGCTGGGAGAAGTACAAGGACGGCCGCTTGCCGATCACGCTCGGCGCGGCCCGTGAACTTGCAGCGTATCTGAAGGCCCGATCCGCAGAACTCGCAGAGGCGGCCGATGCGCTCGAGGCGGCCGTCGCGGACGAGGGAGGGCACGATGCCTAGGAAGCGCAAACGGTGGTCCTACTCGGTCGGGGAGCGACCGTACACGGTGACGGTCGAGGAACGCCGGGGCCGCCCCGATGGCCCGCTCTATATCCGGGTGTGGGACCCCGACAAGCCGGGCTGGGAGACCCGCTCGCTCAAACACCGGGACCGGGACCGGGCGGAGGCTGAAGCGGACGACGTACACGCCGCGCTCAAGCGGGGCGGGAAGCGGTCACTCCGGCCCGAGACCGTCACGCTCGGCCGCATCTTCGACCTCTACAAGCGGCACCGGACTCCGCGTAAGAGCAAGACGGAACAGCAAGCCGACACACGCCGCTTCGAGTTATGGCGACGGTTCCTCTCAGGGCAGAAGGACCCCACCGAGATCGAGCTGCGCGAGTGGGAATCGTTTGAGGACTTGCGGCTCTCGGGCGCGATCGACCCGCACGGGAACCCGGTCTTGGAGGGTAAGCGCCGGAAGGTCGGACCGCGCGCGGTCCAGGCTGACCAACTATGGCTCCGGTGGGTGTTCAACTGGGCCGCGAAGTGGCGCGAGGGCGGGGAATACCTGCTCGACGCGAACCCGGTGCGGGGCTTCGACGCGATCGAGGTAAAGAACCCGAAGCGACCCGTCGCCTCGACGGACCGATACGAGGCGCTCCGCGCGGTGTCCGACGAGGTGTTGATGGAGATCCGCTGGCGTGGCAAGCGAGAGGAACGCCGCTCGCATCTCTCCGAGTTGCTCGACCTCGCGTATCACACCGGCCGCCGGATCACCGCTATCTTCTCGCTTACGTATGCGGACCTCCGGCTCTCGCAAGGCCCGCACGGCGCGATCCAATGGCCCGCCGAGACGGACAAAGAGGGCAGGGCGTGGTCGGCCCCACTACACCCGACAGCACGGGAAGCGCTCGACCGGATCATGGAGGAACGCCCGGGAATCGGAGACACGCCCATCTTCCCGAGCCCCACGGACCCGCAGGAACCTATCTCCCGCCACCTGGCCGACGATTGGCTCCGAGAGGCGGAGACGAAGGCGAAGATCGGGACACAGAAGGGCTCCGCGTGGCACGCTTTCCGCCGGGGCTGGGCCACCCGCCGAAAGCACCTACCCTCGCAAGACGTGGCCGCTGCCGGTGGCTGGAAGGACACGAGCACGCTTCGCACCCTGTACCAGCAACCCGACGCGGAAACGCTCATGCGCGTGGTCATGGACAACACCGAGCTACGCGAAGTAACGGAGCGGTGATGGTACATGTTATGGTACATGTAGACGACGGACAGGCGTCCGATTCCACGAATCGCGTCCCGACACCTGTACGCCGGAAAGCCCTCCGTTGCGCCACTTCCACCGATACGCCTACACTTACGCCCATCCCGAGGCGGGCTTTGGGAGCAGGGGGTCGCCGGTTCGAATCCGGCCGCCCCGATTGACGATCCGCGGATCGGTGGCGGCGTGACCCCCGACCTGATCCGGGTATCAGCAAGCCCCTCGCGGACTCGAGATCCCGTGTATGATCAGCCGGACCGTGCCCTCGTGAGAGCGAGGATCCTCGCTTCCCCGCAAGAGCCTCGCGAGATTCGAACTTGGCACGCAGCAGAACAGTGATGACCAATCTCAAGAGGGCTTGGCTGGGTGGGATCAAGCGCGTGGCCCGTGCCACGGGCATTACCACTCTATTGACGCTGCTTCTCTTCATACTGCTCGAGGGGGTGAGCAGCACGGTGATCTTCGTGCGCGACTTCGCTTGGCGAGCCGGGCTCGAGGGAGGGGCCTCAGCCCGCTCGCAGCCGGGTGGTGTCTCAAGCCAACACACTCAGCCTGACGAGGATTTGGGGTGGGCGCATTTGCCGAACGTGAACATCCCCGATCTGTACGGGCCGGGTCGTCACTTCCGCACGAACTCGCAGGGGTTCCGCAACGATTCGGACTTTACCACGGAGGAGCCCGAAGGCCGGGTGCGCTTGATCTGCTCTGGTGACTCGTTCACCCTGGGTTACGGCGTCTCCAATGCCGACGCTTGGTGCACGCAGCTAGCTACGCTCGACCCTCGCCTCGAGACCATCAACATGGGACAGGTCGCCTACGGCCTGGGGCAAGCCTACTTGTGGTACCGCCGTGACGGTGCCCGCCTGGAACACAGCGTCCATGTTCTGGCGTTCATCACGGCCGACATAGCGCGCATGCGGAGAGACGACTTTCAGGGTATCGAGAAGCCCCGGCTTGAACTCGAGAATGGCATCCTGGTCGCGCGCAATATCCCCATTCGACAGGGGGGGCTCTTCCCGCTATCTAGCGAGCGCCGGGCCGTGATTCGGAATCTGAGTACCATGCGGGCGGCGAACGCGATTCTGCGACGGCTCGGCCCATCGACGGCCGGTCGAAACGGCGAACTCGGCGAACCGGGGGCGGCCGCTGCCGATTTGCCCGATTCGGAGAGCCGTGCGATCGTGGACGGCATCATCGCCGAGCTACTTCGCGAGAACCGGGAGTCGGGGAGGCTCCTTGTCCTCCTCCACCTTCCGGTCCGGTCGGACTACCGTGCGGAACACGTGATCCGGACCGAGTACGGCCACGAGTCGTCGGGAGCTTGGCGCCGATATCTGGCGGAACAGGCGCCAACTCGTGGATTCGTGTTCATCGACATGGTCGAGAGTCTTGGTGCGCTAACAAGCGATGAGTTCGGACAGATGTTCCTGCCGAGGTCGTCAGAGGGCGCCGGGAGGGGCCACCTCAGCGAACTCGGCAACCGGCACGTGGCGCGACTCGTGTATGAACGGCTGCGCCGGGTGGACGACCTTTCGGATCGGCTCACCCCGGCAGCACCGTAGCGAAGCGCAGCCCCCACACCCGGTGGACGATCAGCATCCGTAGGGGCTCCCTACACAGAAGTGCCGGGGCCGACTACATTCGGGGCGAAGATCTGAGGCGATCCGTCCTCGATCCAATATTCCTGCCCAGGGGGGGGTGACCTATGCGTGCGCGACGATGGCTGGCGATCGCAGCCGGAGTTCTAGTAGGGGTATCGACCCACGCCGTCGCTCAGGATGGACCGCAACCGGGTGTCGTCACGGTGCGGTATTTTGAGTGCGGACTCGGAGACCTGGGCGACGCGGTCCGTCTCGTGAACGAGGATTGGCGTCCGATCACGCAGGAGCTCATCGACGAGGGGATGTTGCTCGACTACGGACTCCTGACCCATTCCTGGGGCGATGAGTGGAATCTGGTGGACTACTACGTCACTGAGACCAGTCAGGCCTTCCAGACCGCCTGGGCGGAGCTTGTCAGACGCGTCCAGGCCCGGGATCCGGAGGGCAACATGTTCGAGGGATTCGCCGAGCTTTGTCCGCGACACAAGGACAACATCTACAGTGTCGTTCCCCCGGCTCCGTAGCCGGGGGCGCGGGTTTCAACCGCGACTGAGCCCGCCGATGCAGATTACCTCGTGTTCACCCGCTCCGCGGCGCGTGGATGACCTTCAAGCCTAGGATCGCGGCGCTGCAGGCGCTGCGAGGGCACCGCGACTTCACGAAGCTCGCCGCGATGATGGCCCTCTACTTCGTGGTCGTCTTCGTGGTAGGCATCCTCCGGCCGGTCCGGGCCGCGCTCGCGCTGGATGGGCTCGCGGCCGGCGATTTCTACCAGGTGTACTTCGTGAGCGCGGTCGTGATGCTGTTCGCGCCCGCCTACAACCATCTCGCCGACCGCATGCGGTGGAAGTACCTCATCCCGTCGGTGGCGGTCTTCTTCGCGCTGAGCCTGCTGGTAGCCCGGCTCTTGTATGAGCCTGGGAGTGGCACCTTCGGGATGGTGTTCTACGGCTGGTACGATCTGCTCGTGGCAGCCCTCGTTACGCAGTTCTTCATCGCGACACAGATCTTCTTCAACACGCGTGACGCCAAGCGCACCTACCCGCTCGTCATCGCGGCGGGGTCGGTGGGAGCCGCCGTAGGTGGCGGAATCACTGCATTCTTCTCGCAGCGGGTCGGCACGCCGAATCTGCTCCTCGTCGCGGCGGGAGCGATCGTCGTGTTCGCCGGGGGGCTGCTGCTGTTGTGGTGGCGCGAGGACCCGGACGAAGGCCGCACACGGGAGGTCTCCGAGGATAAGGAGCTCTCGGCGGGGGAGTTGCGGCGGATCTTCTCCAACCGTCAGGTGCAGCTGATCGCGGCGACGGTCCTCCTCACGATCCTGGTCAAGCAGATCATCGACTACGAGTACGCCACGATCACCAAGGAGGTGTTCGTGGACCTCGACCGGGTGAGCGGTTTTCTCGGGCTGGTCGATGCGGCGACGCAGTGGCTCCCGATCGTGGTCCTCGTCGCCTTGCGCCCGATCCTCCGGCGGTGGGGAATGGGGGTTGCCGTCCTGATCTTCCCCGTCGCGATTCTTTTCGCGACGGGTGGACTGGCGGTGGCATTCGGCCTGTGGGCTGCCGTCGGCGCCCGGCAGGGTGAGCGGATGTTCCGATACTCGGCGGAGCGCACGAGCCGCGAGATCCTGTACGTCCCCGTGCCGGATGAGATCAAGCTCAAGGCGAAGGCGTACATCGACGTGGCGGTGGAGAAGGGCCTCGGCAAGGTATTCTCCGGCGTGCTCATCTTCTTGCTCCTGCTGGTGATGGGGTACCGGGAAGTCACCTGGGTGGGGCTCGCGCTCGCGTTTCTGCTCCTGGCCGGCTTTCTCAGGGTTCGGAGCGAATACGTCCGAACGCTGGCGAAGTCGATAGAGGGGCGCTTCGCAAGCCTCAGGGGTACGTACGTATCGATCACGGGGGGGGCGACGATCGAGCTGATCCGCGAGGCCATGACCGATGCGGACCCTTTGAAGGTGGCGTTCGCCCTGGATCTCGTGGACCCCGCTGATCCCGAGGATTTGGCCGTCCTGTCCGCCGAGATGCACACGTTGCTGACGCACGAGAGCCCTCAGATCCGCGCGCGCGTGCTCGGGCTGCTCACCAGAATCCCGGCGGTCGTGGATCATGGCGCGGTGCGCGCGCGACTCCAAGACGACGACCAGCGAGTTCGCGAGGCGGCCGTGAAGACGCTGGCCGAGACTTCGCGCGAATCGCGAGAGGGCCTCATTCGAGAGCTGCTGGACGAGAAGGACGCGCGGGTGCGCGCGGCGGCGCTCGTCTGCCTCGCACACGATCTGCCGCCGGAACGGGCCGAGGCGATCGTGCGGCCGTTCTACGAGCGCCGACGCGCCGAAGCGACTGCGCAACCGAGCGAGGATCACGCAGAGAAGCGCCTGGAGCTGGCCGTGGCCGCGGGCTTGATGCGAACCGAGCCCGGAGTCGAGGATCTCCTGAGGACGCTGATCGCGGACTCCGACCCGGCGGTCGCGTCGGCGGCGCTCGAGAGCGCCGGTCAGCTGGCGAGTCGCGAGCTCGTTCCGGTATTGATCCAAGCGCTGGGGTCCGCACACACGCGCCCAGCCGCGCGGTCGGCGCTCGAGGCCCAGGGCGGTGCCGTGCTCGAGGCCTTGACGGGCGAGCTGAACGACCAGAAGGCGGACCCGCACGTCCGGCGGAACATTCCATCCGTGCTCGCGGCCATTCCCACTCAAGAGACGGTCGACGCGCTGATCCACTCGTACCAGCTGCCGGAGACCGACCAGGTCCTCGACAACCGCACGCTCAAGGCGCTCAACAAGCTCCGCGTCCGCGGTCCCGATCTGGACTTCGATCAGAACCGGGTGACGGTCGCATTGGAGCGCGAGATCGATGCGGCGGAGAAGTACCTGGTGGCGTTGGCCGTAACCGAGCGCCTGGATACGGAGTTGGACTCAGTGCGCCTCCTGGCGCGGGCCCTTCGAGAAGCGCGGAGCGAGCGTCGCGAGAGCATCTTCCGCTGGCTCGGTCTGGTGTATCCGTCACGGGATATGTATCGATCCTACCTGGCGGTGACCGGGGGCGATGAGCGAGTCCGAGCGAACGGGATCGAGTGGCTCGAGACGACAATCGGCCACGCTCTCTACCAGCGCATTCGACCGGCGCTGCGCCGGGCCGCCAGGGTGGAGCCCCCGGCGGGAGGACCCGAGCCCGTTCTGCGCGCCCTGTGGGAGGACGAGGATGTGTGGCTCGCTCGATGCGCCCTGTGGGCGATGGCCGATGCAGGCCCCGTGTCCACGCCCACGGAGCTCGCACGTTTCGCCCCCGGGGACCCCGGATTACAGCGGGTCGCGAGGCGCATCCAGGCCCGTCTCGCCACCGATGGTGACCGGGCAGCCACGCACCGAGAGGAAAGCATGGACCTGATCGAAAAGGTATTCCTGCTCCAGAACGTCGACTTGTTGCGTGGCGCCCGTAGCGCGCAGTTGGCCCTCCTTGGCTCCATCGCCCAGGTAGTGGACGCGGATGGCGGTAAGCTATTGATCCGCCGGGGCGAGCCGACGGACGCGCTCTACATCGTGATCCGCGGCGAGGTCGAGCTGCAAGGGGTCGGCGAGCAGACGCTGAGGGTGATCGACGGATCGCCGTTCGGCACCTGGGCCCTGATCGATGAGGATCCCAGCCTGGTCGAGGCCCGAACGGTTCGGCCCACGAGGCTGCTCCGGATCCAGCGGCGGGACTTTTACGATCTCCTCTCGGACCACCCCGAGCTCGGCCTGGACCTGCTCCAGGGTCTCGCCCGCAGGGTGCGCACACTCGTGCGCACGTAGAGCGGCGGCCAGGCACGCCCCCACCCAGAGCCGGAGGACCGATGTCCGATCAACAGACGACGGTGATGATCGTGGACGATGAGGAGATGGTCGTCACCTCGATTCGCAGCTTTTTGGAGCTGGAGACCTCGCACCGTGTCCGCACGTTCACGTCACCCTCCGATGCGCTCGATGCCCTGGCCGCGGAGCACGTGCACGTGATCGTGGCCGATTACATGATGCCGGGCATGGACGGGATCACCTTTCTCACGGCGACCCGAGAGCTCCGACCACAGGCTGCCCGAATCCTGCTCACCGGGTACGCGGACCGGGACAACGCGATTCGGGCCATCAACGAGGCGGGGCTGTACCACTATCTGCAGAAGCCGTGGGACAACGAGGAGCTCAAGCTCATCATCCGAAACGGGATCGAGCGATCACAGCTCTTCAACGAGCTGGATGCGCGGGTGGCGGCCCTCGAGATGGCGAACGAGGAGCTGTCAGAGTTCCGTCAGAAGTTGATCGAGGCGTTCCTGTAGTGCGTCGGTGGAGAGCGTGAGCGAGCCGAGGGATCCGCACACCGAGCTGGACGAGCTCCGCCGGGCACAGGCCGAGTTGGTCAACTCTGCCAAGCTCGCGACCCTGGGGTCGCTCGTCGCGGGCGTCGCGCACGAGATCAACACGCCGCTCGGAGCACTGAACAGTAATCACGACGTGATCGAGCGCGCCCTCAACAAGCTCCAGGGTATCCTCGAGGACGAAGTCGTTACCCCCGATGAGCTCGACGAGGTACGCAAGATCGTGCGCGCAATCGATGGAGTGCTGCGCACCAATGGCATCGCGGTCGAACGGATGGTGAAGCTGGTAGATAGCCTTCGGACCTTCGGGCGACCCGATCGGGCGGATGTCGACCGGGTGGATCTGCACGAGGGGATCGAAGGGACTCTGGCCGTGCTGGGTCACGAGATTCAGGACATCGAAATCGTGCGCGATTTTGGAGACATCCCGGCCGTCGAATGCTACCCGGACCGGATCAATCAGGTGTTCATGAACCTGTTGCTGAACGCGCTGCAGGCGATGGGGGAGCACGGTACCCTCACGATCCGCACCCGATCGAACTCGACGCAGGTGTCCGTGGCGATCTCCGATAGGGGACCTGGTATCCCGCCGGAAACCCTCGCGGAGGTGTTCGACCCCGGCTTCACGACCAAGGGCGAGCGTGTCGGGATGGGACTCGGTCTCGCGATCTCGCGACAGATCGTGGACCAGCACAGTGGCGACATGGAGGTCGAGAGCGTCTTGGGGGAGGGCACCACGTTTACCGTGTCTCTCCCGCTCGATCTGACGGAGGGCGAAGCATGAGGTTCACGGGCGCGCATGCCCACGGTCTAAGGAGGTCGTCTATGGTCCGGCAGTCCCGGTCGAGCCTCGCACTCCTGCTCGCGATGATCGGGCCGGCTCCGATAGCAGGGCAGGACAGCAACATCATCCTGCCGGTCTCCGAGGTGGAGGAACGGTTCAAGTCCCAGAGCTTCGAGATCCTCAGCATGCCAACCTCCCGCGGCCTCCCGAGCGAGCGCACCTTTGCGCCCACGGTCCGGTTCGAAGATGGCGCGATGCTGCAGCTCAAGTTCGCGCCGGCTCCGCGTGGGGGAGAGGTGTTCAACAACCGACCCCAGTACGAGCTGGCCGCATACGAGATCCAGAAGCTCTTTGTGGACGAGTCCGACTACGTGGTCCCGCCAACCGTCGCACGCTGCTTGGCGTTCGATTTCGTCGAGCAGGCGATCGACAAGGCGCCCAATCGGGACGCGATCGAAGACCCACGGCCCACGTTCGACGAGTGGCGCATGTCCCTCGTCGTGCTTCAATACTGGCTGTGGAACATCGACGTGGCGGAGAGGAACGATATCCGTGACCGGGATCGGCTCGAAGAGGATGAGGCATTCGCACGGCACGCCGGGAACTTCAACCTCCTGACCTACCTGATCAGGCACAACGATTCGAACGACGGGAACTTCCTCATCTCGACGGACCCGGCGAACCCGCGCCTCTTCAGCGTGGACAACGGGCTCGCCTTCTCCAACGAGGAGAGCGATCGCGGCACGTACTGGCGCGAGCTGCACATCGAGCGTTTTCCGGCAGCCTCCGTCGAGCGGCTGCGTGGGGTGACGCTCGAGGACCTACACGCCACCCTGGGGGTGGTCGCGCAGTTTCAGGTCGGGCCGGACGGCAACTTCACCCAAGTCGATGGCACCGAGAACCTGGACCCGGACGAGGGGATCCGCCGCACGCCCACAGTGTTACAGTTGGGTCTGACGGCGTCGGAGATCCGGAACATCCACCGTCGCCTCACGAAGCTGATCGAAGACGTGGACAACGGGAAATATGAAGTCTTTTAGAACGCCGCCCTCCATGTCCCTCCGGGGTACGCTCGGGATCGCCGGGGTCGCGCTCACGATCGCCTTTCCGGGGATCCGGGCCGCAAGCCCCGTGGAACCCGAGAAACAGTTCGAGGGCGAGTACGGTCTGTACGTACGTTACGTGGAAGACGGCCTCCAGGTGGGCTGGCTCACAGACGAGCCCAAGGAGGGCATCCTCCGCGCCTACGTCGATGACGGACTCGTGGCCGAGAAGACGACGGCTGCCGCGGGAGAGGACTGGCACCCGTCGTGGCGGCCTTGGGTCCACTCCGCGGTTGTCGAGCTGGACGCCGCGGATCGTGAGAGCGGGTCCGTCGTTCTCGAATATGGGAGGCTCGACGAGGAGCCTCTGCACCGCTCGCGCATCCACCTCGAGTCGCCGCTCCCCGAGCCCACGCTCGTTCACGAGGCAGTGGACTCCATCTACGTGATCGGGGATTCACACGGCGAGTTCGACACGGTAGTCGGATTGCTCCGCAACGCCGGGCTGGTTGACGCCGAGCACCGGTGGGCGGGCGGCAACCGGCACCTGGTCATGCTGGGAGACCTGTTCGATCGTGGGGAGGATGTCACGCGACTTCTCTGGTTCCTGTACGGGCTCGAGCGCCAGGCGGAGGATGCCGGGGGTCACGTCCACATCGTGCTGGGAAACCACGAGATCATGGTCATGATCGGGGATGTCCGATATGTGTCGGGCAAGGAACACCTGATCGCCCAGCGCCACGCAATGGACTATTCGGACCTCTTCGATCCGCACGCCTCGGTACTGGGGCGGTGGCTCACCAGCAAGCCGGCCGCGATCCGCATCGATGACGTGTTGTTCGCGCATGGTGGAATGGGGCCCCGCTACGCAGGATACGGACTCGAAGAACTGCAGGACACGCTGCGCCTCTACATGCAGGAGGAGCTCTTCCCGAATTGGCACGACGACGAATTCCTGGGAGAGTGGGCCGAGGGGACGACTCTGGACTCGGCTGCAGTCGACCGACGCTGGACGTTCTTCAACCACCGCGAGAGCGTTTTCTGGTACCGAGACCTGGTACAGAGTGATACGCTGGGCCCGTACCTCGACAAGGTGCTCAAGCGATTCGATAGCCGCATCCACGTCGTTGGCCACACGCCGCTCGATCGCATCGAGGAGCGGTACGACGGACGGTTGATCGCTGTGGACATGGAGGAGGCCGCCACGGAACTCCTGCTCCTGGTCAGGAATGACGGGGACGGCTGGGATCGCATGAAGCTGGGTCTCGAGGGCCCTGTGGGGCCGATCGTAAAGGATACCGCTGAGCTGCCCTCCACAGACAGCAAGCGACCACCTCGATAGGGCGGCCAGGCCTCACGCCACAGCGGCTATCCGCCGGGCCCGTCCTCGCGCCAAGCAATCTCTCCATCGATCACGGTCATGGTGCAGGCGTTCGCGCGCAGATGATAAAGCCACGTGTCCAGGTCGGGCGCATCCACGACCGCGAGATCAGCGGCCTTCCCGGGCTCGAGCGACCCGCAGCGATCTTCTAGACCTACTGCGCGCGCGGCATAAAGCGTCGCTCCCTTCAGGGCCTCGGCCGGAGTCATGCGCTGGCGCGTGCACGCGAGAGTCATCGCGAACGGGAGGTGATAGCTCGGCGCCGTTCCCGGGTTGAAGTCGGTGGCAACGGCGACGAATACCCCACCGTCGATCAGGGCTCGCGCCGGAGGCGGGGCCTGATCCAGGTAGAGAGTGGCGATCGGTAGAGTGACGGCCACGACGCCGGCCGCCGCCATCGCCGCGATCCCGTCCACAGACACGTGCTCGAGGTGATCGGCCGAAACCGCCCCCACTTCGGCGGCGAGTGCTGAGCCACCCCCATCGCTCAACTGGTCCGCATGCACCTTTCCGCGCAGCCCGAGCTCACGCGCGGCCAGCAGGAGTGCGCGGGCCTCATCGAGCCTGAAGGCGGACTCTTCCACGAAGACGTCGCAGAAGCGCGCGAGCCCGCGCCTGGCGACAACAGGCAGAAGCTCATCCAGCAACAGCTGTACGTATCCGGCGCGGTCTTGTTTGAATTCGGGCGGTATCACGTGGGCCGCGAGCAGGGTGGGTACGATGCGAAGAGGGCCTTCCTCCGCCAGACGCCGGTAGACGCTCAGCAGCTTGAGCTCATCTTCGACCGTGAGACCGTAGCCGGTCTTGCACTCGATCGCGGTGACTCCGAGGCGGATGATCTCGCGCGCGAAGTCACGGCATCGCGCCAGCAGCGATTCCTCGTCAAGCGCGCGAGTCCGCGATACGGTCGAGCCGATCCCACCCCCCCGGCGTGCAATGTCCAGGTAGCTCGCACCGCCAATCCGATCGGAGAACTCGTCGGCCCGCCAGCCACCGAACGCGAGGTGCGTGTGGGCGTCGACGAGGCCGGGGATCACCAGCCGTCCGCCGGCATCCCACGTCTCCCACCCCACGTACGCCTCGGGAAGATCGCGGGCCCGGCCCACCCAACTCACATCGGCCCCGTCCCACGCGAGCGCCGCGCCGGGGATCGCCCCTACATCCGCCTGGCCTTCGCCGGCGGCACAGGTCGCGAGCTGCGCGATGTTCGTCAGGACTGGCATAGGGTCACCTCTCGCGGGCTGCGTCGAGCGGGCTGACGAGCGGGCGGTCAGCTAGCGTTTCAACATTGGCAGATCGACGCCGCGCTCCCGGGCGGTTGTCATCGCTTCCTCATACCCCGCGTCCGCGTGCCGCATCACGCCGCTGCCGGGATCCGCGGTCAGGACACGCTCCAGCCTGCGGCTCGCGGAGTCCGTCCCGTCGACGACGCACACCATACCGGCGTGGATCGAATACCCGATCCCTACGCCTCCCCCGTGGTGGATCGAGACCCAACTCGCGCCGCACGCTGTGTTCAGCATCGCGTTCAACAGCGGCCAGTCGGCGATCGCATCGGATCCGTCCCTCATGCCCTCGGTCTCGCGGTTGGGCGAGGCGACCGATCCGGTGTCGAGGTGATCGCGGCCGAGCACGATCGGCGCCCTCAGCTTACCGCTCGATACGAGTTGGTTGAAGCGCTCGCCCATCTCCGCCCGTTCCCCGTACTCCAGCCAGCAGATTCTGGCCGGGAGCCCCTGGAAATGGACCTTCTCGCGAGCCTTTTGGATCCACCGGGCGAGGTCGCGCTTTTCTGGAAACGTGTCGAGCACGGCCTGATCGGTTACCGCGATGTCCTCTGGGTCACCGGAGAGCGCCGCCCAACGGAATGGACCCGCCCCCCGGCAGAAGAGGGGACGGATGAATTCCGGCACGAAGCCCGGGATGTCGAAGGCCTCCTTCATCCCACGGTTGTCAGCCACCTGGCCCCGCAGGTTGTTCCCGTAGTCGAACGTCACCGCCCCGGCCTCCTGCAGGGCCAGCATGGCGTGCACGTGGACTACCATGGAGTCCAGCACCCGCTCCTCGTATCCGGCCGGATCGCGCTCGCTCATCTCGAGCGCCGCATCCACCGACAATCCGGCCGGGATGTACCCGAGGCGAAGGTCGTGCGCGGCCGTCTGATCGGTCAGGATATCTGGCACCACGCCTCGCTCGGCGAGCGCGGGCAGCACCTCCGCAACGTTGCCGAGCAGCCCGATCGAGAGGGCTTCGCGCTTGGACTTCGCGTCCAGCGCCAGCTCCAGGGCTTCGTCCAGATCGGTGCATATCCGGTCACAGTACCCTGTCTCGATCCGCCGCCGGATCCGTTCCTCACGGACCTCGACACCCAGGAAGGCGGCACCCGCCATGGTGGCGGCGAGCGGTTGCGCGCCCCCCATCCCCCCGAGTCCGGCCGTAACCACGAGCCGGCCCTCAAGGGAGCCATCGAAACGCTGGCGGGCGCACTCAGCGAACGTCTCGTACGTGCCCTGGAGGATTCCCTGAGTGCCGATGTAGATCCAGGACCCGGCCGTCATCTGCCCGAACATCGTGAGACCGAGCGCCTCCAGACGGCGGAACTCCTCCCACGTGGCCCATTTCGGCACGAGGTGAGAATTCGCGATCAAGACCCGCGGGGCCTCGTCGTGCGTACGGAAGACACCCACCGGCTTCCCGCTCTGAACGAGAAGGGTCTCATCGTTCTCCAGCCGACGGAGCGTGTGAACGATCTTTTCGTAGCATTCCCAGCTCCGTGCCGCCCGCCCGCTGCCGCCATACACGATCAGTTGATCCGGATCCTCCGCTACCTCCGGATCCAAGTTGTTCATCAGCATCCTGAGCGCCGCCTCCTGGTGCCATCCCTTGCAGGAAATCTCCGTCCCTCGAGGCGCGCGAATCTGACGAATCGCCGTGTTAGTCATTCACACTCTCCCGATATCTCATCTCGCTCGACGCAGGCCGCGGTCGAGCACCCCGGCTCGTCTCATGCGAGGGGCGCTCCGAGGGCCTCTCCCACCGTTTCGAGGAGGGCACCAACCTCGATCAGGTCGGCCAGGGTCTCGATGTCGGGGGCCAGCGCGCGATCCGCCACGATCGGTTCGACGCGCTCTCGAATCGCGGCGTAGGCGGCGGTCGTGCCACGCCCGAGCCGCGCAGGACCATCCTCGCGCAGGTAGATCGCCTGTGTGGCCGCGAGAAGCTCGACGGCGATGGCGTACCTCACGTTGTCGACGATCTCGCGTGCTCGGCGGGCGGCGTTTGCCCCCATGCTCACGTGGTCCTCTTGATTCGCGCTGGACGGTATCGAATCCACGCTGTCCGGGTGCGCCAGCGTCTTGTTGTCGGACACGAGCGCCGCGGCCGTGTATTGCGCGCTCATGAGCCCACCGTTCAGACCCGGGTCGGGAGCGAGCATGGCCGGTAGCCCCCCGGAGAGCTCGGGTGTGAGGAGGCGGAACACGCGACGGTCGCTGATGTTGGCCGCTTCCGCGAGCGCGATCCCGAGTACGTCCAGCCACAGAGCGGGACCGGCGCCATGGAAGTTGCCTCCAGAGATCGCCTTTCGATCGGAATCCGAACGATCCACGAAGATCAGCGGGTTGTCGGATGCCGCGTTCATGGCCGCTTCCATTCGCCCTTCAAGGAACGCCAGCATGTCGTGGATCGGGCCCAGCACCTGAGGCGTGCATCGCACGCTGTACGCGTCCTGTACGCGGTCGGGGTCTGAATCGATGAGTCGACTCCCGGCCAGCATCGCGCGCAGACGAGTCGCGGTCCGCACCTGACCGGGCTGCTCACTCACACCGTGCAGCGACGGGTGCAGGGCCTCGGAGATGGCGCGGAGACCCTCCAGGCTGAGGGCGGCCGCGACCTCGGCATGGTCCAGAACGCGCTTCGCGTCGTGTACCGCAAGTGCACCGATGGCCACCATCATCGAGGTGCCGTTGGTGAGCGCGAGCCCCTCCTTCGCTTCGAGAACCGGCCGCGGGATCCCGGCGCGTCGCATCGCCTCGTCGCCACTCAGGAGCTCGCCGCCGTACCAGGCTTCACCGCTGTAGTCCACCGGCATGCTTTCGGGCCCGCGCGTCGCGACGGCCGCGATGTGGGCCAGCGGAGCCAGATCGCCGGAAGCCCCCAGGGAGCCCTTCGAGGGCACCCGCGGGGTGACCCCGCGATTCAGCATCTCGACCAGACCTTCCACAATCACCGGTCGAATTCCCGAAACACCCTTGGCGAGTGAATTGGCGCGGATGAGAAGCATCGCCCGTACGCAGTCCTCGGGGAGGGGGTCACCGACCCCAACCGCACATTTGAGGATCACGTTGCGAGAGAGGAGTCCCGCATCCTTGCTCGCGATCCTGTGGCTCGCGAGCGAGCCATATCCGGTGTTCACCCCGTAGACGGTTTCCTCGTTCGACTCCAGAGCCGCTTGGATCCACGCGTAGCTAGCCTCCATCCGCTCCCTGACATCGGGCTCCAGCGGATCGATTTCGACCCCGTGCCGCGCGACTGCGACGACGTCATCGATTTGCAGACCCGACCCGCGCATGCGGACCCGCGCATGGCCATTGTTCATCTCCCGCCTCCCTCGTTGGCAACGGCCAAGACCTCGCCCGGCAGATGCCCTGCTCAGGGTGGTACGCCGTCGTCGGCCACAATGTATGGGGTGTGACCGCCGACCGGGACCGGTGTCCATTCCCACGCCCCGCGCCTCCCCCATTGGCACGCACGGTGGCTCGTGGGTAGCTTTAGTTGGTAGCTCCTCACACAGCGAGTCGTGCTGGTGGTCGGGCGGGGGACGTGAAGGGTGGCGAGTGCCGGGGGGAATCGTGATGGGGTGACACTGGTGACGGATCGCGCCAAACCGAAGCTGCTCATCGTCGACGATGAGCAGGCTCTCCGAGAAGTCCTCTCGCTCAGGATCGAGGGTTGGGGGTTCGACACCCTCACCGCCGCCGACGGAACCGAGGCCCGCGCCGTCATCGAGCGACACGATCCGGACCTGGT
>JBDHAD010000065.1:0-15373 GCA_039588215.1 Gemmatimonadota bacterium
GCGGACGCGGCCTCGCTCCGGACCGGCAATCGTCTGAACGACGCCCTGGCGGCGGCGAACGTCGATAGCCGGCGGACGATCCAGATTGACCAAGCGCGCGAGGTCGGGGTGGCCACGCGCAGCACCGATATGGGAGAGCCGGCCATCGAGCTGCAGGCCCCGGATCCCGGCTCCGGGTACGGTCAGATGGTGCTGAGCACCGACGAGTCGGGCGTCGCCACATGGCACTTCGCGGAGCCTGCGGGGGCCGCCGCGGCGACGCGTGGAGCCGATGAAGCCGGACCGACCGGCACGCGCACGTACGTGATTCGCAGAACGGTGTCGGACGTCGGGGGCGAACCCGCGACACGCGGGCTCGTGGGTGCGGTGGGGAAGAAGTTCCTGAACGTTCTGGTGTTTCCGCTCATCGAGCCGGGGATCGGGGCAGTGGGGGACTTCTTCGCCTCCAAATGGGAGGCGAAGAAGCGTCCCTACCGTCTCCGGAGCTTCACGCCCGAGAACTTCAGCTCGGCTGAAGCCGACGAGATCGACGGCGAGCTGTGGTCGCATCTGGCGAGCGGCCGGGCACTGCTCATGGTGCACGGGACCTTCAGCCGTGCACACACCGCGTTCGGCGGCCTGCCGACCGAGTTCGTCCACGATTTGCACCAACAGTACGAAGGTCGCGTGTTCGCGTTCGACCACTTCACGATCTCCGACGACCCGAAGGAAAACGTGGAATGGTTCCTCGGGAAGCTTCCGTCCGAGATCGCCTTAGACCTGGACATCATGTGTCACTCCCGGGGAGGGCTGGTGAGCCGCGTGCTGTCCGAGAAATGGGGTGACCTGGCGCACGGATCGAAGGAAGTGAGGGTCGAGAAGGTCGTGTTCGCAGGGTCGCCGAACGCGGGCACCGCACTGGCAGACCCCGACCACATGAGCGCCCTGATCGACCGATATACCAACCTCCTGAACTTCTTCGATCTGCTGCCGGACAACGGCGTGACCGAGGTGTTGGAGGCGATCGTCACCGTCGCCAAGCAGCTTTCGGTGGGGACGTTGAAGGGGCTCAAGGGCATCCAGTCAATGCGTCCCGAGGGCGAGTTCGGGAAGTGGGTCAACGAAGGCACGGGCCTGGTGGATTCCCGCTACTTCGCGCTCGCCTCGAATTTCGCCGCGTCCGAGCCGGGACTCAAGAACTTCCTGGCAGACAAGGTCATGGACCGGATCTTCCAGGACACCGGTAACGACCTCGTCGTCCCGACCACGGGCGTTTTTGATCGGCGAATGAAGCCACGCGAAGGCGAGGACAGCCGGGAGCCGGCGATGTTTCCGATCGAGGAGCGCTACGTGTTCGAGGGCATAAACGCTCTCGCGCACAGTGCCTATTTCGCGGATCCGCTGGCGCGGGAGAAGATCGCGGAGTGGCTGGCCAGCTAGCGTCGGCCGGTTTCGCTCGACGGCTACCGTTCGGCGGCCGCGGTCGACCGGGCGGCGCGGCTCTTGGCAGGTCCTAGGTCGTAGGGCCCCAGGACGACACGATGGTCTTCTCGCCGCTCGCATCCTCTACGATGTAGGCGACCCAACACCCGGGTCTCGCCGGCACGCTCGTGGGGTACGAGCCCTCCTGCGACGCGTACTCGTACGCGTCGGGCAGGTATCCATCGGGGTCCGTCGGTTGATTCGGGAAGAGCGCCACGAAATCCCTCAGTCCCGGAGACCGCGCCCGCCAATGAAGGGTGAGGTTCCCATCCTCCTCCGCCAACCAGACGGCGAAGTCCGCTTCGAGGTCCACCCCGTCCGGGATGACCGGCTCCGTCGGCGAGGCAATCTCCATCGGCTGGGCCGGCGCCGGGGGCTCCGGCCGATGCAGGGCTGGATCGGGTGGCGCCGTTGTCGTTCCGAGATGGAACAGGACGCCGTCCCTGCAACGCATGAACAGGACGGGTGTGGCCCACTCCCTGGTGCCGGGCTGCGTGTTGTTCAGATACTTGCGCGCCTGCGCCACCGCCGTATCCACCGGCTTTCCATGAACGATGCGGTGATAGAACGTGCGAGAGAACACGATTGCAGCGTCATCCGTGATCGGGAACTGCATCGCGACGATAGCCGGGATGCCGGCCTTGATCAGCGACGTCGCGACACCGCCGAACGGATCGCGCGCCCCCTCCTGTGAGGACGTGGCGGTCTTACACGCGTTCAAGAAGATGAGCCGAACCGTGTCGGCCTGGTCGCGCAGGATGCCTGCCAACCTCGAGCCGCTCACCGCGTCCTGCCCGCCGTCTTCTCTCTCCAGGAGCAGGACGCCGCCCTCCTCCTCATCGAAGTCCCCGTGCCCCATGTAGTGGAGCACGTGGTAGTCCTCGAGGTCCAGCTCGTCGAGCAACTTCCCTAACGTCGCCGGCTCGAGGATCTTCATCTCGACACCCTCGAGTTCTGCGAACGTCTTCTGGATGATCTCCTTTTCCTTGTCCAGGTTCAGCGCCGCCGATCCTCGCGGGTTCGCGATCACCACCAGCACGCGAAGAGGAGGCTGGAAGGGGAGGGGCTCCGGTGGCTTCTCGACATCCAGATCTCGTACGAGCGGCGTATCCTCGGACAGGTTCAGGAATACGTGGTCCTGGTCCACCACGTCGTTGAGGAACTCCCAGGGCAGTCGCGCCAACTCACGAAGACCTTCGTCCTCCAGATCGAGGTTCAGGCGGATTCGGAGCCCCAGGTCTGGGACGGGCTGGATCCTGCCGAGGCTCTTGTCGAAGAGAGTCTGGACTTTCCCTTTGAAGAGCGCTTGATACAGCTGGTTGCCGACCTCGGCGACACCCCGCGCCGGTGCGGACGGGTCATCGAGCGGGGTCACACTGCCGGCGACGCCGATGTCGCGTGCCGGCTTGGTGGACCCCCCGTTCGATCCCGATGAGTCGCCGCTCACGCTGCGCGACAGGCCGGCCACCATGCCTCCCACCTCATCGACTCCGAAGGGAAGCTCGAGCGTCGCGTCCCCGGTTCCTGCGGGGGACCTGACGTTCACCTCGTACCTCCCGTCAGCTCCGACGGAGATCCGAATCGAGAAGTCCTCGTAATCCATCGTCAACCCGACCTCAGGGCATACACTCGATGTCGAAGGTGGTCGAACCTGGCGCCGACACTAGCCGCGGGTTGCTCACGGGGCGTTCGAATACACACTCTCCGCCGACCAGAGTGAGAAGGACCGTGTGGTTGCCCGCCGAGACATCTGGGAAGACGACGGTCGCGGTGGAGGTGGAGCTGGTGACCGACCTCGTCTGGGCGCCGAGTGCGCCAGGGTCGAGGGTGACATCCATTCTATCCCCAATGACCCTCCCAACGATCTCAAGGATGTTCACCGTCAGATCAACAGGAAAAGGATCAGCAATCACAGTGACGCAGATCACGAAGAAGTCCAGGTCGACCGTCCCGCCCGCCGGTACGGTGACCGACACCGGGTTGTCCGGGTTGACCCTTTCGACGAACGTAGGCAGGCCAACGAGTTCGAAGGTGTGCGTCCCCGCATCGAGGGGACCGATCGTGATGTCGCTGTTGACCGGGATCGGCATCGCCGGACCGCCGTCCACGGAAAGGTCGAGAGACGTCAGCGCAGGACAGGAGGGGTCTGGGTTCACCCTGACGTTCCCGCCACCGCTGCAGTCGAGCCGGAAAAGAACGTCGCCCACCTCGGTTCGCAGCTCAGGCACCCCAACCGGGCGCGGGTTGGGCAGCCCGTCGATCACCGTACAAGGCCTCGGATCCAGTTCGACCATGCGCTGACCGGCCGCCAGGGCGTTCAAACTCACCAGGGCGGTCGCGCCGATGCCGATGGGCTGGGCCGGCTTGCCATCGACGGTGAAACTGTACTGGAGGCTCTGGGGACCGCTCACCGGGTCGATGCCTTCCGTCTCGGTCCTCACCTGCATGGCTTCGATCTCGGCCAAGTCGATCCGGACGTTGAAGCCGTTCTTCGCGTCCTTCTTGGGCAGGGTGCCGGTCCCCCCGAGCAGCGGTCGCCCGTTTCCAAACACTTCTCCGGTGAAATCGGCCCGGCGGTTCTTCTTCACCGTCACCGTGAAGACGGCATCGCACGGGCGCGGCGCGCCAATGTCCTGTCTCGGCCCCGGCGCGATGCTCTTTTCCGGCGGCGAGACAGAGAGGGCGACCGCATCAGCCTCCTCGCACACCTCAAAGGGGAGCGCGGCGCCGGTCAGGTCGAAACGGACCTGGCTTTCCGCCGAGCCGGATGAGCTGTCGGCGAGGGGGCTGTCACCGCAGGCCGCGGTGATGCCAACCACCAGGCAGGCGACGATTCGGGTCATGTGTTGCTTCAGCATGTTACTTTTCTCCAATCGCCCCGGCTCAGGGGCTAACCGTTACGGTACCCGTCGCGTCACCCCGGGCGCCACAAGGCCAGACATCGAAGACATACGTCAGGAGGCAGGCGACTCCCGCTCCGCCCAGGTAGGGCCAGGGCGTCTTCCAGATCGACGTTCCCCACACGTCGTCGCCGTAGTGCTCGAGCGCGTCCGAGATCGGTCCGAATAGGACGTCATCGGTGGCCTCCTCCTCGGGCGGGTCGAGCTCGGTCCACGTCCATACGCTTCGCGCCCCGGCCATGACGACGACCGTCGAATCTGAATCCTCCGCGTGCGTCCAATCGATCTCGACGTCTCCCTTCTCGACGGCGAGCCGCGAGCGCTCGTCGTCGTCGACCTCGATCGCGAACCTCGTCCCCACGGTGCGAGCGCAGGCGCCGGTAGCACGGATGCACACCGTCTCGCCATCCCCCCCCTTCCAGTCACGGAGGACCATGGCGCCGCTCAGTATTTCCACCTGCGTCTGATCACCGGAGCGCTCGAAGCTGTACAAGGCGCCGTCCGGGCTGTCGGCCGGGCCCTTCAGAACCTTGTTGCCGCGCTGGTCGAAGAACGCCCTTGCGACCACCGCCTGGCGCTCCTTCTGCCTCCCACGCTCCCTGACCAGGATTCCGAGCTTCGTCGCCCAGGGGAGGGCGAGCCCCAGCTGATCGCGATGCTGGAACTCGCGATTGTGAAACGCCTCTGCTCGCTCCGCCTTGTCTCCCGTGGGGAACACCCAGACATGTCGCGTGTCCGCAACACCCTTGTCCGCCGTGGAATCCTTGGCTGGGGTCACGCGCTTGATCTCGATAATCCGCGCCCACTGTGCCAGAGCGGGGCTTGGCACGAGTACGGAGCAAGCCACCGTCGCCAGGATCAGGACCGTCTTCCGCATGCTCTCCATCCTTTTGGGCAAGGAGTGATCCGATTCCCGTCGATCGTCCGGGTCGGTGTCGCCATTGGCGCTCGAGGCCTCACAATCAACGGTTCTCCCCAAGCTTCGTCTGATAACGTGTCCGGCACGCCCCCTCCCGCGTCTGAGCCTCTCCGGGTTCCTCACCTAACCCGGTCCGGCGTTGGTCCGAATCCAGGCAGGCGCTGGTGCGCTCGCGAAGGTATCGGAGGAGCCCCTGCCATTCGCGTTGCGCCGTCCGTCGGGACGAGGCATACCCCGTCGGCCAAAGCCGGACGGCCTCATCGTCAAAATGGTACGTGGCTACGACCGAGCCGTTCGCGGCCACCGCAGATGCAGAGAGCGGTGGAGCGCCGGCGTCGAATGCCAACAAAGGGTCCCCCCGCGATGCATGCCAGGTCTGCACCGCGCCCTGTTCCGTCGCCGTGAGGAGCGTGGTGTCGGATACGAAGTGGAGACCGACGGCGCCGGGGAGCTTCCATTCCCGCCAGTCCTCGAGGTCTCCCGTTCGCCACTCGTTGGCGCCCCCCTTCAACGACCTGACGCGCACCGTGTCCCCGGTGACTGCAGCGAGGCTCCGGCCGTCGGGGCTGAACGCGAGGAAACGCACGTTCGAGAAGACCGTGTCGAGCCCGGCCGGGTCGCCGGTCCGGGTCCAGATCCGAAGCTTGCCCCAGCCGTCGCCCGTCGCGGTGACGCCACTGCGGTTTCGCGCCACGGCTTCGATCCGTCGCCCCTCGCCCGCGTTGATCGAATCGATCACGTTCCTCTCTGCCGCGTCCCATAGCTCCGCCCACCCGTTGACCAAGCCCGCGAGGATGTAGCCCGCGGTCTCATCGAACCCGAAGCTCTGAACCTCGGCCCGATTCGTTAGCGTTTGATCCGTCGCCTCGCCGCCCGCCTCCCAAACGACCGTCGTGGCTCCCACCGCAGCGACCAATCGCCCGTCGGGGGCGAAGGCGAGAGAGGTGGGTGTCCCGTCGAGGGTGTCGCGAGTCCCGACGGGCTCCCCGTCTCGATCCCAAAACCGCACGGTCGAATCGGGGTGTGCTGTCGCGAACCGTGACCCGTCAGGGGCGACCGCCACATGCCATATTGCCTCTGCGTCGGCGGGCTCGGTGAACCACTTCGTGCCGGCCGTTCGATAGATGCGGACATCACCTCGTGCTCCCCCCGTCGCGATGAGCCGGCCATCTCCACTAAGCGCGACCGCGCGCGCTGGAGGGCCGCGCAGCACCTGGAGTACGCGGGGTCTCTCGCCAGCTTCGACGCGCCACCGTCTGACCGTGGAAAAGGTACTCGAGAGAGCCACGACTTCGGACTCCTCGGGTCCGAAGTACGCGGCGGCGAGGCCCCCTTCTCGCCCGGCCAGCGTATGCAGACTCCTGGGCTGTCGTATCGAGTCGGCTGGCGGCGGGCAGGCGTCGGCCCCGACGTCCCACACACGGGCGAGGCCGTCCTCCGATGCCGTCAGCACCCGGGTTCCAGCCCGGTCGAAAGAAATCGACTCGACCGGTCCCTCGTGGTCCAGCTCGCAACGCGCGACGGCCGAGTCGCCCCGTAACTCCCGGACGCGGGCTACACCGTCGAAGTGGGCGGTCGCCAGCAACGGCCGCCCGGAACCCCCCGAGATAGCCACGTCCAGAACCGCTTCGTTCGAAGCCCGGCCGATCTCGTCGCCCGTATCGAGATTCCACCCACGTAGCCCGTTCTCCTCCGCGTACGATCGAGTGGCGAGTCGCGTGCCGTCCCGGCTGAAGTGAGCCATCACGACGCTCTCGTGCCGGAATACGAGGCTCACCAGAGCCTGGCGGTCTACGGACGAGGGCGGCTGTTCGACCTCGGCCGAGCCTCCATCGATCGCGGCCTGGCAGTCGGTGCGGTCATTCCCGACCTCTGACCCTCCGCCGGATGTCCGGGCCGCGTGGTCGAGCGTCCAAACGCACACGATGCCCGGATCTGAGTACAGCGCCAAGAAACGCTTCCCGCCTGGGCTGAAGGCGCTGTAGTCTCGTCCGCGAGGGATTTGGAAAGAGGCTCCGCCTGCGATCCGAAGCATGCTGTCCTCGTCGTAGAACGCGAACGTCGAGTCGTCGACGAAGAAGAGGTTCTTGATGCGCCCTTGTGCCGAGTCGATCGCGGACGGCAGCTGGAGCGACTCGCCGGTCTCGGCGTCCACCAGTTCGGCGGTGTCATCGTCGAACAGTGTGAGGACCCGCTTTCCGTTCGCGTCAAAGACCAACTCACGCACCGGTGACGAATGGCGAAGCGGGGCGGCGGCAGGGATCGCCTGCTGCGCGAGATCCAGCGCGACCTCCACCCCGCGGCCGTCAGCCCGGTCTCGCTTTCGGCCGAGCGGCCTCCAGATTCGGCTGGCCAGTCTCCAGATGAACGACTCTTCGTTCTGCAACTCGGCGAGGATCAGCGAGCCCTCGAGGGGATCCGGTCGAGTCGCAGCGAGCTCGATCAGCTGGGCGCGGGCCTCGAATCGTGCGGTCGCCGTGGACACGAGCGCCCAAAACACGAGCGCGGCGAGACCGGCTCCGCCGGCTCCCACTCTCCTGCGAAAGCGCTTGATGCGCTCCCGCTCGCTCCACATGAGGAACTCCTTGGCGTGTTGGAATCCCTGCGGGCGTCTCGATCGCTCATCGAAAGGCCGCGTCCACGCTCGAGCCGCATCTTCGCCTCCCCACGTTTCCCACCAATCGAGAGCCCGCTGCAGCACTGGGCCCTGATACGGGCTGTGGCCTACGGTCTTCCACGATTCGGCCGCCTCGGAGAGCGCCCGATAGACTCGCGCGTGCTCCGCGTCGTTCTCGACCCACCCCCGGAGTTTCGTCCAGTTCCGGATCAGGCTCTCGTGCGAGATGTCGATGAGCGTATCGCCGGTCAGTTGATCCTGGTGCGGCGGCATCAGGAATGTTCGACCGGGCGCGCGAAACTCCTCGATGATCGTCGCCACGTCGGCGAACTCCGCCTCGGCCACCGTGCAGATCTCATCGACCGTGGCGGGTCGTCGAATGGCCCGGTTGTCTTCCTCTTTCTCGGTCAGCGTCTGGAACATCCGCTTCGCGATATCGCGAAGCTCGGTTCGGGCCGGGCGGCCCTCGGTCACTCCGTCCAGCACCTCATCGAGATGCTGATCCAGTGCGCCCTCCATCCGCCCGACGGTCTCGTAGTCCGACAGATCGATCGACTCGGGGTGGCGCGTCTCGCTCGCCCAGCGGTCCCAGGTCCGCATGAGCGCGTGCTGGAGGATCGGGAGTTGGTCGGGGTTGTCGCCCACGTCGTTCAGCAGCCGCTGCACGAGGCGGGGTGCGATCTGGGCGCCCGCCATCGCCACCGGCCCTTCGATCGCTTCCCGTTGCTGGTCCCGGGTCATGCGCGGGATCAGGTACAGGCCTTCGTTGATCGCCTCCGGCAGATCGCGGAACTGGGCGCAGTCCCCCAGGAAGTCCGATCGCATCGTGATCATCACGTAGACCGGAAGCTCGGTCCGCGCGGCTTCCACGAGGAGCTTCACGAACGCCGCCGCCTCATCATCCGGCCGCTCGGCTTGCATGCTCTGCTTGAACCGGAACAGCTCCTCGAACTGGTCCGCGACGACGAGCAGGTTCTCCCTGGGCCCCAGCCGTGCCTGGCGCACCGCGTCCGCAAGCCCGAGCGAGCCGCGCCGCAGGACGGTCTCCATGATCGTGGCGCCCATGTCCGCGTTCCCGCCGGATGCGGCTGCAGACCCCAACACATCGGGGTCGGCGAGAGCGGCGGCGAGGTTTCCGATCGGGTCGTTACCGGGGCGGAACATGGCCACCCGCCAGTTCGATCCCGCGTCAGCGAGGAAACCGCCGTAGAGCGCCGGAAGTACCCCGCATTTGACGAGCGAAGACTTGCCGCTGCCCGAGACTCCCACGACGGCGAGAAAACTCGACTCACCCAGTTGTCCGATGAGCTCGTCCGTGGGCTCGTCGCGCCCGAAGAACAGATGCGTCTCGCCCGCGAGAAACGGACGCAGGCCGGGGAAGGGGTTCCTCGACTGCCAGTCCGTGTCCGCGAGGCCCAGCCCGACGGTCATCCGGTGGTCTTTGTCTGCTGGATCTGCTCGAGGAACGGTCTGAGCGAGTCCTGAGAGACCGACTCGGCACTCTCGATCAGAAGACCATCGGATACGCGCAGGCTCCGCTTGTGGTCGGTCAAAGGCGGGCTCACCAGGACCGCCTGGGCCAACATCTGTTCGGAGCGCCCCCAGCCGGCGGCCTTTTGCCAATCGATGAGCTTCATCTCGAACCAGGTGTCGCTCGCCTTGCCGTAGAACACGATGTTCGCGTCGCAGTCGAGCAGGCGTTGTCGGTGGAGCTCGCGAATGTCGGAGGGCTCCCCACCGTACGTGGATCGCCAGACCAGGAATCCCGTTTCGCCGAGGAAATCCGCCAGCTGCTTCGTGGCCCGAAAGTCCTCCTCGTCGCAGATCACGTAGATCTTGATCTGATCCCCGGCTGCGGCCGGCGCTCGCTCGGCCTTGTCCAACTTGGCCAGCGTGTCCCGGATCGCCGTCTTGAGCGCTTCGAGTGGCGTACGAAGCAGATCCGTCGTTCGACGGGCCACGGCCTGGCTCTCCAGCGTTTCGAGGAAGCTCGCCTGACGCTCATCCGCCGGCTCGCTGTCGGGGGAGATCCAGATGAGACGCGGCAGGCCTCGTGCGCCCACAAGCTCGCATTGCAGGTCCACGATCGAGCGCGACGCCCCTTCCGGCACGAGGCCGTACGTGCTCCCAATGAGGTGGACCGCGAGGTCGCACCGCTCGAGTGCCTCCTGGACCATGTCGCTCAGCTCGACAGCTGCCAGGGGCAGATCGCGGTCAGGAAGCACGGTGTGACCCAGCTGCTGCAGCTCGCCGCGCACGAGATCTCGCGCTTCCTTTTGATCGGAGGTCGTCTGGCCCAGATAGATCGTCCGGCCTCCGTCCCCGTTGGCCGACGCGGGGGTGGGCACAGGAGCCGCGGGCGCCTCGTGAACGGCGGGGGCGCCGGGGGCCTCGAGGGCCACGGGCGCGGCGGCGGGTGTCTCAGGTGCCGGTGTCTCCGAGGCGGGTGCCGCAGAGTCCACAGGGGCCTCTGCCGTCGTCACAGGCGCTTCCGGGGGTGCCACAGGTGCGTCGGCCGCGACCGCCCCGGTCTTCTGTAGCTGCGTGACCAACGCGCACAGGTTCTGAGCCAACTCGTATGTTTTGGAGAGAAAGCGCTGCTTTGCCTCGGGGCCGAACTCGGCGCGAAACTCGCTCGCCGCTCCGGTGGTTTCATCCAGGTCGAAGAACGCGTACTCCAAGCATCGGATCAGCGGCTCGGGAGTCTCGCCCGGCTTCACCGGCGTCTTGACCACCTTGAAGATGCGCCGCTCGCCGCCACCACTGGGCCCGGCGGCTATGGCTGCGGTGTCCGCGAACGTGGTGAGGTCGGCGAGGCGCTCGGGCGCCTGGAGATAGCCCGGGGAGAGAATCGAGACGAAGGTCGCACTGCCGATCGGCCCGACGGACGCGGCGGACGCGTCGGTGACGGCAAGGGGGCGGCCGAGGATCTGCTGCGCGAACGCGCCGAGGGCGGTTCGGAACCCGGTGACCCACCCCGCCTCGCCGGGCATTACGGACGCATCGTCCGGGTCGGCGAAGCTGAGGAAGACATCGGTCTCGAAGCGACCAGACGCGCTCATTCAGCGATGACCGTTTTGTGCATCAGGTGTTTGATGGCAACCCAAGCGCGCACTCGTGTACCGACAGAACATGCTTCGATGCTGGGAATCGACCGCGGCCGCCGACTACTCGGCGGACGCTTGTATACAGAAACGGGCCCTCGGGAATCATCCACCCGGGGATCCGGCATGCTCAGGAGAGTGTCCGGCGAAACGAGAGCGACTGACGGGTACGAACGACGACGCGAGAAAATAAGGATTCAGCGTCAGGAGTCAAATCGCTGTCGCCCCTCGGGATGCGTGGGATCGAGGCCGGGCAACGGAGACTGCACACCGTTTGTTTATTCCTTGACATCCAGGAATCGACACCTCGGGTGAGCCCCGTGGCGACTTGCGGCGTCGATCGAGGAGGGAGAGCATAGCGACCGCGTGTTCGAATTCTTCTTCAAATACCGACCGCTCGTCTTCGAGCGAGGCGACCTTTCGCTCGCACTCCCCGTGTGGGCGTTCGGCCTCGCGTTGGCCTTCCTGGCCGTCGCGGTCCCGTTGCTTCTGCAGCACCGCGCGGCGGAGGGTACGGAGAGTGGGCGCGACCGTTGGCTTCTGAGCGCGCTCAGAACGGCGGCACTCGCCGTCCTGCTGTTCGCGCTGTTCCGGCCGGTGCTCCTGATCTCGACCATCGTCCCGCGGCGCAACTACGTGGCCGTGGTGCTCGATGACTCGCGCAGCATGCGCGTGGCCGACGAGGGCGGGACCGCTCGTGGGGCACGCGTTCTCGATCTCTTTGGCGGCGAGACGGAGAACGGCGACCCGTCGCCCAATGGCGGCACGGCATCGACCGAGCACGCCGGCCTCGATCCCGCCGCTGCGCCCGATTCGGTGGCCGCCCCCGATTCACTGATCCGGTCATCCGACGGAGACCCGGACGGGATGGGGCGGATCCGGGAGGCCCTCGAAGAGAAGTTTCGGGTGCGGTTCTATCGTTTCGCGGGTGAGGCCGAACGCCTCGCGACCCCGACCGGTTTCCGATTCACGGGCGAGCGCACGAATCTACCCGGAGCCCTCGAGCGGGTTCTCCAGGAGATGACCGGTCTCCCGTTCTCGGGCATCGTGCTCGTCACGGACGGGGCGGACAACGCCGAGCAGCCCCTCGGAGAGTCGCTGGTGGCACTGCAGGCCACGTCGGTGCCCGTGTATACGGTCGGACTCGGCCGCGAGCGAATCACACCCGATGTCGAGATCCGAAGGGTCGAGACCCCGCGTCGAGTGTTGCTCGGCACGACCCTCGTCGCGGATGTGATCCTCTCGCACGCGGGGCTGACCGGCCAAAGGGTGCGCCTTGACGTAGAGGACGGTGGGAGGATCGTGGGGACCCAGGAGGTGGAGCTGGGTGCCGCGGGCGAGGTTCCGATCCAGATCCAATTCGCCATGGAGGAGTCTGGCCCCCGACAGCTCCGTTTTCGGGTCCGCCCGGTCGAGGGAGAAGCGGTAGCCGAGAACAACGCGCGGGTCGCACTGGTCGAGGTGTGGGACAACCGGCGCAAGATCCTCTACTTCGAGGGCACTCCACGCCCCGAGCTCAAGTTCCTTCGACGGGCCGTGAAGGATGACGCCAACCTCCAGGTCGTCGTTCTGCTGCGCACGGCGGATGAGAAGTTCTTGCGACTCCAGGTTGATGACGGCGAGGAGCTGGCCGGCGGATTCCCCACGACACGGGAGGAGTTGTTCGCGTACAGCGGGCTCGTGCTGGGGGATGTCGAGGCCAGCTTCTTCACGCACGATCAGCTCCAGATGATGGCCGACTTCGTGGGGCAGAGAGGCGGTGGGCTCCTGGTTCTGGGAGGACACCGCGCGCTCGCGGAGGGTGGCTACGCCGGAACCCCGTTGGCGGATGCGCTCCCGGTCGTGCTGGATCCGGGCGTCGAGCCCGGCGAGCTGGTGGAAGTGCGCGCCCAGGTTACACCGGCCGGGCGCCGCCACCCGGCCATGCGTATCGCCGGGGACGAGTCCACGTCGGCGGATCGATGGACGACGCTTCCGCCCGTGACCTCGGTGAACCGCGTGGAAGACGTGAAGCCCGGAGCGGTGACCCTGCTGAGGGGCGAGCCGGTGGGGGGTGGGTCGGAGCGGGTCTTGCTCGCGCACCAGCGGTACGGCCGCGGGACCGCGATCGCGCTGCCCATCCAGGATTCGTGGTTGTGGCAGATGCACGCCGATATTCCACTTGAAGACCAGACGCATGAAACGTTGTGGCGTCAGCTCTTACGGTGGCTCGTACATGATGTGCCCGGACGGGTCCGACTGGACCTGCCGGAGGAGTCGATCCCACCGGGAGAGCCGGTCACGATCCGCGCGGAGGTGGAGGACGAGCGCTTCCTACGGGTGAACGGAGCCGGTGTCGTGGCGCGCGTCACGGGTCCGAGCGGCGTGCCCGAAGAGGTGCCCCTCGAGTGGACCGTCGAGGCTGATGGGGAATACGAGGGCCGCTTCGTGCCCGACGAGGATGGACTCTACCAGGTCGAGGCTGTAGCCACGCTTCCCGGTGTCCCCGGTGACCCGGGGACTACCCCCCTCCAAGGCATGGCGCACTTCCGGTCGGGTGCCCCCGAGAGGGAGCCGTTCGGCGCAGGACGTCGAACCGCCCTCCTCGAGAGAATCGCCTCGGAGACCGGCGGGCGCTTCTACACGCTCGACAACGTGGATGCCCTGCCCGAGGAGATCCGTTTCACGGAAAGCGGTGACACGGTGCAGGAAGAACAGCCGCTGTGGGACATGCCGATCCTGTTCATCCTGCTCGGTCTGCTCCTGTCGACCGAGTGGGGGTACCGGCGCTGGAGAAGTCTGGCGTGAGCGGGCGCCTGCCGAGAGTGATGGGCCGGCCCGGCGTCCTCGCGATGATCGCGTTGATGCTCGGTGGCGGCGGAGCACGCGGGCAATCTACCCACTTGCTCGTGATCAGCGGCTTGGGCGGCGAGCCCGCGTACAAAGATCTGTTCCGCACGCAGGCGACCACGCTGCTCGACGCCGCTCGCGAGCGGTGGGGCTTGGCTGACGCGCAGCTATCATGGCTCGCCGAGGACCAATCATCGGCGCCGGATCGGATCGTCGCGCGCTCCACGCGCGAGAACGTGCAGAGCCGAATCGAGGAGTTGGCAGGTCGGGTCCGCTCCCGGGATCAGTTGCTGATCGTGCTGATCGGACACGGAAGCGAATCCGGTGGCGAGGCGAAGATCAACCTCCCCGGCCCGGACCTCACCGCATCGGATCTCGCCGCTTGGCTCGACGGGTTCCCGACGCAGACGGTCGCGATCGTCAACACCTCGAGCGCGAGTGGCGGCTTTCTCCCCGTCCTCTCCCGCGAGCGACGGATCGTGGTGACCGCCACCCGCTCGGCCCGGGAGCGAAACCGTACGCACTTCGGGAGCTTCTTCGTGAACGCCTATTCCGGTGAAGGGGCGGATGCCGACAAGGACGAGCGAGTGTCTCTCCTGGAGGCGTTCTCGTACGCGCGCCTCGAGGTGGAGCGCCTGTACTCGCGGGACAACCGCTTGCAGACCGAGCATGCCCTGCTAGATGACGATGGCGACGGGGAGGGAAGCATGGAGCCCGGTCTCGACGCGGGTGACGGGCGGCTCGCAAGCCGGTTCTTTCTCGCCGCCGATCGTCCCGCCGTGGCGGAACAGGCAGCCGATGACCCCCAGCTCGCGGCGCTTCTCGAGAAGAAACGCGAGCTGGAGGACGCGGTCGTGGATCTGCGCGCCAGGAAGGACGAGATGGATCCGGGTGCCTACGAGACCGAGCTCGAGAGATTGCTCCTCGAGCTAGCCTCGACCAACCGGGCGATTCGTGAACGAGGCGAAAGACCATGAGACGCCGGCTCGTGCTGGGTGTGCTCGCGCTCGCCGCTCCGCTCCCCGGCTGCGCCCAGACCGATGAGACATCGGACATCGCCATCGCGGAAGCGGCGATCCGAGCCGGCCGGTACGACGAGGCGATCTCGGCCTATCGCTCGTTGGTGCGGGCCGACGTCGAGTTCCCCGCCGCAGCTCGCGGGCTCGCCCGGGCGCTCGGTGCTGTGGGCCGTTACGAAGACGCGATCGAGGCCATCCGCGCATCGGTGGCCGCGCACGAGGGTACGGCCGAGTTGGACCACACCCTCGGGATCCTGCTGCGGGATACCGGCGACCTCGCAGGCGCGGAAGAGAGCTTCCGAAGGGCGATCCAGGTCGGGGCGTCCGACGCCCTGCTCGCGGAGCTCGAGCTGGGGCGGCTCTTGCACCACCGCGGCGAGCACGAGCAGGCGGTGGGAATCTTCGATCGCTTCATCGACGTCTACAACGCGAGCCCGGGGTTGAGCGCGCAGGAGCTCGCGGCGGTCGGCACCGCCCTCGTCTACCTCGGTATCCGGGATCCGGCGCTGTTTCACGATGCCGTA